>NZ_JACHYZ010000006.1:0-407611 GCF_014193215.1 Rhizobium sp. BK112
CGACGCCGATGCCGAAACCAGCATAAAGGGAGCTACACCTTGGCGCGCCAGCCGCAATCCAGAGCTGCCGCACGATCTCGACGCGACTTTATCAACGGTATCTGCCCAAAGCGGCCGTTGCTCAAACGGGGGCAGCAACCTTACGGCTCGGTAGGAGATACCAAAAGACAGAAGTCAAAACGACTGCACCGCCCAGAAGGACTGGTAGCGTGATCTCCTCGCTGTAGAAAATCCAGACCCATATTGGGCCAAGGATGACATCAAGCATGGATAATAGTCCGGCTTCACCTGAACCAATCCGGCGAGAGCCAAGCAACAAAAGCACATAACCAATGCCGGTCGTGAAAATCCCATAGAAAGCGCATGCGAGGAGTTGTGTCGATGTCGGTATCGAATACTGCATGAGCGGAAGGGCGATGCAAAAGCAGGCCAACGCGGCCAAGACCGTCATCATCGTCGAATCCATGCTTGGAAACCGTTTGGCAATGACAATCTGCGTGGCGCATCCAGCCGTCATGATAAAAGCAGCCAGGATGCCAAGAAGGTCGTTTGCCGACATAGCTGCTCCGACCGAAATAGCTACTCCCAGGAAAGCTAGACAGCCAGCGATCACGAAGCGGTATGTCACGCGGTCGTGCAGCCATAAGAAAGCGATCCCGGTCGCTACAAACGGAAGCGTGGCGTACACCGTCATGACATTCGCGACGGTCGTCCACTGCAAAGACGCAATATAGGTGATCGCCGCTACTGTAGAAACGACACATGCAACCACACCGGGCATGCCGAAAGTCCCTTTAACACCTTTCTTCGTCCATCTTCGGCGGATCAATATAAATGCGCCAAGCGTGACGAATGAGAAGGCCGACCGCCAAGCGACCATTGACCAGACATCCATGTCGGCGATGCGCACAAAAAGCCCGGCCGTGCTCCACAAAACAGCAGAAGAAATCACGAGATAGATGCCGACAAGCCTACTGCGTGCTATGCACATATGAGGTCACTCCGTGGAGAGAGATGTGCATAAACAACCTAGTAGACGATTGGTCTAGTTATGGATGGTCAATCTGCGACGCGTGAACGCCTCATTTCCGAAGGTATGCGGCAATTGCTGGCGCATGGCTATGACGGTGTGGGGATCGGCCCGATCCTGAAGGCCGTCGATGTCCCGAAAGGGTCCTTCTATTATTTCTTTCAGAGCAAGGATGACTTCGTCGTAGCGGTCGTCGAAGCGTATGAGGAGAAGTACCGGCAGGTGCGGGAGAAATTCTTCACTGACATGTCGCTCCGTCCGCTGGCCCGCCTCGATGCCTATTTCGCAGCTCTTGAACAAGAGTATAAGGCGGCCGCCCCATATGCAGGGTGCCTTTACGGTATGATTGCCCAAAGCGCTGCAGGCCGGAGCGCAGTCGTTCTCGATGCGCTCGCCGCTTCATTCGAACGCTGGGAGAAAAGTATTCAAGGGGTGCTGGCCGCTGCCCAGCAGGATGGCGATATCGACAGTGACGAGAACATCAATGATCTAACAGCGAGTATCGTGGACGCTTACGAGGGGGCGCTCATTCGAGCTAAAGCCAAGGATGGTGTGTTGGCATTCACCCGCTTCCGTGAAATCGGGCTGAAACATTTGATTTCGCCCACGAAGCTAAATGTCCGCTAGTCGCATTCAGCCAATCCGGAAGATTCCAATGATCCTGGCAGGTAATAAAGTGGTATCATTCCAACGAAATTGATTCCGCGTAATCAAGCTGATCGACATCCCCATTCAGAGGCGAAAGGGCATCTGCCTTTTCGGTGGCCAACGCGCCGGTGACGCAGCGTGTGCTCCCCGTTCCTGGAGTGCAGGACCTTCTTGGGAAGCCACATTCACGGTCGTCTTCGATTAACGCGGTTCCTCGAGAGAACGTGATCTCCGAGGCGATTAGTTCCCACAGATTCCCTCTCAAAACTGCGAGTAGACGCTATTGGATCTTTCGCCTATCGATTGCTTATGAAATCGTCGCTCGATCATATGCCGCTTCGCAAGCAACGAGAACTCGGCCGGGTCCTTGAAATCCTCCACGAGGAATTCGAGGACGCGCTGAAAGAAGGCACGGCCGATTTCAAGAAGCGCGGCCGGATTCTGAAGATTATCCTGTTCGGCTCGTACGCCAAGGGCGGATGGGTCGATGAACCCTTCACCATGAAAGGGTATCGCTCCGATTTCGATCTCTTGATCATCGTCAACAACCGCAAGCTCTGCGAATTCGCCGACTACTGGTACAAGGCCGCCGACCGGCTAATCCACGAGGCCTCGATCGAAACGCCGGTGAGCTTCATCGTCCATTCAAGGCGTGAGGTGAATACCTACCTCAAGGAAGGACAGTATTTCTTCTCCGACATTCGCAAGGAAGGCATCGTCCTTTATGAACTTGACGATGAACCGCTTGCGGAAGCCGCACCACTAAGCCCGGCAGACCAACTGCGTATTGCTAGGGAGCACTTCAAGGACAGGTTCTCGCTTTCCCAGACATTCTTAAAGGGTTTCCGGTTCTATGTCGGAGAGAGAGAGTTTCGCGTCGCCGCCTTTGAACTCCATCAATCGCTCGAGCAAGCCTATTCCTGCGTCCTGCTCACCCTCACCAACTACGGCCCACCATCGCACAATATCAAGTTTCTGCGCTCCCTCGCCGAGGAACAAAACCGCCGGCTGGCCGAAGCCTTTCCGCGTGATCAACACAAGGAACGCGCGTGGTTCAACACATTGAACGAAGCATATGTGAAGGCGCGCTATTCAAAGCATTATGAGATCAGCGAGGAGGCGCTCAGGTGGCTCGGTGAGCGAACAACAATGCTGCTCGAATTGGTCAGGGTCGTTTGCTCCGAGCATCTGGAAAAGCTGAAGCACAGCAGCGACTAGAAACCGGACGACACGGCCATGATTGGTGGGACGCAAAAGGCTTGATCACCAAGCTTTAACAATGGCTTCAATTCCCCGGGCCGGACCTACGCGAAGAACTCGCAAAGCGGCCGGTGGCCGGCTTTGCGAGGTGCTTGCCGTCAGTTCCCGATGGAATGGTTGGACCAGACTAGAGCCGGATACCGCCAATTGTGAAACCACCGTCGACGGTGATTTCCTGGCCGGTGACGAAACTGGCATCGTCCGACAGCAACCACGCCACGGTGCCCGCGACGTCTTCTGATCTGCCGTTACGGCGAAGAGGCGTGTGACTGGCGAGGCGAGCCGCGAAGACAGGGTCGATGACGTCATCGGCCATCGGCGTCAGGATGATGCCAGGGTTTATGGCGTTGACGCGGATGTTCCGTGGGCCTTGTTCCACCGCAAGGGTGCGCATCATCGCCTGCAGGGCACCCTTCGTGCCGGCATAGGCTCCGGCGCCTGGCATCACGCCACCAGCCGTCCAGGAGGCGTTGATGAGGATCGCACCATCGGCCAGAAACGGCAGGCATTGCTTGATGGTGAAAAAGGTGCCGCGCAGATTGGTGGCGATCAGCGCGTCGAATTCGTCCGCTTCTGTGACAGCCAATGGCTTGAACTCGCCAAGCACGCCGGCGTTGGCGAAGAGGGCATCCAGTTTGCCGAAGCAAGTTATCGTCGTCTGCACGGCCGCGGCAACCGCCTCGTTGTCGGCGATATCGCAGGCGATCGCAATGGCTGTGCCGCCGGCGGCCTCGATCTCCGACTGCAATTGGCTGATAGGCTCGGGCCGGCGCCCGACGACAGCGACTTGGCCACCCTCTTCGACCAGTCGAAGCGCGGCAGCCCGCCCCATGCCGGTTCCCGCTCCCGTAATGAGGATGGTTTTGCCCGTGAATCTGTTCTGCGCCATGTCGTGCTCCTTGTTTGCAGCGTCACGGGAGTTGTATTTCACCCATACAAATGGATAATCGCGAAAATAATATCATCATTTAAAAGCAGAGCTATCGAATGGGCCTCTTCCGATCCATGCAGGTATTCGTGACAACCGTGCAAGAAGGCTCAATGAGTGCCGCATCCGGCAAGCTCGGGATGTCACCTGCGATGGTTGGGCAGCATGTGGCAGCACTTGAGGAACGGCTCGGAATGCGCCTTCTGAACAGGACGACCCGCCGTCAGAGCCTGACGGATTTCGGCGCCAGCTATGTCGAACAGTGCCGAGATATTCTGGAGCGCGTGGCGATCGCCGATCAGGATGCCGAGGCATTGCAAGCAGAGCCTCGCGGCAAGCTGAAGATGACGGCTCCGACGACGTTCGGCGCAGAGGTGCTGATGCCGAGACTGCAGCGCTACCGAGCGCTTGCCCCGGATGTCACGCTGGATATCACCTTGACGGATCGCAATGTCGACATTGTCGACGAAGGATTCGATATTGCCTTCCGTATCGGCGAATTACCCGATAGCCGCTTGATTGCGCGCCGTCTTGCCCCTTACCAGATGATGATCTGCGCTGCACCAGACTACCTTGCTCGAAGGGGCAATCCAGGTCATCCAGGTGACCTGGCCAACCATGATGCCATCGGCTTTGCCCCGGCGGCACGGTCGCCATGGAAGCTGGCAAAAGGCGACGTTTCGGTCGAAGTCATTCCGCGGATATCGATCACTGTCAATAGCGGTCAGGCCGTCCGCATGGCCGCACGCGCGGGCCTGGGAGTGATCATGCAGCCATCCATTCTGCTGCGTTCGGATGTCGAGGCAGGCCTGCTCGTTCAACTCTTTCCAGAATGGCATCTCAGTGAGCGACCGATGTCGCTTGTCTATCATCGCGATCGCCGCATGACGCCGCGCCTGCGCAGCGTCATCTCGTTTGCCATTTCAGAATTCGGCGCGACATCCGAATGGCGGGAAGATCCCCATTCCTAATGACCCGTCGTGGCGGGCTGGTCAGCCGACGGCTATCGGACTGGCGCGCTGCTTTCTCGGACGAACCGATCGACCACCGTTTTCGGCACTGACCAAGCGGCTGTTGCAATGAGCGGAATTCCTCTCGCTCGGCGGGGGCGCCTTTACGTCCGAACAAGAGCCATCGATTGCCCAACGCGACGATCGCCATACGGCGGGAACAGCAGCACCACTTGGAACGTTTAGAGAACGAATTCAGGAGGCCGCTATGAGTGACAATCCGAAAAGCAAGACATCATCCAACACAGAGAAAGACCCCGACGATTGGGTCAGCGGCGACGAGCCGATGACCGGCGCGCAGCGGTCCTATCTGAAGACCTTGTCGGAACAGGCGCACCGGCCTGAAGCCTATGCCGAGGATCTGACCAAGGCCGAAGCGTCCAAGCGGATCGACGAACTCAAGCAGTCGCTCGATTTGGAATGAGCGGCCGTCTTGTCGTAGCCGATTGATTGAGGTCGAAGGCCGAAGGCCGACCTTTTGAGACCCGCTATACTCTGATTGCGCAACGGCAAAAGGGCGAAATCTGTCAGCCTGCAACGCGAACCAGTCCGCGTGATTTTTGGTCCACAAAGGATTTACGCCGTTGGCCAGCGTGGTGGTCGCTGCGAGCACCCTCGCCGATCTTGGTTCAGGCCGCGGCCCGATAGTAGATCCCAGTTACCCGAAAGCGGCCACCGCCGCATTTGCATTGGCGATGACGTGATCGCGATCTTCAACATCTCACGAACCTCGTATCCCCGGGCCTGGTATTTCCTTCACCTGCACTGTCAGCTGCTCGAAGACAAGCCTGGCATTTCATTGCGCGCACTGAGATGGTGTAGGTGACCCCATCGCGACCGGACTTTGCCTGGTGCGGTCGAACATGCCCGCGAACTGGTTACACTCGAAACCTCGACAAGCCCCATAATCGCATCATCTCAGCTGGAGCTGAGATATCAGCCGGGATCACATAGGGGTCTGCAGATCGTAGTGTTGTGACGCTCTTGCGTTTCTTGATCGGAAGCCCGTGGCCCATGTTGCTGACCGAATAGAGGGCCACTTTCCTCTCGCCGGTCACTTTCCACGACTGCAAGCTGCCCCATGGTTTTTTCTCCAAGCGGCCGCTGCTTTCTACAATGCCCTGAACTTCGAGCCACTGAGCAACACAAGCGAGCGCATTGGCGGGCTTGACCACCCGGTCTTCCATGCCCTGCCAGATGGTTATCGGAGGCCATGCCCTGACTTCTGGCGAAATCTCGGCGATCGGCCGTCCCCATCCGCCCGGTGGCGGCGTCGCACCTGACTTCATCGCGCGCAGGGCCGACATCGCGTCGCGGACAGATCCGAACGGCATGCCGGCGATGATTGCGGCGCCGGCAAACAGTGAGGGATAGATCGCGACAAGTGCGCCCGTCATCGCCCCGCCGGCGGACAGCCCCGCGATGAAGATCCTCGACCGGTCGATGCGATGTCGCTCGCATAGGTGCTCGATCATCTGCTTGATCGAACGGACCTCGCCGCGGTCTCGCGCGACGGCACTTGGTCGAAACCAGTTGAAGCAATCTTGCGAATTGTTTGCTCTCTTCTGCTGTGGATAGAGAAGAACGAAACCGCGCTCTTTCGCGAGCTTGGAAAAGCCCGCCGCGGCATCCAGGCTTTCAGGAGTCTGATGGCATCCGTGAAGCAAGACGACAAGCGCAGGGTTCTTAGGCAGCCGTGACGTCGGAACGAAGGATTTCATCACCAGGCGGCCCGGGTTGCTTCCAAACGCGGTTGTCTCGACCAAAATCGGTTTCGCGGGACGGGGCGTTGAACGTTTCGTTTTGCGTCGGGTCTTTGCGACAGCTTTCTCGATCCGCTTGCTGTGGGCTCTGAGGACCCTCAATAACGATCTGCCGAAACTGAGCTTCATAGGTCGATGTTCTCAACCCGACAAAGGAGCGCTCGCAGACCCGGCCGGGCGGCCTCGCGCATGGCATCCTTCAGTGGGAACCAATGTGTTTTACGGATGCTTTTCTCCGGAAACTCGTCCGCGATGCGCGACACCTGGAGAAGATGGACTGACACATGGTAGTGGTTGGGACCCGTGTCCTTTCGATACAAAAAGGAACCGAACACGGTCGCGTCGACGAGGCCTACCACTCCGGCTTCCTCGAAGGCCTCTCTGAGCGCCGCAGCGCTGGTGATTTCACCATACTCGACGCGCCCTTTCGGAATGCCCCAGCGACCGTTCCGTCGGCTGCCTACAAAAAGAATTTCAAGTCCACCGCCTTCGGTCCGACGATAGCAAAGAGCACCAGCCTGCGCGACATCGCGACCAGACAGGGTGTTCGCAAGTTCCGTCTGGTCGTTTTCGTTGAGCATTGTCCGCCTCCGGTTTCGAAGCCCGCGCACGCTAGCGGGGCTGCCTTCAAGAGTCCAGTTTGCTTGATCACCTCTGGTGGCACTCTCGAGTTGCGCTATCTGGGCTTTTCTGCCAGCGGCATGCACGCGACTTAAATCAATGTTCACGCATGTATTCCATGGTGATTGTGCTTGGCCGGCAGATTTCCCAACCGGATAATTTCGAAACAGGCCCGGCACGATGCACGAGGCACGCATGATACCCAAGTCGTCTTCAATGAGCAGCTCGGAGCGGCGCATGCCGTTCACGGTGGTGAAATTTGCCGAGGCGACGAAATTATCCCTGATCTCGATCGACAGCCACGGAGATATCGAGTTCGTCAATCCCTCCGCCTGCGCGCTGTTCGGCTACACCAAAGGCGAGATGATCGGAAGGCCCATCACTATCATCATCCCGGAGAGGATGCGGGGCGCCCACATGGCAGGGCTGCAAAAAGTGTCGGCGGGGCAAAAGCCAAATCTCGGTGGCAGGCCGGTCGAGGTGTCGGCGGTCAGGAAGGACGGCACGGAGTTTCCGATCGAAATCACCCTGTCGACCTGGCGTGGCAAACGCGGCTTCTGTGCTGGCGCCGTCATCATCGATATTTCAGAGCGACGGGAGAAGGAAGGGCGACTGTTGCGCCTGGCAAGCCAGGATACCCTGACAGGACTGCTTAATCGTCATCGCTTTTCCGCGCTGCTTGCCGATACGCTTGCTGCGGGAAATGCTGCCGCCATCATGCTCTTGGACCTGGATGGCTTCAAGGAAGTCAACGACACGCACGGACATTTGGTCGGCGATTGCCTTTTGCAGGCCGTCGGTGTCAGGCTCCCATACACGCTGCGTCCTGACGCTCATATTGCACGTGTCGGCGGCGACGAATTTGCGGTGCTGTTGCAGGATGTAAGCGACCCGCGTGCCGTTTATGCCCAAGCCGATGCTATCCTCCAGGCATTTGCAAAGCCGTTTGAACTCGGCGGACATATCCTGGAACTCGGCACCAGCATCGGCTTTGCTCTTTCACCGGCCCACGGGGTGGAAGCCGAAGAGGTGATTGCCAGTGCCGACTACGCCCTGTATCGAGCGAAAGCCGCAGGCGGACACTCGATCCGGATGTATGACGCCACCATGCGGAGCGAGACGTCGGCGCGGCGCGAACTGCGCGATGAGCTGCTTGCCGGGATGCGTCAAGGTGAGCTGGAGCTCTTCTATCAACCCCAGGTCAGACTCTCCGACGGAAAAATCATCGGGCTCGAAGCATTGATCCGCTGGCATCATCCCACCCGGGGCCTGCTGACGCCTGGAGCCTTTCTTCCTGCTCTCGATCAGAGCGCATTGGCTCTGGATATTGGCTGGTGGACGCTTGACGAAGCAGCAAAGCGCGCCAGCGAACTGCAGGCGTCAGGCTACAAAATCAAGATCGGCGTCAACCTCTTCCCGGGGCAACTCCGCGCCCCCAATCTCATCCACAAAGTGGCGAACGCACTTCAAAGGCACTCCCTTGCACCTGGGCGACTGGAGCTCGAAGTCACCGAAACGATCGCACTTGCCGATGACGATCGTTCTCTGGAAGCGATGACGGCCCTGCGGGAGCTTGGCGTTGGCATCGCCTTCGACGACTTTGGAACGGGATATGCCTCGCTCAGTTCCTTGCAGCGCTATCCACTGACGACGCTGAAGATCGATCGCGGCTTCATCCAGCAGATCCGCAGCAGGCCGAACGATGCTGCGATCACACGCGCACTGATCGGGCTCAGCCGAGACATGGGACTGGACACCGTCGCAGAAGGCATTGAAACCCGCGAACAGGAGGAGGCTCTGTTGGCCTTGGGTTGCCCATATGGCCAAGGCTACCTCTTCGGTCGGCCTATGGCGTTCAGCGCGGCCGTCGGTGTCATCGAGCAAAATGCAGCATCCACCCCGCCCAAAGCTGACTGCATTTGATGCAGTCCCGCGATGCATTCGACGCTTCGCCTTGACAGCTATGGCGTGCCGGGAAACCCCGGCGTCAGCAGTTTTGACCATCGCCGCGAGCGATTTTAGTTGCCGCGGCGGCGCGATAGTAGATTTCAGTCACCCGAAACCGACCCTCGAGGCGTTTGCACTGGACGATGACGTCGATCGCGATCTTCAGCATCGCGCGTATGTCGTTTCGCTCCAGGTCTCTCCCACCTTCGGATTCCTTCACCAGCAGTGTCAGCTGTTCGAATGCAAGGTCGGCGGAGTCGGCGTGCACCGTTGTGATCGAACCCGGATGGCCTGAGTTCACATTGCGAATGTAGTAGAACGCGGTGCCGTCGCGCAGCTCCTGCAGAAGAATGCGATCCGGCCGCATGCGCAGGCAGGATTCGAGCAGATCCTTCGCCCCGACTTTTGCCAGCCCTTGGCCGCCCTTGGAGTAGAAGAGACGGACGTGGTTCGGCTGCGGGATGACGAGCTCCGGCGTGTCTTCAATCGAGATGATGCGTTCGCTCGACGGGATATGGCGAATCAAGGCTTTCGAGAGCGTCGTCTTGCCGGATCCTGTCGCCCCGGAGATGATGATGTTCTTGCGTGCGTAGACGGCCTCTCGCAGAAATGCCTGGTAGGACCCCGTTCTATAGAATTCCAGAAGCCTCCGGTCGGCCGAGGAGATGTCCGCCTCTTGCCTCGCAACCTCGGCGAACAAGCCGCCCTGGTCAAGATCGTTGAGGCTGAGCGACACGGAAGACGGTTTTCTGATCGTGATGCTGACGGTTCCCTTCGTCGTAGCAGGCGGGATGACGATCTGGATCCGCTCGTCGCCGGGCAGCGTTGCCGAGAGGATGGGCCGGGTTTCGTCGATCGACTGGTTGGAAAAGCTTGCGACAGCGCGCGCCAGACGCATCAGCTTGTCGAACGACAGCTCCGGCAGATCATGGGCCTGCCACCCGGCCGTGCCCTCGGTGACCACCTGGGTCGGCCAGTTGACGATGATCTCATAGAGGGATTTGTCGCGCAGGAAGGGCGACAGGGGTGCCAACAGCTCTCGCACGACGCCTGAATCGGCTCCCTCTGTCATGGCGGGCTATTTCGTGACCAGGGTCGAGGCTGGCGCGAAGTCCCCGAGAACCGCCCGATCGTAGACTCGGTTGCGCGGTTCCGTCACGCGGAGGCGATAGACGCTCGAGAAATCGAGATCACGCGCAACGAAGATCGAGACGAGCTCCCCTTGATGCTTCAATAACGTCGGCGCAATGTTGATCGACTGCTCGACGGCGATGGTCGCGGCCTGCTTGCCGGCGCTCGTCGTGTTGTCTGCATCGACATCGCTGTCCTGCAGCTGGCTGTTGACGTAGGAGGTGGCGTCGCCGACGATCGACAACAGGATCGCGCTGCCGAAACGCTCCCACCAATGGGTATCGACGTAACCGTCGACTCCGGCACGCCCAAGGGCGTCGGTTGCCGGCGACGCCAGGGTGATGATCACCCCCTTGGGCGTCTTTGCCCGGTTCCAGAGCACAAACAGGCGCTTCTGGCCGCGGCGAAGGCCGCCGCGATATTCGCCGACCACCTGCGTGCCCTTCTCCATCAGCACGACCCGGCCGTTATCCGACAGGACGTCGCGGCTGATGACACAGCTCGTGAACCCGGGTTGGTCCGACGACAGTGCCGTCTCCAGAACGCATGGAATGGACGTTCCCATGGCGACGATGAAGTCGCGATTCCCAAGCGTGCCGGCGCGCGAGCCCTGCAGCTGGGTCGGCGTCAACAGCCGATTGAAGCGCTGGTCCTCGTTTTCGGCCTGGGCACCGGGACCGCCCGAGTTGCTCCCGAGCGGAACGTAATTTGACGCGGTATCGGCGCTGGCGTCCTGGTCTCGAGAATGAGACGGAGAGGATTGCTTCCCACCATAGGCGATGACCGGCGCGCGTCGGGCAGCGTCGAGAAGCTTCTCATCCTCGCCCGCCTGTTCGGGCATCCCGGGTGTTGGCAGCAGCGTTTCAGGCGGCGTGGCGACCGGTTGGACCGGTTCCTTCGCCGGCTCGAAATCCGACGTCTGCCGGATGACGACGCGTTCGGGCTGGATGCCATCTACGGGCTTATCCTGGCCGCGCATCGACCAGAGGGCAAAGCCGACGAAGGCGACGATGGCGAGCGCCACCGCACCGCGTCTCACCGTCGGATTGCTGTCGAGACCGCGGCCCGTCGTCGTTTCGGCGCGCTCACCGGGAATGTGGGTGCTGTCTTCCTCGGCCATGGCGTCCTCCTATTGTCCTGCCACAGCCTGCGTCTTCACGACGCGCTCGACAGAGGGTGAGGTCGTATTCGTATCGGGATCGATGCCGATACGGTCATAGGCCTCGTTGAAGACGCAGAGGACGTCGCCTCCCCTGCGCAGGATGAACTTGCGGCTGATCGCGTGCACCAGCACCAGGTTGTTCTCGACGGACTTCGGCACGAGGCTCTCGCTGCCGTCGGAATTTTCCATGTAGATCGCCGGCATTTCCTGGTTGCCGGCAAAGGAAAAGGTCGTGACCTTGCCATTGTCGTAGACGGCCTGCGGTTCAAGTGCCGAGGTCCCTTGAGCCGAATAGCGCCAGTTGCGTGGCCCATAGGCCTCGTGGAGAGCCAGAACCTTGTCAGCTTCTCCGGCCTGAGCTGCTTGCGCGCGGGCAGCGGTCTCCAGCCTCCGGCGTTCGGCCTCGTCGGCGGGATAGCGATACTTCACATAGAAGTAGGTGTTCTGCCCGGCCTCGACGCTGCCATCGCGCACCGTCAGCTCCATCTGGTAGCTGCGGGTCGAGCCATCCCGCCTGGTCGTGACGACCGAGATGTTCGTCACCGGCTGGTTTTCGCGGGGTTTTAAAAACAGGATGTTGCCGGCCGGCGCCACTTCCCACGCGACGCTGTTGCCGAGTGCCACATGGGCGATCTCCTCATCGGCGGCGAACTCTATCTGCACCGAAGACCGCAACGTGCCGACGATCTTGGTGATGTTATAGGGCTGGTAGTCGATGAAACGGACGCGGCTATCCTGCGATGCGCCTCGCGGGATATCGAGCGCCAGCGCGGTCGTGGTGAGTCCTGCGGTCACCGTCAGGGCGATGAGGAAACTCTGCTTCAATTGATGGCCTCCGGATCGGCGCGATAATCGCTGACGGCAAAACCAAGCGGATTGGTCAGCCGGTCGGTCGAGGACATCGGCGCGTTGACATAAGAAAAGGTGAGCGTCGCCACCCAATGGGTGGTCCGGACGTCGTCACCACGCGTGACGGTCCTGGTATAGCGCACCGATACGACATTGGCGTTGATCAGCGAGATCGAGACGATGTTGACGCGTGCCGTCGCGCCGCGGCCATAGATATTCTGCGGAGAGTCCGGATTGCCGCCTCGGTAGATCGCCGCAAAACGCGTCTGCTCCGGCTGGGTCGAGAGCAGAGCGACGGTGCGAAAATTCTCCTCGGCCTCGCTCCAGACATAGGCTTCCCGCGCACGCACATATTTGGCGGCGAAATACTTGGTCACCGCCTCGTCGTAGCTGCCGGCAGTCGACGTCAGCGCCGAGACGACGTCGACGATGCCGGTCGAATTGTCGACCCGAACGACGAAAGGCTCGACCGTCTTCAAAGGCGTCAGCCCCGCAACGGCGACGATCGAGGTGGCGGCAAGCACGCTTGCGGCAATCGCGATAGACCAGGCGATGCGCGCCGACCGCTCCACCTGGACCAGCCGATCCTGATCGAAGCGGCGTGCCCTTTCGAAATAGCTCTTCAGACTGTCGGTACTCACGATCTCACCCCTCCTCGCATGGCCGATAGGAACCCGCGGCATCGAAATGCGCGAAGTCGGCTGGCCCCTCCGTCAGCGGCTCTTTTCCATAGGAAGACACCTGGCCGGTCGCCGTCGCCGGGACTGCGTCATTGCCGCTTTGCTTGGCGGGCTTGTTGTCCTCCCACTGCCACATGGCGCGGTTAAGCGGCCGGCGCGAATAGCCATCGCATTTGGGCAAAGGATGGGACCTCGATGCGCAGCCGGTGAACTCCAAGGCAAGGAGGAGCGAGACGATAATGCGGATCATTGAAATGCAAACCTCTGAAACATTTGTCGTGGAGAAGTCGTCTTGCGGCCCCTCAAGATCTGAGACGGCGGCCGGCGGAACGGGCGCCGCGACCAACAGCTCTGGCACCATGCGAGGCGGCCCAGGCGAGCGTGCCCTCATGGGCGTCTCGGGCAGCACCATAGCCGTAGGTCAGCGACGCCCCGCCCGTTGCAAGCGCTGAGGCAATGCCGGGCAGTTGGTAGAAGACGTAAAGGGCAGCAAGGCAGATGGCGCAAAGGGCGACCGGGCGCATCATGACATCGGTATAGCTTTCGACCGCCGTGAAGGTCGTGTCAATACAGCTGATCAGCAGTGAACCGATCGCGACGACCAGGACCTGGAGAATGACGAAATTGGCGAGCTGACCGATCCAGGATTCGGTAAAACGACGGGTGGACTGGAACATCGCCAGCGCCACGAAGATCGGCCCGATGGCCAGCACGATGGCGAGCGCCAGCCGGGCATAGAGCGAGACGATATAGCCGATCGCCGCCACCGTGAAGCTCGCGCCGATGGCCATCATCCCGCCGATGCCGTTGACGATGTCGGCAGGCCAGGTGGCACGCGCCCAGATGTCCTTGGCGCATTTCTGGCCCTTGTCGAGCAGGCTGTCGAAGGTGGAGGCACTCGGTGCGCTACCCGAGTTCAGCGCCTGGGAAATCTCGCGCGGCAGCGTCTCGAAGAAAATCTTGGTGACATAAGTCTGATATTCGCTGGCGTTGCGCACCAGCATCACGATGATCGCAAGTTTCATCGCCCGGAAGGCGAATTCGACAATGGGCTCCTGGACTGAGCCCCGAAGGACGAGGTAACCATAGAGCACGACGTAGAGCGTCAGCGCCGCGGTGAGCGGGCCGCTGATCCAGCTGGCGATGTTCGACGTGCCCGACGAGATGAAATTCTCGAGCGGCGACTTGAACTGACCATCGACGAAGCTGAAGACCTGGTACATGGCTCAGCCTCCAAGCGCCCTGTTCATGCGTTCAAGCCGGAGCTTCCAGTCCGCCGCCTCGGCGTTTTGGCAATTCGGCGCCTGACGCAAGGCGCCAGGGTTGTTGCGGCATTTGCCTGTGATCTTTGCCAGCAGGGCCTGATCAGCCATCAGTTCGTCGACGGTATAGATCTTGTCGACCTCGCCGAAGCAGCCGGAAAGCGCAAGCGCGGCGATACCAGGAACGAGATATTTCATTTGAGCGCCTCTGCCATGGCATCCAGGCGCTTGCGCCAATCCTCGGCCTTGCGCTGGTCGTCGACCTGAACCTGTGCCTGCTGAACCATCTGCAGAGCCTGCATGCGCAGCACGTCGGTTTGCAGAAAGGCGGTTTCGGCCTGCAGGCGTGCCTGAAGGTCGGCGATATCCTTGGCGTCGGCTGCACCCGAGATCTGCTGGCGTAGCTGATCGATGCCGTCGATGCGCTTGGTGGCGGCATCGTAGATCTGCTGGCCGAGGCTCATCTGCCCGGCATTCTGGTTCTGAGCGCGGGCCAATTCCTGCGCATAGAAATCATTGGCATCGGTGCGATAGGTCGAATTTTCTTCGAGGAATTTCGAGGCGGAGGTGGCGAAGACACCGCTGCCCGAGCCTTTGAGCAAGCCTTCGATGGCATTGAAATCCTGCGGCAATGCCTTGCGGATCGAAGGGTCGTTCAGCAGACCGGCGACATCGGCCATGTTGGTAAGCTTGTTCAGCGATGCGTAAAGCTGCTGCGCCTGCTGGAGCTGCTGATTGAGCGTGTCGAGCTGGGATTTCAGCTGGGAAATGCTCTCGATCTGCTTGGCGATCGCCGTCTCGTCGATGACCGGAATGCCCTGCGCAAATGCCGTTCCAGCCGGCAACAGTGCGACCATCATCGCCAGAGCAAACTCTATTCTGATCCTTTCCATCAATCCGTCCTCCTTCTTTGCCGAAACACGGGTAGCCAGTCTTCCAGCCGGTCGCCGATCTCCGCCCGGATCGTCTCGGCGAGTTCGACGTTGGCGGTGCGGCCGGACAGGATGTCGAGCTCGTCGTCAAAGCCCCTGAGGTTCAATTCGGCGACGACGCTGTTGTGGCCCTGCTTGACGATGAAGCGCCGGCTTTCGACCGAAAGCTCGCGCGAGAGCAGTTCGAATTCGCGCTCCGTCAGTTTGAACCCGTCGACGTAATCGCCATGGTCGCCGCGCGGATTGGGAAGGAAGATCTGCGTCGGGCACTGCTCGATGATCGTATGGGCAATCGGCGAGACGATCGCGTCGCGCGGGCTTTGGGTCGCAAACAGCATCAGGCCATTCTGTTTGCGGATCGTCTTCAGCTTGTTCTGCGCGAGGTCGCGAAAGCCTTCGTCCTGCAGCGCCTTCCAGAACTCGTCAATGACGATGATGATGCGCCGCCCATCGATCAGCTGCTCGATGCGGAAGAACAGATAGGCCATCAATGGCGTGCGGATTTCCTCATTGTCGAGGAAGTCGGTCATGTCGTAGCCGATGAACTTGGCGCCGATGCCGATGTCGTCGGTCTCGTTGTCGAACACCCAGCCGAGCGGCCCACCCCTTTCCCACCGCCTGAGCCGCGCCGCGATGCCTTCGGGGTCGGTATTGTTGAGGAAGGTGCGCAAGGCGCCGATCGAGCGTCCTTCGACCGGCAGGTCCGCCAGCCCGTCGATCGCCGAGGCGATGTCGCGCAGCTCCAGGACCGTCAGTTGACGCTTTGCCGACCCGACCAGCTGGCCGACCCAGCGGGCGAGGAACACCTTGTTTTCCGGGGTGAGTTCAAATGCCTTCAACGGCGCGCAGCCGGTGGCGACACCGTTTCGAAGCGGCAGGTAGGTGCCACCCGCGGCCCGGACGAACAGGTCGGCTCCGCGATCCTTGTCGAAGAAGACCATGTGCGGATCATGTTTTTCGAGCTGGGACAGCATGAAGTTCAAGAGCACCGTCTTGCCCGTGCCGGACGGGCCGCAGACGAAGGTGTTGCCGAGATCGCTATGGTGGAAATTGAAATAGAAGGGCGAACCGGAGGCGGTCTTCAGCATGGCGACGGCCGGTCCCCATTCGTTGCCGTCTTTCCTGCCGGCGGGATAGGAATGGAAAGGGGAAAGTGCGGCAAAATTTCGCGAGGTGATGGCGCCCGATCTTGCCCGGTAGCGGAAATTGCCCGGCCCCTGCCCCCACCAGGCCGCCTCAAGGCCAAGATCCTCGCGGGCGACGACCGCACCCCCATTGGTGAGATAGGCGCGTGCCTTGGCCATATTGTCGGTGAGTTCCTTCACCGAGGGCGCAAAGACCGACAGGGCCAGATGATGTTCTCCAAGCACGAAGCGGTTCGATTCCAGATCGTCCATGGCATCGCCGAGCTCTTCGATCTGCGACGCCGCCTTGTCGCCGGCGCTGACCATCTGGTTCTGCTTGCGCCCCATGATCGTGCGCGCATCGGCTTTCGCGACGAAGGCGAAAGATTGCGTCAGGATAAGCTCGAAGGGCGCCGTCAGGATGCCGTCGAGCATGCCGCTGCGGGTGGTCGCCGGATATTCCTTGAACCCGAATATGCCGGCGTAACGGCTTGCGGCCTCATGACGGATCTCGACGGTCTCCCGCCCGAAGATCACCCGATGCGAATAGATCGCCGAGGATATGCGGCCTTCCGTCAGCGGGACCCGCTCCCGCCGGCCGCCGACGATCTGATGCAGAACCTCGCTCGGCTCGGAAAAGACGATGTCGTCCTGTTCGTAGAGGCAAAGCACACGAGGCTCGAAGCGTTTCAGCCCGGCAGTCACGTCGGAGACCTTGTCCCTCAGATGCTTCAGGGCATCCTCATCAAGCTCGACACGGTCGCGGCGCGCCTTGCGCAGGCGGGAGAGAAGATGGGCGGCTTTTTCTGCGGGATCCCGGTCCGGATGCCAGACAAGCGAGAGGTAAAGATCATTGCGAAACAGATCCTCTTCGATCATGCGGTCGCGATATCGAGCGTTCAGACCTTGCGAGAAGGGGTTGGCGAAGGCTCCGTCCGGGTAGGCGTTGTCGCGGCGGCGGATGACATGACTCCAGAGCGCCAGATGGTCGTCGGCGATGTTGCGGTAAAGCGTATTGAGATCGCGGTGCAGGCTGTTGAGGTCCATGACATCGGCAGTTTCGAAGGATATGCCTTCAAGCGCGACCATCACCATCAACGCCCTGGATTCGAGCGCGATCGTCGTCTCGTCGACATGACGGACGTATGGAATGAAAGTTTCGGGCCCGAGTTCGCGCGAGCGAAGCGTTGCGGTGCTAGGCAAAGCTCAAATCCTTTTCGTCATAGCGCCGGATGAGCCTCAGGGGCGACAAGCTGGCGCCGCCCCAATAGGCGGCGTTGCGCGACCGGCCGCGGGTCTCGATCCAGGAGATCAGGATGCGGAACATGTTGTGGTCACGCTTGACGAGCGTGCGGAATATGAAATGGAAGACGACGCCGACAAGTGCGTAGGCGATCGATCCCGCGGTGATATAGAGGATGGTCGTCAGCATGACGTTGACGCCCATCGCCTCCATCGTCACGCCGGCAATCATCGCCGGGCGCGTGCAGGCAAGAAACAAGATATCTTCCTCGATAGCGGCGGCTCTTTGCATGATGATCAGCTTCCGACGATCGTATTGACGAGTTCCGTCGCACCAAAGATTCCGCCGATGCCGATAATCCAGAAACCGGCGCGGCGAAGATCCATGTAGCCGAACATCCAGGCGATGCAGATGATGATGACGGCGATGACCGCAAGCAGCCTGGCAATATTGCCGGTCAGCATGTCGACGATGTTCTGCAGGACGGTTTCGACGCCGGCCGCCTGCGCGAAGGCCGGCTCTACCAGGCAGGCGCTGATGACGGCGGCCATCAGGAGAGGGGCTGCGACAGGGCGAAAGTCTGCTCTTGAGATCATTTTCTTTGCTCCGATCGTTCGTCTTGAAACACGAGAACCTGGGATGACCGCCGGACGTTGAAGACGTCCCATGATGCGGCTCCGCCGGATTGGGAAAGCAATTGTGTAGCCGGCGATATCTCCCGCCTGGCTGACGGGTCCGCGACAGAGGTTTCTTGCCGCGGCTCGGCGATAGTGAGAGACGCAAGGTCGGAAGGCAGGCGGCTCATTTCCTGGCGGACCTCAGCGTCATATTTGATCATTTCGCCAACAGACGGATCGTCACGCCCGTAGTAGGACTGAAGCATCACCTTTTCGGCTTGCGTCGCATCGGCCCCGGAGCGCAAGGCAAGGCGGTAGTAGCCATCGAGCAGAGTGGCCGTCGCCTTGAGGTTCAAGCAGGGATCGAACGCATCCGAAATCGAAAGCTTCAGTTTGCCCAGCTCCGCCGCCCCAATGCCGCCCAGACCGATCCGGATGTCCTGCCGATCGGCAACAAGGGAGGTCGCGCGCTCGATCGCCTCCGCCTTCGACGCGGGTTTGCGCTCAGGCGGCGGACCGCTGTTGATAGCAATGGCGAGTGGATTGAAGCCGCTCTCCAGACTGACGACGGCGGCAAGCGTCCTGACGTCCACCACGGGTGCGCAGTTCTGGGCGAGATCAACGAATGCCACAGCCATAGTTCAGTACCAGACCCGTTGCGTGCCCATCCCATGGATGGTGACGTCGACATAGTGGGGCTGCGATCTCACCATCGGGCAAGCGGTCGGATAGCCCATGCATTGGCGCCGACCATCGACCAGCTGCCATCGCGGCGCCAAAACCGAATTGTTGCTGGAACTGCTGCTCTCCCCGAGATCGGGGCAGAACGCGTCGCTCACCGGCTGAAGGGCGATCGACACGCAGGTTATTTCCTGCCCGCGCGGACCATAATCGCTTTGCAGCCGGTATCCGCTTTCGCAGTAATACGGCTCATAGCCCGGGCGGGAACTGTGGAAGGTGGCGCCGCTGCAAGTGGGGAACGAATGCCCCTCGGCAAGCTCGCGCCAGAGCTTTTCGATCGGCGGGCGGCATTCTGCAAACTGCGTCGGGCCTCCGGGGTTGGAAAGGCACAGAATAACCTCGCAACCCCACTCATTTGCTTGCGCCCTGCCTGGTGAATTAAGATAGGGTGGCAATATGCAGCAGGCCGCGACAACCGTGTTGAACAGAAGGTTTTTCATGAGCACGACCCTTCAAAGACGTCCCATTGCGGAAGAGGTAGCGTGGTGCTAGTGCGATTTATACTGATTTATATAACACAGTAAAAAGACATGACAAGAGCAATTGCAACCCAGTGGCGTAATCTGGCTTTCTCAGGCCTTATCCTGCATGAGATCCTCGATCACCCCCAGGAAGACGAGACGCCTCAGGCAAGGCTGAAGCAGGTCGGCATGATGACGGTCCTCTACAGCATGAACCAAGCGCACCAGAAGCTAACTCTTTCCAGCATCATGGAAATCACGTCTCTGACGCGCAGCGGCGTCAAGGAGACGGTGGACCTTCTGGTGAGGCGAGGAATGTTGACCGAGACGATCGTCAAGAACTCTATGGGTCGTGGAACGGCGCGTCAGTTCGAGATCTCGGAAGCGCTTCTGGAGAAGCTAAGTTCGTTCGGAAACGAATGAGCGGCGGATTTAAGTGACGTTTTTCAGATCGTCCAGCATTCGGCTGCCATACCCTCCGGCGGATGATCTGGTAAACTGAGCTCATGATGACACCCGATCAATACAGTTTTCGCAGAGCGACACTGGACGACCTTGATTTGCTCATGGAATGGCAATCGAAGCCTCATCTGCGTGAATGGTGGAATTCGGATGACCATAACGATGAAGAGGAATTGGCTGATCCTCGGGTAGCACGCTGGATTGTTTCATCCTTCGGACCTCCCTTCGCGTTCATGCAGGACTACACAGTCCATGGGTGGGAAGATCACCATTTTGCCAAACTTCCCGAGGGTTTCGCGGGGAATTGACCAATACATTGGCGACCCCGATACGATCGGTGTTGGGCACGGATCAGCATTTATCGGCGCGAGAATGCAGGCTCTCTTTGATGAGAAGGCGCCGTGATCGCAACCGATCCTCATCCTGGCAACGAACGAGCGATTGCCGTCTACAAAAAACTGGGTTTCGAACCGTTCGGACCGCCTCAGGAAACTCGGTTGGGGCCTGATCTTGCCAATGAGGCGCTAAGGGCTGGCAATCCACGGCAGCTTTATCCTCGGAGCAGAGCTTCTTTACATCGGCCCGATCCGACCCGGCACAGCTTAACAATCCCGAACAGGACGTCTTTGAGCGCGGCTGTCTCCCTGCCAGCAGGCGCCTAGGCTCCTGTTGTATTTAGACTAGAAGTTAGAGTTGAAGTGTCCCTGTTTGTGCAAAGTTGGAATGTCACTCCGCCCGGGTTTCGATGAGGTGGGGGTGCCATCTCGATCGAAACTGCATCAAGCTCTTTATGCGAGCCGTCGCATAGCCGTCAGCTGTTTGCCAACGCCTCTCCCCAACGTCCTTCTCGAACCGACGCGTGACATCGACCTGCAAATCAGGCCCTTGGACGGGATCGAGCGGCGGCTCACCGCACAATTCCGGTACCGATCAGTTTGACAACTACAGGTTCGCGCAAGCCAATCTGATTACACTCCTCTTTGCTGGGCAGTGAATTTTCAGAGCGTTGGTTCTTTTCAGAGCCCGGCCAAACAGGCGGTGCAGGCTTCGAAACGCTGAACTTTATTGTATTGGCTAACGCAAGAGTTTTTACATATGACGTCGATTGTTTCCTCCCTTACCAGCAGTCAGATCAGGTCTCTTGCAACGTCCACGGTTGCAGCCTGGACGACGGAAGATGTGGCCTCGCTTACCACCAAGCAGATCAGCGCCCTTTCGTCGTCTCAAATCGCTGCTTTGGACACGGAAGATGTCGATGTTCTCAGCTCGCAGCAATTAAGTGCCATTTCACAAAGTGCCATTGTCGGTTTGACCGTGGATCAACTGGCTGTCTTGAACAGCACTGACATCGAAAGCCTGAGCTCGCTTCAAATTGCGGCAATCACGACCGCGCAGATTGGCGCATTGACGACAGATCAGGCACAGGCCCTGACCTCATCTCAGGTGGGTGCTCTCAGTTCGTTGCAGCTCGCCGCTTTAAGCGCCGCGGATGTGGCGACTTTCTCGACCACCGATCTCGCGGCGATCACCAGCAAAGCCATATCGGGTCTGTCCACGGCCGCTATCGCAACCCTCTCGACGGATCAGATCTCTGCCTTGAGCGCGAGCACGATCGCGGGGCTCACCACCAGCCAGATCGCGGCGCTGAGCACATCGCAGATCGCCGCCTTGACGACGGCCCAGGTCGGCGCCCTCAAGGCATCGCAAATCGCGGCCATGGGCACGAAAGACATTGTGGTGCTTTCCACCGCCCAGCTTGTTGCTCTCAGCACAGGTGCGGTTGCGAGCTTGACGACCAACCAGATCGCCGCCCTGAGCACGGCACAGGCCGAGGCACTGTCGGCCACGCAGGTAAAGGCGCTGAGCTCAACCCAGATTTCGGCCCTGGGGACGGACGACTTGGCTACCTTCTCGACCGCCGATATGGCGGCGATCACCAGTCAAGCCATATTGGGCTTGAGCACGGGCCTTGTCGCCGCCCTTTCCACCGAACAGGTGGCGGCCCTGAGCACGAGCGCGATCGCTGGTCTGACGACCAGCCAGATCGTCGCCCTCAGCACCGCGCAGATTGCCGCCTTGACGACGACCCAGGTCGGCGCCCTCAAGGCATCGCAAATCGCGGTCCTGGACACGAACGACATCACGGTGCTTTCCACCGCGCAGGTTGCCACCCTTAGCAAGGCTGCGATCGCCGAGCTGTCGACCAGCCAGATCGTCGCCCTCAGCACGGCGCAGATTGCCGTCTTGACGACGACCCAGGTCGGCGCCCTCAAGGCGTTGCAAATCGCGGTGATGGACACGAACGACATCACGGTGCTTTCCACCGCGCAGGTTGCCGCCCTCGGCACATCAGGCATTGCGGGTCTGACGTCCGGCCAGATCGCCGCCCTGAGCACGGCACAGGCCGAGGCATTGACGACGATCCAGGTCGCAGCCTTGAGCTCGACCCAGATCGCGGCCCTGGGAACGGACGACATAGCCACTTTCTCGACCGCCGATATGGCGGCGATCACCAATCAAGCCATGCCGGGCCTGAGCACGGCCGTGATCGCCTCTCTCTCGACGGACCAGATCGAGGCGCTGAGCAAGGCCGGCATTGCGGGCTTGACGAGCGAGCAGATCGCCGCCTTGAGCACGGCGCAGGCTGGAGCATTGACGGCGAGCCAGGCCGCGGTTTTGAGCTCCAGGCAGATTGCGGCTTTAGGTCCGGCTATCGTCGCATCCCTGTCCACCGCGCAGGTTGCCGCCCTCAGCACATCAGGCATCACCGGGCTGACCTCCGACCAGATCGTCGCCTTGAGTACGACACAGACCGAGGTCCTGTCTGCCGCACAGGTGAAGGCGCTGAGCTCAACCCAGATCGCGGCGCTCGGAACGGACGACATAGCCACCTTCTCGACCGCCGATATCGCGGCAATTACCGGCAAGGCGGTGACCGGCTTGAGCACGGGCCTTGTCGCGGCGCTTTCCACCGCGCAGGTCGCCGCCCTTAGCACGAGCGCGATCGCGGGTCTGGCGACCAGTCAGGTCGAGGCCCTCTCGACGGAACAGCTTGTTGCTCTGAACACGAGCGCTGTCGTTGCCCTGACGACCGGTCAGATCGCCGCCTTGAGCCCATCGCAGGTCGCCGCCTTGACGACGACCCAGCTTGGCGCCCTCAAGGCATCGCAAATCGCGGTCCTGGACACGGCCGACATCGCGGCGCTTTCCACCACGCAGCTTGCCGCCCTCAGCACATCAGGCATCACGGGTCTCACCTCCGATCAGATCGTCGCCCTGAGCACGGCGCAGGCCGAGGCACTGACCACCTCACAGGTGAAGGCACTCAGCGCCGCCCAGATCGCGGCGCTCGGAACGGACGACTTGGCCACATTCTCGACTGCAGATATGGCGGCGATCACCAGTAAAGCGGTAACCGGCTTGAGCACGGCCGGCATTGCCGCGCTTTCGACGGATCGGATCGCTGCTCTGGGCACGAGCGCCGTCGTTGCCCTGACGACCAGTCAGATCGCAGCGCTCGGCACATCGCAGATTGCCGCCTTGACGACGGAACAAGTTGGCGCCCTCAAGGCGTCGCAAATCGCGGTCGTGAACACCAAAGACATCACGGTGCTTTCTACCGCGCAGGTTGCCGCCCTCAGCACATCCGGTGTCACGGGACTGACCTCCGACCAGATCGCCGCCTTGAGCACGGCGCAGGCCGAGGCACTGTCCGCCTCACAGGTGAAAGTGCTGAGCTCCGCCCAGATTGCGGCGCTCGGAACGGACGACTTGGCCACATTCTCGACCGCCGATATGGCGGCGATCACCAGCAAAGCCATGGCCGGCTTGAGCCCAGACGGCATTGCCGCACTCTCGACCGATCAGATCGCCGCCTTGAGCACGAGCGCCGTCGTTGCCCTGACGACCAGCCAGATCGCCGCCTTGAGCACCAGCCAGGCTGGCGCGCTGACGACGACCCAGGTCGCGGTCCTCAGCTCAACCCAGCTCGGCGCTCTTGGGACGGATGACATAGCCACCTTCTCGACCGCCGATATCGCGACGATCAGCAGTAAAGCCATATCGGGCTTGAGCGCAGAACAGATCGCAGAGCTTTCCACCGCACAGGTTGCGGCCCTCAGCGCGAGCGCGGTTACTGGCCTGACGACCAGCCAGATCGCAGCCCTGAACACCAGCCAGGTTGCCGCCTTGAGCACCGCTCGCGTTGCGGTGCTGAGTTCAACGCAAGTCGCGGCCCTGGGGGCGAATGTCGTCGCATCCCTTTCCACTGCGCAGGTTGCGGCCCTCAGCGCCGCCGGTACGGCGGGTTTGACCACCGAACAGATCTCCGCCCTGAGCACGACGCAGGCGGAAGCATTGACGACGACCCAGGCTGCAGCGCTGAGTTCAACACAGTATTCCGCCTTGGGGACGGATGATATCGCGACCTTCTCGACCGCCGATATTGCGGCGATCGGCAGCAAAGCCATATCGGGCTTGAGCACGGCCGTCACGGCAGCCCTCTCGACGGATCAGATCGCTGCCCTGAGCGCAGCAGGGGTTGCAGGTCTTTCGAGCAGCCAGATCGCGTCCCTGAAGCCGGCGCAAATTGCCGCCTTGACGACCGCGCGGGTTGCGGTGCTGAGTTCGGCGCAAGTGGCGGCTCTCGACAAGGACGCCGTTGCTTCCCTTTCCACTGCGCAGATCGCTGCCCTGAGCGCGGCCGGCATTGCGGGTCTGACCACCGAACAGATCGACACCCTGAGCACGGCCCAGGCAGCGGCATTGACGACGACGCAGGTCGCAATGTTGAGCTCGACCCAGCTTGCGGCCCTGGATACGAACGATATCGCCGCTTTCTCGACCGCCGATATTGCGGCGCTCGGCAGCAAAGCCATATCGGGCTTGAGCACGGCCGTCATGGCAGCCCTCTCCACGGATCAGATCGCCGCACTGAGCACGGCCAGCGTCACAGGCCTGACCGCCAAACAGATCGACGCACTGAGCACCGGTCAAATCGATTCCCTGCTCACCAAGCAGGTTGCGGCGCTGAGTTCAACGCAAGTCGCTACTTTAGGCACGGATGTCGTCGCTTCCCTTTCCACCGCACAGATTGCCGCCCTGAGCACATCCGGCATTGCGGGTCTGACCGCCGATCAGGTCGAGGCCTTGAGCACGGCGCAGGCAGAGGCATTGACGACGGCCCAGGTCGCCGCGCTGAGCTCGACCCAGGTAGGTGCTCTGGAACCCAGTGACGTCGCCACTTTCTCGACCGCCGATATCGCGGCGATCGCGAGTAAAGGCATGTCGGGCTTGAGCACGGCTGTCATAGCGGCGCTTTCGACGGATCAGATCGCCGTATTGAGCGCGTCCGCGATCGCCGGGCTGACCACCAGCCAGATCGCCGCCCTCGGCACGTCGCAGGTTGCCGCCTTGACCACCGCGCGGGTTGGGGTGCTCAGCTCAGCGCAGGTGGCTGTTTTGAGCACCGATGTCATCGCCGCCCTTTCCACTGCGCAGGTCGCCGCTCTGAGCGCATCCGGCATTGCGGGTCTGACCACCGAGCAGATCGCCGCCCTTTCCACTGTACAGGCGGAGGCCCTGACGACGACGCAGGTCGCCATGCTGAGCTCAAATCAGATAGCCGCCCTGCAGACGGATGATCTGGCCGCTTTCTCGACCAAGGACATCGCGGCGATCGGCTCGAGCGCCGTATCAGGCTTGTCCACGACCGCTATGGCTGCCCTCTCGGCGGATCAAATCGCGGCCCTGAGCACGTCAGGCATTGCGGGTCTGACCACCGAACAGATCAATGCGCTGAATTCCGGTCAGATCGACGCCTTGCTCACCAGGCAGATTGCAGCGCTGAGTTCGACGCAAGTCGCCACCTTGAGTACGGATCTTCTCGCCGCCCTCTCCACTGAGCAGATCGCAGCCCTGAGCACATCAGGCATCGCAGGCCTTTCCACCACACAGATTGCGGCGCTGAGCACCGCCCAGGCCGAGGCCTTGACGACCACGCAGGTCGGCGCTCTCAATTCCAAGCAAATCGCTGCTTTGAGTCCGGACGACATAGCCACGTTCTCCACCAAGGATATCGCGGCCATCAGTTCGGGTATCATATCGGGATTGTCCACCGCCGTTATCGCGGCCCTCTCGACGGATCAGGTCGCGGCCCTGAGCACGTCAGGCATTGCGGGCCTTTCCACCAAACAGATCGTCGCTTTGAGCACAGCACAGCTTGACGCTTTGACCACCGCTCAGATCGGCGCCCTCAGTTCGACACAGCTTGCTGTGCTGGATGCCGACGACATAGCCACGTTCTCGACCAAGCATATCGCCGCCTTCAGTGCGAGCGCCATAGCGGGATTGCCCACCGCTGTCATAGCCGTCCTCTCGACAGATCAGATCGCGGCCCTGAGCACATCCGGCATCGCACAGCTTTCCACCAAACAGATCGCCGCCCTGAGCACCGCACAGGCCGAGGCATTGACGACGATCCAGGTCGGGGCGCTGAGTGCGACGCAGCTTGCGGCCCTGGATACGGACGATATAGCGACTTTCTCAACCAAGGATATGGCGGCGATCGGTTCGAGTGCGATCACCGGATTGTCCACGACGGTTATCGCCGCGCTGTCCAGTGCTCAGATCGCTGCCCTGAGCACGGCCGGGATTGCCGGCCTTTCCACCAAACAGATCGCGGCCTTGGACGCCGGGCAAATCGACGACTTGCTGACCAAGCAGGTTGCTGTGCTCAACTCGACGCAGATCGCCGCCCTGAGCACCGCTGCGGTCGCTTCCCTTTCCAGCACGCAAGTTGCCGCGCTCAGCACGTCCGGTATTGCGGGTCTGACCACCACGCAGATCGCTGCGCTCAACACAGGTCAGGTTGGGGCCCTGACGACGACACAGGTCGGGGCTCTCAGCTCCAAGCAGCTTGTCGCCCTGAGCACGGATGATATCGCGGCCCTGTCAACCGCCCAGATTGCGGCGCTGAGCACGACCGGCATCGCCGGCCTGACGACCACGCAGATTGCCGCATTGAGCACGGACCAGGCCGAGGCTCTGACGACGCCCCAGGTTGCGGTGCTGAGCTCGACCCAGATTGCGGCGCTCGGAACGGACGATCTCGAGACCTTCTCGACTGCCGATATCGCGGCGATCAGTTCGAGTGCCATTTCGGGATTGAGCGCGGACACGATCGCAGCCTTTTCGACGGACCAGATCGCGGCTCTGGGTACGGCTGGCATTGCGGGCCTTTCCACCGCGCAGATCGAGGCCTTGAGCACCGATCAGCTGGAGGCCCTGACCACAGCTCAGGTCGGCGCGCTTGGTTCCAAGCAAGTTGCTGTCTTGGCGACCGCTGATATCGCGGGACTGACGACCGCGCAGATCGCGGCACTCAGCACGGCCGGCATCGCAGGTCTGAGCGCCGCGCAGATTGCCGCATTGAGTACCGATCAGGCCAGTGCCCTGACGACACTGCAAGTCGCAGTCTTGAGCTCGACCCAGATCGCGGCGCTCGGAACGGACGATCTGGAGACCTTCTCGACCGCCGATATCGCAGCGATCAGTTCGAGCGCAATATCGGGATTGACCGCAGACACGATAGCAGCCTTTTCGACGGGCCAGATCGCGGCCCTGGGCACGGCTGGCATTGCGGGCCTTTCCACCGCGCAGATCGTTGCCTTGAGCACTGGCCAGCTTGAGGCCCTGACGACCGCTCAGGTCGGCGCGCTTGGTTCCAAGCAGGTTGTTGCCTTGAGTACCGATGATATCGCGGGACTGTCGACCGCGCAGATTGCGGCTCTGAGTGCCGCCGGCATCACAGGTCTTAGCAGCGCGCAGATTGCAGCACTCAGCACAGGTCAGGTTGAGGCCTTGACGACGACCCAGGTCGGGGCTCTCAGCTCCAAGCAGACCGCGGCGCTCGGAACGGACGATCTCGAGGCGTTCTCGACCGCCGATATCGCAGCGATCGGTTCGAGCGCACTATCGGGATTGTCCACGGCCGTTATCGCGGCTCTGTCGACTGCCCAGATCGCGGCCCTGAGCACGGCTGGCATCGCCGGCCTGGCGACCACGCAGATTGCCGCATTGAGCACCGATCAGGCCAAGGCTTTGACGACGAGCCAGGTTGCCGTGCTGAGCTCAGCCCAGATTGCGGCACTCGGAACGGACGATCTCGAGACCTTCTCGACCGCCGATATCGCGGCGATCAGCTCGACTGCCATATCCGGTTTGAGCACGGCCACCATCGCAGCCTTATCGACGGGTCAGATCGCGGCCCTGGGCACGGCTGGCATTGCGGGCCTTTCCACCGCACAGATCGAGGCCTTGAGCACCGATCAGCTGGAGGCCCTGACCACCGCTCAGGTCGGCGCGCTTGGTTCCACACAGGTTGCCGTCTTGACGACCGATGATCTCGCGGCCTTGTCGACCGCGCAGATCGCGGCTCTGAGCGCAGCCAGCGTCGCCGGTCTGAGCAGCGCGCAGGTCGGTGCTTTGAGCATCGAGCAGGTTGAGGTGCTTTCCACCACACAGATTGCCGGGTTGAGTTCGGCCGGCATCGCGGGCCTCGCCACCGACGACCTGGCAACCTTCTCAACAGCCGATATCGCAGCGATCAGCTCGGCTGCCATACAGGGATTGTCTACCGACTTTATCGCCACTCTCTCCACGGCTCAAATTGCCGGCCTGGGCACGGCAAGCATTGCCGGTCTGAGCAGCGTTCAGGTCGCAGCCCTCAGTATCGAACAGGTTGAAGCGCTTTCCACCACCCAGATTGCAGCATTGAGCTCGGCTGGCGTCGCAGGCCTGACCACCGAGGATCTGGAAAGCTTCTCGACAAAAGAACTGGTGGCGATCAGCTCGAGCGCCATATCGGGATTGTCCACAGCCGTTGTCGCCACGCTTTCCAGCGAGCAGGTCGCCGCTTTGACAAAAAGCCAGGTCGCCTCGCTGGGTTACAAGCAGGTGGCGGCCATGAGCACCGATCAAATCGCGGCCTTGTCGACGGCGCAGATCAGTGCCCTGAATGCAGTGCAGCTCGCCGCACTGGACACGGACGACCTCGCTCTCTTCTCCACCGACGACATCATCGCCTTGGGTTCAAGTGCGATTTCGGGACTGACCACCAGAGCCATCGCCGCCTTGACGACAGAACAGGCGGAGGCTTTGACCTCAAGCCAGGTCACCGGCCTGACGTCGGCCCAAGTCGCGGCACTGACCACCGAGGAGCTGGCAACCTTCTCGACCGCCGATATCGCATCGTTCAGCTCGACCGGTGTGGCTGGATTGTCCACGGACGATATTGTGAGCCTGTCGAGCGAGCAACTGAATGCTCTCATGGAAACCCAGATGGGCAATCTGAGTTCGGACCAGATAGCGGCAGTCATTTCGGTTTATCTGAATGCCTGATCGCACGGCGGGAGCGCGAGCGAGCAGCGCAAGGATTTCGGCCATCGCAGGGGTCGCAGTCCCACGCTGATTTCAAGAGGTGTCTGCCCGACATGTTTAGAGCAAGCTATCGCCTTTAGCTATCGTTAGCCTTTCGCAAATGGTAGCAATGCCGGCCGTCAATTCGTGGGATGTCCATGGTCACCAATGATGCATCAGCGCCAATTCCCGTTCCGTCACTGGCTGGGATCCTTTCTTTCACGGACTTGTTTCAGTTCGCCGAAAGTCGCAGCGCCGTCGGGCAAAGACTCGAGGCGGCAGAGGTCTACAAGGTCTGGATCGCCTTCAACGAGACTCATCCTTTCCTGCATCTCGTCTATTTCAATTATTCGGTCGCCCTGCGGCAGTTGGGCGACGTGGCAGGCTCGATCCACGCATTGCGCGCCTGCTTGAAACTTAATCCGCGCTTTGGACCGGCGCACATCAATCTTGGACGGGCGTTGGAAGACAGCGGCGTTGCCACGCAGGCCATTCTGCAATGGCAGAGTTTCGTGGAGATGACTGCGGAGAGCACAGCCGACGGGCTGCTGCATCGCCTGCTGGCGCTTCAGCACATCGGGCGCGTCATGGAAAACGCGGGTCTCCTGGAAGACGCGGAAACGGCATTGTGGCAGGCAATGGAACTGCGGCCCGACAAGACGGAAGCCGGGCAACATTGGAGCGCGCTCCGCCAGCGCCAGTGCAAGTGGCCGACGCTGGTGCCATCGGACCATGTCTCCATGCGTCACCTGCTCGATTCCATGTCGCCGCTGGCGCTCGCCTGCTTTTCCGATGATCCATTATTCCAGCTCGCCAAAGCCTACCGCTACAACAAGGCCTTCGTCGGACGTCCGGATACCAGCGGCTTCTCACGCAAGGTGCCCAAGCAGAAGACGGGAACCGGCCAGCGCCTTCGCGTCGGCTATGTCTCCTCGGATCTGCGCGACCACGCGGTCGGTTTTGCGCTTAGAGAGGTGCTGGAGCTGCATGACAAGAAGAGCCTCGAAATCTACGCCTATTATTGCGGCGAGCCGGTTGCAGGGGATGCGACCCAGGCACGCATGAAAGCTGCCGTTGATTGTTGGCGCGATATTGCCGCGCTGAGCGATGCCGACGCTGCAAGGCAGATCGCCGACGACGACATCGACATTCTTGTCGATGTCAACGGCTACACCAAGCATGCACGAACGAAAATCTTTGCCTACCGGCCAGCGCCTGTGGTGGTCAACTTTTGCGGTTATCCCGGCACCATGGCCAGCCCGTTCCATCACTACATCATCGCCGACGAACACATCATCCCGCCCGAGAACGAGATCTATTATTCGGAAAAGGTGCTCAGGATTGCCTGCAACCAGCCGATCGATCGCAAGAGGGTGATCGCCGAAAGGCCGTCGCGAGCAGAAGCCGGACTGCCGGAAGACGCCTTCGTTTTTGCCTGCTTCAACGGCATGCAGAAAATCACGCAGGAAACCTTTGCCGACTGGATGAAAATTCTTCTTGCGACGACCGGCAGCGTGCTCTGGCTGCTCGCTGGAAACGACGATGTGGATCAACGCCTGCGCCAGGCAGCGGAGAAAGCCGGTGTCGCGCCGGAACGGCTCATTTTCGCGCCCAAGGCGCCGAATGCGAAGCATCTCGCCCGCATCGCGCTCGCCGACCTGTTCCTCGACACATTTCCCTATGGAGCGCATTCCACCGCAGCCGACGCGCTCACCATGGGACTGCCTATCCTGACATTCCCCGGCAAGAGCTTTGCCGCGCGTTTCTGCCATAGCATCGTTGCCGCCGCCGGCGTCCCGGAACTGATCTGCTCGGGGCCGCAGAGCTACATCGAAAGAGCCATTGGCTTTGCAAACGACCCCAAGAGCCTGAGAACGATCAGGGAATCCTTGCAGGCAAAACGGGAGAGCTGCACGTTGCGCGACATTCCAGCTCTTGCCGCCCGCCTCGAGGCGCTTTTCTGGCAAATGCAAGCAGAATCCGAAGGCGGTGAAACACCTGTGCCGGACTTGCGCAACCTCGACATTTATTACGACATCGGGATGGAACTCGTTCAGGACAATATCGCGTTTTCGGACGATCGGGCTTACAGGCAGGCTTACCGCAACAAGCTGGCCGAATGGCACGATTATGCGCCTTTCCCCTACGACAGCCGCCTGGCGACGGAAGGGTTCACCGCCTCGACAATAAGCGCCACCGGGAAGAGCTGATCGGCAATGCCGCGGATTGAAAAAATTGCCGTCGTCGGCGCGGGCCTTTCAGGTGCAGTCATCGGGCGTGAACTGGCCAAGGCAGGTCACGAGGTCGACGTCTTCGAAACGCGAAACCATATTGCCGGCAATTGCCACACGGAGCGCGACGCGGCGACCGGCGTCATGGTTCATGTCTACGGGCCGCACATTTTTCACACCGATGACAAGGACGTCTGGGACTATGTGAATGTCTTTCAGAATTTCCTGCCCTATAAGAACCGGGTCAAGACGACCAGTTCCGGGCAGGTCTATTCCCTGCCCATCAACCTTCACACGATCAATCAGTTTTTTGGCAAGGTGTTCAGGCCTGACGAGGCGCGCGCTTTCATCGACAGCTGCTCGGACAAAAGCATAAGCGATCCGAAGACCTTCGAGGATCAGGCGCTGCGCTTCGTCGGCAAGGACCTGTATGATGCCTTCTTCAAGGGATATACGCAGAAGCAATGGGGATGTTCGCCGGCCGAGCTTCCGGCGTCCATCCTGAAACGGCTTCCAGTCCGTTTCAACTACGACGACAATTATTTCTTCCACAAATACCAGGGCATGCCGGAGCACGGCTATACCGAGATGATCGGGCGAATTCTCGATCACACAAATATAACAGTCCATCTGGAAACGCGCTTCGATAGCGGTCTGCGCAAGAGCTTTGACCACATATTCTATTCCGGTCCGCTCGACGGCTATTTCGAATACGAATATGGCCGTCTGGGATATCGCACGCTGGATTTCGAGCGCTTTACCTATGAGGGCGACTACCAGGGCTGCGCGGTCATGAATTATGGGGATGTCGCCGTGCCCCATACGCGGGTGACGGAACACAAGCATTTTTCCCCATGGGAAGATCATGCCGGCTCGGTCTGTTATCGCGAATTTTCCAGGGCCTGCGGTCCGGACGACATCCCCTACTATCCGATCCGCCTGATAAAGGAAAAGGAGCAGCTTGGCCAATATGTCAGGCGCGCCTTACAGGAGGCTTCCGTCACCTTCGTCGGCCGCCTCGGGACCTACCGCTATCTCGACATGGACGTGACTATTCGCGAAGCGTTGGACACCGCACGGCTTTATCTCTCCACTAGGCCCGGTGAGACGCCCATGCCTGCATTCTTGCATCCGCCGCTCCAGATGCCTTGAGTGGCGCTGGAACGCGGGCCTGAACACGCCTTTTGACACGACCCGGCCGAGTCCGGCGTTGAAGTCATTTCAAAAATTTGCAGCATGCTTTTTTGGCAGTGCTCGTCCCAGTCGTTCGAATCCCGCTGTGCCGGGCGAGCGAGGGTGGCGATACGCGTTAGCGAAGTCTTTTCCGGACACGGAGGCCCTGTCGGCTCAGCCCCGGGAGCGGTCAAAAAAGCCGCAGTTCTAGAATTATTTTCTCCGATCATAGGAGTTATTTGGAATCGATCGGAACAGTCATCTCCGTTTACCGCTTATATGGTCTATTAAATTAATAGACTATAAACATGCCCCCGCCGAATATGCGTCGCAAGAGGACCCATTTTACGGATGATCGCAATGGCCAAACAGGTGATCGAGTATGCCGGCGTTCCGGTCGGCATCGTCGTTCCAGACAAGGACCAGCTGAGGTTCATCGCCGTGAAGTTTCACGTGCATGACCTCGACGGCCAGCACTTCGCCGCGCCGTCGGACGTGCTGCGAGCAATCCACAAATTGATGTCGGCATCACAAGCCGGCATTCATCGCGCCGCCTGATCGGAGAAACACCATGGGCAGGCTACGCCAATTCTTCCGGCTCTCTGCGTTGCGCGACGAGCTCGAAACGAGGTTGCTTGCTCGAGAGTATCGCTCCCTGCTTCTCGACGACCATTTCGAAGACGGCACGGATAGGGAACTCCAATCGACATACGCGGAGCTCACCATCGAAATCTCTTCGCGCCAGTATCGGCACCGCCATTGAAAGCGCACCCGCTGTTCACGCCATCCTGAACAGCGCCGTCAGCGCTCAAGAAGTGACTGTCAACACCATCATCGACCTGTCGACCGCTTCCATTATCGATCGGCTGGCGTTGCGACCCAATCCCGAGCCGGGTTTTACCGGACCTCAAATTCCGGATCCGGCGGGACCTGCAAGGCCAGCGCAAGATGATTTGTCTGCGCCGCAAGCCCGATGATCGTTAGAAGTTCGCCATGCTGTGCATCCGTCATGCCGCGCGAACGGGCCGCTGCGGTATGGGATTGAATGCAGTACTGGCAAGCATTCGCCGTCGACACCGCTATGTAGATCATTTCTCGTGTCAATGGATCGATCGCACCTTCCACGGTCATGACCGATTTCAGCGTTTCCCATACCCGCTTGAGGTTTGCGGGATCGTTCGCAAGCGCACGCCAGAAGTTGTTGATGAAGTCGGTCTTGCGCGTCGCCCTGATGTCGTCGAACACGGCTTGAACGGCCGGAATGGCCGCAGCCTCTTGGTCAGACAGGAGCTTGACTGTTGCCATCGAAAGTTCCTTTCCGGCGGCCTCCATGGACGGCCGTAAACGTGATCTTTTCTTCGGTTGCGTCGGCAGGCGAGAATTCACCGACAAGAGGAAATATCTAACGCAGCCGTTTCGGGGAAGCGGGCAAAATTAGAATTATTTATCTATAGCATTTATAGATTATCCTGTTCCCTAGCCCTGTCGAGTTTAGCGATGAGATTTTCGATCGCCCGGTGGATGCCCATCGGGTGCATGTGACTTGCCGTCTTCTTCCAAGACCAGCCAGGAGCTTTCCATGAGCAATCCAGTTCTCGTCAATCAGATCATTCCCGAGTCCGATGTCGTGCCGCTGACCGGCCGTGTCGGCGCCGAAATCAGGGGTATCCGCCTTGGCGGAGAACTTTCCGACGCGACGGTGGCAGCCATCAACCAGCTTCTCCTGAAACACAAGGTCATCTTCTTCCGCGACCAGCAACATCTTGACGATACCGAACAGGAAGCCTTCGCACGCCGCCTGGGCGACCTTGTACCGCATCCAACCCAGGGTTCGGTGGCCGGCACGGCTTCGATCCTCAATCTCGATTCCAGCCGCGGCGGCGGCAGGGCGGACCAGTGGCACACCGATGTCACCTTCGTGGATGCCTATCCTAAATTCTCGGTCCTTCGCGGCGTCGTCATTCCGGCAGCTGGAGGCGATACGATCTGGTCCAACACGCATGCCGCATATGAAAGTCTGCCGGCGCCGCTCAAATTGCTGGCGGACAATTTATGGGCCATTCACAGCAATGCCTATGACTACGCAGCCGTGCGCCCTCGCGCCACCGCTGAAGAGAAGAAGCATTTCGAGGAAGTCTTCACCTCGACCATCTACGAGACCGAGCATCCAGTCGTGCGTGTCCATCCCGAAACCGGCGAAAGATCGCTGCTGCTCGGCAATTTCGTTCAGCGTCTAGTCGGCCTGTCGAAGAGCGACTCCGCGAAACTTTACGAGGTGTTCCAGTCCTACGTGACCGCCCCGGAAAATACCGTGCGCTGGCGCTGGAGAGCCGGAGATGTCGCAATTTGGGATAACCGCGCGACCCAGCACTATGCGGTCAACGACTACGGCGACCAGCACCGGGTCGTGCGCCGCGCCACCGTCGATGGCGACGTCCCTGCCAGTGTCGACGGTCGCCGCAGCGTCACCCACGTTAAGGCTGCCCGGCCGAAAGCAAATGCCGCATGAGCGCGGCCGGACAGTGGAAGGACATGAAACTCGCAAGCGCTTGCCGTGCTGATCGCCTCGGCTGGCGCAGGCTCCGGAATCCACTTGAAGTCGGTTGCTGCAAAATTCCTTAAATCGGCATCGATTGAAGGATAACATCATGCAGTATGTCAAAGTCGACAGCGCCCTCTGCGTATGTGGAAATACGCGCGGCGCTGTCGTGAGATTCCAAGAGCGCACTATCGATGACATCGAGGCAGAAGGGAGATTAGCAATGAGGCGGTTTGCGACACGCGTTGCCATGATTTTCGGGATGACATTTTTCTCGGCCGTTGCGGCCGCTCGGGCCGACGAGCCGGGGCTCTGGAAGGTTTACAACGACGCCTTCAAGGGCGCGAAATATGTGGATCTGACCCATACCATCACTCCGAAAATCCCCGTTTGGGCGGGCTTCGGCAATTCAAGCTTTGCACCGGCAAAGGCGGGTGCGAATTTAGAAGGCTTCGCCAAGCAGGGCGATGTCTACACCTACGACAAGCATGGTTTCGAAGCGACGAGCTACCTGCTGACGACAGATCAGCTCGGCACGCAGCTCGATCCGCCGGCCCATTGGGCACCGGAATATGCCGCAATCGACGAGTTGCCGCCGACCTTCGCGGTCCGCCCGCTCGTCGTCATTTCTATCGAGGACAAGGTGAAGGCCGATCCCGGCTATCACCTGCAGGTCTCCGACATCAAGGATTTCGAGGCGAAACACGGAACGATTCCCGAAGGATCGGTTGTCTTCGTCCGCTCGGGCTGGTCCAAGACATGGCCGGACCCGGCGCTCTCGACCACCACGCCTTTTCCGGGCGTCAGCCTGGATGCGCTGAAATTCCTCCATCTCGAGCGCAAGATCCTGTTTCACGGCCACGAGCCGCTCGATACCGACACCACGCCCAACCTCGAGGGCGAACACTGGCTGATGCATAACGGCTTCGCGCAGGCCGAAGGCGTTGCCAATCTCGATCAGGTCCCGGAAACGGGTGCATTGGTCGCGATCGGTTATCCGAAATTCGGGGGTGGGCTTGGCGGCTATGCCCGCTATATCGCCATCTGCCCTCCGGATTGGCCGCATGGCGTGACCATCGGCTCGGTGCCGGAAGCGCCGCTCGCAAAATTTGACAAACCGCTTCACTACGATGAAGCGGCAGGCATGCGCATTCGATAAATCGGGCGGCGACATCAAGTCCGCTCGGAGAGGTCATTGCCTTTTGGCACACGCCGATCATCCACATAAGGAGGATGTTCGCGTTTGGCGACCGCCAATGGCACGACATCGAGCTCGATGACAATGATCGAGCTCGTTTGGTCGTGGGATCGATGAGCGGTTGTAAGGGCGTCACGGCAAAGGCGCGGTCGGCAAGCAGGCACGGTCCGGATGGCGAGGCCCAGTTTTCGAAGCGAATCCCTGATACACCGAGGAAAAATCAGAAGAGGAACACATCCATGACCGCTCAACCCGTTGCCACCCGCATCGTTCTTGCATCGCGCCCATCCGGAAAGCCGGTGGCGGCGAATTTCCGGCTCGAGCGGGAGACGGTTCGCGATCTCACCGAGGGCGAGGTTCTTCTTGAGACGCTTTATCTTTCCCTGGACCCCTACATGCGCGGCCGCATGGACGATGCCAAATCCTATGCCAAGCCGGTCGACATCGGCGGCGTGATGGAAGGGGGCACGGTCGCGCGGATCGCACGCAGCCGCAACGCGGCGTTCAAGGCGGGGGACATCGTGCTTTCGCATTCCGGCTGGCAGAGCCATGCGATTTCAGATGGTGCGGACTTGCGGAAGCTCGATCCGCAAACCGCACCGATCACGACGGCACTCGGCATTCTCGGAATGCCCGGCTTCACGGCCTATGCCGGGCTTCGCAATATCGGCAAGCCCAAAGAAGGCGAAACGCTTGTGGTCGCCGCGGCGAGCGGCGCGGTTGGCTCGGCAGTCGGGCAGATGGCAAAGATTTCCGGGGCACGTGTCGTTGGAATTGCAGGCGGGCCTGAGAAATGTGACTACATACGCCAGGCGCTCGGCTTCGATGTCGCCATAGACCATCATGCAAGCGATTTTCCGGCACAACTTGCAGCCGCTTGTCCGAAGGGTATCGATGTCTATTTCGAGAATGTCGGTGGCCACGTCTGGAGCGCGGTGTTTCCATTGCTGAACGACTTCGCACGCATACCGGTCTGCGGGCTGATCGCGCATTATAACGAAGGATCCTCTGCCTTGAGCGGACATGATCAGCTTCTTGCGGTGATGCGCGCCATCCTGCGCAAAAGCCTCACCATCCGCGGTTTCATCCAGCGCGAATTCGCCGATCAGCGTCCTGACTTCTATCAGCAGGCTGGAGCGTGGATCACCGGGGGGACGGCTCAAATACAAGGAGGACATCGTTGACGGACTTGAAAACGCTCCAGAGGCTTTTCTTGGCCTTCTGGAAGGGAGGAATTTCGGAAAACTGATCGTGCGCGTCGCGCCCTGAAACATCGCCTTGACGTTTCCTATTTCGCGGCGCGGTTCTTTTTGCTCGTTGTCGCAACAGAACAAAAAAGCCAATCCCTAAGAAGCGGATGCCGGAGCACGTATATTCTATGAAAAAGATAGAGACACTTTAATTTAGCCTCATCCTATTCCGGAGGCTATGATGAAGATTACAAGACGCGCTTTCACGGCGGTGGTGGCAGGCGCCATCGCGACACCTTTGACGCATGTTCGACTGGCTGGCGCAGCTGACAAGGTCGTGCGTATCGGCTACCAGAAATATGGAACTCTGGTGCTTCTCAAAGGCAAAGGGACGCTGGAGAAGAAGCTTGAATCGGTCGGCTACACGGTTGAATGGACCGAGTTTCCAGGCGGCCCTCAACTGCTCGAGGCGCTGAACGCCGGTGCCGTCGATTTCGGATCGACCGGCGAAACGCCGCCGATCTTCGCCCAGGCCGCCAACGCTCCGCTCGTCTACATCGCGCACGAGCCCCCTGCCCCGCGCGGCGAAGCCATACTTGTCCGGAAGGACAGCCCCATCAAATCGGTCGCGGAGCTGAAGGGCAAGAAGGTCGCCTTCAACAAGGGCTCGAACGTGCATTACCTGCTCGTCAAGGCGCTCGAAGAAGCCGGCTTGACCTACGAGGACGTGGAAGCATCCTTCCTCGCCCCGGCCGACGGCCGCGCCGCCTTCGAAAAGGGCGCGGTCGATGCTTGGGTCATCTGGGATCCCTTCCAGGCAGCGGCGGAAGTGGCGGTCGAAGCGCGAGAACTCAGAAACGGCGAGGGCATCGTTCCCAATCACCAGTTCTATCTCGGCACCAAGGCGCTGGTCGACGGCCACGCCGAGGCGATCGATATCTTGATCGAGGCCATTTCCGAGATCGACGAATGGACGAAGTCCGATACCGCGGCTGCCGCTGCAGAGCTGTCACCGTCGGTCGGCATCCCCGAACCTGTGCTCGTCAAGGCGCTCGAGCGTCAGTCCTACGGGGTCAAGAGCCTGGATGACACCGTCGTCGCGCAGCAGCAGAACATCGCCGACACGTTTTTCAAACTGAAGCTCATTCCCAAGCAAGTGAAGATTGCGGACGTCATCCGCAAGAGCAAGGCGTAATCCCCACCTGAGATCCTGGTCCCAGCGGGAAGGTCTGGCCAACCTTCTCGTTAGGAGCCGCGGTGCGAGCCTGCCGAGTGTAGCAAACCTCCGGCACGTGAGACGTTATGCGTCATCATCCCTAGAGCCCGAAGGAACGGAACGACTGATGCGGTTAGTTGGCGAGGCCCCCGCGCACTACGCCTTTTGGACGGATATCGCCGTGCTCCATCCGTCGCTACAATCCTCGCGCGAAATGACGGGGATGGGGGATGCGTCAGGGTTATCGCAATCCACAAAAGAGACCGGTACTTCTCAAGTTTCCGGGTTTAGTCATCGGCGCGCTCGCGTTTGGTGCGGCCGGCGGCTGGACCGCGAGCGACTTGCTGGCCTCATGGAGCGCTTCTGGCGGCTCCGGACAATCGTGCAGGATCAAGGGCAACATCTCCATCAACACGGGCGAGCGTATCTTCCACCTGCCGGGGCAGCGACGCTACGCAGAGACGAAGATCAGCCCCCAGTTCGGGGAAAGATGGTTCTGCTCAGAATTCGAAGCGTGGGCCGCCGGCTGGCGGAAATCGAAATCGTGATGCTTCGGCGTGGGGCCGGAGAAGCTTTGGCGCGGGCATGCCGCAGAGACCGGGCCGCATCGACTTAACACGTTCTCTGGGAAACGATGGTGCTACGGATCGGGGACTAACCCAGCCCCGATCCGTCAATCCAAGTTGACGTGAGAATCCTCGATAAGCCTTTAACCGCGCTCGCACCGGCGCCCGTCGTGGGACACCGCGAAGTCGCAGCAGTATCGGCTGCTACTCTCCCGTTTGGGGGTTCCTTGCAATTCGTTCGCCGGTTTGGGGGTTTCTTGCCCCTTCGCCCTGCACTTTCCCCGAGCCTGTCGGACCACTCTCCTTGGAGCCAGGCGCTTCGGCCCCGTTTTGCGGCCCGCCCAACCAATCATCGGTCTCGCCGGTACGCTGCTCATTCCATTTAAGCTGGCCCCGAAGATCTTGAGATACTGGCTGGGGAGGCTTTGCCGTGCCAGACGAGTTGGAAGGAGCGGCTTGGCTGGGGTCTTCGGACGCAGCCGCGTATTCTGGGGGGTCTTGGATTGTCTTCTTGGCGGGAGGCGTCTTAGAGTTATCGGTCATCACGATCTCCACTGTTGCGCCTTGTTGGATTGGGTAAGGCGGACCAACGAAAATTATCAGACCAACGAATTGAAAACTACCGTAGGATTTAATGGTATATTTTACTGTCTCAGGTTGTAAACTTAGATCGACCGGCGAGAGCGGCGGAAAAAATTTTCCCTCGAAGACCTCACAGAGGACATAGCGCCGCGGATTGCTGACCAGCCTGAATGCTCGCCCGCAGACGCTTTTACGTGCTATGATGGGCCGCACGGCTCAAGCTCGACGTCGGCAATATGGCAGATGGCCGAAAGCTACTTTGTCCCGGCGTAGAGATTTTGCGCCCAGCACGGGTTCGAGCCCCGGAGCGCTGGGTGTGTTGCCTTTTTTGCTGATCCGAGGCGAGGAGGTTGTTCATGTCCACGAGTAGTGTTGACCGCCCGCTGCAACCCGGCGACCGGGCACCGAATGTTGTATTCGACGCGATCTCGCGCGAAGGCAAGATCGCGCTCGATGATTTTCGAGGCCGCAGCCCGTTACTGATCGGTTTGTTTCGAGGCCTACACTGTCCGTTCTGCCGGCGTCATCTCGCGGCGATGGCGCAACTCAACCCGGCCCTGAAGGAGAAAGGCATCGAATGTCTCGCAGTGGTCAAGACGCCAGTCGAGCGGGCGCGGCTCTACTTCCGCTACCATCCGCTACCCGACCTTCTTAGCGCATCCGACCCGGTGGGGGCTTCACATCGCGCCTTCGGTTTACCCATCCTCGAGTTCACGGAGAATGAAACCGAATGGCCGCACAAGCTCGGAATGGACGCGGTCATGACAATGCGGATCGATCTGCCGGGGGAGTTGCCCGTGCCGATGAACCCGGCTGCGGCGGGCGACTTTCTTGAGAAAAAGGACTGGTATGAAATTACGGCGGCCGACCGGCAGATTATGATCGCCGGTCACATGCCGCTTATCGGCGAGTTCCTGCTCGATCGGGAAGGCACTGTGCGCTGGAGTTTCACAGAAGCCGAAGAGGAAGGCCAAAATCTATGCCGGGCCCCGAGTCCCGAAGAATTGATGTCCGCAGCTTCCCAAGTCGCACATCTATAAGCTGCTGAAAATCTCGACGACCACCGTCCTCAGACGGTCGGCAGCCTTTACCAATACTCGGCGGACTCGCAGGGCTTCCCGTTGTTGACGATGATCAGCAGGTCGAAATCCGCCCGATAGCCCTTCGTTGTGAAGGGTTCATCCACCCAGCCACCTTTGGCCTAGAAGCCAAACAGGATGATCTTCAGGATCCGGCCACTTCCAACACCGCGCCTAATTTAACTGTTGGCGAAATGATGTAGGGCCAAGCCGAGGTCGGATACGCGCCTAAGCTCCTCGGCCGCGTGCATCTGCCTGTGGCTGATCGGGTCCGTATGACTGCCGCCGGCTAACGGCTCGCGGCCGTAGTCGATGGCGCTTCCCATAAGGCGGGGAACCTCGTCGCAGCTGCGAGCTGAGCGGCGTCGATCCGGCCGCGCGAGGCCAGCATCGTGATGTCGCTCTCCTTGATGTTGATGATCGCTGGGACCGTGCGCGGTTCGTCGCATCTGACGGATGTCGAACCAGCGACCCCTTGACCCCAGGAATTGGAGCCGTGATCGACGGTTTTGCCGCCGATCGCGACGCCTTCCAGCATTGTCAATGTCCGGACCTGGACTTGGGCCTCAGATATGCAGGGCACTTCCCAAAGCTTTCAGCGCCGCCTCCATCACCGCTTCGCTGCGGGTCGGATGTGCATGGATGGTGCCTGCGATGTCTTCCAGACGCGCACCTATCTCGATGGCCAGCGCAAAAGCCGCCGAGAGCTCGGAGACCCCGGCGCCCACCGCCTGCAGGCCGAGCACGAGATTGGTGTCGGCGCGGGCCACCACGCGCACGAAGCCCTCTTCGGATAGCATCGTCATCGCCCGACCGTTGGCGCTGAACGGAAACTGGCCGGTGCGGATTTCATAGCCTTGCGCCTTCGCCTCTGCCGGCGACAGGCCGGCGCTGACGATCTCCGGGTCGGTGAAGCAGATGGCGGGAATGCATCTTTTGTCCCAGGCCCGCTTCTTGCCCGCAATGATCTCAGCCACCATCTCGCCTTGCGCCATGGCCCGGTGGGCAAGCATCGGCTCGCCGGTCACGTCACCGATCGCATAGATGCCGCGCATCGACGTGCGGCAACGATCGTCGATCCTCAGATAAGGGCCGGCACGATCGAGATCGAGCTCTTCGAGACCCGACCCAGCCGTTCTCGGGCGGCGGCCGACGGTGACGAGGATGCGGTCCGCCGGCAGGCTTTGCTGACGGCCATCCGGTGTTTCGACGATCAATGCGTCGCCATCGTCGGCAAGGCCGATCGCCTTGGCGCCGGTCAACACCCGGATACCGCCTTCGGCCAACTTGCGCATGACGGGCCGCACCAGCTCGGCATCATATTGGGGCAGCACCTGCGGCGTCGCCTCGACGACCGTCACATCAGATCCCATCTTGGAAAAGGCCGTCCCGAGCTCCAGCCCGATATAACCGCCGCCGACCACGACGAGTTTGTTCGGCAGCTCGGTCAGCGACAGCGCCTCTGTCGAGGACATGACGCGGCCGCCGAAAGGCAGATCGGCAAGCTCCACCGGATCGGAACCGGTGGCGATCACCACGGTCTCGGCCCGGATGATCTGCTGGCCGGTTTCCGTCTCCACCTCCACCGTCTTGCCGTCGCGGAAGCGGGCCCGACCGTGGACGATCTTGACCCGCGCCTTTTGCAGCAGTCCCGAAACACCGCCTGTGAGCCGGCCGACGATCCCGTCCTTCCAGGCAATCGTTCTGCCGAGATCGATCGAGGCGCCTTCGACGCGGATGCCCATCGGGTTCCTGCCAGCCAGCATCTTTTGCGTCGCGTCGAATTCCTCAGCCGCATGGATCAGCGCTTTGGAGGGAATGCAGCCGACCGTCAGGCAGGTGCCACCCGGTTTACCGGCCTCGACGATGACGGTATCGATGCCGAGCTGTCCGGCGCGGATGGCGCAGACATAGCCGCCCGGACCGGCGCCGATGACGAGGAGCTTGCAGAGGATCTCTTTCATGGATCTCAGCCTTCGATGAAAATGAGCGCCGGCGTTTCGATCAGCGTGCGGATGCGCTGCACGAAGTTTGCCGCATCCCAGCCGTCGATGATGCGATGGTCGAAACTGGAGGAGAGGTTCATCATCTTGCGCGGCACGAATTGCGCGCCGTCCCAGACCGGTCGCGTGGCGATCTTGTTGACGCCGATGATCGCCACCTCGGGATGATTGATGATGGGTGTCGAGACGATGCCGCCGAGCGCGCCGAGCGAGCTGATGGTGATGGTGGAGCCGGAAAGCTCATCGCGCGTCGCCGTCCCGGATCGTGCTGCTTCCGCCAGCCGGTTCATCTCGGCGGCGCAATCCCAGATGCCGCGGGCTTCCGCATGCCGGACCACCGGCACGGTCAGGCCGGCCGGCGTCTGTGTGGCGATGCCGATATGGACGGCACCGTGGCGGGTGATGATGCCGGCATCGTCGTCGAAGGTGGCGTTGACGTCAGGCTGCTCGGAAATCGCCTTGACCAGTGCGCGCATCAGGAAGGGCAGAACAGTCAGCTTCGGGTGGCCTGGCCTGCGGTCGCCGTTCATGGTGGCGCGAAGCTCCTCGAGCGCGGTCATATCCACTTCCTCCACATAGGTGATGTGGGGGATGCGCGAGGCGGAAAGCACCATCTTCTCGGCGATGCGGCGGCGCAGGCCGGTCAGCTTGATCTCCTCGGTCGCCGTCTTCCTGGCAAAACCGTTCTTCACTGCTGCGGGAGCGGCTCCTGGGGTCAGGAATTGCTCGATATCCTCGCGCAGGATACGCCCGGCCGGTCCTGTCCCCTGCACCTGCCTGAGATCGACACCGCTTTCCCTGGCAAAAAGCCGCACCGAGGGCGCGGCAAGCGGCTTTTCCGTCGATGCAGCCGCCGGCACTGGCGCTGGCGCTGGCGCTGCCGGGGTAGGTTTTGCAATGTCGGCCCTGGGGGCTTCGGCAATCGGCGCCTGCCCAATCACCACAGGCTGCGTCTCGCCGACATCTCCCGCCGTCTCGATCCGCACCAGCGGGGCCTTGACCGCGATGCGGTCTCCGACCTCGCCGGCAAGCCAGATGACGGTGCCATGGACGGGCGACGGAATTTCCACGGTGGCCTTGTCGGTCATGACGGCGGCAATCACCATGTCCTCGCGGACGGGATCGCCTGTCTTCACGTGCCATTCCACAATCTCGGCCTCGGCGACCCCTTCCCCGACATCGGGCATCTTGATGATGAATTCGCCCACGGCTCAGGCCTCCATGACTTCGGCAAGCGCCCGCCCGACACGGCCGGGACCGGGGAAATAGTCCCACTCCTGCGCATGCGGATAGGGCGTGTCCCAGCCGGCGACACGCACGACCGGCGCCTCGAGATGATAGAAGCAATGTTCCTGCACCAGTGCTGCGACCTCGGCGCCGAAGCCCGACGTCAGGGTTGCCTCATGCACGACGACGCAGCGCCCCGTCTTGGCGACCGATTTGACGATCGCATCGAGATCGAGCGGCAGCAGGCTCCTCAAATCGATCACCTCGGCATCGATGCCGGCATCTTCGGCTGCGGCAAGCGCCACATGCACCATGGTGCCGTAGGCAATCACGGTCACCGCCGATCCGACGCGCCGCACCTCGGCCTTGCCGATCGGAATAGTGTAATGGCCATCGGGCACCTCGCCGAGGTCATGCTTCGACCAGGGCGTCACCGGCTTCTCGTGATGGCCGTCGAAGGGGCCGTTATAGAGCCGCTTCGGCTCCAGGAACATGACGGGATCGGGATCCTCGATCGCTGCGATCAGCAGGCCTTTGGCATCGTAGGGATTGGAAGGCACGATCACCTTCAGCCCGCAGACATGGGTAAAAAGCGCCTCCGGGCTCTGGCTGTGCGTCTGGCCGCCGAAGATACCGCCGCCGGTCGGCATGCGCACGACGATCGGGCAGGTGAAATCGCCGTTGGACCGGTAGCGGATGCGCGCCGCCTCCTGCGTCAGCTGGTCATAGGCCGGATACATGTAATCGGCGAACTGGATTTCGACACAGGGCTTCAGCCCGTAGGCGGCCATGCCGATCGCCGTGCCGACGATTCCGGATTCGCTGATCGGCGTATCGAAGCAGCGTGTTCTGCCGTATTTTGCCTGCAGGCCCTGCGTCGAGCGAAAGACGCCGCCGAAATAGCCGACGTCCTCGCCGAAAACGACGACATTGTCGTCCTTCGCCATCGAGACGTCCATGGCGCTGCGCACCGCCTCGATCATCGTCATCCTGGCCATGTCAGTACCCCGCCTGCTGCCGCTGACGGCGGATATGCGGCGGCATCTCGGCATAGACGCCCTCGAAAATGTCGCGCACCGAGGGCCTGCCGCCGGCATGCAGGGTGCCGTGCGCCTCTGCCTGGCGCTGCGCCTCGATCACCTCATCCATGATTTCGGCTTCCGCCTGCACATGCCGCTCCTCCGACCAGACACTCTTGACGATCAGATGTTTCTTCAGCCGCAGCACGGGATCTCCGAGCGGCCAGGCCTCCGATTCCGTCTTCGGCCGGTAGGCGCTCGGATCGTCGGAGGTCGAGTGGGCGCCGACGCGGTAGGTCACATATTCGATCAGCGTCGGGCCGAGATTGCGCCGCGCGCGCTCGGCCGCCCAGCGGGCGACCGCATGGACGGCGAGATAATCGTTTCCATCGACACGCAGCGCCGGAATGCCGAAGCCAAGGCCGCGGGCGGCGAAGGTGCCGGAGCCGCCGCGGGCGATGCCCTGGAAGGTGGATATCGCCCACTGATTGTTGACGATGTTGAGGATGACCGGCGCCTTGTAGGTCGAGGCGAAGACCAGCGCCGAGTGGAAATCCGATTCCGCCGTCGATCCGTCGCCGATCCAGGCCGCGGCAATGCGGCTGTCGTTCTTGATCGCCGAGGCCATTGCCCAGCCGACGGCCTGCACATATTGGGTAGCGAGATTGCCCGAGATGGTGAAGAAGCCGTGCTCCTTGGAGGAATACATGATCGGCAGTTGCCGGCCGCGCAGGGGATCGCTCTCGTTCGAGTAGATCTGGTTCATCATCTCGACCATCGGATAGTCGTCGGCGATCAAGAGGCCCGCCTGGCGATAGGTCGGGAAATTCATGTCTCCCTTCTCGAGCGCCTTGCGGAAGGCGCAGCTGACGGCTTCTTCGCCGAGATGCTGCATATAGAAGGAGGTCTTGCCCTGCCGCTGCGCCATCAGCATGCGGGCGTCGAAGGCCCGCAGTTTCATCATGTTGCGAAGCCCGGTCAGCAGCTCCTCATCGGAGAGCGACCCGGCCCAGGGGCCGACCGCCTCGCCGTCGCGGTTCAAAACACGGATGATGGAATAGGCAAGATCGCGGATGTCTTCCGACGCGACATCCACCTCCGGCCGCGGCACCGCGCCGGCCTTGGCAATCCTGACATTGGAAAAATCAGGCTGGCCGCCAGGTCGGACGGCGGGTTCGGGGACGTGCAGGCTCAAACGAGCAGAATCCACCATGTCGTTTCTTTCCTCCCTTGCCGGCCTTGCCCCTCTCCTCCGAGAGCCGGGCCGGATGTCGTTCTATAGATTGCGGGCGATCACCATGCGCTGCACGTCGCTCGTTCCTTCGTAGATCTGGCAGATGCGCACATCGCGGTAGATGCGCTCGACCGGATAGTCGGCCATGTAGCCATAACCTCCATGGATCTGGATCGCATCGGAGCAGACACGCTCGGCCATCTCGGAGGCAAAGAGCTTCGCCATCGAGGCTTCCGACAGACAGGGCAGCCCCGCCTCCCGGAGCGAGGCGGCATGAAAGACGAGCTGCCGCGCCGCCTCGATCCGCACCGCCATATCGGCAAGGCGGAAGGCCACGGCCTGGTGCTCAAAGATCGGATTGCCGAAGGCCGTGCGCTCGCGGGCGTAGTCGCGCGCCGCCTCGAAGGCCGCCCGCGCCATGCCGACGGCCTGCGCCGCAATGCCGATCCGCCCGCCCTCGAGATTGGCGAGCGCGATGCGATAACCTTCACCTTCCGCACCGAGCCTCAGCCCGGCCGGGATGCGCATGTTGTTGAAGGCGATCTGGCAGGTATCGGTGGAATGCAGCCCAAGCTTCTCTTCGACGCGGATCACCTCGTAGCCTGGCGTCTCCGTCGGCACGATGAAGGCGGTAATGCCTTTCTTGCCGGCGTCGGGATCGGTGACGGCAAAGACGATGATGACATCGCCGTTCTTTCCCGAGGTGATGAATTGCTTGGAGCCGTCGAGCACATAGTGGTCACTGTCACGCCGCGCCCGGGTCTTCAGGTTCGAGGCATCCGAACCCGCCTGCGGCTCGGTCAGCGCAAAGCCGCCAATCCATTCGCCGTTGGCCAGTTTCGGCAGGAAACGCTGCCGCTGCTCCTCGGTGCCGAATTTCAGGATCGGCACACAGCCAACGGAACTGTGCACGCTCATGATCGTCGAACAGGCTCCGTCGCCGGCGGCGATCTCCTCAAGTGCTGCGGCATAGGCGACCACGCCGGTATCCGAGCCGCCATAGGCTTCCGGCACCAGCATGCCGAGCAGCCCGAGTTCACCCATCTCCTTCAGTTCCTCGCGCGGAAAGAGATGCTCCCGGTCGCGTTTGGCCGCCCCCGGCGCCAGCCGGTCGCGGGCAAAGTCGCGGGCGAGATCTGAAATCTGCTGCTGGAGGTCGGAAAGGATCATCTGTTCTGTCCTCCTATTGCCGCTCGATGGCGACGGCGGTCGCCTCGCCGCCGCCGATGCAGAGCGCCGCCATGCCGCGCTTCAGATCGTAGCGCTCCAGCGCCGCAAGCAGCGTCACCAGGATCCGGGCCCCCGAAGCGCCGATCGGATGGCCGAGCGCGCAGGCGCCGCCATGCACATTGACCTTCTCATGCGGCAGGTTGAGATCGCGCATCGCCGCCATGGTGACGACGGCAAAGGCCTCGTTGATTTCGAAAAGATCGACCTCCGACAACGATAAGCCGGTGCGATCGGACAGTTTCTGCAGCGCACCGATCGGTGCGGTAGCGAAAAGATTGGGCGCCTGCGAATGGGTGGCATGGCCAAGGATGGTGGCAAGCGGCTTGAGGCCGCGATGCTCCGCCTCGGAACGGCGCATCAGCACGAGGGCTGCCGCGCCATCGGAAATCGAGCTGGAATTGGCGGCAGTCACCGTGCCGCCGTCTCGGAAGGCCGGTTTCAGCGTCGGGATCTTGTCGAGCTTCGCCTTGCCGGGCTGTTCGTCGCGGCTCGCCACCTGCTCAGTCCTGCCGGATTTCACCGTAACCGGCACGATCTCGCGGTCGAAACAGCCTTCGGCAATCGCCTTCTGCGCCCGCGTCAGCGAGGCGATGGCGTAGCTGTCCTGCGCCTCGCGCGTGAACTGATAGGCCTCGGCGCAATCCTCCGCGAAGCTGCCCATCAAGCGCCCCTTGTCATAAGCATCCTCCAGCCCGTCGAGGAACATATGATCCACGACACGCCCATGGCCGAGCCTGTAGCCGCCACGGGCCTTGTCAAGGAGATAGGGCGCATTCGTCATGCTTTCCATGCCGCCTGCAACCGCCACCGAGGCGCTGCCTGCGGCGATCAGGTCATGCGCCATCATCACGGCCTTCATGCCCGAGCCGCACATCTTGTTGACGGTGCTGGCCGCCGTCGCGAAAGGCAGGCCGGCATGGATCGCCGCCTGGCGCGCCGGCGCCTGGCCCTGCCCGGCCGGCAGGACACAACCGAAGATAACCTCCTCGATCGCCTCGGCCGCGATGCGGCTGCGCTCAAGCGCTGCGCGGATCGCCGTCGCTCCAAGCTCCGGCGCTGTCGCCTCTTTCAGCTCTCCCTGAAAGCTGCCGATCGGGGTGCGCGCTGCACCGACGATGACGATGGGATCCTGCAAAACCATCTTTCCTCCTTGGGGCGACGCGTTCACCGCGCGCCCATCCGCAATGCGCCGTCGAGGCGGATGACCTCGCCGTTCAGCATGTTGTTTTCCAAGATATGGCGCACCAGCCCGGCAAATTCCGCCGGCCGGCCGAGCCGCGGTGGAAAGGGCACGCTCTTGCCGAGTGCGGCCTGAACCTCAGCCGGCATATCAGCCATCATCGGCGTCTCGAAAATGCCGGGCGCGATCGCGACGACGCGAATGCCGTGACGCGCAAGCTCGCGGGCGATCGGCAAGGTCATCGCCGCCACCCCACCCTTGGAGGCGGCATAGGCTGCCTGGCCGATCTGACCGTCGAAGGCGGCGACCGAGGCCGTATTGACGATGACGCCGCGTTCGCCTTCGGCATCCGGATCGGTCTGTTGGATCGCTGCGGCGGCAAGCCGGATCATGTTGAACGTGCCGATGAGATTGATTCCGACCGTGCGGGCAAAACTTTCGAGCCGATGCGGCCCGTCGCGGCCGATCACCTTTTCGGCCGGTGCGACGCCGGCGCAATTCACCAAGCCGCGCAAGCCGCCGAAGGCTTCGACGGCAGCGGCAATCGCTGCTGCTCCCTGCTTCTCATCGGCCACGTCGGCCTTGACGAACTGTGCAGCGCTTGCGAATTCCCGGACGACATGTTCGCCCGCTTCGGCATTGAGGTCGGCGATCGTCACGCGCCCGCCTGCCTCGACAAGCGCGCGCACCGTGGCAGCACCGAGGCCGGAGCCACCACCGGTGACGATGAAGCTTGCTCCTTGGATCAACATGAATCTGTTCCTCCCTGCCGGCGGCGACCGCCTCCAAGCGCAACCGACGGGTACGATTCTATTCGCTCCACCTATTGCAAGCGATGACAGAAATGCTCCATTATTTCGGCCAGTTTTGCCATAGCGAGGGTGGGGTGGCCGAAATCGAGCGACGGATGATTGCGCCGGCCTTTGTCGAGGAGGCGCTCGACAGCCTGCGGCGACTAGATAAGCCGACGCAGCCTATTCTTGCGCGCGTGGGACTGCCCCGGGTCGACCAGCCGGTCTCGGCAGAAACCTACGGCGCGCTGTGGCTGGCCATCGCCGCCGAGCTCGACGACGAATTCTTCGGCATGGGCGGCCGACCGATGCGCAGCGGCAGCTTCACACTGCTCTGCCACTCTGTGCTGCATGCGCCGACGCTGGGTCATGCGCTTCGTCGGGCGCTGCGTTTCCTCGATATCGTGCTCGACGATCCCAGGGGACAGCTCGTCATCCGCGACGGTCTGGCCGAGGTCGAGCTTCGGGATGCCGGCGGCCCGCGTTCGGCCTTCGCCTATCGCACCTATTGGATCATCCTGCACGGCATTATCTGCTGGCTGGTCGGCCGGCGCATTCCGATCCGGCGCGTCGACTTCCGCTGCGCCGAGCCCAAACAGGGCGCTGACTACCGGCTTTTCTTCGGTGCGCCGGTGCGCTTCTCGCAAGCCATCAGCCGGCTGGGCTTTGACAACACCCTGCTCGACCTGCCGATTTCACGCAGCGAACAGGCGCTCAAGCAGTTCCTGCGCGGCGCGCCCGCCAATATTCTGGTGCGCTACCGCTATGATGCCGGTATCGCCGCCGCCGTCCGCCGCCGCTTGAGTCAGGCAACGCCTGCCATGTGGCGGAGTTTTGCCGAGCTTGCCGCCGATATGCGCATGCCGCCCTCCACGCTCCGCCACCGCCTGCACGACGAGGGACAAAGCTATGCCGCCATCAAGGACGACATCCGCCGGGATCTCGCCGTCGACCTGCTGCTGAACACGCCGAAGACCATCGGCGAGATCGCCGTCCAGCTCGGCTATTCCGAGCCGAGCGCCTTCTTCCGGGCCTTCAGGAAATGGATAGGCAAGAGCCCTGAGGCCTTTCGGCGGGACGGAACGGAAAATCGAGAGGATGTCAGTCGAATCGATTGACTCGTTCTGACCGGCCCCGCGCGTTCGCGAACATGACGGCAATCTTCATCACGAAGGACTTGCTGAAGCGACCAAGAACCTCCTGATGAGGCTCGATGTACCAGGAACGCTCGACGATATCGTAATTGTATTCGTCGACGACGATCCAACTTTGTTTGAGATCACCGAGACCAGCACGCCGACGTTCGATATCGGGAATTTCCAGCGCAGCCCTTCCCGACGGCGGCTGTTGCGTGGTGATTGCCAGAAGGGCGAGATGCGTATTTCCATCGCTCGCACTGCGGATCGCAATGATGACACAGACCGGGCGCTGTTTGCGCCCCTCCGTCTCACCACGCTGCTGCTGCCATGCCCAGAGATAGGGATAGGTTATCACCTCGCCAGGGCGAAACTCATGGTTCATCGTCGTAACTTTCCCCGCGCGCCAGTCGCTCAATCGCCTCGCCGAACAATTCGGCATGCTCATCCGGCATCTCCGAAATGTGATGCGCGCGACGCGGGTCCTCGCCGCTGCGCATCCGCTGATAGTGTTCATAGCTCATCAGCACGAAACGGGGCTTGTTGTGGCGGGTAAGAATAACCGGCTCGCGGCTCGCGACATCGGTGACATCACCAATCTGTTTATTGAGATCACCTGTCGTGAACTGTCGCATGACTATACTCTCCGGTTTAATTTCCATATATTCCATATTTTCCATCTTTTCAAGAAAATGGCGTTCACGCGCCCTCGACGAGAATTCTCAGGGCTCTCCACCCGTATCATTCAAGGGCACTTTGACCCCGCCGCAACCCGCGCTACATATTTCAGCGGGAGGAGTGCCATGTTTGATTTTTCGCTCGGCGAAACCGCGGACGCGATCCGTGAAACGACGGCGCGGTTTGCTGCCGCTCATATTGCTCCGCTGGCTGCGGAAATCGACGAAAGCAACACGTTTCCACGCCAGCTCTGGCCTGAGATGGGCGCCCTCGGCCTGCATGGGATTACCGTCGAGGAAGAATTCGGCGGAGCCGGTCTCGGTTATCTCGATCATGTCGTCGCCATGGAGGAGATTTCACGGGCCTCGGCTTCCGTGGGCTTGAGTTACGGTGCCCATTCCAATCTCTGCGTCAACCAGATCCGCCGCTGGGCCTCGCCGGAACAGAAACGCCGTCATCTGCCGAAACTGATCTCCGGCGAACATGTGGGTTCGCTTGCCATGTCCGAGGTGGGCTCCGGTTCCGATGTCGTCTCCATGCGCTTGCGTGCCGAGAAAAAGGGGGACCGCTATGTTCTGAACGGCGCCAAATTCTGGATCACCAACGCGCCGCATGCCGATGTGCTGGTCGTCTATGCCAAGACCGATCCCGCAGCCGGCCCGAAAGGCATTTCCGCCTTCATCGTCGAAAAGGGCCTGCCGGGCTTCAGCGTCTCCAAGAAACTCTCCAAGCTCGGCATGCGCGGCAGCGATACCGCCGAACTGGTCTTTCAGGATTGCGAGGTGCCGGCCGAGGCGCTGATGGGCCGGGAGGGAGAAGGCGTGAAGATCCTGATGTCCGGCCTCGACTACGAGCGCGCAGTGCTCGCCGCCGGGCCGCTTGGCATAATGCAGGCCTGCCTCGACGTCGTGTTGCCCTATGTCAGCGATCGCAAACAGTTCGGTAAGCCGATCGGTGACTTCCAGCTGATGCAGGGCAAGATCGCCGACATGTATGTCGCGCTGAATTCGGCGCGCGCCTATGTCTATACCGTCGCCCGGGCCTGCGATGCCGGCCGCGCGACGCGCACGGATGCGGCCGCCGCGATCCTCTTTGCCAGCGAGAATGCCGTGAAGGTCTCGCTGGAAGCGATCCAGGCACTCGGCGGCGCCGGCTATACCAAGGAATGGCCGGTCGAACGCTTTTTGCGCGACGCCAAGCTCTACGATATCGGCGCCGGCACCAATGAGATCCGCCGCTACCTGATCGGCCGGGAGCTCATTGCATCATGACGGTGATTTCGACGGCGATCGACCGCGGTAGCCAGACCTTCAAGGCCAATACAGCCAAGAACAAGGCCCTTAGCGACGAACTCCACGACCGCTCGGCGAAAGCGCGCGAGGGTAGATCGCAGGCAGCACGCGAGCGCCATACCGGCAAGGGCAAGCTCCTGCCGCGCGACCGCATCCAGCTGCTCATCGATGCCGGCAGCCCGTTCCTGGAGATCGGCACGCTGGCGGCCAACGGCATGTATGATGATGAGGCGCCCGGCGCCGGCATCATAACAGGCATCGGCCGTGTTTCCGGCCGCGAGGTGATGATCGTCGCCAATGACGCGACGGTGAAGGGCGGCGCCTATTACCCCCTGACGGTGAAGAAACATCTGCGGGCGCAGGAGATTGCTCTGCAGAACCGGCTGCCATGCCTCTATCTGGTCGATAGCGGTGGCGCCAATCTCCCGCATCAGGCCGACGTCTTTCCCGACCGCGACCATTTCGGCGCGATCTTCTACAACCAGGCCCAGATGTCGGCCGAGGGAATCCCACAGATCGCCTGCGTGTTGGGAAGCTGCACCGCCGGCGGCGCCTATGTGCCCGCCATGTCCGACGAGACGGTCATCGTGCGCAATCAGGGCACGATCTTCCTCGCCGGTCCGCCGCTGGTGAAGGCCGCGACCGGCGAGATCATCTCGGCCGAAGAGCTCGGCGGCGCCGAGACCCATGGCCGCCGCTCCGGCGTTGTCGATCATGTCGCCGAGAACGATGAACATGCGCTGCTGCTCGTGCGCGATATCGCAGCCACCCTCAACACTGTGAAATCAGTCGATATCGACCTCCAGCCGCCGCGACCGCCGAAACTCGATCCCGAAGATCTCTGCGGTCTCATCCCGGATGATGTGCGTTCACCCTACGACGTGCGCGAGGTCATCGGACGGATCGTCGATGGCTCGGAACTGCATGAGTTCAAGCCGCTCTACGGCACCACGCTGGTCTGCGGTTTCGCCCGCATCTGGGGCATGCCGGTCGCCGTCATCGCCAATAACGGCGTGCTGTTTTCCGAAAGTGCGCTGAAGGGCGCCCATTTCATCGAGCTCGCCTGCCAGCGGCGCATACCCTTGCTTTTCCTGCAGAATATTTCCGGCTTCATGGTCGGCGGCCGTTATGAGGCCGGCGGCATTGCCAAGGATGGAGCCAAGCTGGTGACGGCTGTTGCAACCGCGACCGTGCCGAAGGTCACCGTCATCATCGGTGGCAGCTTCGGCGCCGGCAATTACGGCATGTGCGGTCGCGCCTATCGCCCGCGCTTCCTCTTCACCTGGCCGAACAGCCGCATCAGCGTGATGGGCGGCGAACAGGCCGCCTCCGTGCTTGCCACCATCCGCCGAGACTCCATGGAAGCGCGCGGTGAGAATTGGCCCGTGGAAGAGGAGGAAGCCTTCAAGGCGCCCATCCGCGCCGGCTATGAGGTGGAGGGCAATCCCTATTACGCCACAGCCCGCCTCTGGGACGACGGCATCATCGATCCGCGCCAGACGCGGGACGTGCTGGGCCTTGCCTTTTCCGCCTGCCTGAATGCGCCGATCCCGAAAGGGCCGCGCTTCGGCCTGTTCAGGATGTGATGCGTGATGATGGAAAGTCTTCTCGTCGCCAACCGGGGTGAAATCGCCCGCCGCATCATCCGCACCGCCAAGTCGCTCGGCATCCGCACCATCGCCGTCTACTCCGAAGACGACGCCGGCCTGCCCTTCGTGCGAGAGGCGGACGAGGCGATCGCCATCGGCCCCTCGCCAGCCCGCGAAAGCTATCTCTCTGAGACGCGCATTCTGGAGGCCGCCCGGAAAACCGGCGCTGCCGCGATCCATCCCGGCTACGGTTTCCTTTCGGAAAATGCCGGATTTGCTGAGGCAGTGGAGAAGGCCGGCATCGTCTGGGTCGGCGCACCCCCGGCGGCCATCCGGGCGATGGGGCTCAAGGATGCCGCCAAGGAATTGATGCAGGCAGCTGGCGTGCCGGTGACGCCCGGTTATCTCGGACCGGACCAGAGCGAAGAGCGGCTGGCGGCGGAAGCTGAGGCCATCGGTTATCCCGTGCTCATCAAGGCGGTTGCCGGCGGCGGCGGCAAGGGCATGCGCCGCGTCGACCGCGCGCAGGATTTCGTCGAATTTCTCGCCTCCTGCCGCCGCGAGGCGGCCACCTCTTTCGGCGACGACCGCGTTCTGATCGAACGCTATATCGCCAATCCGCGCCATATCGAGGTGCAGGTTTTCGCCGACACGCTCGGAAACTGCGTTCACCTCTTCGAACGCGATTGTTCGCTGCAGCGCCGTCATCAGAAGGTGATTGAGGAGGCCCCTGCCCCCGGCCTCGATGCCGCCACCCGCACGGCGATCTGCGAGGCGGCGGTGAAAGCCGCAAGAGCGGTCAACTATGTCGGCGCCGGCACCATCGAATTCATCGCCGATGCGTCGGAGGGCCTTCGCGACGATCGCATCTGGTTCATGGAGATGAATACGCGGTTGCAGGTGGAGCACCCCGTCACCGAGGCCATATCAGGCGAGGATCTGGTGCTCTGGCAGCTCAAGGTCGCGAGCGGCGAGCCCTTGCCGAAAATGCAGGACGAGATCGTCATGAACGGCTGGGCTTTCGAAGCCCGGCTCTATGCCGAAAATCCTGCCGCCGGCTATCTGCCCTCGAACGGCAGGCTCGACCATCTGCGGCTGCCGCAAACGGTCCGCGTCGATAGCGGCGTCGAACAGGGCGATGAGATCACTGCCTTCTACGATCCGATGATCGCCAAGATCATTGCACATGGACCGAACCGCGAGGCCGCACTTTCGAAGCTCGCAACCGCCTGCGCCGGCATCGAGGTCTGGCCGGTCAGATCCAATGCCGGCCTTCTCGCCCGCATCGCCACCAATCCGGATTTTCGCGCCGCGCGAATCGACACCGGCTTCCTCGACCGCCACGGTGATAGCCTTGCAGCGAAGGAGCCGGATGAAACGGCAATCGACAGGGCGGCCACGGTGCTTTCGAAGAAAACCGACACTGATCCCTGGTCGGCACTTTCCGGTTTTCGCATCGCCGGGCCAAGCGACGGCCGCGTGCGCGTCCGCATCGACGGTCACCTCTATTGGGGGCAATCACGCGCGGCGCTTGAGGCAAATACCGTTACATCAGGTGAAACGACCGTGCTTTTCGACGCCGGCAATGCCTGGCCGATCAGCCTGCCCGTCGCGAGCGAGATCGAGGCGAGCCAGGGCGCGGGTGATGGCGCGATCCTGTCGCCCATGCCCGGCCTCGTCATCTCGGTGGATGTCGCCGAAGGCGATCGTGTCGCCAAGGGGGAGCGTCTGCTGACGGTCGAAGCGATGAAAATGGAGCATTCGCTGCGCGCGCCTTTCGACGGCATTATCGGAAAACTGCAGGTTTCCACCGGCGCCAGGGTCTCGGAGAACCAGTTGGTCGTCACCGTCACGAAGGAGCTGGATTGATGGCCGGCCGCTATTTCGACGAATGGACGCTCGGCGACCGCATCGCCCACGAGATCCGCCGCACGGTCACCGAGACCGACAACCTGCTGTTTACGACGCTTTCCCACAATCCGCAGCCCCTGCATCTCGATGCCGATTATGCGGCCGGCACGGAATTCGGCCGGATCGTCGTCAACGGCACCTTCACCTTTGCGCTCACCGTCGGCCTTTCGGTCGGCGACACAACGCTCGGCACGCTCGTCGCCAATCTCGGTTACGACAAGGTGACGATGCCGAAGCCGGTCTTCATCGGCGACACGCTGCGGGTGGAAACGGAGGTGACGGAACTGCGCCGCTCGAACTCCCGCCCCGACGCCGGCATCGTCACCTTCCGGCACATCACCCTGAACCAGCGCGGCGAGATCGTCTGCCAGTGCCTGCGCACCGCCATGCTGAAGGTAAAGCCGTCATGAGACTTCGCTCGCTGCTCTTCGTGCCCGGCGATCGGCCGGAGCGTTTCGAGAAAGCACTCGCCTCGGGCGCCGATGCCGTCATTCTCGATCTCGAAGATTCGGTTGCACCCGCCAACAAGCCACGCGCCCGCCAGGCCGTCCACGAATTCGTCCTGCGCCAGACCGGCGAAACCAATCTCCTGATCCGCATCAATCCCCTCGCCTCCCCGGAGTTCGAAAACGACCTTGCCGCTCTGAGTGGCCTCCATCCTTTCGCGATCATGCTGCCGAAGGCCGAGGGGGCGGCTTCGGTGCTGAAGCTCGCAGGCTCACTTGCACCTGAAATCCCCATCTTGCCGATCGCAACCGAAACGCCGTCGGCGATCTTCGAGATCGGCAGCTACCGGGACGTCGCGGCCAGCCTCTGCGGCCTGACCTGGGGTGCCGAGGATCTGCCCGCCGCGATCGGGGCTGCGACCGCGCGCAGGACTGATGGCCGTTACACGCCGCCTTACGAGCTTGCCCGCTCGCTGACGCTATTTGCCGCCCATGCCGCCGCCGTTCCGGCCATCGACACCGTCTATCCCGATTTCCACGATCATAGCGGTCTCAGGGCCTATGTCGGCCGCGCCCGGCGCGACGGCTTTTCCGGCATGATGGCCATCCATCCGAGCCAGGTCGAAACGATCAACCACGCCTTTACGCCGGATGCATCCGAGATCGCCTGGGCGGAGAAAGTCGCCGCCGCCTTTGCCGCGAGGCCCGACGCAGGTGTCATTCAACTTGACGGGCGCATGCTGGATCTGCCGCATCTCAAGCTCGCGCTCCGCATCCTGGAGATATCAGGACGATAGTCAGGGAACGCGTTTGACCGCCTTCTGCCGATCAGCCCGATTTCGCCGCCTGCTCGGAGGCGACAGGCACTTCTGGCGAGAGATAACCGGCGCCGACGGCGACATAGAGATCCACATAGTCTTTGGCAACCTGCTGCACGGTAGCGGCAAGGCTTGCCTCAGCATCGGAAACCGACCGCTGGGCGTCGAGGACATCGAGCAACGACGAGGCGCCGTCCTTGTAGCTTGCGGTCGACAGTGCCAGGGATTCCTCCGCCGTCTGCACCTGCCTGCGCAACGGCGCCAGTGTCTGCGTGTCGCGGCGAACTGCCGACAGTGCGTTTTCCACCTCTTCGACCCCGTTCAGCACCGCCGCTTTCCAGGCGAGATACTGCGCCCTCGCATCGGATTTCTCGATATCGACATTTGCGCGCAATTTGCCGCCGTCGAAGATCGGCAAGTTGAGCGTCGGTCCGAAGGACCAGCTGGTGAGGCTCGAGCCGCTGGCGCCCAATGATTTGACCCAGCTCGGCGAAATCGAACCGGAGAGCGAGATCGACGGATAAAGCTGGGCTTCGGCAGCACCGATATCGGCGACGGCCGCCGCCAGCTCGCGTTCGGCCTTTCTTATATCAGGACGGTTGCGGATGAGATCGGCCGGAATGCCGGCGCGAATATCGCCGCGGAAAACCGGCTGACCGGCGCTTTTCTGCAGCTCGTCCATCAGCGAGGCCGCCGGCATCCCGAGCAGCGTGGCAATGTGATGGGCCGATTCGGTGAAGCTCTGTTCGAGGCCGGGAATGTCGGACTTTGTCGACTGCACAAGGCCCTCGGCCTGAACGACGTCGAGGCGGGAGGCCGCACCTGCCTTGAGCTGCAACTGCGTGAGTTCGTAAGTTTGCTGGCGGGATTTCAAGCTCGCCTGTGCAAGCGCGATGCGCTCCTGGTAATAGCGGGCGTCGATATAACTCTCGACAAGGTCTTTCAGGAAGGTGAGCTTTGCATTGTCGGCCGTCGCATAGGCGGCTCCCAGCGAGGCGATGGCACTCTCCTTGGAGCGACGGTACTGGCCGAAGATGTCGAGCAGCCAGGAAAGGCTGGCCTCACCGCCTGTGGTATTCGTGGTGCCGACCGTCGTGCGCAGCCGCCCCTTTTCACCGGATACCGTGTGCGAAGCGTCGACACTGAGGCTCGGCAGACCGCCGGCGCCGGCAACCGTGACATTGGCGGCAGCCGAATTGATGCTCTCGAGCGCCTGCAGCACATCGAGGTTTTCGCTGAGGCCATGGGCCACCAAGCCGTCGAGCCGCTTGTCGCGATAGGCCTTCCACCACTCAGCCGTCACGACATTGCCGTTGCTTTTGGTGGTGCCCTCTTCGAATTTGGCGGGAAGCGGCATCTCAGGGGGAACGTGATCCGGACCGCTGACGCAGCCTGCGAGCAGCAGCGTGAAGGCGGATGCGGCGTAGCGGAGGGATGATAGTCTGGTGCGGAGCGACGGACTCACTGGCAAGCTTTCTGAACCGGGATCGGAGATCCAGGCTTAGCGAGGCCAGCGTTAATGGCGGTAAAGAAACTGTAAAGTTAGGTAAAATCCCGGGATGCTTGATCATCAACCGAACTATAGGGCGTCGGCCGTCTCGGAAGTTCCAGCGTGATCGCCAGGCCTCCGGCGTCAGGCAACGACGCATGCGCACGCCCGCCATGGCGCTCGATGGCCTGCCGGGTGATGGCAAGACCCAGGCCGTATCCGCCTCTTGGAACCGCCTCTTTCCCGCGTGAGAACGGCTGGAAGATGCGTTCGAGTTCGTCGCGCCTCACACCTGGCCCCCGATCGGTGACGCAGATTTTGAGGCGCTCGGCCGCCGCCTCGCAAGACACGGATATGTGCGAATGTTCGGCCGTGTATTTGACGGCGTTGCGCACGACGTTTTCGAGTGCTCGGTAGAGCAGCTCGCCTTCGACCTCGGCGCGGAAGCTGCCGTCGACGCTTGTCGTGATCGACACATCTCGTGCCTGGGCTTCGAATGCGGCGTCGCCAAGGATTTCATTCAGCAGTTCGATGACATCCAGGGGCTGGGTCTTCAGCGGCAGGCCGGAGCCGGCGGTGAGCCTGGCAAGGGTCAGAACTTCGCCGACCAGCGCGTCGAGCCGTTCAACCTCCCGGTCCATTCGGTCCAGCATGGCGCCGAGTTTGGCCGGGCTCTGCCGAAGAACGCCGACGGCAGCCTGCAGGCGGGACAGGGGCGAACGCAATTCATGGGAGACATCATGGAACAGCCGCTGCTGCGCATCCTGAAGCTCCTGAAGCCGCGCGGCGGTGGAATCGAAGTCATGCGCCAGCGCAGTGACTTCATCCTTTCGGCCGGCCATCTGGTCGCCGATACGGAAGTCGAAGCGGCCATGGGCGAGCGCGCTCAGGCCGTCGCGCAGATGCACGACGGGTCGAATGAGATAGCGGGCGAGTGCTGCGGCAGCGACCGTACTCGAAACGAAAATCGAAAGCCAAGGCACCAGCAGCGCCAGGTTATCCACCACGTTGAGAAGGAAGTTCGCTTCCGGCGCCACGGAGATCCGGTAGCAAATTCCGTCCTTCAGAATGGACTTCGTCTCTGCCCTACCCTCGTCTCCGCACGCAGGCGACTCCATGGTTTTCGAAAGCGTCAGGCCCAGCGGCACCGTATCTTCACTTGTGCGGATGAAGCGCTCTGCGGCGTCCTCCCCATCCCTTGCGAGGACGTTCGCGGTCAGCTTCAGAATGATCGCTCGCTCCTGGTATTCCCGATCGCGGCCAGGCGGCGGGATCTGAAAGAGGTTGACGATCACGATGATAACAGTGAGCGTCGTTGCAAGCGTCAACCAGATCGTCGCGAAGAATTTCCAGAAAAGCCTAGGCATGGTCAGTCCACGAGAAGTTGATAGCCCTGGCCGCGAACGGACTGGATCCAGGATTGCCCGTCCTCCCGCAGTCCGAGCTTCTGGCGCACGCTGCTGATATGGACGTCGATACGGCGATCGAACGGGGTCAGCGGCTTGCCGAAGGCCCGTTTCGAGATGTCCTGCTTCGACACGAGCTGGCCGGCACTGCGGGCAAGCACTTCGAGCAGGCTGAACTCGGTGCCGGTCAGCTCCAGGCTTTCTCCGCGCCATTCGGCGATCCTGCTGCCCGGATGGACCACGAGCTGCCCCGCCCTGATCGTGTCGGTCGACGCGCCGGCTGCCGGCTGCGCCGCCCGGCGCAGGATGGCGCGCAGCCGCGCCGCCAGTTCGCCCGGCGAGCATGGCTTCGGCACATAGTCGTCGGCACCGAGATTGAGGCCCGATATCCTGTCCACGTCATCGCCCCTTGCAGTCAGCATCAGCACCGGAACCTGGCTGAGCTTCCTGATCCTCTGCAGAACCTCGATCCCGTTCATCCGAGGCATCATGATGTCGAGCACGATGATATCGACCGTATTGCCGGCAGCAGCGGCAATGGCAGCGCGACCGTCCGTATCCGTTACGACGTCATATCCCTCTTCAACGAGATATTCCTGCAGAAGCGTCGTCAGCTCGGCATCGTCGTCGATGAGGAGAACCTTGTTCATTCACTTCGTCCGTCATTAATTCGATGAAGCCATACAGCACAAACACCGTCGCGTGAGCGAGTTTTACCTATCTTAACACTAACTTGACCGCACTTAACGTTCGCCCCGTTACTTATCCTGCCATGACATGGACGCGCGTCGAGGCCGGTTGCCGCGCATGAGTGGCAATCATCCGCCAAGTTGGCGCGGACCGGGAAAGGGCAGCGATGCCTTTGACCACAAGGAGTGCATCGTTGAGAAAACCATCTGGAATATTCGCCACCGCTCTTATTGCGGTAGCGCTTCTGCTGCCGCTGCGCAGTGCCGTGGCGGATCAAGCCGCCGCCCCCGCCCTGACCGTCTCGCTGATGGCGCCGGCTGAGCGGGACTGGCCGGAAACCGTTCCGGCAAGCGGCTGGCTGAAACCCTGGCAGGAAGCCATCATCGCCTCCGAGACGAGCGGACTTCGCATCACCGAAATCCTGGCCGATGTCGGCTCCGTGGTTAAGAAGGGGCAGACCCTCGTCCTGATGTCGCAGGACAGTGTGCAGGCCGATCTTCGCAAGCAGGAGGCGGCCGTCGTGACCGCGAAGGCAAACCTCACAAAGGCAAAGGCCAATGCCGATCGCGCTCGCCAGCTTCAACCCTCCGGCGCCCTCTCGGACGAGAAGATCGTCGAATATCTTGCCGACGAACAGACCGCGGCGGCAAGTCTCCAATCCGAAGAGGCAGCGCTCGACAGCCAGAAGATCAAGCTAGACCAGGCAACCGTCACGGCCGTCGACGACGGTCTGATAACCTCGCGCTCGGCCGAGCTCGGCGCCGTCGTTTCCTCCGGCAGCGAATTGTTTCGCATGGTCCGCCAGCAGCGGGTCGAATGGCAGGCCGAGGTTTCCGCCCGCTACCTCTCGCGCATTTCGGAAGGATTGCGCGTCGACATCGACGGGCCGGACGGACGCCGCATTCAGGGCAAGGTGAGGCTCGTCGGACCTTCGATCGACACCAATACGAGCCGGGCGATCGTCTATGTCACCCTTCCCCAGGACGTTCAGCCGCGCACCGGTCTTTATGTCACCGGCACCGTCGAACTCAGGACCACGCCGGCGCTGACGGTTCCCGAGACCGCGATCGTTTTCCGTGACGGGATCAACTACGTCTTTGCGGTCGGCGAGGACAAGCGGGTAAAACGGGTGCGGGTCGAGACCGGGCGCCGCAATGACGGCGAAGTCGAGATCATCTCGGGCATTGATAAATCGGCGAGAGTGGTGACGTCGGGCGGAGCGTTTCTGTCGGACAACGATCTCGTGAAAGTCGCGGGAGAAGGCTGATGAACTTTTCCGCATTTTCAATCCGCAATCCCGTACCGGCGATCCTGCTCTTTGCGATGCTTGCCGTCGGCGGCCTGCTGGCCTTCAAGCATCTGGCGGTGCAGAACTTCCCTGATATGGATCTCCCGACCATCAAAGTGACTGCGACGCTCGACGGCGCCGCACCTTCGCAGCTGGAAACCGAGGTCGCCCGCACGATCGAGGACAATCTTGCCTCGCTGAGCTATCTCGACCACATCACGACAACGATTACCGACGGCTCGGTGTCGATCAGCGTCTCCTTCAAACTGGAGAAGGACAGCGAGACCGCCTTGAACGAAGTGCGCAATGCCGTGGACAGCGCAAAGTCCGATCTGCCGGCGCAGATGCAGACGCCAAGCGTCAGCAAAGTCACCGTGCAGAATTCGGCGCTGGTCACCTATGCTGTCCGGTCTTCCGTCCTCAACGAAACCGAGCTCTCCTGGTTCATCGACAACGATCTGACCAAGGCGCTGCTCTCGGTGCCGGGCGTTGGACAGGTCAATCGTATCGGTGGTGTCGATCGCGAGGTTCACGTCGACCTCGATCCGACGACGATGGCCGCATTCGGCGTCACGGCGACCACTGTGTCGGCGCAGTTGAAATCGGTTCAGGCCGATACCTCAGGTGGCCTCGGAGAGATTGGCGGCACCCGTCAGACCTTGCGCACGCTCGGCGCCGTTGCCTCGGTCGACGCGCTGAAGGAACTGCGAATTCCCCTCGCCAACGGGCAGCAGGTTCGCCTCGACGACGTCGCATCCGTCACCGACAGCTTCGCGGAGCGATCTTCGATGGCCTATCTCGACGGCAAACCGGTGGTGGCGGTCGAGATCAAGCGCTCGAACGGCTTTTCGGACAGTGGTGTCGCCGCGGACGTCGACAAGGCAATGAAGGAGTTTGCGGCCAAGCATTCCAACGTGCAGATCGAGGAGGCCTACAGCACGATCGGGCCGATCCTCGACAATTACGACGGTTCGATGCACATGCTGTACGAAGGCGCGATCCTGGCGATCGTCGTCGTCTGGCTCTTCCTCCGGGACTGGCGTGCGACGATCCTGTCGGCCGTGGCGCTGCCATTGTCCGTCATACCGACCTTCCTCGTCATGTACCTGGCCGGATTCAGCCTTAATATCGTCACCCTGCTTGCACTGTCGCTCGTCGTCGGCATCCTCGTCGACGACGCCATCGTCGAAGTCGAGAACATCGCCCGCCATTTGCAGATGGGCAAGCGGCCGATCGACGCCGCTCTGGAGGCGGCCGACGAGATCGGGCTCGCGGTCATCGCCACCACCTTCACCCTGGTCGCCGTCTTCCTGCCGACGGCCTTCATGAGCGGCATACCGGGGCTCATCTTCCGCCAGTTCGGTATCACCGCCGCGGTCGCCGTCCTCGTTTCGCTCGTTGTCGCACGCCTGCTGACGCCGATGATGGCCGCCTATTTCATGAAGGCCCATCCGAAAGAGGAAAAGGACGGCCGCATCATGCGCGCCTATATGGCAATCGTGAAAGCCGCCATGAACCACAGGAAGATCACGGTGGCCGTGACCGCCGTCGTCGTCGGGCTTTCGCTGGCCACGATCCCGCTCCTGAAATCCGGTTTCCTGCCCGCTTCCGACGACGCGCGGGCCCAGATCACGCTCACCATGCAGCCGGGCGCCACCATCGAGCAGACAGACGCCACGACCAGGCAGGCCGCCGATATCATCGGCAAGCTCCAGGACGTGACGCATGTCTTTTCCGCGGTCGGTTCGGCATCCTCGGGCGGCGGCCCAGATTCCAGCACCTCGAGCAGCGTCGGATCCGCGACGATCGTCGCCGTGCTGCCACCCATCGGCGAGCGCGACCGCAAACAGTCGGAAATCGAAAACGACATCCGGCAGGCTCTCTCGGTCCTTCCCGGTGTGCGGATCGCCGTTGGCGGCGGCGGCAACGGCACGAAGCTCGAGATCACCCTTGCCAGTGACGACGCCAACGCGCTCGACAGCGCCAGCACGGCGCTTGAAGAACAGCTGCGCACGCTTCAGGGCATCGGCGCGGTGACATCGACCGCGGCCAGGCAGGCGCCGGAGATCCAGATCACGCCCGATTTCGCCCGCGCAGCAGCGCTCGGGGTGACGTCGAGCGCCATCGCCGAGGCCGTGCGCGTGGCGACGGATGGAGAATATTCCGCCGATCTGCCGAAGCTCAACCTGCCGCAGCGCCAGGTTCCCATCGTCGTCCGCTTCAGCCCCGAGACGCGCACCAAACTCGACGACATCAAGAACATGCGGGTGTCTGGGACGAACGGCAATGTCGATCTCGGGTCGATTGCCGATATCCGGATCGGCGGCAGCCCGTCGGAAATCGACCGCATCGATCGTATGCGCAATGTCACTCTTTCAGTCGAGCTCAACGGCCGCATCCTGGGCGACGTCAACCGCGAGGCGCAGGCGCTGCCGGCGCTTCAGCATCTGCCGTCGGGCGTCACCCTTGTCGAACAGGGAGAACTCCAGCGCAGTTCGGAGCTGTTCCAGAGCTTTGGTCTGGCGATGGCAATCGGGGTTTTCTGCATCTACGCGATCCTCGTTCTGCTCTTCCACGACTTCCTGCAGCCCCTCACGCTTCTGATGGCTCTGCCGCTCTCGCTCGGCGGCGCGCTGGTGCCGCTGGTGGTGACCGGAACCAGCTTCTCGATGGCGGCCGTCATCGGGCTGCTCATGCTCATGGGCGTGGTGACGAAGAATTCGATCCTTCTGATCGAATACGCGATCATGTCGCGCCGCCAGGGCATGCCCCGGTTCAATGCTCTTGTGGATGCATGCCACAAACGCGCGCGACCGATCATCATGACCACCATTGCCATGGCATCCGGTATGCTGCCGGTGGCCCTCAGCCTGACAGGCGGCGATTCCAGCTTCCGGCAGCCGATGGCGATCGTGGTGATCGGCGGGGTGATGATGTCGACGCTACTCAGCCTCGTCGTCATCCCTGTCATCTTCACCTTCGTCGACGACTTGAACGAGGCGCTCAGGCGCCTCGTTCACCGGACCGGCCCGGAAACCGCCGAACCGCATCCATCCAACGATCACACGACGATCACCTTCAAGCCTGAGCTTTCGAAGCGGGGGCAAGGTCAGAGATGACTGCTCTCGCCGGGTTATTGGCCAGAAGGTCCCGCGCCCGATAAGGGCGACGCCTGGTGATCGTCAACCTCTTCGGTCGAGTTCCTCTCCCCCGGAACGAGACCGCGGGACGTAATGCCCCCGCAGGCGGCATCGTGCCGCCTGCGCGTCCTGCACCGTGTGGAAAGTCCAGGCACGCATCGCCTTGGTGGCAACTGCCCTCGTCTGAATCTTTACCAAACTTTACACTTTCTTAACCGCGCTTAACATCCGAACAGCTATTAGAGTTCGACCTCAGCTCAATCCGGAGTGTCGTGTGTCCAAGGCACATCGAAATATTCTGCGTTGCCGCTTCGCGGAGCGGAAAGTCATACTTGCCGAGGCTTCGCGATGCATTCTCAAGTTTAAATCAAGCTATGAGTATTGTTATACTTTCTTGAGCGCACGCTCTATTATGATAATTCAGTTTTATATTTCAAATCAGTGCGACACAGCGCCTCGTTTCTTAAGACTTAGGAGCGAATCAGACCCAATGCAAAACGCTCGAAAAGGGTGTGATGCTCTGTCGGAAGACATTTCAATTGGTGGAACGGGGTGATTGATGACATGCTCCGGATTAGATCGAGTTCAATACCCTCTTGGACGCCACCACTCCCTGGCTATGGCGATCGCGGTGACCGGTGGGCTGTTGATGTCGATGCTGCTCAGCCTCATCGTCATCCCTGTCATTTTCACACACGTCGACGACCTGAACGAGCCGGAAACCGCCGACACAGAAGCGCATTCATCCAACGATCACACGACGATCACCTTCAAGCCCGAACTTTCCAAGGGAGGGCAAGGCCAGCGATGGCTGCTTTGGCGCGCACTGCGGCAGAGAAGATCGGCGGCGTTGCAATGGCAAGAGGGTCGCAACCCGATACGGGCGATTCCTGCCGATCTCAGTGACAACCTCTTCGGTCGAGTTCCTCTCCCCGGAACAAGGCCGCGGGACGTATTCCCCCCGCAGGCGGCGTCAGCCGCCTGCGCGTCCTGCCGTCGTTGACCCGGCTTTCGGGATCGACGGACGGGTCGCGGGCGAATTGAAAACCACCCCCATCCCTGAAAATCGCCAGGTCTAACGACCATGCTTGGCACGCCAGGCGGCAAAATCCTCGATATTGCCCGGCTGTGTTGCCGGATAGAGGCCGATGATCGATTGACCGGCCAGCACCCGTTCTGTGACGAAATCCTCGTAAGCCGTCATTTCCACCGCCTCATCGGCAATCTCGTCGGCCAATTCGGCCGGAATGACGATCACAGCTTCATCGTCGCCCACCATGATATCGCCGGGCCACACCGCCACATCGCCGCAGCCGATCGGCACATTGATGTCGAGCGCTTGATGCAGCGTCAGATTGGTCGGCGCCGACGGGCGGTTGTGATAGGCGGGGATCCCCAGCCCGGCAATTTCCGGGCTGTCGCGAAACCCGCCATCGGTGACGACGCCTGCCACGCCCCGCACCATCAGCCGCGTCACCAGAATAGAGCCGGCGGATGCGGCGCGCGGATTTTTGCGGCTGTCCATCACCAGTACCGCCCCGGCCGGGCAGCTTTCGACGCAGGCGCGCTGCGGATGCTCCGGATTGCGGAAAACCTCGAGCGTGTTCAGGTCTTCGCGCGCCGGAATGTACCGCAGCGTATAGGCCGGGCCGACCATGTTCCGGCCTTTGCCGGCGACCGGCTGCACATCCTGAATGGTCTGGTTGCGCAGGCCGCGCTTGAACAGCGCGGTGCTGATGGTGGCAACGCTGACCTTCATGAGTTTGTCGCGCGTGCTGTCGGAAAGTGTCGTCATGCCTGCATGTCCTCCTGGAAAATGTCTGGCTAGAAAATATCCGGTTCCCCTGCCGCCGGGCCAAATTCCGGCAGCAGATAGTCGAAATCGCAGCCCTTGTCGGCCTGGCTGACATGCGACGCGTACATCCAGCCGTAGCCACGACCGAAACGGTCGGCGGGCTTCACCCAGGCGGCACGGCGCCGCGCCAGTTCGACCTCGTCGACCAGCATGTCCAGCCGGCGGTTGGGAATGTCGATCCTGACGATGTCCCCATTCTGCAAAAGGGCGAGCGGGCCGCCGACATGGGCTTCGGGCGCCACATGCAGCACGCAGGCGCCGTAGCTGGTGCCGCTCATGCGCGCATCCGATAGCCGCAGCATGTCGCGATGCCCTTGTTTCAGCAGTGCCTTGGGCATCGGCAGCATGCCCCATTCCGGCATGCCGGGACCGCCGAGCGGCCCGGCATTGCGCAGCACCATCACGTGATCGGGCGTCACATCAAGCGTCTCGTCCTCGACTGCGGCCTTCATGTCGGGATAGCTGTCGAAAACCAGGGCGGGACCTTGATGGACATGGAAGCGCGGGTCGCAGGCCACCGGCTTGATCACCGCGCCATCGGGCGCCAGATTGCCCTTGAGCACGGCCAGCGATCCCTCCGGGTAGATCGGGTTGGAAAGCGGCCGGATCACATCGTCATTATAGACCTTCGCGTCGGCCAGCGCCGCACCCAGGGGTTCGCCCGAAACCGTCATGGCGCTGAGATCCAGCCGCTCCCTGATCTGCGACATCAGCGCCACGAGGCCGCCGGCATAGTAGAAGTCTTCCATCAGATAGGTCTTTCCGGAAGGGCGGATATTGGCCACGACAGGCGTGGTGCGGCCGAGCGCGTCCAGATCATCCAGCGTCAGCGCGACCCCTGCCCTGCGCGCCATCGCCAGCAGATGGATGACCGCGTTGGTCGAACAGCCTGTCGCCATGGCGACCGTCGCCGCATTGCGCACCGCCGCCGGCGTCACGATCCGGTCCGGCGTCAGATCCTCCCAGACCATGTCGACGATCCGCCGTCCTGACTGGGCCGACATTCGGATATGATTGGCATCGGGCGCGGGAATGGACGATACCCCCGTCAGCGTCAGACCCATCGCATCGGCAATCGCGGTCATGGTCGAGGCCGTGCCCATCGTCATGCAATGGCCGTAGGAACGGGCAATGCCGGCCTCGATGCCGGCCCATTGTTTATCGGATATCGTTCCGGCGCGCCGTTCGTCCCAATATTTCCAGGCATCCGATCCCGATCCAAGCTGCTGGCCGGCATAATTGCCGCGCAGCATCGGCCCCGCCGGCAGGTAGATCATCGGAACCCCGGCGCTGAGCGCCCCCATGATGAGGCCCGGCGTGGTCTTGTCGCATCCGCCCATCAACACCACGCCGTCGACCGGGTGGGCCCGGATCTGCTCTTCGGTCTCCATCGCCAGAAGGTTGCGATAGAGCATGGTCGTGGGCTTCATGAAATTCTCTGACAGCGCCAGCGCCGGCATTTCCACCGGAAAGCCGCCGGCCTGGAGCACGCCGCGCTTCACGTCTTCGACGCGATGCTTGAAATGGGCGTGGCAGGGATTGAGATCCGACCAGGTCGACAGGATGCCGATCAGCGGCTTGCCGGCCCAATCGCCGGCGTCGTAGCCCATCTGCATCAGGCGCGAGCGATGGCCGAAGCCGCGCAGGTCTTCGGATGCGAACCAGCGCGCCGATCGCAGGTCTTCCCGTGTCTTCGTCACTTTCAAAGACATGCCGACATGCCTCCATCCACGTAAACTATGTGACCGTTGACATAGCTTGAAGCGTCCGAAGCGAGAAAGATACAGGCGCCCGTCAATTCCTCAAGCCTGCCCCAGCGGCCGGCCTTCCGCTCTAGGTTATCGTTAACGTATTCTCCTCTTTCTCGAACGTTATCGTTACCGTACAATCTTGTCAAAGAGATTCTCCCTGCCTTGCATTGAGCCGGAGTTGCCTTGGCTTTCCGGGAAATTATGCTAGTTATCGTTATCGTAAATTTCTAACCCCTCCGAGAGACAGTCCCGTTGAGCCGCCCTAAAGAGCCAGAATCCAAAATAACCATCGCCGATGTTGCCCGCGCCGCAGGAGTGTCGCCGATGACGGTGTCGCGCGTGCTCAATGACCAGGGCGGAGCCAGTGCGGAGACCAGTCAACGGATTATTCTGGCGGCGAGCGAACTCAACTACCGGCCCAATCCCTTTGCGCGCGGATTGCGGTCCGATCGATCGAAGGCCATCGGCCTTCTCGTTCCCGACATCACCAATCCGTTTTTTCCCGAAGTCATCCGGGGAGCCGAGGATGCCGCGAGCGCTGCCGGCTACAACCTGCTTCTTTCCAATGTCGTCGAGAACAGCAAGCGGGAGGAAGAGCTCATCGAAACGCTGCTCAGGCATCGGGTCGACGGGATCATCGTCTGCAGCCCGCGACTGCCCGATGCCGCCTTGCATAAGGCGCTTGCGCCCCACCGGGCCGTGGTGCTCATCAACCGCGAGGCGCCCAACGAGGTCGCCGGGACGATCGTCACCGACTACGAGACAGGAGCATCGCGCGCCATCGACCATCTGGTCGAGCGCGGACGCCGCAAGATCGCGATCATCGCCGGGCCGCGCAGTTCGTTTGGCGGCAAGAGCCGTCTTGTCGGAATTCGCAAGACGCTGGCGGCCCACGGGCTGAAGGCGCAAGGCATCGTCTATTGCGATCCCACCGCCGCCGGCGGCCAGACGGCGGCCGCGCAATTGCTGGCGGAAGCGCCCGGCATCGATGCGCTTGTCTGCTACAACGATCTTAATGCGATCGGCGCCATGAAGGCCTGCCGAGCCGCCGGCATTTCGATCCCCGGGCAGATTGCCCTGATCGGTTTCGACGACATTCCGACGGCCGAACTGCTGTCTCCGGCGCTCACCACCTTGCGGGTGCAGAAGCGGGAAATGGGGGAGGAAGCTGTGCGTCTGCTGCTCAGCCGCATCGCCACCAGAAACCGCCAGCACGGCATCGTCATCGTGTCGGAGCTCATCATCCGTGAAACGACCTGAACGCCCCGGAACATGATGCCGAAACGTGTGAGCGGTCTTCGGACGACATCATGCTCCAATCTTAAAGTTTGGAACGGGAGGAATATCCGATGGATATCGACAATCTGCAGTCACTGGCCCTGCCTGAGGAGAAGAAGGCCTGGTTCGTTCACGACCGGTTCGGCATGTTCGTGCATTGGGGGCTGTACGCGCTGCCGGCACGCCATGAATGGGTCAAGAGCCGCGAAGAACTGAACGACGCCGACTACCAGAAATATTTCGATCACTTCGATCCCGATCTCTACGACCCACGCGAATGGGCGAGGCGCGCAAAAGCCGCCGGCATGAAATATGTGGTGCTGACCACCAAGCACCATGAAGGCTTCTGCCTCTGGGATACCCAGGCCACCGACTTCAAGGTGACCAACACGCCTTATGGGAAAGATCTGTTGCGCCCCTTCGTCGACGCCTTCCGCGCCGAGGGCCTGAGGATCGGCTTCTACTATTCGCTGATCGACTGGCATCATCCCGACTTTACGGTCGATCCGCGCCACCCGCAGCGCAATCATCCGGATGCGCTGAAAATCAACGAAGGCCGGGATATCAGCCGCTATGCCGCCTTCATGCGCGAGCAGGTGCGCGAGTTGCTGACCGAGTTCGGCCAGATCGACATCATGTGGTTCGATTTCAGCTATCCGCAGTGGAAGCTCGGCGAACTGGTTGGAAAGGGCCATCAGGATTGGGAAAGCGAGAAACTCGTGCGCCTGGTGCGCGAACTCGCCCCTGATATCATCATCAACAACCGGCTCGATCTCGCCGGCCTGCAGCCCGATATCGTCACGCCGGAGCAATATATGCCGCGGGCCCGGCCGCTACGCGACGGCAAGCGCGTCGTCTGGGAAGCGTGCCACACGCTCAGCGGCTCCTGGGGTTATCACCGCGACGAGGACACCTGGAAAAGCACGGAGCAACTGGTGCAGATGCTGGTCGGCACCGTGGCCATGGGCGGCAATCTGCTGATGAATGTCGGGCCGACGGCGCGCGGCACGCTCGACCACCGCGCGATAGCTGCCCTTGCCGCTTATGAGGAATGGATGGCGCTGCACGAGCGCAGCATTGTCGGCTGCAGCCAGTCCGACTTCACCGCGCCGGCCGATTGCCGCCTGACCCAGAATGGCGATCGTCTCTATATCCACCTCTTCAACTGGCCCTATCGCCATCTGCATTTCGATGCGCTGGCGGGCAAGATCGAATATGCGCAATTCCTGCATGATGGCAGCGAGGTCACCTGGCTGCGCCCGTCCGCCAATACGTTATGGGCAAACACCCAGTTCCCCGTCGGCGAGGATCAACTGACATTCGTCCTGCAGGTGCGCCGGCCTCAGATCGTGGTCCCGGTCATCGAAGTCAAGCTCAAGGCAGGGAGTGCCCCAGGCGTCCAGGATTAGAAGGTGGTGACCCGCTTGCCTGAGCGGACATATACCCGCTCAGGAGAATGGCTCGGCCGGTCCCGCCGCCGGATGCCGACAACGGGCTCAGGGATTGGCTGCGGTAGTCTCCACGAAGAACTGGTTGAGCTGCTTCATTTCAAGCGCATGAGCGCGCTTTCTAAGAGCGACGGCCTGTTTGAGCGTCTCAAGCTCATCCGTTATATCAATGAGATGAGCCTCGGCGACGAGCATCTCGGCTTCGATCCTTCCCTGCTCTCTCAACTGCCAGGCATCCCGGATGCGGAATTGGACGATGATCGTACCGAAAAGCGCCGCGAGCGCCGAGCTCATCATAGGAAGCCATTGGGGAACGGCCGTGCCATAGGCCGAGAACAATGAAGAGAGGCCGCTCAGAACGATGATCCCCATTGTGAGAAAATTCCAGAGATACTGATTGACCCTGGAGGATCGCGCATACCAGTTTCGATGCGTCCGCAGGTCACGCAAAGCCTGCCTTTTGATCTCCACCGTATCCGATGGAAGCATCCTTTCCGCTCTCTCTCGAGCAAACTCCCGTCTTGCTGCCAAAATCACGTTGATGACAACGATGGTTATCCCGAAGGTAATCATGAACCAGGAGATGTAGCTCAAGGGAATTTGGTCGAGGATGACGTTCGGAGGAAATTCCGGCTCAAAAACCTCAATTAAAGCGCCAAGCGATATCAAGAATACAGATAAAACAACAACCGCTATAGAAAGCATCCCTAATATATTTCTATATCGTGATGGCAATGGCATTTGCTGCTGCAAAGCAGGGTCATCGTCCCTCTTCCTGAACAAATCCATCACCCTATCCTCGGGGTTGGAGGTTTGACCACAGTCAAACTTGCAACACACGAAAAATCAAGTAACGTTTACTAATGATACTTGATTAGGCGATCGCCGGCGGCTCTATCGCTTGCTTCAGGATATGCTGATTGCCACCGGCCGGTCGAGATCGCGAGCGATATAATCCTGGATCTGGCGGACGATCTGCCCGGCGTGAGCGATCGCCAGCTGATCGGCCCGTTCGGCGTCGCCGGCCTCGATCGCGGCGATCATCTCCTCATGTTCGTCGACAAATTGGCGCGGCAGGCGGTCGTCGAAGGTCGAATAATACAAGCGAAGAATGCGCCGGCCCTCGTCGAGCAGCCTGGCGAAGAAGGCCGTATAATAGGAATTGCCGGCCAGTTCGGCGATCGCCACGTGAAATTCGCGGTTCGCCTCGATCATCGCATAGGCGTCGCGCGCGGCAACGGCATCGGCGAAGTCCCTCTGATGCGACCGGATCACCTTCATGACTTCGGGGTTACGCCGCTGGGCGGCGCCGCGCGTCGTGACCCGGTACATCAGCGTCAACGCCTCGAAATAGGTGGGCAGGCTGGCGAAATCGATCGTCGCGACGATCGTGTTCCTGTTCGGCAGGGTCGTGACCAGCCCATCGGCGGCGAGCCGCAACAGCGCCTCGCGAATGGGAGTCCTCGACATCCCGAACCGTTCAGACAGCCGCACTTCATCGAGCGGACTGCCGGGCTCCAGCGCCATCGACAGGATTTCCCGGCGCAGCGTGATATAGACGCTCTGCGTGCCGGAACCGCGCACCCGCACATTCTCCGCCTCGTTCTGCATCCGCGCCTCCGCTGTCATGAGAGCCTTGTATTGCGTTTCGGCCGATTCCCGCAACGGCAGTCTTCCGCCTGCAAATTTCAGGATCGCGCCGGATTGAATCTTGTCGACAGTTTGTATATAACGCAATCAAATTCAAGGAGGTCGATCGATGACAACAGGATGGAAGGGCGTATTCCCCGCCGTAACGACACAATTCAACGAAGATCTTTCCGTAGATCTGGCTGCGACCCAGCGCGTCCAGGACGCGCTGGTGAACGACGGCGTCAACGGGCTGATCGTGATGGGCACCTGCGGCGAGAACAATTCGCTCGATCCCGATGAGAAGCGCACGATCCTGAAAGCCGCCGTCGAGGTCGTTAATGGCCGCGTTCCCGTCGTCACCGGCGTGTCCGAATTCGACACGCGCCGCGCCGTCGCCTATGCCCGCGACGCCGAAAAACTCGGCGCCGACGGCCTGATGCTGCTGCCGGCCATGGTCTATGTGCCGAAGCCGGAAGAGCTGATCGCGCATTTCCGCACCGTCGCCGAGGCGACCTCGCTGCCGATCATGCTCTACAACAACCCGCCGGCCTACCGCGTCAATATCGGCGCCGATGTGCTGAAGGTGCTTGCCGACGTGCCGAATATCAAGGCGGTCAAGGAAAGCGCCCCGGATCCGCGCCGTTTCACCGATCTCATCAATGAATTCGGCGATCGTTTCGATATCTTCGCCGGTCTCGACGACGTCGCGCTCGAAGGCCTGATGCTCGGCGCCAAGGGCTGGGTCTCCGGCCTCACCAGCGCCTTCCCGGAGGAATCCGTGCAGCTGGTGGCCGCCGCCGAACGCGGCGACTGGGAAGAGGCCCGCAAGATCTATCGCTGGTTCATGCCGCTTCTGCATCTCGATGCCGAACACGATCTCGTGCAGTCGATCAAACTCGCCGAACAGATCATGGGCCGCGGCTCCGAACGTGTCCGCCTGCCGCGCCTGCCGCTTTCTGGCGCCCGCCGCGCTGAAGTTACTGCGATGGTGGAGAAGGCCGCGGCCACTCGCCCCTCGAAGATCCGCCAGGCTGCCTGAGACAACGGGGCCGGCAAACGCCGACAAGCGGTTGCCGGTCTTTCCATTCTCGCTACTTTTCGGGCGAGAGCCAGTTGCCGCCCGGCCGCGGCAGACTCTCTGGCTTTCGTTCCTATCTCGTGTTCTTGGAGTTTCCGGAACGGATCAGGCTATTTCGGCTGACGAGCGACGGTATCTGGAAAATATGCTCGGCAGCGGTGCGGCCTTCTATTCTGGAAATGAGGGTTCGCGTTGCGATCTGACCGAGTTCCCTGCCCGACTGGTCGATGCTTGCGAGGTTGACGAGACCGAGGGCTGCCGTAGACGAGTTGTCGTATCCGATGACGGCGAGATCTTCGGGCACGCGCACACCCAATTCCATCGCCAGGCTCAGAAGGGTGATCGCGTCGAGATCGCTCCAGCAGAATACGGCGCGCGGCCTGTCTTTCCGCGATAGGAATTTTCGCATCGCCTCTTCCCGCTTTGGCGAAGCAATGGGAATTTTGCCGATCGCTGGCGAGGAGCCGAGCCCGCCACGCTGCATGGCCCGGCGGAACCCGATCTCACGCTGGCGCACGACGGAGACCGCGTGCCCTTGGCGCTCGCCAAGGCTCAGCATTTCGACGTCGCGATAGCCGCAGGCCAGAAGCGCTTCCACGGCGATCTCCGCACCGCGCTGATCGTCTGCATTGACGGTATCGAAAGCCGTGGCGCTGGCATCGTGGTAACCGACCGCGACGATCGGTATCTGGACTGCGAATTTTGCGAGGATCTCCGAGGGCAAACGCGGCGCAACGAGGATAAGGCCATCCATCTTGTAGTCGATCATCGACTCGATCAACGACGTTTCCAGTTGCACTCGCGCATCGCTGACGCCGATCATCGCCTGATAGTGCGAGGGCGCCAGCACCCCGTTTACGCCGGCAATCACCTCCGGAAGAAAGGGATTGCGGATGTCGATCAGGAGCACGCCGATGGTGAAACTCCGCCCACGCAGCCCGCGCGCTGCCCGCGAGGGGCGATATGCGAGGGCCTCGATGGCATCCATCACCCTTGCGCGCAGTGCGTCACTGACGCCGTAGGCATTTCGCATCACCTTGGAAACCGCTGCGACCGATACGCCTGCATGAGCTGCTACGGTCCGGATCGTTACACGATCGTTTCGTTGCGGCTTTTGTTTTTCTTCGACTGACATGAAATCTCTGACTTGCGGCTGCGGGCCGCAAAAATTGCCCGCAGAACCACCATGACAGACTGGCAACGAAAATTCTATTGCGCTTCCGAAGAAAATGTAGAACGTTATATGGAGAACGTTCTACAACCCGTCGGGAGGACTTGATGAACTTTCAGCCGGCAGCCATCAGCGGCAACCTCGTTTCGCGTGCCTGGTCCGGGGATATGATCGCGCCACTATCGGATAGCGGTCAGGGAACGGCCGCAAGCTTCGTCTCCAAGACTTTTGAACATGATGGCGCCAAGCTTCCCGTCGAGCTCTTTATCTCCGCACTTGGCCTCTACCGCTGCTTCATCAACGGCGTTCGCGTCGGCGACGACCTGTTGACACCCGGCTGGACCAACTACGACGATCGCCTTGCCTATCAGCGATATGATGTCTCGAATCTGCTCAAGCCGGGCCAGAACCGCATCGAAATCTGGCTTGCCGACGGATGGTATCGGTCGCCTTTGATGTGGGGCGCCCAGGCGATCCCGAATTGCTGGGGCAACAGGATCGGCGCCATCGCCGATCTGCTCGGACCGGATGGCAACCTTCTTTCCACCGACACCACATGGCGAAGCGGTCTTCTGCCGATCCTGAAGTCCGGGATCTACTTCGGCGAAATCTATGATGCCCGCCAGGAAAATTACGCCGAGACCCATGGCACCGAGAAGCTGGACTTCGACAGGGCGCTGCTTGTCGCGCATGAAACGGCTGCAGTGCGCGAGTTGCGGCCACTCACCCCGGTTGACAGCTGGACCGACGATAACGGCAGGACCGTCTACGATTTCGGCCAGAATGTCGGTGGCTATGCCAGATATACGGTCCGCGGAACCGCCGGTGCCGAAATTCGGGTGGAGCATTCGGAGGTTCTCGGCCCCGACCGTCATTTCGACAATCGCAACTATCGCACGGCGGCCGCCCATACCGTCTACACGCTACGTGGCGACGGCGACGAAACCTATGCGCCGCATTTCACCTTCCATGGTTTCCGTTATGCCCGGGTGACCATCACAGGCGTCGCAAAGATCCTGTCGATCGCATCCGTCCCGATCTCGTCAGTCCCCGATCCGGCCGGCGGTTTCACGTCGGGCCATGCGCTGGTCAATCGCCTCGTCGAGAATACCATCTGGTCGCAGCGCGCCAATTTCGTCGAAGTACCCACCGATTGCCCGCAGCGCGACGAACGTTTGGGCTGGACGGGCGACGCCCAGGTATTTGCCGCAACCGCTTGCTGGCTGAGCGACAGCCAATCCTTCCTGAGGAAATATCTGCGCGACGTGATGGCCGACCAGCGCGAGGACGGCGCCGTCTCACACTTTTCGCCCGATCCGACACGTCTGCATCCGGCCGATTTCCCGGGCTATGCCGGCTCGACCGGCTGGGGCGATGCGATCGTCGTCATCCCCTGGGTACTCTATACCCATTACGGCGACCGGGCGGTTCTGGCGGAATGCCTGGATTCGATGGTGCGCTGGGTCGATTTCGTCTGGTCGATCTCGGATGGTCCGCTGGTGCGCCCGCCGTCGCGCTGGGGCGACCGCGGCTTCACCTTCGGCGACTGGCTGCAGCCGATCGGCGATAACCGGAAGCCCCGCCCGACGATCGCCGACGATTGCGCGGCGACGCTCTACCACTTCATCTCGACCGACCTTCTGGCAAGGATCGCAGCCACGCTCGGCGAGCATGCGCTTGAAGAGCGAATGAAAAGCCGCGCCGACGAGATCCGGCGGGCATTCACCAACGAATTCATCACGCCATCGGGACGGCTCGCGCATAACGATCAGACGTCTTATGCGCTCGCCTTCCTGCACGAGCTGATACCGGCCGAGCACAAGCAAGCCGCACAGCAGCATTTCCGGCAGGTGATCATCGATGCCGACTACAAGATCGGCACCGGCTTCATCGGCACGCCCGCCCTGCTGCCGGCGCTGACGAAGCTTGGGATGGACGATCTGGCCGAAAAGGTCTTCCTGCAGGAAGATGTACCGGGCTGGCTCTATCAGGTCTCGAAGGGAGCGACGACGATCTGGGAGCGCTGGGATTCCATGGCGCCCGACGGCACCATCTACGAACCCGACATGAACAGCTACAACCACTATGCCTATGGCGCCGTCTGCCAATGGCTGTTCGAAAGCGTCGCCGGGATTTCGCCGAGCCCGCGCGCACCGGGATTTGCCGAGGTGATCGTCGATCCCGCACCGATTCCGTCCCTTTCGCCGGTTTCAGCCCATCATGACGTGAGCCAAGGGCGCATCGAGGTTGGCTGGCAGTGCGACGGCAACGAAGTCACCTATGTGCTGACGCTTCCGGAAGGCTGCATCGGTCGTTTCCGGCCCGGAAAGCGACATCAAAACCCGTCGCTCAATGGAGCGCCTGTGGCCGAGGAAGCCGTTCTTCCCGCCGGAACACACAGACTGGTCTTTTCCCTACCCGAATCTTGAGGAGCATACACGTCACACCGTTCAGAGGAGGAACGTCATGACACATCGGATAAAGCTCATTCTTGCCGGCACGTCCGCGCTTTTGGCATTGGTCGCGGCCGGTCCGTCGCATGCGGAAGTCACGCTGTCATTCCTGATCGACAATAACCCGGACACAGTCGCGGCGGCCGAGGCACTGGTTGCCGCCTATCAGGCAAAGGCACCCGACGTGACGATCGAAATCGAGCCGCGGGCCGGTGGCGGCGAAGGCGACAACATCATCAAGACGCGGCTGGCGACCGGCGAGATGTCCGATGTGTTTCTCTACAATTCCGGTTCGCTCTTACAGGCGCTGAAGCCGACACAGACGCTTGTCGATCTGAGCGGCCTGTCGTCGCAAGCGAAGGTCGACGAAAGTTTCAAAGCGGTCGTGCGTGCCGATGGCAAGCTCTATGGCGTTCCCTTCGGCACGGCGATGGCAGGCGGGATCCTCTACAACAGGAAAATCTACCAGGACCTCGGCCTCTCCGTCCCGAAGACATGGGCCGACTTCATGGCGAACAACGCGAAGGTCAAAGCTGCCGGAAAGGTCGCCGTGGCGCAGACCTATCGCGACACCTGGACCTCGCAGCTGTTCGTTCTGGCTGACTATTACAACCTGCATGCGGCCGTGCCCAACTTCGCCGCAGACTATACCGCCAACAAGGCAAAATACGCCGAGACGCCTGCGGCCCTGAAGGGCTTCGAACGTCTGAAGGACGTTCACGACGCCGGTCTGATGAATGAAGATTTTGGCGCGGCAAGCTACGACGATGGCCTGAGAATGGTCGCAACCGGCGAGGCAGCGCATTATCCGATGCTGAGCTTCGCGGTCGGCGCCCTCAAACAGAATTATCCGGACAACCTCAACGATGTCGGCTTTTTCGCGCAGCCGAGCGACGACGCCGCGACCAACGGCTTGACGGTCTGGATGCCGCCAGCCCTTTACATTCCGGTGACCAGCCAGCACGCCGAGGAAGCACGGAAATTCGTCGATTTCGCGGGAAGCGTCGAGGCCTGCAAGATCATGGTGGAAACCAACGCCGTTCAGGGGCCTTCCCTGATCGACGGCTGCGACCTGCCAGCTAGCGTACCGCCTGCGATCAAGGACATGCTCCCCTATTTCGAGGCCAAGGACAAGACGACGCCGGCGCTGGAATTCGTTTCGCCGATCAAGGGACCGGCTCTCGAGCAGATCACCGTCGAGGTCGGCTCCGGCATTCGCCAGCCCGCCGAGGCAGCGAAACTCTACGACGACGATGTCCGCAAGCAGGCCAAGCAGCTCGGCCTGCCCAACTGGTAGCGGTCTTTCGGGCCAGTTATCCTCGCTCCTGACGGAGCGAGGCTCCACCCGATCGAAGAGATTGAGATGACCGAGACACGCCGCCGCTCGCGCAAATCGCCCTACCCGCTCTGGTTTTTCATTCCCGCCGCCATCATCTACGGCGTGCTGTTTCTGTTTCCGACGATATCGTCTCTCTGGTTCAGCCTGACGCGCTGGGATCTTTCGACGGCCGAATTCATCGGGCTTGAAAACTTTCGGCAGTTCTTTTCCGAACCGTTTCTGGTCAAAGGGCTCGTCAACACGCTGATCTACGCCGTGACGACCTCCGGCCTGAAGACGGTCTGCGGACTGCTGCTGGCCGTGCTGCTCACCAGCAATATCTTCGCCCGCGGTTTTCTGCGCACGCTGGTCTTCTTCCCCGTCCTGGTCTCGACGATCGGCATTGGCATCACCTTCACGGTGATGATGCATCCGACCAAGGGCATCATCAATGTCACGCTCGAGACGCTCGGCATTCCGGGACCTGGATGGCTCACCAATCCGGCGCTCGCGCTTTTTTCGGTGGCTCTGGTCGATGTCTGGAAGGGTGTCGGCCTCGCCACCCTGATCTTCATCGCCGGACTTGCCGCGATCAGCCCCGATTATTACGAGGCGGCGAGAATTGACGGCGCCACGCGTCTCCAGCAATTTTCCCGGATCACTCTGCCGCTCGTGCGTCCGGCCACCGTCATCGTCGTGACATTGTCGCTGATCGGCGGGCTCCGTTCCTTCGATCTGATCTGGGCCATGACCCGCGGCGGGCCCGGTTTCTCCTCCGACGTGATCGCCTCGGTCATCTACAAGCAATACCAGGCGGGTTTCTATGGCCTGTCGACGGCCGGAAACGTCATCCTGTTTGCGCTGATCGCGGCAATCATCCTGCCCTTCACCCTGTGGTTCAACCGGCGCGAGGTCGGGGAATGAGAAACGTCCGCCCTTATGTGACCGGCGCGATAGCCCTTGCGGTGGCGGCGATCATCTTCGTCATGCCGTTCGTCTTCGTCGCTCTCCAGGCGGTCAAATCGAAATCCGAAGCGTCCCGGCTCGATTTCGAATTGCCCGAGCATTGGCTATTCTGGGATAATCTGGTGGCCGTCTTCAAGGCCCGCGACTATCAGCTTGCGCTTGCCTATTTCAACTCCACCCTGATCACGGTCGTCTCGGTCACCATTCTGATCCTGCTGTCGGCGATGGTCGGATATGTCATGCAGCGCCGCAAGACCGTCTGGAACAGGGTGGCCTCCATTGCCCTCTTCATGGGCCTGATGATGCCGCCGGCGGTCGTGCCCACCATCGGCCTGTTGCAGGATATCGGGCTGTTCAAGACCATGACCGGGATGATCCTGATCCAGGTCGCCTATAATCTCTCCTTTTCGATTTTGCTTTATCGGTCATTCATCTCGACCATACCGCGCGATCTCGATGAGGCGGCGCTGATCGACGGCGCCAAACCCCGGCAGATTTTTTTCAGAGTGGTCCTGCCGCTGCTGAAACCGGTGACCGTGACCAATGTCGTCGTGCAGTCAATCGCGATCTTCAACGATTTCACCAATCCGCTCTACTACCTTCCCGGCAAGGAGAACGTCACGGTGCAGCTGACGCTCTATAATTTCCAGAGCATGTATACGAGCCAGTACAATCTGCTCTTCATGAACATCCTCCTCGTGACGATCCCGCCGCTGATCGTCTTCATCTTCTTCAACCGGCAGATCGTCGCGGGTATGACGGCCGGCGGCGTAAAGGGGTAGCAAAATGGCTGAGCTCACTCTGAAACAGGTTCGCAAGAGCTTCGGCGCCCTCGAAGTCATCAAAGGGGTCGATCTCGAGGTTGCCTCCGGGGAGTTCGTGGTGTTCGTCGGTCCGTCAGGATGCGGGAAGTCAACGCTGCTGCGCATCATCGCCGGCCTGGAAGACACGACCTCAGGCACGCTGACCATCGGCGGCAAGGACGTCACCTATGCCGAGCCCTCCGAGCGCGGCATTGCCATGGTGTTCCAGAGCTACGCGCTCTACCCGCATATGACCGTCGCCGAAAATATCGGCTTCGGCCTTTCGCTCGCCCGCCGTCCGAAGGCGGAAATCGCCGCCAAGGTCGCGGCGACGGCGGAAACGCTGCAGCTCACCCAGCTCTTGGAGAGAAAGCCGAAAGCCCTCTCCGGCGGCCAGAGGCAGCGCGTCGCCATCGGCCGGGCGATCATCCGCGATCCCAAGGTCTTCCTGTTCGACGAGCCGCTCTCCAATCTCGACGCTTCGCTCCGAGCCCAGATGCGCCTCGAAATATCAGATCTGCACGCCCGGCTGAAATCGACGATGATCTATGTCACCCACGACCAGGTCGAGGCCATGACGATGGCAGACAAGATCGTCGTCCTGAATGGCGGGGTGGTCGAACAGATCGGCAGTCCGATGGAGCTCTACCGTAACCCCGCGACACCCTTCGTCGCCGGCTTCATCGGCAGCCCGAAGATGAACCTGTACGGCGGCGAGACGGCACGACGATTGAACTGCACGACCTACGGTATCCGTCCCGAACATATCAGGCTGTCGGAAGGCGCCGGACAATGGCAGGGCAGGATCCGGCATTTGGAGCGGCTTGGCGCCGACGCGATCCTCTATCTCGAGGTCCCCGAACTCGGCGAGATGGTCGTGCGCGCCGAAGGCGAGACGCCGTTTACGCCTGGAATGACGGTCTGGGCAAATCCGGTCGAGGGAGCGGAGCACCAATTCTGAGGATGGCGCGGCGCGCTATCAGCGCCACACCGTGAAACATCACACGAAGGAATCGCTGGTGCTCGATCGATTCAGCATATTCATTGGACGCGTTGGCCGCTGTACGGGATTCTTGCGGCATGACCCAGGCGACCCATCCGATATTGCTTTTTCATGTAGATCCGGCGCGAAACATGGCCGCTTCTATCTTCTGGCCGTCGAACCGACCCTGTTCGGCGGCAGCTCGCTCACGCGTTGCTGGGGACGTATGGGGACGAAGGGACAGGTGAAGATCGACCTCTTCGATACGGCGGTCGAAGCCAGGCAAGCATCCCGGAAGCTGCTGCACGGCAAGCTCAAACGCGGATATCGGCGGAATGAGGAAGATTCATAGGGCCGGTTCAGAACCGCTCGGGACGCAGCGACGTCAGATCGACAGCCGGTCTCTGGCCCGCGACCAGCTGGGAAACGAGATAGCCGGTCAAAGCCGACAGCGTCAGGCCGAGATGGCCGTGGCCGAAGGCATAGGTGACGCGGGGCAAACGGCGGGAACTGCCGATCACCGGAAGTGAATCCGGCATGGACGGGCGAAAACCCAGCCACTCGTCGCTGCCCTGTCCGGCCGCCGGCAGGAGCAGTTTCACGCCGTCACGGATCATCGCGGTCCGCTTCGGGTTCAAGGGAGCGGCAAGTCCGCCGAGTTCGACGGTTCCGGCCGCGCGCAATCCATCTGCCATCGGCACCATATAGAAGCCGTGTTCGGGATAGCAGACCGGGCGCGACAGCAGATTGACCGCTTGCGGGAACAAGACATGATATCCGCGCTCTGTATCGAGCAGGACGCGGTCGCCGATCGATACCGTGAGCTTGCGTGAATGGGCGCCGGCGGCAACGACCGCATGATCCGCAAGAATTTCCTTGCCCGCGATCCGCAGACTGATGCCGTTGTCGCGGGGCTCGATGGCCGAGACTTCGCCACGGATGATCTCTCCTCCGCCGTTTACGACAGCCTGGGCGAGCGCGAAGGCGAGTTGCATGGGGCTGGAAAACACATAGGCGTCACGAAACAGCACGCCCTTGTGGTAAAGCGGCGCAAGATTGGGCTCCATGCTCTCAATATCGGCGCGGTCCAGACGGTCCATGGCGACGCCGTGGCGTTCACGCAGCCCGTTCTCGGCATCAGCCGCCCGGAATTGCGCTTCGCTCTTGTAGAGATACAGGCAGCCATCATGCCGCTTCAGCCGTTCGGCGCCTGCCTGCGCCACAAGCGGTTGCCAGGCGGCATCAGCGTGAGCAAGCAGCATGGCCAGTGTCCCGGCGATCCGTTCAACCTCGGCTTTCCCGCTCGACGCCAGGAATGCGCGCAGCCACGGGACCAGTTGCGGCAGGTACCGCCAGACGATCGCCAGCGGACCCAGCGGATTGAGCAGCATGCCCGGCACTCGCCAGATGACGCCAGGGGTCGCGACCGGAACGACGCCGTGCGGCGCAAAGGTGCAGGCATTCCCGTAGGAACAGGCCTGGCGGTAGGACGCGTCGCCCAAGGGCGGCGCCGGATCGATGATCGTGACCCGGTGCCCCATTCTTTGCAGCCAGAGGGCCGAGCAGAGGCCGACCAGCCCGGCACCGACCACAGCCACATGCTGGCGCTCGGCGTCGGGCAAGGGCTGAAGCTCGGCAAGCGGCTTGTTCATCGTCTAGACCAGGCCTGCCAGAGCGCGGGGACGATCGTTCAGCGTCGCGGCGATGATGCGCAGGGCCGTTGCAAGTTCGTCGCGCGACGATGCGCAGCCAACATTGACGCGCACGGCATGCTCGACCGGCTGGCGGTCGCAGGCAAAGGCGGTGGCAGCCATGACGGCAACGCCGTGGGCGCGCAGATTGGCGGCAAAATCCTCGCATCGCCAAGGGGCCGGCAGCCTCAGCCAGAGAAACATGCAGCGCGGATCGGCGGAGAAGGAATGGCCGGCAAGGATCGTCGTGACGATCGCGTGGCGTGCACGCAACTCGGCAAGCTGGGCCTTCAGAATTGCTTCGGCCGTGCCGTCTTCCAGCCAGCGGGTCGCCAGCAGCAGCGGCAGCGGCGAGGGCATCCAGGCGGTGGTGCGGACCGCCTCGGCAGACAGCAGCGCCCGGCCGGGCGGGCACGTCAGGTAGCCGACGCGCAGGCCAGGGGCCAGTGCCTTGGAGAGTGCCGATATATGGTAGGTTCTGGTCGGCGCAAGCGTGATCAGGGCGCTTGCGCGGGTCCCGAGCATCGGTCCATAGACATCGTCTTCGATGATGACGAGATCGTGCTTTTCCGCGACATCGACCAGTTGCCGCCGGCGGGCCTCGCTCATGGTGACGACGGTCGGATTGTGCATCGAGGGAACCGTGAAGACGGCGCGCACGCTCTCCCGGCCGCAGATGTCGTCAAGCTCCGCGGCCGACATGCCCTGATCGTCACTTCCGATCCCGATGATGCGGAAGCGGAACATCTGCGCGAGCGCGATCAGGCCATAATAAGTCAGCCGATCGCAGACGATGGTGTCGCCGGGCTCGATCAGGCTGCTGATCACCGCCAGAAGAGCGTGCTGGGCGCCGCTGGTGACGACGATATCGTCCTCGGACGGATCGAAGCCGTTGAGCGATATCCATTTTCTCGCCGCCTGGCGCGCCCAGGCCGGGCCTTCCGGCGGCTGATATTCCTGCATCTGGCGGAAGCGCCGGTCCGACGAAAGGTCCGGCAGGGATTGGGCGAGGCGTTGCTGGAAATCGTCGACAGCCGGCCGGTTGACCGTCAGGTCTATGATACCGGACGGGTTCGCCGCCCGGTCGACCCGCGGCATGGCGCCGTCGCCCATGACGATCGTGCCGCGCCGGGTGCTGCCCATCACCAGGTTGAGGTTTTGCAATTCGCGGTAGGCGCGCGTGACGGTGGAGACGTTGAGCGATCGCTCCCGTGCCAGGTCGCGCTGCGGCGGGAGTTGGCTGCCGGGTGGCAAGGCGCCTGAGCGGATCTTCGCCTCGAGCTCGCTTGCGAGCTCCAGATAGGCCGGTATCCGCGTTTCCCGCTCCTGATTTGTCCGGGTCACTTCCGATCTTTCAGACATACAATCCCTGCAACAACGTCCAATTCCACAAGCCAAATACAGCACATTTTAAGCGATTCAGCATTGGCTTCGTGCGGCATAGCATGCTTTTCCAGCGTTTTCGAGATCCGCAGCCGCCACCATACAAAATTATTTGTGTGGCTTGACAAGCGGAAATAGACCGAGACAATATAGCCCAGCATCGAGACAAAGAGGCAGGGACCCGGCCGATGCAAAACAGGAGGACTTCATGAGCGAGCGCTTCATTGCTTTCGAAGGCGTGCGTAAATCCTATGACGGCGTCAGCTATGTCGTGCGCGGCCTGGATCTCGACGTCGCCAAAGGCGAGTTTCTGACCCTTCTCGGCCCGTCCGGATCCGGCAAGACCACGACGCTGATGATGCTGGCCGGTTTCGAGGCCCCCACCGACGGGACGATCACGCTTGCCGACAACAGGATCGACAGCGTTCCGCCGCATCGCCGCAATATCGGAGTCGTCTTCCAGAATTACGCGCTCTTCCCGCATATGACCGTCGGCGAGAACGTCGCCTTCCCGCTGAAAATGCGCCGGCTCGGCAAGGCTGAGATCACCGAGCGGGTGCGCCGCGCCCTCGACATGGTGCGCATGGCGAGCTTCGAAACGCGGCGACCCAACCAGCTCTCCGGCGGACAGCAGCAGCGCATTGCGCTTGCCCGCGCCCTCGTCTTCGAGCCGCAACTGGTGCTGATGGACGAGCCGCTCGGTGCGCTCGACAAGCAGCTTCGCGAGCATATGCAGCTCGAGATCAAGCATCTGCATGCCCGCCTCGGCATCAACGTCGTCTACGTCACCCACGACCAGAGCGAGGCGTTGACCATGTCGGATCGGGTCGGCGTATTCAATGACGGCATCCTGCAGCAGATCGCGCCGCCGCATGCGCTCTACGAGACGCCGGCGAACCCCTTCGTCGCAACCTTCATCGGCGAGAACAATGCAATATCGGGCGAAGTCGTGGCGATCGAAAATGCGACCTGCCGAATTCGCGGGCCCGATGGTTCGATCATCACCGGCCATGCCGGACAAGGATTGAAGGAAGGCGCGCGGGCAACGCTGGTCTTGCGGCCCGAGCGGATCCAGCTGGCGCCCGCGGCCGAGGTTGCGAACCGGTTCACGGCCACGCTCAAGGAAATCATCTACCACGGCGACCATATCAGGTTGCGCGTCTCAGCCTGCGGCTGCGACGATGTCTTCATCAAAGGCAGCCGCCCAGGACATTCCGGCTCATGCGCCAGGCGCGAATACCGTCATCGGCTGGGCGCTTGAGGATTGCCGCGTGCTGGCGCTCTCCTGACCGGACATTCATTTTTTCGCAAACGCAGCTACAAAAAGGGGAACCACCATGATGCGTTTAAACGGCATGCTTCTCAGTTCCGTCATGACTCTTGCCATCGCAGGAGCCGCATTTGCCGAGGATACGCTGACCGTCACATCCTGGGGCGGCGCCTATACGAAGAGCCAGGAGGAGGCCTTTTTCAAGCCCTTCGCCAAGGAGACCGGCACCAAGATCCTCCAGGACGAATGGGACGGCTCGACTGCCAAGCTCAAGGGCATGGTCGAGACGGGCCAGGTGACCTGGGACGTCGTCGACGTCGAACCCAGCCATGCGCTTCAGGGCTGCGACGAAGGCTGGCTTGAGCCGATCGACTATTCAAAGCTCGGCGGCAAGGACGCCTTCATCGACGGCGCTGCGATGGATTGCGCCGTCGCGACGATCGTCTTCGGCACCATCTATGCCTATGATGCCGCCAAGTTCCCGAATGGCGGGCCGACGACCATGGCCGATCTGTTCGATACCGCCAAGTTCCCCGGGCCGCGCGCCTTGCGCAAGTCACCGAAGACCACGTTGGAATTCGCGCTGATTGCCGACGGTGTCAAACCCGCGGAAGTCTACGATGTGCTTGGAACGCCGGAGGGTGTCGATCGCGCCTTCAAGAAGCTCGACACCATCAAGAAGGATGTGAAGGTCTGGTGGACGGCGGGCGCGCAGCCGCCGCAGCTTCTCGCCGACGGCGAAGTCGTGATGACCACCGCATGGAACGGCCGCATCTACGATGCCGTCAAGAACAGCGGCAAGAACTTCAAGATCGTCTGGGACGGCCAGGGAATGGACTTCAACCTCTGGGCCGAGCCGAAAGGCTCGAAGAACAAGGAACTGGCGGACAAATTCGTCGCTTTCACCGTCAATCCCGATGTGATGGCGCAGCAGTCGAAATATATTTCCTACGGCCCGACCCTGAAAGCGGCCATCGCCAAGGTCCCGGCGGATATTCTCGTCGATCTGCCGACCGCGCCTGAGAACACGAAGACCGCCTTTGTCGTCTCTTCCGAGTTCTGGGCCGATCATGATGAGGAGTTGACCGAACGCTTCAACAAGTGGCTCGCACAGTAACCTCGTCGGGCGGGCGAGTGTCCCCCTGGCTTCGTCCGCCCCTTTCTCTACCGCAAGAAGGCATGAGCGATGGTGATCGCGACAATGAATGAAGGCGACGGCTCGATGATTGCCGCACGCACGCGGGTGAAAAGCCGCGGCAGCGCGAAAAGCAAGGCGCAGCTGAGAGCGCTGCTGCTGGTCGCGCCGCTGTTGATCTTCCTGCTGCTCGTCTTCGTCCTGCCCATTGCCCTGTTGTTGACGCGCGCGATCGACAACAGGACGGCTTCCGCCGCCCTGCCCTACACGATGTCGGCTCTATCCGCCTGGGACGGACAATCTCCGCCCGACGAGGCGCTGTTTGCCGCCTTCGCCGCCGATCTCAAACAATCGCCCCGCGACCAGATCGCCGAGGTGGCCAAGCGTCTCAACTATTACGAGACGGGCATGCGCTCGATGCTGTTGAAAACCGCACGCACGATCCGCGACGCGAAACCGCCCTACAAGGCCGCCTTCGTCGCCATCGACCCCAAGTGGGAGACGCCGCACTACTGGACGCTCATCAAGAATGCGGCGCCACCCTTCACCGACTATTACCTGCTCGCCTCGCTCGACCTAGAGCGCGACGCCTCGGGCGCCATCGGCAGGGTCTCGGCGGAGAATGCGGTGCATGTCGACGTGCTGATCCGCACATTCGTCGTCAGCGCTTCGGTCACCGTGCTCTGCCTGTTGCTCGGCTATCCCCTCGCCGCGCTGATCGCCCGGTCGAAAGGAGCGGTTGCCAATACGCTGCTGATCCTGGTGCTGCTGCCGTTCTGGACCTCGCTGCTGGTGCGCACCAGCGCCTGGGTGGTGTTGCTGCAGGGGCGCGGCGTGATCAATTCAGCGCTCATCTGGCTGGGCCTGATCGACCCCGCCCATCCCCTCGACCTGATCTACAATCGCATCGGCGTGCTGATCGCCATGACCCATATTCTGCTGCCCTTCATGGTGCTGCCGATCTACAGCGTCATGAAAAGCATCCCTCCGGTCTATCTCAGAGCCGCTTCGTCGCTCGGTGCGCCGCCGGTCGCGGCCTTCTTCCGCATATACCTGCCGATGAGCATGCCCGGCGTCAGTGCCGGCGGGTTGCTCGTCTTCATCCTGGCGCTTGGCTATTACATCACGCCGGCTCTGGTCGGCGGGCCGGGAGACCAGATGGTGAGCTATTTCATCGCCTATTACTCCAATCAGGTCACGAACTGGGGCATGGCGGCGGCTTTGAGCACGATCCTGCTGGTGGCGGTGCTGATCCTCTACGCCGTCTATAATCGCATCGTCGGCATCGACCGGCTGAGGATAGGCTGATGACGAATTTCCTGTCTTTCCCGCGACTGTTTTCGATCCTGCTGTGGCTGGCGGGTGGCCTCGTCATCCTGTTCCTGATCGCGCCGATCGTGGCGATCGTGCCGCTCTCCTTCAATGCCGAGCCGTTCTTCACCTATCCCATGCCCGGCCTGTCACTCCGGTGGTACCGCGAATTCTTCGATTCCAACGTCTGGCAGCTGGCGCTGAAGAACAGCATCATCGTCGCTGTCTTCGCCACGCTTCTGTCGACCTTTCTCGGCACGCTTGCCGCCATCGGCCTCAGCCGGCCATCCTGCCCGGCGCGGGCAACGCTGACCGCCATTCTGATTTCACCGATGATCGTGCCGGTCATCGTTTCGGCAGTCGGCATCTATTATGCCTTCGCCGCCGTCGGGTTGCTCAACAGCCTGACCGGCCTGGTGCTGGCGCATACTGCGATCGGCGCACCCTTCGTGGTGATCACCGTCACCGCGACGCTGGCAAGCTTCGATCACAATCTGATGCGGGCGGCATCCAGCCTCGGCGCCGCCCCGGTTGAAGCGACCTTGCGCATCATGCTGCCCGTCATTGCGCCGGGGGTGGCGTCCGGCGCCCTCTTCGCCTTCGTAACGTCGTTCGACGAAGTGGTGATTGCACTCTTCATCGCCGGTTCCGAAGAACGCACGCTGCCGCGCCAGATGTGGAGCGGCGTACGGGAAACGCTGAGCCCGACGATCGCCGCCGTCGCCACGCTCCTCATTGTGTTTTCGACACTATTCCTCGCTACGATCCAATGGCTGCAGCGCCGCGCCGAACGCCAGAAGACTGCGCATAGAGATTAATCCAAGGGGGTTGGACATGCAGATCGAACGCTACGAAACCGGAAAGCGGATGAGCCAGGCCGTGACCTATGGCGGCTTCGTCTTCCTCGCAGGCCAAGTCGCCATCGACGCACCAGGCACGTCCGTCCGCGAGCAGACCACCAACATCCTGGCGCGGATCGCGCGGCTTCTGGAAAGCGTGGGCAGCAATCCGACGCGGATCCTCAGCGCAACCATCTGGCTTGCTGATATCTCCGAGTTCGAAGAGATGAACATCGTCTGGGACGCCTGGATGCCCCCAGGTCATGCGCCGGCGCGCGCGACGGTGGAAGCGAGGCTCGCCGGGCCGGAATTCGCCGTGGAGATCGGCATTATCGCAGCGACTGGCAATTGACGGTCCGTGCCTCGACCCAGCCGTCACATCCGCGAGCGGCTCCGATGTGACATACAGTCGATGCTGACGAGAGGCATTCTGGTCCCGGCCAATTTAGGCAATGCCACCGAGGCATACGTATTTAAGCTCGGTATATTCATCCAACCCGTGCCTTGACCCTTCGCGGCCGAGGCCCGACATCTTCACGCCGCCGAACGGCGCTTCGGCGGTGGAGACGAGACCGGTATTGACGCCGACCATGCCATATTCGAGCGCTTCGGCGACGCGAAATACCCGCGACAGATCGCGCGCGTAAAAATAGGAGGCCAGTCCGAACTCGGTGTCATTTGCCTGTTCGATGACGTCCTCTTCGTCGCGGAAACGAAACAGCGGTGCAAGCGGCCCGAAGGTTTCCTCGCGGGCGACCTGCATGCCGGCAGCGACATCGCGCAGGATCGTCGGCTCGAAGAAATGGCCGCCGAGCGCGTGGCGCTTGCCGCCTAAGACGATCCCGGCACCCTTTGCAACGGCGTCGCTGATATGGCTTTCGACCTTGGCAACGGCATTGTCGTCGATCAGCGGGCCGAGCACGACGTCGCGCTCGAGACCATTGCCGACCTTCAAGCCCGAAACCGCCTTGGCAAGCTTGGCGGCAAAGGCCTCATAGACGCCGTCCTGAACATAGAGCCGGTTGGCGCAGACACATGTCTGGCCGTTGTTGCGGAACTTGGCGATGAGCGCGCCTTCGACGGCAGCGTCGAGATCGGCATCGTCGAAGACGATGAAGGGGGCATTGCCGCCAAGCTCGAGGCCGAGCTTTTTGATCGTCGGCGCGCATTGCCGGTAAAGCAGTTCGCCCGTCCGGGTGGAGCCGGTGAATGTCAGCACTCTGATGTCACGGCTTGATGTCAGCGCACCGCCAATGGCGGCTGCGTCACCGGTCACGATGTTGAGCAGCCCCGGCGGCAGGCCGGCACGCTCCGCAAGAACCGCGATTGCGATGGCGGAGAATGGCGTCTGCAGCGCCGGCTTGAGGACGACGGCACAGCCGGCGGCAAGCGCGGGACCGATCTTGCGGGTGATCATCGCGTTCGGAAAATTCCAGGGCGTGATCGCCGCCACCACGCCCGCGGGCTGGCGCAGCACCAGGATCCGCTTGTCCGGCTGATGCCCTGGGATGGTCTCGCCGTTGATGCGCCTCGCCTCTTCGGCGAACCATTCGATGAAGCTCGCACCATAGGTGATTTCGCCCTTGGCCTCGGCCAGGGGTTTTCCCTGCTCCAGCGTCAGGATCATCGCCAGATCGTCGCGGTTTTCGATCATCAGGCGGTGCCATGCCTTGAGAACGTTGGCGCGCTCCCCGGCGGTCTTCTTCGCCCAAAGCTTCTGGGCAATGACGGCGGCGCGGATCGCGTCTTCCGTTTCCGCCGCACCAAGGTCTGGGACCAACCCCAGCGTCTCGCCCGTCGCCGGATTGCGGACCGTCGCCGCCTTGCGGCCTTCGGCTTCGATCCAGCGATCGGCGATGGGGCATGCCTGGCGGAACAGCGAGGGATCATTGAGCTTCATAGGACAACTTTCAACAGAATACGTGAGCGGCGCCGGGATCGAAATCCAGATGGACTATATCTCCACGGCTGAGCCCGGCAATAGCCTCATGACCGAACGGCAAGCGGACCGAAAGCGCCTCGCCTGCCGCCGTCTCTGTCGAGACGTGGATATTGTTGCCCAGAAAGGTAATGTCGCTGACCGTCGCGGCAAGACCCGCGCCGGCCGCCCGGGCGCGCGACAATCGAATGCGCTCGGGCCTCAGCATCAGAGCTGCCCTTGCACCGGAGGTCCCTTTGCCATGCACCGGAATTTGATTGAAGATGGTCCCGCCGCCCAGGGTAATGGTGGCTTGTCCGTCGGAAGATGACACCAGGTCGCACGAAATGAAGTCGCTGTCGCCGATGAATTCGGCAACGAAGCGGGTCTTCGGATTGGCATAGAGTTCGGGGCCGGTCCCGATCTGGTCGATGACGCCCTTGGAAAAGACGGCGATGCGGTCGGAGAGCCGCAGCGCCTCCTCCTGGTCGTGCGTGACATAGAGGATCGTCACTTCGGTCTGCTGGTGGATGCGGCGGATCTCATGCTGGATTTCCTCGCGCAGCTTCTTGTCGAGCGCCGACAGCGGCTCGTCCATCAGAAGCACCGGCGGATCATAGGCGAGGGCTCTGGCAAGAGCGACGCGCTGCTGCTGGCCGCCGGACATTTGCGCGGGCTTGCGATCCTCGAAGCCTTCGAGCCGAACGAGGCGCAGCATCTCCTTCACCTTGCTGTCGACCTCGGCCTTGGACTTGCGCCGGACCTTCAGCGGGAAGGCGATGTTTTCCCCCACCGTCAGATGCGGAAACAGGGTGTAGCGCTGGAACACCATGCCGATGTTGCGCTTGTGCGAGGGCGTGGCCAGCAGGGTCTTGCCCTCCAGCGTGATGTCGCCTTTCGTCGGATTTTCAAAGCCGGCCAAGATGTAGAGGGTCGTGCTCTTGCCGGATCCGGACGGTCCGAGAAAGGTGAGGAACTCCCCGCGCCGGACGTCGAGATTGACGTCGTGCACGGCGACGACAGGGCCGTATTCCTTGCGTATTCCGCGGATCTGAAGGAATGGTTCTTTCATTGTTTCAGTACCTTACGCACGACGGCAACAAGCGCCATCAAGATGATCGTCAAAAGGATGAGAAGGGTCGACGCGGCGGCGACTACAGGCGTCAGATCTTGCCGCAGCGTCGCCCATACCTTCACCGGCAGCGTCTGCAGGGTCGGACTGGACATGAAGATCGCCACCACCACCTCATCCCAGGATGTCAGGAACGAGAAGACGGCAGCCGAAAACAACCCATGGCTGATCGCGGGCAGGGTGACCCTGATCTTTGCTTCCAGAGGCGAGGCGCCGCAGAGAACCGCCGCATCCTCGATCGACTTGTCGAAGCCCTCCAGCGCACTTGATATGGAGAGGATCGAGAAGGGCAGCGCCAGAACGAGGTGCGAAATGACGAAGCCCGCCAAGGTGCCGCCCAGGCCGATCCTCAGAAAGAAGGCATAGAGGGCAACCGCAAGGACCACGACGGGAAGGATCATCGGCGTCAGGAACAGTGCTTTCAGCGCGTCGCGGAACAGGAACGAACCGCGCACCAGCCCGAAGGAGGTCACAAGCCCGAGCAGCACCGACAGGATGGTGACGATCACCGCGATCTTGAAGCTCGTCAAAGCGGATTCCAGCCAGCGCGGATCGGCAAAGAGCTCGCCGTACCATTGAAATGTCCAGCCGGGCGGCGGGAAGATCAGCCACTGGGAGGAGCCGAAGGAGAGCGCCGCGATAAAGACGATCGGCAGCAGCAGGAAGGCCGCGGTCAGAAGCGTTATCGTCAGCAGGATATATTTCCACCAGCCGAGGCGGTCGAAATTGAGCAGCATGTCAGCGCCCTCCCGGGTTCTGGTTGCCGAAGAAGCGCAGTTGCACGGCATAAAGCGACAGGGTCACCACGAGGAGAACCAGCGCCGCAGCACCGCCCATGCCCCAGTTGACCAGTGACTGCACGAATTGCGCGATCAGTTCCGCGAGCATCATGTTGGCGGTGCCGCCAAGAAGCGACGGCGTGACGAAATAACCAAGCGACATGACGAAGACCATGAGGGCGCCGGCCGCCATGCCGGGCATCGCCAGGGGCAGCAGGACACGGGTCAGGCATTGCCACCGGTTGGCGCCGCAAAGGGCGGCCGCCTGCAGGGTCGACGGATCGATCTTCTTGATCACGCCGTAGAGCGGCAGGATGACGAAGGGCAGCATGATATAGGTCATGCCGATCGTGACGCCGGTCAGGTTGTTGACGAGTGCCAGGGGCTTGTCGATCAGGCCCATTCCGATCAGCATCTTGTTGATGAGGCCCGTCCGCTGCAAAAGCACCATCCAGGCATAGGTGCGGGCCAGCAGGTTGGTCCACATCGACAGGAGCAGGATGGCAAAGATCACCGACGCCAGGCGCCCGGGCATGATGGCCAGCGCCCAGGCCACCGGGAATCCGATCAGCAGCGAGATCACCGTGACCAGACCCGAGACGATGAAGGTGTTGGCGAAAATCTTGAGATAGGTCGCGGAGCCGATCAGCTGCGCATAGTTTCCAAGGCCCGGCACGGGTTCCAGCACGCTTCGCAACAGGAGCACCGCCACCGGTGCGATGAAAAAGATCCCCACAAAGGCGAGCGCCGGAACGACCCCGCTAAAACCTGTTGGCCTGCGCACCTTTGGCAGGGGCGCTATTGCAGCTGAGGCATCGCTATACGTCGACATGACAGTCCTTCCCACCCGTCAGTTTCCACAGGCGCCGAGGCCTGACAAACGGGCACTGACGCTGCGGGAGGCACGGCGAACATTCGCCGTGCCCGTTCATCTCATCTTCCAGGCTATTTCGCCTGCCAAGCGTACCACTTCTCGCCGATGGCATCGCGGTTCTCAGCCCAGTAGTTCATATCGGCATTCACCTGGCTTGCCGTCTGCTGGTCCGGCAGGGTCTTGGCCGTCTCCGGATCCATCAGCTTGGCCGAGTCGACGTTGATCGGCGCATATCCGGTGGCCTTTGCCAGGGCGGCCTGCGGTTCGGCCGAGGTCGCCAGTGCAATGAACTTCATCGCGGCTTCGACATTCGGCGAACCCTTCGGCACGACGAGCGCATCCGCAGCGGTGATGTTCTGTTCCCAGGACGTCTCAACCTTGATGCCGGTCGCAGCAAGTGCGGTCATGCGGCCATTCCAGACACTGCCGAAGGGAGCCTCGGCGGATGCCAGAAGCTGCTGCGACTGCGCGCCGCCCGACCACCAGATGATATCGGATTTGATCGTATCGAGCTTCTTGAAGGCACGATCGAGATCAAGCGGATAAAGCTTGTCGGCAGGCACGCCGTCGGCAAGCAGCGCAGCTTCGATTACACCGGGAGCCGACCACTTGTAGAATGTACGCTTGCCCGGAAACTTGGCCGTGTCGAACAGATCGGCCCATGTCTTCGGGCAGGCGCTGACGGCATCGGCATTGCAGCCGATCACGAAGGAATAATAGAAGCTGCCGACAGAATAGTCGGTGACGAAGCGCGGATCGAGCTTGGATTTATCGATGACGGAGAAATCGAGCTTCTCAAGCTGGCCGTTCTTGCCGGCCTGGGCGGCATAGTCACCTTCGACGTCGACGACGTCCCAGGTGACCTCACCGGCCTCGACCATCGCCTTGAGCTTGCCGTAGTCGGTCGGTCCATCCTGCACGACGGTGATGCCGGTCTTCTCGGTGAACGGGCTTGCCCATGCCGCCTTCTGCGCGTCCTGGGTCGTTCCTCCCCAGCTCGAGAAGACCATGTTGTCGGCGTGTGCCGGTGCAGACACAGCCACGAATGCGGCAACCGCCGCGAAAGCAAATGTTGTTTTCATGTTCCCTTATCCTTGTTCTGGTTTGTCCTACGGGTATGCCTTATGCCGTCAGTGCGCCTCGCTCCTGGGAGAAAAGTTAGCTGGCTTCATAATCTTGTTTTCCGCCACTTCGATCAGATCGCGGATCTTGGGCAGGAAGGCCTGCCACCGGGGATCGGCCATAAGCCTCTGGCGCCGCGCCTCCCGGTCGTCCAGGCTGGTAAAGGCCCAGATGTGGACGATCTCGTTGATCGTCCCGATTTCCGAAAAGAAGTAACCGACGAGTGTGCCGAGATGGCCCTTCTGGATCTCGATCCCCTCTTCCTCGACGACCTTGAGATATTGCGGGATCGTGCCGTTCTTCAGCCGATAGGTCCGGATTTCGTAAAACATCGGCGCTACCTCATCACGAATGGATCGGGGATTGGATCGTCCGATGTCCTGAGCCAGATCGTCTTGGTGCGGGTATAATCGAGCACTGCGGCCATGCCGCCTTCCCTGCCATGGCCCGACAGGCCGAAACCGCCGAACGGCGCGATCGGCGATACGGCGCGGTAGGTGTTGACCCAGACGATCCCGGCGCGGATCCCCTTCATCAGTCGGTGCGCCCGGGTGAGATTCTGGGTGAAGACGCCGGAGGCCAGCCCATAACGGGTATCGTTGGCAAGGCGCAGCGCCTCGGCCTCGGTCTCGAACGACACGACGGACAAGACCGGCCCGAAGAATTCCTCGATCAGCGAGGGCGAGGCGACATCGTCGCAGTCGAGGATCGTCGGCGGGAAATAATAGCCTGCACCGTCGATCTTGCTGCCGCCGGTGACGAGGCGGGCGCCGCTTTCGATCGAGCTGGCGACGAGGGCGCCGATATGGTCCTGTTGGCGCTTGGTGGCAAGCGGGCCGACTTCGGTCGCCATATCGAGCGGCGCGCCGATCCGGATCGCCTCCGCCTTCTCGCGCAACAGGGCGACGAACTTGTCTTTGACGCTGCGTTCGATGATGAGGCGCGATCCGGCAACGCAGCTCTGCCCCGTCGCCGCGAAGATGCCCGCGACCTGGGCGTTGGCGGCGCTTTCGAGATCCGCATCGGCAAAGACGATGAAGGGTGACTTGCCGCCAAGTTCAAGCGAGGTGGAAGCGAGGTTTTCGGCCGAGTTGCGAACGACGTGCCGGGCGGTTTCAGGACCGCCGGTGAAGGCGACATGCGCGACCTTCGGGTGCCGCCCGAGAGCCGCACCACAGGAGGCGCCGAAACCGGTGATGATGTTGACGACGCCTGCGGGAAAACCCGCCTCGTGCACGAGCCGCGCAAATTCGAGAAGCGGCGCCGGCCCGTCTTCGGAGGCCTTGACCACCATGGTGCAGCCGGCCGCCAGCGCCGGGCCGATCTTGACCGCCGACAGGAAAAGCTGGCTGTTCCACGGCACGACCATCGCAACGACGCCGATCGGTTCACGGCGAAGCCAGACATCCATGTCAGGCTTGTCGATCGGCAGATAGGCGCCTTCGATCTTGTCTGATATGCCGGCATAATAGCGGTAGTATTCGGCGACATAAGCGATCTGCGCCGATGTTTCGCGGATGATCTTGCCGGTGTCGCGCGTCTCCAGCTCCGCGAGGACCTGTGCGTTGGCGGCGACCAGATCGGCCAGCCTGTAAAGCAGCTTGCCGCGTTGCGTGGCCGTCATTTTCGGCCAGGGGCCTTCGTAAAGCGCCCTGTCGGCCGCGTTGACAGCCAGATCGACATCACCTTCGCGCGCTTCGGGCATCTCAGCCCAGACCGCGCCAGAGGCGGGATCGATGCTCGGATAGCTGGCCTCGCCATCGGAGAATTCGCCGTCGATATAATGCTGGAAACGCCGCATGGTCTTACTCCTGAAATGCCGGCATGACCTCGGTGATGAAGCGTTCGAGCGACGCCTTCTTGCGCTCGAAGCTCATGCCGGTGTCGATCCAGAAGGAATATTCGTCATAGCCGAGCGCTTCATACGCCTTGAGCCTGGCGATGACGGTCTCAGCGTCGCCAACCACATTGTTGGTGCGCATGACCTGATCCGAGAGCATCTCGTTTGCTCTGATCTGTTCGTCCGGAATCCGTTCAATCAGGCCCTGGGTAACCGGCTTCTCATTCTTGAACCAGGCGAAGAAATAATTGTAGTAGACGCTGAGTTCATGGGCGGCCTGGGCGACATCGTCCTCTGACGAGCCGACATAGGTATGGCGCAGCAGCATGATCTTCGGCCGCTCGAGATCGGGATTCTTGGCGCAGGCGTCGTTGAAGCGCTCCATCAACGACTGGACCTCGTCGTCGCCCTGCCAGAGCGGCGTCACCTGAACGTTGCAGCCGTTGGCAACGGCAAATTCATGCGAGTTCGGATCGCGCGCCGCAACCCAGATGGGCGGGTTCGGCCGCTGCAGCGGCTTCGGCGCCGAGGTGGTCGAGGGAAACTTGAAGAACTCCCCGTCATGGGCGTAGTCGCCGGCCCATATGCCCTTGACCGCCGGAATAAGCTCGCGCATGCGCTGGCCGGCGCCCCAGGCATCGAGACCGGGCAGCAGACGTTCATATTCGAAGGAATAGGCCCCGCGCGCGATACCGATATCGAGCCTTCCGTCGCAGATGATGTCGGCCATGGCGGCCTCGCCGGCTAGCTTGATCGGGTGCCAGAAGGGGGCGATCACCGTCCCCGTCCCAAGCCGTGCCCGCGATGTGCGGCGCGCCAGATCGGCAATGGTCACGAACGGGTTGGGCGCAATGGTGAAATCCATGCCATGGTGCTCGCCCGTCCAGATCGCATGCATGCCGCCCTTGTCGGCAATCTCGCAGAGCGCGACGAATTCCTCATAGAGGCTTTTGTGGCTCTGGCTGGCGTCGAGCCGTTCCATATGGACGAAGAGGGAGAACTTCATGATTTTGCGCCCTTGGCTGGAATGGGATGAACGGTGCCGCCGGTCTCGTCGCCGAAATAGACGCCGAAATTGCCGATCGAGCTTTCCATCGCAAAACGGTTGACGATATCGGCGGTCGAACTGGTCTTGAACTTTGCCGCAACCAAGGCGTCAGGTTTTACGAACCTGCCGCCGGCAGGCTCGCCCTCGCCGGCAACGGCGTGATAGACGATGTGCTGCTTGCCGTCGCTCTTGCCCTCATAGACCGAATAGAGAAAGCCGATGCTGACCTTCAGCCCGGTGAGCGACTCCAGGTATGTTTGCAACGCCTCGGTCGGGTTGCCATCATAGGCGTCGACGCTTGGCAGGGAGAGCACATCCTCGCCGAGCAGCAGTACCTCTCCGCGGCGCTCGACGACGGCGGCCAGTTCGATATTGCCTTCGCTTGCCGCGGAAACCGCCTTGCTTGCCAGCGTCGGCGTGAAATAACCGCCGCGCGCATAGCCGAGACCGTTGCGGCCGCTATTGTCGAAAGCTTCGATGCGTCCCATCAAAATGACGTGGTCGCCGGCCTCGATGACCTGTTCCATGGCGCATTCGAACCAGGCCGCCACATTCGAGAATATCGGGCAGCCTGCCGATCCCCTCGCCCACTCGACCGCCGCAAACCGGTCTTCGACCGGGCGCGCAAAAGTGTTCGACACGTCTTTCTGAGTTTCCGAAAGCACGTTGATGGCAAAATGCGGCGCTCCGGTCATGATGGCGAAATTGCGCGACGTCTTGGCAAGGCAGACGAGCAGCAGAGGTGGATTGAGCGAGACCGAGGTGAAGGAGTTCGCCGTGAAGCCGATCGGATTTCCATCCCCGTCGCAGGCGGTGACGACGGTCACGCCTGTGGGAAAAGCGCCGAATGCATCTCGCAATGCCCTTGGGTCGACAGTCTGGATTGTCATCGTTCATCCTCCCCGAACGACAGCCACTCAGCGAGCAGCGAATTGACGATATCAGGCGCGGTCAGGTTCACCATGTGACGATGACCTTCGACGATACGGACGTAGCCCTGCGGCGCAAGCTCTGCCATTTGCGTCGCCATCAGGGGTGTCGAATTCGGATCATCGGACCCCGTCAGGAACAGGGCCGGACCGGCCACATCCTTCCAGCCATCGGCGTAGGTCTCGTCTCCGCCCGCAAAGGCAGCGTAAGCGACGGCATAGCCCTGGGGATCAACGAGGTTCAGCCACTTTCGTGTCAATTCACGCGCAACGATGCTGTCCGCATCATCGCCGAACCAGCGGGCCAGAGGCCCTTCCTTGTCGACGCCCGCCACCGGAATGGCCGCAGCCCGCGCCAAGACGGCAGCCTTGGCTTCAGGGTCGCGCCTGTAGACGCCATTGAGGTATGCGACACGGCTGATACGCTTGCCAAAGGTCGCTGCCGCCCCTCCCGATACCAATGCGCCCATCGAGTGCCCGGCAACATTTGCCGCGTCGATCGCCATCTCGTCGAGAAAGCGGCCGAACCAAGCGACGAATTCCTCGAGCCGACTGCCTGCCGGCAGCTTTGCGCTCTCACCGTGTCCCGGCATGTCGACGGCGATGACGCGATGGTCCGCAGACAGAAATGCGATCTGCGGAGCCCAGGCCTCGAGCCGCATGCCGACGCCGTGAATGAGAACCAGCGGCTCACCACTGCCGGCCTCGTGATAGGCCGTGCCGCTTGCCGTCTTCTTTCGGGGCAAGGCACCGGCGGCGTTCGTTGCTGCAGCGGTGCCTGTGGTCGATCCGGCTGTCAGCATCTCAAAGCGCTCCCTCAAACGCCCGCAGGATTGGCAACGTCCTGCCCCAGGTCCTTCAGATCCTGGTAGCGGTCGCCGATGCGGTGATGGGGGCGTCCGCCTATCGAAGCACCGAGGGCCACGACGATCTCGTCGGCGGCAGGCGCGTCGGGGATCGACGTCTGGATGGTCAGGTAGTGCGAGCGGCGACCCTCATCGTTCTTGTCCATCAGCGGGATCATGATCGGCGCGTTGGCAGGACCGCGTGTGTTGCAGAAGGCGAGATAGGACTTGGCGCCGACGGCCTGGCGATAAAAATTGCCGAAACGCAGCGTATGGATGAGCGCCGATCCGTGTTCGATCTCGCCGTCCAGGCCGACGACCGCGGACTTTCCATATGCTTCGACGGCCTCACCGGAGCCGACCGCATCGATGATCATCTTGGTCAGCAACTCGCCGAGCACCGGAGCGCCTGCATGGATTTCAGGCTTGAGGTCATCGACGAAGCCACGGCCCGCCCAGGGATTCTTAACGACCGCGAAGGCGGTAAACAGCTTCAGCGGAACCGCCGCGGCCTTGCCGCCCTCGATCAACGTCGTCTCGATCTGCAGTCCCGTCTTGCGAATTTGAATGGCCACCGAACACCTCATTTCTCAGTTTCGTATTATGGTATACCATAATATAAGAGTGTCAAGTTCGTTCCCGCGAAGACGCGGACTTAGACAATCCTCCCAAGATACTCATTCAAAAACAAAGACTTGTCGGCTGAACGCGATCGCCGCAGATCAGCTGCTGCCAATGTTGGCCGGCTCCGGAATCTCGACGTCGGCACGCGTGCGCATTCGACGCTCCGGAAGCACTTTCCTTCTTTCAGCCTGTGGTGAACCGCCAGAGGCCCCGCAACGGCGGCCCGCAGGCGCAACGAAGCCGGACGCCACAACCATCCCAGTTCCTATGATACCGCCTCATATATTATTTATTATGGCATACCATCACATTGAGCAAAGTTGAGTGTCAAGCGCGGAGTATGAATTGTCGTGAATTGCACGAGGTCATCATCGCGAATGCCGTCTGCATTCGGCCGGTATGTGGATTCACGTCCGTGCGGCTGCTCGCCCAACGTCCATGCTCCGCAAGGGACCTTGATACGGCTTGACTCATTTGTCTGCGGGCGCCTATCGAGCTTTGATCACTGATTTACTCGCCCGGGAAATGAGCTTGTCGCCACAAGAAAAACGCATGCGGATGATCCGTCAGGTCGTGATCTTCGGCATTGTGCTCGCCGCCTTTTTGGGCTTCGCCGCCTACCGCCTGAAGACCGGCAATTTTGGATAAATGCGCGTCCTTGCGCAGTGAATGCGTATGTTTCCCAGAAGAATTATGACCGCGGGTCGGGAGAGGGAAAAACTGTGTCGTCGATCCATCTTCTGCCGCGCGTTGCCGAAAGTGGAAATCCACATGCGTCTTGAACGTGGCGTATCGATCGAAGCGAGCTTTGCGTCGGAGAGCATCAAAGCCGGTCTGCTCGCACGCCTTGCAAGCTCGCAGGGGGTGCCTGCACTTTGACGCAAATTGCCTTGTTCGATGTGCAGAGGTTGCCGGTTTGGCACGCGATGTCGGAGGTGTTCCTCGACAGCGAATTGCAGGCAAAGGACTATCGCCGGATCGCCAAGGCGCTCGACATATCCAGATACTCCCTTGCGGAGCTCCGATCCATCCTGGAGGACGAGGTGGCCCCGGCATTTGCATCAAACCTCTGCTCCGTTGCAGGAGAATGGGCCGGTTGGCGCGAGAACGATGTCCAAACCATCATGTTCCAATCGCTGTCGCGGCGACGTTTTCGTCTTCTGTCATGGCTGAAACGGGTGATGCGTCGACGGCATATCGAGCAAGAATGGGAGAAGATCGCGCAATTCCTCGAACAGGGATGAGGCCACCCTCGCAATATGCCGCAATACCGCAGCGGCCTGCGCCTCGCCTATTCGGCCGGCTTCTTGGCGGACAGTACCGCTTCGGCGATCGCGCTCGCAGCGGCGACGTGATCCATCGCCGCCCGGTAAGCCCCCTCGCCGTCGCCGCGGCGGATGGCATCGACGATCTTCGACATCTGTGCCGGTCCTTCGATGCCGCGCCCCTCCGTCTTGATCGTCATCGAACGTAAGTGGTTTATGCGCACGGTGAGGAGGTTGACGACGCCCCAGGCAACGTGCCTGTCGACCATCGTGAACAGCGTTTGATAGAAGGAAGAGGTGTTGGTCAGCACACCCGCCATATCGTTATCGCGGTAACTGTTGCGAATCCCACTCAGGGATTCTTCCAGCGCGGCGACGATCTCGGGGCTGCGGCGCTCGGCGCATAGCCGCGCCGCCATGCCTTCGAGCGCGCCGCGGATCTCATAGATCTGTTTGGCTTCCTCGATGTCGAGCTGCGCGACGATCGGCCCCTTGTTCGGCAGATTGGCGACAAGCCCTTCCGATTCGAGATGTCTCAGAACCTCGCGCACCACCGTTCGGCTGACCCCGAGCTGGGCGCAGAGATCGCGCTCGACAAGGCGATCTCCGGGACGGAAATATCCGTTGACGATGGCCTCGCGGACCTTGTCGAGCGCCAATTCCCGCAAGGTCTTTGCAGGACGCTCGACTCTAATGGCGTCCTTCAGAGCACCGCTCATTCTGTACCTCAGTGTTGGACTGACTTCGCACGCTCAAATTCCCCAGCGGCAGCCGAATGCAAGAATCGTATTATGGCGTACCAGATACTGTAGCTGTCGGCGACCGGCAATTCAACAAGCGTCGTGCCGCCCGGAAAGGTTCAGCCTCTCGAAACGATCTCCTCGGCTACGGCCTTGGCTTGCACCCGGATATCCGGAACGGCGGTGATCTCCCAGAATTGTCCCGCCGTCAGGGCGCCGACTGCGAAGAGTCGGGCCGGCGAGATCTCGGACGGGGCTGTCACCTCGGAAGCGGCATTCACCTGGATCCCGAGACCAAGGGGATCGGGGACGATCAATTGAAACCGGCTCATCTCCTTCAGGAGCGGTGAGTGGCTGATCCCGGCGCGCTCCATTCCCGTGCAGTTGACGAGCCAGTCCGCATTGATCCCGGCGATCTGCGGCGTTGCTCTCACCCTGTAGCTGGCAAGGAGCCTGCCCTCCTGGGCTCCCAGCGATTTCAGGAAACCCGCGTGGAAACGAACGATTCCGTCCGAGACCAGCTTCTCAAACTTGTCGAACACGTCGGGCGCGACCCGATGGCGATGGATATTCCACCAGGGAAGCGCATGCCTGAGGAATCGCGACCGTTCCTTGCTGGAAAGCCGTTGCCAGAGAGCCTGCGTTGCGGGCCTCAGACCGTCCATCACGCCTCGCCAGTCGGCAACCGTCCTGCTCTTGCCCCGCAAGCTCTTCAATATCTCGCTGATCGTATCCGGAAGCGCCTCGACGTCGATCGGCAATGGCGCCGGCAATTCCCTCGCATGTCCGAGCGGTGCGAGCCCGCGCCGCGAAAGTACATCGATCCTGCCGCTATGGCCGTGGGCGCGTAGCGCCAGAACCTGATCGATCATCGTCAGACCGGATCCGAGGATGCACACCGCATCGGACGATGCGACGCGCCTTAGCCACGAAAGCCGCCACGGATTCTCGATGATCCGTGATCGCAGCGATGGCGGTACGCCATCCGGATCGACCGGAAGGCTGGCATTGCCGACACCGAGACAAAGCACCACGTTCCTGCCGGCAATCTCGTCGCCATTACCGAGATGGAAGGCCAGCGTGCTGCTGTAACGTTCCACGCATCCGGCCGCCTTGGCCTTGATGAAATCGACCCGGCAACGACCGTCCCGCTTTCGAAGCAGCCGCGCAAGTGTGTCGCGGACATAAAGACCGTAATCGCTGCGCGAGGCGAAATCGCCTGCCTGCATCAGGCGTCCATGACGTTTCAGCCAGTCGACAAAGTCGTCGGGTTCATGCGGCAGCAGGCTCATGCGGCCGGCGGGAACATTGAGGCGGTGGAGATAGAGCTCCGTTCGGTACGCCGTCCCGCGCCCGAAACCGGGATCGTCGCCGACGACGGCAACCTTCGCCGAGGCGGGAAGCTGCTCGATGAGATTGCAGGTCACGGCAATCGCTGAAAAACCGGAACCGACCACGATAACATCGTATATCAACGCATTCTCCCTGAAGCTCCGCAACGCCCGGCGAGACATTTCTCATTCACGCCTCGAGATCGCTCGCCGTGCCTTACGGATCGCACAAGCGGCAGAATCACGAAACAATTATCTCTATCGTCTATAAATATAGTTTGTTATTTCTCCCGCTAGCCCGTTCCCAACCATTACCCTTTTGCGGGTGAGATCGAGGGCCGTGCGGCCCTGAACAAAGGGGCTCAAAATGAATTTCAAGACTTTGGTTGCCGCGATCGCTATCGGCGTCGGCACGCTTGCAACGACTGTTATCGCCGAAGCGGCGGACCAGAAGGTGGTGGTCGGCTATCAAACCGATGCCTTGCCGTCTTCCGTGGCGATCGCCAATGGCGAATTTGCCAAGGAAACCGGGTATGACATCGACTTCCGCAGATTTAATTCGGGCGCCGAGATCTTTGCGGCGATTGCCTCCGGTGACGTTCAGGTCGGTTATGTCGGCTCCAGCCCGTTTGCGGCTGCAGTATCACGCGGGCTCGAGGTCAAGGCCTTTTACCTCGCCTCCATCTCGGGCATCGACGAGGCTCTCGTCGTCCGCAACGGTTCCGGCATCGAAAGCCTGAACGATCTGAAGGGCAAGAAGCTTGCTGCCGCGCCTGTTTCCACCGACCACTATCAGCTGCTGGCGCTGATCAAATCGTTGGGCCTGACCGAAAAGGACGTTCAGGTCTTCGCCATCCCTCAGCCCGAAATTGTCGCCAGCTATAACCGCGGCGATATCGACGGCGGCTTCGTCTGGGATCCGGCGCTCACCGAACTGAAGAAGAACGGGAAGGTTCTTGTCACCTCCAAGGACGTGGCGGACAAGGGTGCGCCGACATTTTCGGCCTGGGTCGCGACCTCGAAATTTGCCGCCGACAACCCGGCATTCCTGAAGGGCTTCGCGTCGGTCATCAACAAATACTACGCATCCTTCGCCTCGGACAAAGCCGCCTGGGGTCCCGACAGCGACAACGCCAAGTCGCTCGCCAAGCTTCTCGGCGGCACAGCCGACCAGCAAGCATCGGCCCTGAAGAACCTCACGCTTCTGACGCCTGAGGTTCAGGCATCGGATGCCTGGCTCGGCGGCGGCGAAAAGGCGGGTGCCGGCAAGATCCTCAAGGACACGGCATCATTCCTGAAGGAACAGGGCAAGGTCTCCGACGTGCTGGCCAATTACGGCGCGTTCGTCACCGCCGACGCGCTGGCCGGCGTCAGCAACTGATCCTCCCCGACGCCGGCACGGCTTGCCGCGCCGGCGTCTAACATGCGAGCAGGAATATGCTTAAAGTCGATCACGCCAGTGTTTTCTTCGCAGCCCGCGACGGGCGGACCGTTCACGCGCTTGATCGCGTGTCTTTCGATATTCCCGAACGGGGTTTCGTCGTCGCGCTCGGAGCGTCGGGATGCGGCAAATCAACTCTTCTCAATGCGATTGCCGGTTTCCTTCCGCTTTCGGAAGGCCGGATCACGCTCGACGGCCGCGCGGTCGAACGGCCGGGTGCCGATCGCGGCGTCGTCTTTCAGAAGGACTCGCTGCTGCCGTGGAAATCCGTCGTCGACAATGTCGCGCTCGGTTTGAAATTCGCCGGGGTCAAGCGCAAGGAGCGCGAAGCGCGCGCCCGGGAGCTGCTCAGGATCGTCGGCCTCGATGAATTCGCCGGCGCGTTTCCCTACGAGCTGTCTGGCGGCATGCGCCAGCGTGTCGGCATCGCGCGTGCTCTGGCGACAAATCCCGACATCCTGCTGATGGATGAGCCGTTCGGCGCGCTCGACAGCCTGACGCGTGAGCAGATGCAGGAACTGCTGGTTTCCATCTGGGATAAAACGGCAAAGAAGGTTTTCTTCATCACCCACTCGATCGAAGAGGCCCTGTTCCTGGGTACGCAGGTCCTAGTCATGTCGCCTCGACCGGGACGCGTCGTGGCGCGTTTCGATCTGGATTTCGTTCGCCGCTTCGCCGAAACCGGCGACGCCCGATCGATCAAGGCGTCGCCGCAATTTGCCGAGCTGCGCGAGGAGATCCGCGCCATTCTGCACAGCACCGAAGATTTAAGGAGCGCCGCATGAGCGATATAGTCCAGGCATCGCCGATTGCGGCTGGTAGTGAGGACCGCCAGGTCAAGCTGGTGAAAATGGCAAGCTTCGGAGCCGGTGAGAAGTCGACGGTGGCCATCAGCATTGCCACGGCGCTTGCCATACTGCTGCTGTGGTGGGTCGTATCCGCGCTCGGCGTCGTTCCACACCTGTTCCTGCCGCGTCCGGACGAGGTGCTGACACAGATCGGCGCCGTCTATCGCGACGGTTACGCCGGCGCGTCACTGTCCGAGCATATTTTTGCAAGCCTGTTCCGCATCGTGGTCGCAGCCCTCATCGCCATTTCCGCCGGCATTCCGCTCGGCTTGCTCATGGGACTGAACCGCTGGGCAAAAGGCGTGCTCGACGCACCGATCGAGTTCTACTGGCCGCTTCCGCCGCTCTCCTACCTGCCGCTGATGATCATCTGGCTCGGCATCGGCGAGACGTCGAAGATCACGCTGCTGGTGCTGGCGATGTTTGCGCCGATCTGCCTCTCGGCCCAGGCCGGCGTTCGTTCGCTGCCGATCGAGCGGGTCAATGCCGCGCGTTCGCTGGGCGCGAGCCGGCTGCAGCTCTTCCTGGACATCGTCCTGCCCTCCGCCCTGCCCGAGATTCTCACCGGCATCCGCATTGCGCTCGGTGTCGGCTGGGGCACACTGGTGGCGGCCGAATTGATCGCCTCCACGCGCGGAATCGGTTTCATGATCATGTCGGCTTCACAGTTCCTGGCGACCGACGTCGTCTTCGTCGGCATCGGCATCATCGCGATCTGCGCCTTCACCTTCTCGGCCGCCATCCGCTTTCTGGAGGCGTTCCTCGTGCCCTGGAAAGGCAAGCTCTGACCGAATGGCGGGATGGCGCGCCATCCAAACATCGGCTTGCGTACACGATATTCGGTGCAGCTCGGGGGCTGACGTCAACCTCCGAGCTCGCCCGTTAGGGCCATCCTAGATTCACCGAGTATCGAAAATTCGCGGCATCGCTTGTGGATGTCGCGATCGGTCAGTGCACAGTAACCGCATCGGCCTGGCGCTGCTGCAGGCTGCGGACCAGCATCACGGCCTCGCTGACGATTGCCGAGAATGTTGCATCATCGGCCTCTGCGATCCTTCCGGTCATATTGCGAATGATTGTCGTCAAATGGATAATGGAATGGCGATGCTGCGGATCTTCCGATCCGATTTCGGCATCGGCCATGGCAAGCAGCGTCTGAACTAACCGCTCCATGGTTTGCCGGCGCCTGGTCCTCGGGTCGGCATTCGGATCTTCGCTCAGGCGCAGGAGGTCGGCGGCAATGTCGGACATCCGATTCCACTCACATCGCAAAAGCCGGCGGCATGGCAGCGACATGCCTTCGACCGCGCGTCTGCGCCTTCAAGTTCTGCAACAGCCGGTAGCCGTTGCGCCAGCGGCCGAAGCCGCTGGAAACATTGATATGGCCGGCAAGGCCGATATTCCTGGTCTCGGCATTCCACAGGCGGCCAAACAGGGTCAACCGATCGACCGTCATGTAGGCATCGTTCATGCTGCCGACGACGATACTCGGAAAGGGCAGAGGCGCCGTCGGCATGGCGCCAAACGAGATATGCCCCGGATGCAGAATTTCCGTGGCCGGCAGATCGCACGGAGCGACGAGTAGGGCTCCTTTGACGCGGCGCGCCGCACTTCGCCCGGCCAGCCGGGCGGCAAGCAGGCATCCGAGACTATGGGCAACCAGATAGGCCTCACCGGCCTCCTCAAGCGCGCCTTCCAGTCGCAACAGCCAGCTGTCCAGATTCGGATGATCCCAATCGTCCTGAGCGACGCAACGGCTGTCCGGCTGATCCTCCAGCCAATGCTGCTGCCAATGCCCTTCTCCCGAGCCGAAAAGCCCGGGAAGAATAAGTACATCGATCATCTGGCGCCATCCTCTCCCGGGCGGCGCGCCGGTCTTTTTTCCCATCGGGGCAAACATCTGGCACCATTCATCGGATCAACCCGATCACCAGAGCGAACAGGAATGTGAAAGAGCTGACGATCGTGCAGATCCCGGCCGCATGCCTGAGCTGCGACATGACGCTGCTTCCCGCCCTTCTCGCATTGTGCCGACGCAACTCGGTCTCAACGACAATCGCCATCACACCGCTCTCCTCAATACCAAAGGCCTGGCATGGCGCCCCAATAATGGAGCTCGTATTCGCGTGCGGACCAATCGCGCTCTTCGTCGCGCGTGAACAATCCATTGGCAGGCGCGTGCGCAGCCGGCGCCTTCGGCTCGAGCAATCGGCCAATCGTCAGTTTCAGCCAGAGGTGAAAATCAAGCTTCATGCGAACCTCCTGTCAGGGACTGGTACTTTTCAGCGAGAACGTTTGTTTTCACGCAATTCCGGACGCAAACCGCTGTGCACTTTTGCTGGAATTGCCCTAGGACATCAGCGAATGACGGCTCGCATTGGCGAGAAGATCGCGGAGCGATGCTGTCGGTCCGTAGAGCATCAGCAGGCGGTTCTCCTCGCGTTTGGCGAGGCGATATCGTCGGGCGAATTCGAAGACGCTCCACAATTGATCGCTTGGCCCCGGCCTTTCCGCATCATCCATTTTCGCCTCCTGAGATCGAACCATGGCGGCGCCCCTTACTCGGCCGCCGCCAGTGCAGGGTTTGCGTCCGGGAAGAAGGCAGCCAATTCGCCGATCACTTCGTTGATGCGGGCCAAAAGCGGATCGGATGAGACCGCATAGTCGGTAAAATCGCGATCGGCCGCATAAACGGCAGTCGGCAAGGTATGGGCCATGAAGAAACCGAACAGCGGCCGAAGCTGATGCTCGACCATCAAGGCATGCCGGTCACCGCCGCCTGTCGCGGTGATGATGATCGGCTTGCCACGAAGCTCGTGCGGATCGAGCAGATCGATGAGGTGCTTGAAATGGCCGGGATAAGAGCCCTTGTAGGTCGGCGAGCCGATGATCAGGGCATCGGCCTGCACGATCTCGTCGACGACATGTCTGGCCTGCTCGTCGAGGTCCTTGCGCCACAAGGCCCTGCCCAGCGATGGACCGACATCATTGAGATCATAGGTCTTGCTCGCAAATCCGTAACGAATGCTCGCGCGGTCGGCGACGTGGCGCACGAGTGCCAATGTCTTCGAAGGACGGTTGAAGCTGCCAGCAATGCCGACGAGTTTGAAACCTGACATGGTTTTTCCTCTCTTTGGATTGCCTCAACTATTGTCTACAAAATTGATAGATTAAAGGAACGTGCATCTCTCCTTATTCGGCTGGTTGAAAAAAACGTTCGCTCTCGCCCCGGCACGCACAGGCTGAAGGGCGATCGTCACCGGTTCTCGCGACCGCAGGCAGAAACGGGATATCGGCTCCAATGGGGAAAGACGTCGTGGAACATGGAAACACCGCGGGGGCGGCTCAATGCCGTCACCAGCAAAAAGCGCCGGTGAACCGCTCGGGCTAAATGGCTTTGCCGCAAGGTTGGATATTATTGGTATAAGATTTCCGGTTCAGCGGAACGATTGGATGACACGCTCTGCCCTTTCCGTCGCACAAAATATACATTCCTTATAGATTTTAGCGGGAGTTTTTCATGCCATTGCAGACGGCTGATGTCATCGATTTCCAGGCTTACCGGCAATCGCGCTGCAAAGATGCGGCTGATGCGTCAAAGGCGCTCGCGCCGGCATCTTTCGCGATGCAGCCCGTTCTGATGTGGGTGCCCTATTGGGGTTTTATCCCGGTGATGGCAATGGGCATTGCCGGATATGGCGTCTGATCAAGCGCTTCTCTCCGACGTCGAAACCATAGACGCCGCCGAGCAGATCACCGTTCAGACAGGACAGAATTTGCGGCGCATTCGCACCCGCCGCGGCTATTCCCTGGACAGGCTGGCAAAGATCGCTGGCGTCAGCCGCGCCATGCTCGGCCAGATCGAAACGGGCAAAAGCAGCCCGACGCTCAGCATTCTCTCGAAGATCGCGCTTGCTCTCGGCATTCCCTGCGCAGCACTGATTGCCGAACGCGGCGAAACCTCGATCATTACAGTGCCGCGGGCAAGATCGAAAATCCTCGCCTCGTCCGAGGGGCGCTTCCGGACACGGGCTCTTTTCCCCTTCGAAGGCGAGCGGAAAGTAGAATTCTACGAGCTGAGGATCGCTCCGCATCATAGCGAAAGTGCCGATGCCCACCAGCACGGAACGGTCGAAAATCTGGTCGTCGCCCAAGGCACGGTCGAAATCATCGCGGGCAGGCAGGCGCCGCATATCCTGGGCGAAGGCGACGCCATCATCTTCGATGCCGACGTGCCCCATATCTACCGGAACATGACGGGAACGGAAGCGATCCTCTACCTGGTGACGACCTATCTCGAAGACGTTCGCGTCTGACGCAAAGAGCCCCCGTCTCCGGAGGCTCTTGGTCATTTCCTCTAAGAGGCCGATGGCTCAGGCGGCCATCGTGCAGCACATCATCATGCCGCCGCAGTTCATCATGACAGGCATGCCGCCCGACATCATCGACATCATGCGCTTGCAGCATTCCATGAACTTGTCCTTGTCCATGCCTTCCATCGGCTTCATTTCGCAGACCATGCCCTCGGCAGTCATCGTGCACTTCATGGCGCCCATCATCATCATCATCGGCATGGAGGCCATCATCGGCATCATGGCGCCGTTCATCATGGGCATGCCTGACATCATCGGCATCATTCCACCCATCATCGGGTTCATCATGGCGGGCATCATGTTGTTCATCATCGGCATCATGTTCATGGCAGGGTTCATGGTCTCTCTCCGATCAATATAGCGGCGTTTCGCGTTTCGATGAAACAGGAGATAAAAGAACTAATTCCAGCAAACAATGTAAAAAAATCTTCCCCTATCTTTTCCTCCAATAGAATGGAATGGTTTCAATGGGATTGCGCAATCTCGCCAAGATAACGGAATTCCATCCGCTATCATCGCCCGAGCGGGACGATCGCTCTGAACAGTCTCCCTGAATACGCCCGGAGAATTAAGTCCCCCACGCCATTGTGAAGGACTTTCTGAAAGTCTGGCGTTTCCGAACTAAGTTTCCGATATCTCGACCGACAGATCCGGGCCGAGCGCCTGCAGGAAGCTAGCGGCATCGAAAATGGCTGCCGGCGCCTTTGCGCCGATATCGCGGATGCTCCCCGAAAGGATACGCTGGACCGCTTCACAGATGATGGGCGCCGTGACGGCGTAGATGTCTTGTCCCTGTGCGACAATCTGACGGCGCACGTCACCCTGCGTGACGATCACTTCTACTGCAAAGCGCTGCGCCGAACGCCCAGATTCGTCGACTGCCTGCGGCGGAGGCGTCGACGAGTCGCGAACATCCCGCAGAGCGGTTGTGCTCAAGAAGGTGTGCAGTTCCTTCGTCCGGACGTGCCGGGCGATCAGCGGCACTTCCGAAAAGGGAAGCTCGACGAAAGTCTGCCGGCCGAACGGGGCCGGTAAAATCGACACCCTTTCAGCAGGCGGTTGAGGCACCGGCTCCAGCTGCCCACCGCTGACGGCCAGGCGCCGTGCAGTGTTTCTTTCTCCGGTAACGCGTGTGCCTCTCGTCGGCAGCCAGCTGTCAAGCGCAACTCGAATTTCGATGTCGTCAGCGTGCTCCCACTCGTCCATGACAGCTGCCACGAGCAGGTCGGCCAAGCCGCCATAGAAACCCATGGCCGGGATGACGGCTATGCCCGCTTCCCGGGCCGCAACCTCATGCCTCTCGAACGTGGCCTGCACACTCGGTTGCTCGGCCGTCACGTCGAGATAATGAATCCCCGCTCGCAACGCGGCACGCACCACTGCGTCGGCGGTGTCCATGAACGGGCCGGCGCAGTTGATGACCGCCGCCGCGCCGGCTAGCGCCCTGTCCAGTTCCCCGTCATCCTCGACCGCTGCTTCGCGGCATTCGATGCCGCGCTCCGCAAAGCCCGCAGCCGCCAGCCGCTCGGCATTCCGTCCAATCGCGATGGGCTTGAGACCGCGCCGCAACAGTTCGGCGATGACAAAACGACCGGTATGGCCGTTCGCTCCCAAGACCGCGATAGATTGGGACGTCTTCGTGATGTCGGCTTCGTAGATGGTCATTGTTTTCTCCTGCGCTACAGACCTGTCTGTATCCAATAAAACATACAGGTCTGTAGCGTGTCAATCCGTTTGCTGTTATGCTGGCGACCTTGGAGGTACACGAATGTCGAAAAGCGCAACGAACTCCCGTGCCTCTGGCGGCAACGAGGTGCGGGATAGAATTCTCGAGACGGCGTCGGAACTCTTTTACTGGCGCGGCGTGCGTGCTGTCGGTGTCGATCTTGTGGTCGAAAAATCCGGCGTCGCCAAAACCAGCCTCTACCGCCATTTCGGCACGAAGGACGACCTCATCGCGGCCTTCCTCAAGCGCGAAGACCTGGACTTCTGGAGCACCTGGGATCGCGTGACGGAACAGCATCCGGACGATGCCGAGGCCGAGCTCGATGCACATTTTGAGTGGATCGGCGAACGGGTCGGGCGGGGAAACTACCGAGGCTGTCCGCAGATCAACACCGCAGCCGAATTTCCCGAAGCGGATCACCCTGCCCGCAAGGTCGCCGAAGCCCACATGCGCGAGATGCGGCGGCGTCTGAAGACCATCGCCGAGGGGCTTGCGGTTGCCGCGCCCGATCGGCTCGCCGGTCAACTCGCGGTTCTGATCAACGGCGCCTTTGTCAGCATGCAGCTCTTTGAACCCGGCGAGGCCACCGGTTTGCTGCGCGATGCAGCGCACGCCCTGATCGCCGCCAGCCGTAGCTGATCACACTGGACATCCGCTGAAAGTACAAATTGCAGAGCTGTGAAATGGGGGCAAAAGGAAGCCGCAAGACAGGGCGACTGAGCAGCCCCCAAATCCCGGCTTTTCAAACATCATTGCCCGGTCCGGCTCAGGTAGAAATTTTAGGAATGATGAGGATGCGTGGGATCGTCGTGCGGCTTCAGGAAAAACCGGCGCGCAATATCCCAATAGCCATTATAGACAAGCCCGCCATTCGACCGGACAAGCGTTTCGCGGTTTTTGCGATAGACCGCCGGAAGGCGATACCAGGAGATGCCCGGCCGGCGGTGATGGAGAACGTGCAGATTGTTGTAGAGAAACAGCAAGCCGAAGAGATGGCTGTTTTCGACGATGGCGGTGCGTTCTTCATGGCTTTCGGCATATCTGTGCTCGGCATAGGATCTGAGCCGCGTCATCGCAGCACCCGTATAGACGAAAGCAAGATAGAGCCACAGCGGCATACCGCAGACGACGGTCGACCAGAATAGGACGGCGACGACGCCGATGCCGTGCGCTGCCCATATCAGCCGCCGTCCCGGTTCGTCCGCCCGTATCAGCCGCCATTCCTGCCCAAGGAAACTCAACAGCATCACCACAGGACCGATGGTCAATCGGCCGAACAGGGTGGTATTCCACCGCGCCAGCAACCTCCCGGTCGCACCGAGCTGCTCCCAGGCGGCCTTGGTGAAATAGGACGATTCCGGATCCTCGATCGGATCGGTGAGATATTCGTCGCGATGATGCTCCAGATGACTTTCCTTGTAGATCGGATAAGGCAGCCACAGCGACAGCGGTATCGACCCTATCGCATCGTTTATCGCCTGGGTTCCCGTCGGGTGGCCGTGAATGACTTCGTGCTGAAGTGATCCGTGCCAGGCAATCAGCCAACCTCCTGCGGTCATGACCACGAGCGGCGGCAATGATTGCCACCACCAAGTGAGCGCCAGAAACCCACCATGAATGACGAGTGCAAGAATGACCGTCGGCCACTCCGTCGAACGCGTGGGAACAATGGTCCCGGCGGCCTGCAAAGTCCTGTCGAGCATGCGTGTGATTTCCCCATCAACCACACCAATTTATCGCAGGGCATCGGCAGAAGGGAATAAAGTCTATCTATTTTATAGACTTATGTGAAAAAATCCGTCTCTAAGGCTTGTCGCCGTGAAGATGACGTTCGAGGAAGGACAAATTATCCTGCCCCCAATAGATCTCGCCATCATAGACATAGGTAGGAAAGCCGAAGACGCCGCTGTCGCGGGCATGCACGCGGTCCGCCGACCACTTGTTCTGGACATCCTCGTCGGCTTGTCGCCGAAGAAGTGCTGCGCCATCGAAACCTGCCGAGGTCACGATCGCCTCGCGCACATCGGGCTTGCCGATATCCTCCGCCTCGCTCCAGAAGGCATGCTGCAGAGCGCGCGAAACGCCGATCCAATCCTGTCCGTCGAGATAGGCGGCAATCACGAAGAGGGATGCAGGCGTCGGATCGCTCAAATCCGGGCGATGCTCAAGCCGCAGGTCCTTGCCGCGCACGCGCGCCCAGCGCTTGAGATCCCGCGTCCAGTAGGCACGCCGGATCTCCGGGCGATTGCGAGAAAAGATACCGCCGTTTTCCTCGACCACTGTCGTCAGATAGGGTGTGATGACGACATCGTTCTTCGCCGCAAGTTCGGCAAAGGCGTCGAAGCCGATATAGGCCCAGGGCGAGCCGATCGAAAAGAAATATTCTACCGATTTGGTCACTGATGCATATTCCCTAAGAGGTGATGGTCCGGCGTCGTATGGGCGACGCCTTTCAGGAAGCGGCACGGATGCCGGATTGCGCTTTCCATCCGAGCTCCGGTGCAATTGTCGTCACGAAGTCGTGGAGAATTTGGCGATATTCCGCGTGCTCGAACTCGTAAGGGAGTTCCAGCCTCAGCTCGCTGACCTCGGGCAGGATCGGATCGGCAAAAAGCTGCGCCAAAATCTCGTCCGACGTGCCGACGATATCACGGGCGAAAAGCGTGCGCCGCTCGCCCTGCGGCGAAAGGGTCCGCTCATGGCGGCCATCGGCATAGTCTCGATATCGGCGCCGCGTTATCGCATCGGCGCTGTCGAAAGGCACGATGACGCGGCCCAGCGCGACGCGGCGCCGCTTGCCGGCGGCGCGAAAGGTTTCGATCAACCGCGATTGCGCGGTGAAGAAATCATCCGTCCCCTCCCCCGTGATCACATTGCCGGTCAACAGGTTGAAGCCGTTGCGGCCGGCCCATTCGGCCGAGCGCTGCGACCCGCCGCCATACCAGATCCGGTCGATCAGGCCCTTGGCATAAGGCTGCAGTCGCGGCCGCTGCGGGCCGAACGGCGTCTTGATCAAGGTCTGCTCGTCGCCGAGATAGGTGCCGCGCAGATTGTCGGCAAAACGCAGCACGCGATCATGGGAAAAATCATGACCCGTCCAGTCGCCGTCGAAGACGAGCGGGGCGATCAGGTCTGCGTGCAGCGGCCGGCCGGTGCTGACGCCGATATTCAGCCGCCCGCGCGATAGAATATCGACGGTGGCGAGATCTTCAGCCAGCCGATAGGGGCTTTCATAACCGATCGGAATAACGGCGGTTCCGAGCTCGATCCGGCTGGTGCGCTGTGTCGCCGCCGCCAGGAAGGCGCTCGCGGAAGAGATTCCAGGCTCCAGGTGTCGCTGGCGGACCCAGGCGCTGTCGAAACCCAGATTCTCGCCATATTGCAGCTGCTGCAGCGTCTGCTCCAATCCCGACAGCGGGTCGTCGTCGGGATAGTTGCCGGGAGTGAGGAAGCCGATATGGCTGATGGATATATTGCCCACTCGTGCCATCCCATCAATATTTCGGCAGGCCGGGCGGGTTGGTCTCCGACGCCGGCAGGGCCTCCTCGGACAGGTGCCAGTGGTCGAGGATTTTTGCGTATGTGCCATCCTTGATCAGGCCGTTGGTGGCGACAGTCAGCGCATCGGTCAGCCCGCTCCCCTTGCGGGTGGTGATCGCAACATCCGAGCGATCAGGCCAGCCGGCGCTCAGCGTGCCGACACGCCTGATGTTCTTGTCGCGCGCGGCAATGAAGACGAGCTGCGCATGCGGCTGGACGATGACATCGGCCCGGCCGGACCGCAGCGCGAGAAGACTTGCTGCCTCGTCGTCGTAATATTGCAGCTCGATCGGCTTCAGGCCGGCGGCGACATCTTCCTGGCTCCACTTCACCAGGATACGCTCCTGGTTGGTGCCGGCGCCGACGATGATCCTGAGGCCGGCAGCGTCCTTCGGCTCCTTGATCGAGGTGACGGCACTGTCGGATTTCACGAAGAAACCATGCAGCCCCTGGCGGTAGGTGGAGAAATCGAATTTCTCCTTGCGCTGCTCGGTGACGCCGACATTGGAGATGACGGCGTCATATTTGCCTGAGGTCAGGCCGAGTGGCCAGTCGATCCAGGCGACGGGCACGATCTCCAGCGTCAGGCCGAGGCTGTCGGCAATGGCATAGGCATAGTCGGGATCTGCCCCGACCACGGACTTGGCGTCCGTGGCATAGGTGGCAAGCGGCGGGCCGCCGGGGCTGACGGCGATGGTGAACTTGCCGGGTGTGACGAACTTGAATTCCCTAGGAATGGCAGCGATGGCCGCATCGTTCCTGGCGGCATGAAGCCGGCCCGGCTGTTCCGGGCTCAGGTCAAAATCCTCGGCCGCGTGGGCGGAACCGAAACCAGTCAATACTGACACCAGGGCTGCGAAGAGCAAAGTGCGAGATGTCGGATGGATCGTCACGTTCAATATGTCTCCGTTTGCGTCGAGAAGTGGGAACGGACCGGCGCGCTACCCTGTAACGCCGGTCCGCCAGACCAAGATTACGAACCGCTCTTCGGCAAGCCGGGCGGGTTGGTCTGAGCCTTGTCGATTGCCTCGGGACCGAGGTTCCACGTATCGAGGATCTTGCGATAGGCGCCACTGGCGATCAGATCGTTGACGACATCGGTCAACGGCGCTGCCAGGCCACTGCCCTTGCGGGTGGTGACGGCAATTTCTGCCGTGATCGGCCAACCACCGCTGACGGTGCCGACGAGCTTGGTCTTGCCGTTTATCCCCGCCGAATAGGCCTGCGTCGCGTTTACGCTGAAGACGGCATCGGCTCTGCCGGACTGGACGGCGAGATCCTTGACCGCATCGTCGTCATAATATTGCACCTCGATCGGCTTCAGGCCGGCGGCGACATTCCGGCGGTCCCATTCCAGCAGGATCTTCTCCTGGTTGGTGCCGGCATCGGTGATGACCTTCAGGCCGGCAATATCCTTCGGCTCCTTGATCGCCGCAATCGGGCTGTCGGCCTTGACGTGGAAGCCGAGTTCATCCTTGCGGTAGGTCGAGAAGTCGAATTTCTCCTTGCGCTCTTCCGTGACGGTCACGTTGGAGATCACCACATCGAACTTCCCCGAGGTCAGTCCCAGCGGCCAATCGGCCCAGGCGACGGAAACGAGCTCGAGCTTCAGGCCCAGGCTGTCGGCAATCGCCTGCGCCAGATCGACGTCGTAACCGATGACGGTCTTGGAATCGGAGGCATAATCATGCAGCGGCAGATTGCCGCTCGAGCTGATGCCGACGGTGAAGACGCCGTTTTCGACGAACTTGAAGTCCTTGACTTCGGCAATGCGCTTCTCGTTCTTTTCCACCCGCAGCCGGTTCGGCTGCTCGGGGCTGAGATCGAATTTCTGCTGCGCCTGAGCGGAACCGAAACCGATCGCGGCAATGGTGACGGCTCCCAGAGCAGCCCGTCGCGGCCCGGCATTTCACCAGCGCTATCGGGCGCTAGAGAACCTTGGCGAGGAATTCCCGTGTTCGGGGATGTTCCGCTTGCGTGAAGATGCGGGCCGGCGGGCCGGCTTCGAGAATGCGGCCGCCGTCCATGAAGACGACGGTGTCGGCGACTTCGCGGGCAAACCCGATTTCATGGGTGACGATGACGAGCGTCGTACCGGTGCGGGCAAGCTCCTTGATGACATCGAGCACTTCGCCGACGAGTTCCGGATCGAGCGCCGAGGTCGGCTCGTCGAAGAGCAGCACCTTGGGACGGAGCGCCAGGGCGCGGGCGATCGCCACACGCTGCTGCTGGCCGCCGGAAAGCTGGCGCGGATAGGCGTTGATCTTGTCGCTGAGGCCGATGCGGGCCAACAGCTCCTGCGCCAATTGCACCGCCTCCTCGCGGCTGACGCCGCGCACCTGGATCGGTGCCTCGATGAGGTTTTCGAGCACCGTCAGATGCGGGAACAGATTGAAGCTCTGGAAGACCATGCCGATATCGGCGCGGCGGGTGAGAATATCCTTTTCCTTGAGCTCGTAGAGCGTGTCGCCCTTCCTGCTGTAGCCGACGAAATCGCCGTCGACCGAGATGAAGCCTTCATCGACACGCTCCAGATGGTTGATGGCACGCAGAAGCGTCGACTTGCCGGAGCCGGACGGGCCGAGGATTGCGGTCACGCTGCCGGCGGGAAGGCTGAGCTCGACATCATCGAGCACCTTCAGCGAGCCAAAGCTTTTGGAAATACCATGGATACGCACCGCACCACCCGTCCGCAGGGCCGCCGCATCATCGAAACCGAGCTTGCGGACTCGCTCGCTCGCCGTCTCGAGAACTGGCAGCGGACGGCGGAAGCGTTCGAAGAATGCCTGGAAGGGTAGCGGTGTCGGATTGCGTACGGCGCCCTTTGAGAAATAGCGCTCGATATAGTGCTGGGCGACCGACAGCACCGTCATGATGATCAAGTACCATACGGTCGCGACCATCAGCAGCGGAATGACTTCGAGATTGCGGCGGTAGATCACCTGGACGGTATAGAAGAGCTCCGGCAGCGCCAGCACATAGACCATGGATGTGCTCTTTGCCAGTCCGATCAGCTCGTTAAAGCCGGTCGGCAGGATCGAGCGCATGGCCTGCGGCAGCACGATGCGGAAAGCCTGGCGGCGGCGCGGCAGCCCGAGTGCGGCGGCGGCTTCCAGCTGACCATGATCGACTGAAAGGATACCGCCGCGCACGATTTCCGCAAAGAAGGCCGACTGGTTGAGCGTGAGGCCGAGAAAGGCGGCGGCAAAGGGTGTCAGCAATTGCACGGTGGGATAGTCGAGGAAGACGGTATCGGTGAAGGGGATGCCGATCTTGATCGTCTCATAGAGATAGCCGAGATTGTTCAGGATCAGCAGCAGCACGATGACCGGGATCGAGCGCAGGAGCCAGATATAGCCCCAGGAGACACCGGAAAGCAGCGGCGACTTGGAAACGCGGGCAAGCGCCAGCGCCGTTCCGAGGATGGAACCGGATATGGCGGCAAGCGCGGTCAGGAGCAGCGTCCTGCCGAGGCCGACGAGCACCGGCTCGGCAAAGAACCATTCGGCAAAGACGTTCCAACCCCAGCGCGGATTGGTGAAGGTGGAATAGAGCACCGCGACGATGACAAAAGCGGCGAAGATCGTGCCTGCCAACCGTTCGGGATGGCGCGCCGGCACGATGCGATACCGGGAATAGTCCTTCGATTCTGCCGTCCTGCTGCCGGGGTCGATGCCGGCGAAATCCGTCGTCAGTGCCATTGTGCTTCCCTTTTACGATTGTCGGTCTTTGCCGCTTTCAGTAATTTGCGCCGGCCACGCGCAAGCGCGGCTCGGCATCGTCGAGAGCAGGCTCGGCGAGATGGGTGATGTCCTTTTCGAAAGGCAGGCTTTTGTAGATCTCGGGATCGGCTGACGTGTCGAAGAGCGCGGTGTAGCCATAGTTGAGATAGAGGCCGACGGCCTCGGGTTGGCGAAAGCCTGTCGTGAGGTAGATGCGGGCATAGCCCTGGCGGGCGGCCTGGGCCTCCAGCTCAACCAGCACCTTGCGGGCAAGGCCCTGCCGGCGCAGATCGGAGCGCGTCCAGATGCGTTTGAACTCGGCCGTGCGCTCGTCATAATGCTTGAAGGCGCCGCCGCCGATGGTTTCGCCATCGCGGATCAACAGGAGAAAATTGCCATCCGGCGGTGCAAAGGCTTCGGGGGGATAACGGTTGAGCTCGGCGGCCGCACCTTCGGCATTGAAATAGGTGCCGTAGCGACTATCATATTCATAGATCAATTCATCGATCAGCGGCTTGGCGCGGGGGTCGAGAGGGCTGGTATAGAGAAACGTATCGCTCATATCGTTCATCACCCGTTGTCATCAGTGAGGAAGGTTTCGGCGAGCCGCACCCAGTAGCGGGCGGCAGGCGCGATGATCGCATCGTTGAAATTGTAATGGGCGCTGTGGAGAGGGGCGCTGTCGCCATTGCCGACGAAGAGGTAGTTGCCGGGGTTTGCCTGCAGCATGAAGGCGAAATCCTCGCTCGCGGTTCTCGGTCGGAAATCCTTCTCGATCGCCGCTGGACCAAGAGCGTCGTATGCGACCCGGCTGGCGAATTCGGTTTCCCCGGCATGATTGACCAGCGCCGGAAAGCCGAGGCGATAATTCACATCGGCCTCGGCGCCGAAGCTTTCGGCCTGGGCATGGGCAAGGGCCGGAATGCGCTCTCGCAACAGTTGACGGACGATTTCGCTGTAGGCCCGCATGGTCAGCTGCATCTCGACGCTTTCCGGGATGACGTTCGAGGCGGAGCCGGCATGGATCGAGCCGACGGTGACGACCGCCATCTCCTGCGGATCGACATTGCGCGAGACGACGCTCTGCAGCGCGGTGATGAAGGAGGCCGAAGCGAGCACCGGATCGACGGTGCGGTGCGGTTCGGCGCCATGGCCGCCCTTGCCGATGATCTTGATGATCGCCTTGTCGACCGAAGCCATGGCCGGGCCGGCGACGAAGCCGAATTTGCCCGTCGGCACACCCGGCCAATTGTGCAGCCCGAATACCGCATCGACGGGAAAACGCTCGAACAGACCTTCCGAAATCATCTTGCGGGCGCCGGCGCCAATCTCCTCGGCAGGCTGGAAGATCAGCCGCAGCGTGCCGTTGAAATTGCCGTTCTCTGAGAGATAACGGGCGGCGGCGAGCAGGATCGCGGTATGTCCGTCATGGCCGCAGGCGTGCATGACGCCGGGATTGCTGCTGGCATAGGCCAGTCCGGTCGCCTCCTCGATCGGCAGCGCATCCATGTCGGCGCGAATACCGATCCGCTTCTTGCCGTCGCCGCGCGGGAGGGTGGCGACGACGCCGGTGCCGGCAATGCCCGTCACCACCTCGTAGCCCCAGGCGGAAAGGTGAGATGCCACAAGCTTGCTGGTTCTGAGCTCCTGGAAGGCAAGCTCCGGATATTGGTGGAGATCGTGGCGAAGCGCGATGATTTCATCGAGGTAGGTGGCGATGCCCTTCTCGACCGGATCGTTGCTGCGCGGGTTTTGAGCGATGATATCCATGACGGTTCGCCGGCGCTTCAGGCGCCGACGGCCTTTCCGCGTTCGAGCTGCTCCGCATCCGCCGCATAGCGGCTCTCGCGGAAGGGTAGGCCGAGATGGTCGCGCAGCGTCTCACCCTTCAGGACCGGATCGAAATAACCGCGCTCTGTGAGGATCGGCAGAACGTATCTGGAGAAATCGTCGAAACCCTCGGCGATGACGGGAAAGCCGAGAATGAAGCCGTCGGCCGCGCCCTGATCCACCCAGCGAATGATTTCGTCGGCGATATGCTCGGCGGTGCCGATGAAGGCGGTGCGCGGCGTTGCCGAATCGAGCGCGACCTGGCGGAGCGTCAAGCCCTTCTCCCGCGCCGTCCGTTTGATGCGGTCGGTGGTGGCGCGGAAATTGTTCCTGCCGATATCGCCGAGTTCGGGGAACGGCTCGTCCAACGGATAAACACTGAAATCATGATGATCGAAGAAGCGGCCGAGATAGAGCAGCGCCTCCTCTATCGTGACGAGGTTGCGGATCGCCTGGTACTTGGCTTCCGCCTCTTCCTGCGTCGCCCCGACGATCGGCCCGATACCCGGATAGATGCCGACTTCCGCCGCCGGACGCCCATGAGCGATGACGCTGTCCTTCAACTGGCGATAAAAGGCCTGCGCCTCCTCGAACGGCCCGCCATTGGTGAAGACGGCATCGGCATGCTTGCCGGCGAGCCTGATGCCGGAATCCGAGGCGCCCGCCTGGAACACGACCGGCTGGCCCTGCTTGGAACGGCCGATATTGAGCGGTCCCTCGATACGGAAGAACCGGCCCTTGTGATTGAGGCGATGCATCTTCGTCTTGTCGGCATAGACGCCGGTCTCGCGATTGCGAACGAAGGCGTCATCGTCCCAGGAATCCCATAGACCCTTGATCGCATCGATATAGTCCTCGGCGATCTCGTAGCGCAGTTCGTGTTCGGGATGTTCGCGGCTGTAATTGCGCCCCGAACCCTCTAGCGGCGAGGTCACCGCATTCCACCCTGCCCGGCCGCCGCTGATGAGATCGATCGAGGCGAACTGGCGGGCAATGGTGAAGGGATCGCTGTAGGAGGTCGAGACCGTGCCAACGAGGCCGATTTTCGAGGTCGAGGCGGCAAGCGCCGAGAGGATGGCGATCGGCTCGAACCGATTGAGGAAATGCGGGATCGACTGCTCGTTGATATAAAGTCCGTCGGCAACGAAGGCGAAGGCGATGCCGGCCGCCTCCGCCTTACGCGCCGTCTTGACGAAGAAGTCGAAATTGACGCTGGCATCGGCCGGTCCGCTTGGATGTTTCCAGGCATTCATGTGGCCGCCGGGACCTTGCAGCATGATGCCGAACGTGACGTGTTTCTGAGCCATGGGATCAATCCTTCTTAAAAACGGTCAGGCGACGAGGGAAAGCCGCTCCGCGGCGAGTAGTTCGATGGAGGCAAGACGCTCGGCGACCGAAAGCGCCGGCGTGTCGAGCACGAACTCCTTGACCCCGTAGCTGCGGTGAAGCTCGTCCAGCTCCTTGCGGATCTGCTTCGGCGTGCCATGCAGCACGCTCGGCACCTTTTCCTCAGTGCGGTAATCGGTGACGCCGGCTTGGCGGGCGAATTCGGCCGCCTGCTCCTCGCTGCCGACATTCACGGTCTGGCCGTTCGGCAGGAACACCTTGACGATGCGCAGTTTGCCGACCCGCTCGCGGGCGTAGTCCTCGCTTTCGGCGGCAAAGGCTGCGAGCGCCAGGATCGGACGCTTGCCGCCGGATACCCGCTCATAGGCCTCGAAGGTCCTGCGCAAATTGTCCGGATCGCCGTTCAGGTGACCGGCAAAGACAAGTTCCCAACCCTTCTCGGCGGCCAGCTCGGCGCTTTCGACGCTGGCGCCGAGCAGGAAACGTTCGGGAGCCGTCGGCGGGAAAGGGGTCGCCTGCGCACCATCGTAATTCGGGTCGGCGGCGAGATAAGTGTTGAGATCGGCAAGCTGGTTGGCAAAATCGGGCTTCCTGGATGGATCGACGGCTAGCTGGAGAGCGCGCGTCGACAGCGGAAAGCCGCCCGGCGCCTTGCCGACACCGAGATCGACGCGGCCGGGCGCAAGCGAAGCCAGAAGATTGAAGGTCTCCGCAACCTTATATGCGCTGTAATGCTGCAGCATGACGCCACCGGAGCCGATGCGGATTTTCGACGTCTTTGCGAGAAGGTAAGCTATCAGCGCTTCTGGCGCAGAGCTCGCCAGATTGGACATGTTATGATGCTCGGCGACCCAGAAACGGTGATAACCAAGTTCCTCGGCCCGGGCAGCAATCTTGACCGTCGCCCGCAGCGCATCTGCGGCGGTTAAACCCTGTTCGATCGGGCTTTTGTCGAGAAGACTGAGGAGGTAGGTCATGACGCCACGATCCGATCCCTGGTTGCAAAGCGTAGTCTATAAAATCAGTAGACAAACATCATTATAAGAAATGACATTCTCTTTCGAACACGCTGAGTGAAAAAAAGATGGCCGCACATAAGATGGAAATCGCCTGCCAGAACTGGGTCTCACCGGCAGCGGAGGGCTTCTTTCAATCGACCACTCAAGGATCAATTTTCCGGTCGAAAGGGCGTAAGTGAATGAAGCTGTCAAAACAGCTAAAGCCGATCAGCGACCTCAAGACGCATGAGCCGACGATCCTTCGGACACTTAAGGATCATTCGCAGCCGGTCGTCATTACGCTTCACGGAGAAGCGAAAGCTGTCCTTCAGGACGTCGGCCAATATGAAGAACACAGGAGACGCTCGCGCTCACCAACCGGCAGGTCGAGGACGGCAAACTGCGCCCCGCTGCGGAATCCTTCGCACGGATCAGCAAACGTCTGGCCGACAGCCAATCCTAATTCATTATGGTGTTCTTTTCGCTGAGGACGCGGAACGCGACATCGAGAGCCCATGCACCGAGCCTGAGGGATTTCCCAACCCGTACACCAGCCTGGCCGCCATCAGGGGCGTCTTACCGCATAGGCGTGCATTATGTGCGCGACGTCCTTGTCCCATATCTTGAAGCTGACCGGCTTCTACGAGCAGGCAAGCTATACGATCCAGCCCCCAGACACGATCCGGCAGTACCATGGCCGATTCCTGCCTGAGGACAAAGCCGCCCTAACCGCCCGTATCTCATAACCCATTGATGCCACAGCAAACGTGCCGTTAACCAGAAGTGATATCGCCTATTACTTCCGCCGCACGGGATGGACTTGTGCATTTCTCCCTCACTTCCGAGAAGGATTCGTTATCGAAGTGAGGTCTTCAAGGTGTCCTTACGTTCCCATAGATCGTGGCACCGCGCCGCGACATTCTTTCGCGGGGGCCGACACCACGCAGTAGACCAGCCACAAACAGCGAGGCTCGCAAGAATTTTGCCGACCTCTTCGAACGCGCCGACCAGGGCGAGGAAATTACCATCATGCGCGCCGACACCGTCTATGCCCGCATCGGTCCAGCCGATACGACATTGTCGAAAAGGGCCTGCTGCACGCCCGTTGCAAAGCTTGGACCTCTTTGCATTGGTGGCACCTCTCATCCATACGATCCGCAAAACCAAAGAGCTCTTTCGAAGGCTTTGGGGATGGAGCTCTTCATAGCAGCCTGCAGAGACTTTTGCCCGAGCTTAGCCACCGCCGCCGCCCACACGGAGCCGAAGACCTATCCAAATTTCCGTCCGGCCGACGCATTTGCCCGCAGAAGAGCCATCAGCATCGGGCCGATCGCGAATTCTCCCTTTTCGCTTCGTCGTGTCAGGCCACGAAGATAGCCACCAGCCGAATTAATGTGGCCACCGCGCTCCAGGATGCATGCCATGACGGTTGCCGCGTTTTCCGGACCCATCACATTGGCGGCCTCTTCGTAGGCCGACGGACTGACGCCGAGCATCGAGCGAACCGTGACCGCCGCGGTCATCAGATCGCGCCAGTTGCGGATGATACCGCCCGGACCATAGGCGAGAATTTCCGGGCAGGCTTGCAGAACCAAGCCGAGCGGGAAGGATTTCAGTCGGTCACCATCATTGCGGCCGCCTGTCCGTAGACTGTGCTCTTTCTCGCACCGACTCGAATGGGCTGCCTCAGCTCTACCCTCTTCTGACGTCGCGGCCCGTCGCCCGTTGTCTTGCTCCGGCATCGCGCCCTGCTTCGTGTCGAAGTCTGGTTCAAGTTCAGAATTAGATTCGGGATTCGAATTCTGTATGTGGCGCTCAATATAATTGGCATTGCCGCGCTCTTTTATTGATTCAATCCGAATTTCCAACCGGTTAAGGACATCTGCCCGCAGAGTCGTCAATTCATCCAGCAACAGTTCGAGCTGCGACGCCGTCGGGGATCGGGGCAGGCCTTCGATCAGGTCTCGGAACTCGCAGTACAGGCCTTGCCAGTCGCCAGGGATCTGTTCCTCGACGGCTGCTTCGATCAATTTTGCGATGTCGCGACGGCAGAGAGTGATGCGTTCGCGCAGACGCTGGACATGCAGCCGCTCGGCCATCACTTCGGCTGCGAGTTGTTCGATCTCGCTAGCACGGGCAAGCAGTGGCGCAAGCGAGAAGCCGAACGCCTCGTTGACCTCCCCTGCCCTGTTCCTGCGGACATAACGCTTGCCGTTGGGGCTGTCCTTGCGCAACAGCAGACCTGCCTGGACGAGCGCGGCGAGATGACGCCGGACGGTCTGCTCGGCCATGCCGTGCGTTCTGAGCGAAAGCTGGATGTTTGATGGGAATACGATCAAACCGTTTTCCTGCGCCAGCTCGTTCTTCGGATAAAAGCTCAAAAGAGCGTTGAGTACGGCAAGCGCTCGATCGCTGATGCCGAGAAGCGGCTTTGCTTCGCAGAGCGCGCGAAACAATCTCCACTTGTCGACGGACTGATCAGTCTTGATCTCGCGTGCCATTACCTGGCTTGTGAGCATGCCAAGCGTCATTAACCGCCGCCCGAAGGGCGTCGTCACATTCCCGGTTTCCATATCTTCCACCTCAACGAGGCAAAAGAAATCCGCTCGCCAAAACGGCGCCAAAAACTCTTGACAGCGATTCTCGGAAGTGCGATTCTCGGAGGTGTTCAAGACTACGAGGAAAGCTTCCGTGACGGTGACGTTCGGGGGCTTTTTTCTTTTGCGCGTTATCTCCTATCCGGATTGTCAGCTGACAATCCGGTCTGACTGCCTCATTTTCCCTCATTCTCCTCTTCGAACTCGGCGGCGAGGCTTACCAACCGCTGAGCCAGGAATTCCGAAAACGCCGCCGATTTGACGGTGATGCGAAAGGTTTTGCCGGAGCGGGCCACCAAAGCAAGCGGAGCGCCACCCTGGGCCCGGAGGGTCTGCTCGGCCCGCTGCGGTGGGGTCTTCTCCTCCAGCGCTTTCCAGATGACATCAAAGCGGCTGTTGGTGTCCAACGCCAGGAAGCCGCGGGCTCCGATTGCGGCCTGGGCCTTCTTCTGCCCGCCCGTCTCCCTGAATTTTTCGGCAAACGCCAGCCAGCGCGGGCGTCCAACCTTGGGAGCCGGCCCAATGGCGAGAATAATCTCGGGGTCGATGGTCTGAGCCACCTGCAGGAGCCGTGAGGTTTCCGGCTTGTCGGTTGTCAGCGCCGTGGCGATCATCTCGCGGCTGAATCCATGCTCATCCAGGCGGCGCGCAAACAGTGCCCGCTCGATAAAACTCAAGTCGACTCGGGGGCCGTTTTCCTGGCCCTGTGCGAGGATCAGCTCTTCATCCGTGAGCTTTCGCACGACGGCCTTGACGGGAACCCCGATCTCTGCCGCGGCTCGCAGGCGCCTGTGGCCATAGGCGGCCTGGTAGTGCCCAGCCCTTACCGGGTCCGGCCGTACCAGGATCGGAACCTGCTGGCCGCTGTCCCGGATCGATTGCTTCAATCGCTCGAACTCTGCATCCCTATCGACCGGGATACGGTCGCGGATAAAGGACATTTCGACGGCAGCCGGATCGATCTCCAGTACCTTGTCGCCGGAGGCCAGCGATTCACGCAGCGCCTTGGCGGCAGCCGCTTCCTCTCCCAACCGGCCAAGCGACAAATTCATCGCCTTGACCGCTCCCGATGGGCGGTGCGGCGGCTGCGCGATTGGCGCCTCCGGCCGTGTCGGCTCGACGGCGCCGACCATGCTTTTCAGGATGTCGCGTCCCTTTGGGCTCATGTCCTGCTCCATGCGCTGCGGATGAGTTGCTCGACCTCGGCATTGACGCTGTCGACGGATTCCACCCCGCGGTCATAGGTCTGACGATGCATCGTCTCGCGTCCTGCCTCGTAGATTGTCTGCTTAGAGAGTCCCGCATCCGAGACAGCCGTCGACTTGACCATCATCGCCGTCAGCACGCGCTCGCCGAACAGACTGCGCAAGAAGGCGACGATCTGCGCCTGCGGCCCATCATTGGGCTCATAGCGGGTGATGAGATAACGCATCCAGTCGTAATCCAAATTGCCGCCTGCCTGTTTGACTACGGCCAGCAGGTCGGAGGTCATCGTTAGGAACTGGTTCATCGACGCCACGTCGAGCATCTGCGGATGGACGGTGATCAGGACGGAGGTTGCGGCGCAGAGGGCAGACAGCGTCAGGAAGCCCAGGGTCGGTGGGCAATCGATGATGACGACGTCGTAGTTCTGCTCCAGCGAATGCAGCGCATTACCAACCCGCATGAAGAACATGTCCTTGTCGTCGCGGTTGGTGTCGGCAAGCGCCTTTGGCGTATCGTGTTCGAACTCGTGCAGTTCGAGATTGCCGGGAATGAGATCGAGCCCAGGGAAATAGGTCTGACGGACGATGTCGCTAACATCGCGGCGCGTCTCGTCATATTTAATGGCGCCGTAAAGTGTCTCGTTTTCGCCGACATCGAATTCGGGCTGATATCCGAGCATCGCCGACATCGACGCCTGCGGATCGAGGTCGACGGCGAGCACGCGGTAGCCACGCAGAGCCAGGAACTGCGCCAGGTGGACTGATGTCGTCGTCTTGCCGGAGCCGCCCTTGAAATTGGTCACGGCGATCACCTGGAGATGGTCGCCCGGTCGGCGCATCGGCAAATAGGAGGGTTTGGTGCGCCCGAGGTGCTGGCGCATCGCATGGATTTCCTCGAGCGAGAATACCCGACGGCCAGCCGCCGTCTTTTCCGGACTGATGCTCTCGACCTGGGCGGCGAGATGACGAACATAGCTGTCGGTGACGCCGAGCAGCTTGGCTGCCTCGGTGCTGCTGAACCGCCGCAACGATTTGCGGGCATTGGGTGAAAACAATCGCTCGAACAGCACCTGCAGCTGGCTGCCGAGCATCGTCGAGTCCTGCGCAATCGTCTCGTCGATCGAGACTGGACTCGCTCTCTTGGCTTTCTCAACAATCGCGACCTTGGTCGGCATTCACGCAAATCCTGATAAATCGAGTGATTTTGCGCAAATGATCGTGAGTCTGCTGATTCCGTCAAGCGGTTTCTTGGATGGCCAATCTATTATAAAATGGATTCTGCAAAAAAATCATGTGGAATTCCGGAATCTTAGCACCATTGTCAGCTGACAACGACGGCCTGCTCCGGGTCGATGAAAGCCAGCCTCAAAGTATCGCGGCACATAATCGATACGACTCAGCGTCGCTAGCGCTCCATCCAAGCGCACCTTCGGACGCCTGGCATAGACCGATCAGGTTGTTCGATTTCTCATTTGTAGGCGGACGAACGGTACAGGTTTTCGGCTTCCAGCCCGCGGACGGGTTCATTGCCGGAAGGCTTGTCATTTGCGTCCTGGGTTTCGGCATCGCGGCGTGACGCTGCAAGGGCCAGCATTTGTTCGAGACGGCCCGCATTGAGCGGAGCGCTTATTCCCTTGAAGTTCATTGACACATCCTTCGTCATAGATTGCGTGAAGCCGCAGAGATAAGCGTAATTCGAACCCGCCGATAACCGCCAGGCAGCGTTATCACCATCTTTTCCTGGGGCCGGGAAGGGGAGGGCCTCCATCTTTCAGGTGGTTTAAAAATGCAGCGACCGGCGGCCACGATGGGGATTTCGGATCACTCTGCTTACCAAGTTGGAAAGGAGCCTCGCAGACACAGGCCGGGCGTGAAAGGAAGGCGGCCCATCTTTGATAGCAAGGGCGAGCCGGCACTGCCGCTGATCGTGCTTCATCGCGGTGGAGGTCTTCCTGCAGAAGCGCTTTGCTGCGCAGCCTATCGGGGTGAGGGGACATTCGGCCTTGGTCTTCTCCGCCCCAATCTAAGTCGGCGAGCAGCTGGTATCAGAGGGGTGGGGCTTCGGTTGCGTCAGGATCCTGTCAATGGCCAAGCGATCACAGTCCTAGTCCTGTGCCGGCGTCAGAACGGGGTCATAGCTGTAATCATGCCGGGACGACGCGGCCTCCACGTCGAAGATCGCAATAGCGCGCTAGGCGAATCAGGCATCAGCCGATATGATCGGCAGGCCAGCGGGTTCACGCAGTATCGTTCAGCTCCCGAGCCAGTCCCCCACCTATACGCTCCGCAAAACCACGATCCTTCCTAGAGGAACTGATTGATGAGTTTGCTTCCGTATACGGAATTCTTCTTTGTTTACCGCATGTTTACCATAACGCCCCCGATCACCGCCAAGCCCGCATCGCCGCCCATCCGCGCGCCTTTGTCATTTGGTGCTACGTGAGGAAGGGGGTGAGCCTATCGCGCCTTCGTTGCCTCGCGATTGGTAAAATGCGCGTTGCCCAAACCTGTACCGATGGTCAGCACGGCCCATCTCGACACGTCGTTCATATAAGGGATCTGCGACAATCCCTGCACGACGGCATCGTTGTGCATCATCACGAATGTGCTGTCGTCGCCGATCTCGGGAATGGCCTTCATCAGCGCGCCGGGAAGGTTGAAGCTGTCGCTCTCCCAGTTTCCGCCCGGCAGGTTCTGTCCGCCGCGTTCGATGGAGCCATCGGCTTTGATGATTCCGGGGCATGCGATCCCGATGATGGGCGCGGGTTTGAGATTGGCTTTCTCAGCCTTGCCAATCAGATCCTGCAACATCGCGGCCAATCTCTCGATGGTTGCGGTACGGCTTGGCTCGTCGTCGGCGTGGCGCCAGATGGCTGATTCCCAGACGCTCGCATCTTTAAAATTCGGTACGTCGTTCTTTCCGAATTTAACGACGCCGGCGCGAACATTTGTCCCGCCGATGTCGACGGCGAGCATCGCCTCGTGGCCTTTGAAAATCCACGGCGGCATCAGGTGAACCGCGCCGATCAGTCCGGCCTCATCGGGATGGTGAACGATCGGCACCACCTCGACATCAATGCCCGCCACCTTGAGAAGAACCATGGTCCTGGCGATCGCCAGCTCGCCAAAACGGCTCTGCCGGAAGCCACCGCCGACGACGATGCGTTCCGTCCTGCCCCAGCGCTTGTCTTTGAGGAACTTTCCGATCACGTCGGCAAAGTCCTGGGAAAAGTCCTCCACCGCCCCCATGACCAATGCCGCCGCCTCCATATCGTCGCCTTTCAGAAAGGCATCGATCTTCTTCTTGGAAAGCTTCGCCGTCGCGGTCTTGCCGATCGGGTCATCTCCGACCTTGCGGATGCGCTTTCTCCAGTCGTCGAGCTTCTGTTGGAAAGTCTTCTTGTTGGCGTTGTCGCCAACGAAACCATCCTTGTCACGCAGTTCGTTGTTGTAGTCGTCGATCGTCACCAATGGCAGATTTAAAGCGCCATGTGCCAGCGGGGCGTTGACCTCATCACGGGGATCAGAACTGCTTTTGGCCATCAATGTACCTTCTACGGCGCGAGTGCTCGAACGGGCGGCGAGATACAACGCGGACTAGCCTCAGGATGTTCCGGAGTCTGAAAAGCCACCTTGTCCTTGTTGGCCGGCGACCTAGCTTCAATCATTGCAGAGTTTGGAGAATACCGTGCAGGACGACACCGCTACCCAGGAAATGCTTTCACTGGTCTTGGAAGAGCCGGACCATTGGGCGATGTTTCTCGATATCGACGGGACGCTGCTCAATCTTGCGCCCACACCGGATGCGATCGAGGTCCCAGAAGCGCTTCCCGGACAACTTCATCGCCTGTCGAACAAGCTCGGCGGTGCCCTGGCGCTGGTCACCGGACGATCACTTTCTTATGCCGACGAGCTGTTCAAACCCTTTGAATTTCCGACAGCCGGCCTGCACGGTGCCGAGATCAGAAGCGCCACCGGCATGCAGACGGTCGAGGCGACACCTGAGTTTCAGGCACTGAAACATGCGCTGACCGCGGAAGCCGAGCACTATCCCGGTGTCTTGATCGAAGACAAGGGCGCGGCCGTTGCCGCCCATTACCGTCTCGCACCCGAATATGAAAAGGTGCTTGAAGACCGCATGCAATACTATGCCGAGCTCGCCGGACCGAACTGGGCATTGCAACTCGGCAAGAGGGTATTTGAATTGCGGCCGGCACGGTCGAGCAAGGGCGATGCACTGGAGCGATTTTTCCAGTCCGATCCCTTCAGGAACCGCTGCCCGATTACGATCGGCGATGACCTGACCGACGAGTCGATGTTTGCGATCGCCAATGCCCGCGGCGGCGTTTCCGTGCGTGTCGGCGCGATCGGCACCCCGAGCTGCGCCACGAGCCGGCTGTCCTCCTCTGCACTGGTCAGAAACGTCATTGCCGCCTTGGCAGCCTGAACTGCGTCCTCGGACGATATGCATGCGGATTGTTGCCGTCTTTCCGTCCGCTCCGCAGCGTCAATTGTCAAAAAAGTATCGGTTTTGACTGGGAATCGTGGTGGCGGGCGTGAAACGAGACCACTACACTCCCCTTAACAATAAAGCCAAAAAGGGAATTTGGCGGGCTGGCGTGGAGCCGTCCTCGGAGGAGGAAACAATGGAACCTGACTTGGAAGTCATTCAGATCAGGCCGGGCGAATCTTTCGCAACGAAGGCGCACGGCTATCCCTACCATACGGTTCGCTGGCATTTTCACCCCGAATACGAACTTCATCTGGTCGTGGCGACGACAGGACGGTATTTCGTCGGCGATTTCATCGGCGAGTTCGAGCCTGGCAATCTCGTGCTGGCGGGGCCTAACCTTCCTCACAACTGGATCAGCGATGTCCCGAAAGGATCGAGTATTCCGCTTCGCTGCCAGCTCATCCAGTTTAGCGAGAATTTCATCAGCGACACGATGAAGGTGTTCGCCGAACTCGGTCCCTTCGATGCGGTTCTCGAAGCCTCCCGCCGCGGCGTGCTCTTCGGAGCCGACACCAGCCGCGAGGTTGCTCCCCTGATGAACGAGGTGCAGCAGGCGCACGGCGTGCGTCGCATCGAACTGTTCATGATGATCGTCGGCCTGCTCAGCCGGGCGCAGGATTCCCAACTTCTCGCCAGCCCGAGCTATCTGCCCGATCCATCGGGATACATGTCGGCCGGCATCAACAAGGCGCTCGCCTATATCAGGGAAAATCTGACGAAGTCCTTCGACGAAGCCGATCTCGCAGCGATTGCCGATCAGTCGACAGGCGCCTTTTCGCGCGCCTTCCGACGCCATACCGGCATGTCGCTGGTACAGTATGTGAAACGCCTGCGCATCAATCTTGCCTGCCAGATTTTGATGAGCGATGACCATGCATCGATCACCGATATCTGCTTCGAGGTCGGCTTCAACAATCTGTCCAACTTCAACCGGCAGTTTCTCGCGGAAAAAGGCATGACGCCTTCTCGTTTCCGGCGATTGCTGGGTGACAATATCAACGTGGCAAAGGCGGCCTAGAGGAGGAGTCGAAAGGGCACAGCCCGAGGGAGGACAAAGAGGAGGAACCAAAACTGACACTGACTTGAACGTGGGCGCGCGATGAGCGCGCTCGCGATCGGAGATGCTTGTCCTCAAAACGTCAAACCGCAGGGACAGGCGCGACCGTTCATTCAGCCGAACGGCCAGAGCAGAACAGTGCAATCGCGAACCTACACAATTTTACCAATGGGAGGAGATGGAAATGATGAAATTCTCGACAAAGTCGGCAGGCGCCGCGGTCTTCGTTCTGTCCTTGCTGGGCGGTACTTCCGCCTTTGCGCAAGCAGCCGTTTCGGATGCGACAGTTGCATTCCTCATGCCCGACCAGGGCTCGACCCGCTATGAGGAGCACGACCATCCGGGTTTCGTCGCGGAGATGAAGAAGCTTTGCGCGTCATGCAAGGTTCTTTATCAGAACGCCGATGCCGATATCGCAAAACAGCAGCAACAGTTCAATTCGGCGATCACCCAAGGCGCCAAGGTCATCGTGCTCGACCCGGTGGATTCGGCAGCGGCCGCATCGCTCGTCCAGCTCGCACAGAGCCAGGGCGTGAAGGTCATTGCCTATGACCGTCCGATTCCAAAAGGCAAGGCCGATTTCTACGTCTCCTTCGACAACAAAGCGATCGGCAAGGCAATTGCGGAATCGCTCGTTCAGCATCTCAAGGCTCAGAATGTGCCGACCGATGGCGGTGGCATCCTGCAGATCAACGGTTCGCCGACCGATGCGGCTGCCGGGCTGATCAAGGACGGCATTCACGAGGGGCTGGCGAGCGGCGGATATAAGACGCTTGCCGAATTCGACACACCCAACTGGCAGCCCTCGAATGCGCAGCAATGGGCAGCCGGCCAGATCACCCGTTTCGGCAAGCAGATCGTTGGCGTGGTCGCCGCCAATGACGGTACCGGCGGCGGCGCAATTGCAGCTTTCAAGGCAGCGGGCGTCGATCCCGTGCCGCCGGTGACCGGCAATGACGCGACGATCGCGGCACTACAGCTGATCATCTCAGGGGATCAGTACAATACGATCTCCAAGCCGAGCGAAATCGTTGCCGCTGCCGCTGCCGACGTCGCCGTGAAGCTCCTGGCCGGAGAAACGCCGAAGGCCGAAATGACGCTGTACGACACGCCGGCGCAACTTTTCGTCCCTGCGGTCGTCACTGCCGAAAACCTCAAGGCTGAGATCATCGACAAGAAGATCAACACCGCCGAGGAGCTGTGCACCGGCCGCTATGCTGACGGCTGCAAGAAGCTCGGCATCACGAAGTAATCCGCAACGGGAAGCGCGACCGGTTCGCCGGCTGTGCTTCCCGCTTCGCTTTCCTGAAAGGCCAGGCGATGTCTGAAACCTCCCATACCCTTCACCCCTACCGTCAGCCTGTCCTCAGCCTGCGCGGAATATCGAAGAACTTCGGGGCTGTGTCGGCGCTCACCGATATCGAACTCGACGTGCATGCCGGCGAGGTTGTGGCGCTGGTTGGCGACAACGGCGCCGGCAAGTCGACATTGGTCAAGATCCTGGCCGGTGTGCACCAGCCAAGCTCGGGCACGATCCTGTTCGAGGGCAAACCGGTGAACCTGCCGAGCCCAAGTGCTGCTCTCGGGCTCGGCATTGCAACGGTATTCCAGGATTTGGCACTTTGCGAAAATCTCGACGTCGTCGCCAATATCTTTCTCGGCAAGGAACTCAGTCCGTTTCAGCTCGATGAGGTCGCCATGGAGATCCGCGCCTGGCAGCTCTTGAACGAGCTTTCGGCTCGCATTCCAAGTGTGCGCGAGCCGGTCGCCTCACTCTCCGGAGGGCAGCGCCAGACCGTGGCGATCGCCCGATCGTTGCTGCTTGAGCCGAAACTGATCATGCTCGATGAACCCACAGCAGCGCTTGGCGTTGCTCAGACCGCCGAAGTGCTTGACCTCATCGAGCGCGTGCGGGAACGCGGCCTCGCCGTCATCATGATCAGCCACAATATGGAGGATGTGCGCGCCGTTGCCGATCGCATCGTCGTCCTTCGTCTCGGCCGCAACAATGGCACCATGCCGCCCGACGCGTCCAACGAACAGCTGGTCAGCGCCATCACCGGCGCCGCCAACAATTCCGTCTCCCGCCGCGCGTCGCGCCGCCAGGCGCAAAGCCGAGAGAACGAGGAGGGCAGGCCATAATGAAGACCATCCAGAATGACCCGGCGGCGCCGGCGCTGCTCGACCGGCGTGACGAGAGAGTGCGCCACGATGACAGTCTGGGAGGCTCGATCCAGGCCTTTTGGGATCGCATCCGCTCCGGCGATCTCGGTTCCCTGCCGGTCATTGTCGGCCTGGCGATCATCTGGACGGTGTTCCAGGCGCTCAATCCGGTGTTTCTCTCCAGCAGCAACCTCGTCAACATGCTGTTCGACTGCTCGACGGTCGGGGTCATCTCGCTCGGTATCGTCTGCATCCTGATGGTGGGTGAGATCGACCTCTCCGTCGGCTCCGTCAGCGGCTTCGCCTCGGCGCTGGTCGGCGTCTTCTGGGTCAACCAGGGTTGGCCAGTGGTCCTGGCAATCCTCGCCGCCATGATTGTCGGCGCCCTCATCGGCTCGCTTTACGCGTTTGTCTTCAACCGCTTCGGCATGCCGAGTTTCGTGTCCACCCTGTCCGGGCTACTCGCGGTTCTCGGCCTCCAGCTCTATATCCTGGGAGCGACCGGTTCGATCAATCTCCCCTACGGTTCCTGGCTCGTCAGTTTCGGCCAGATCATGGTCATGCCGGATCCGATCGCCTATGCGCTGGTGTTACTTGCCGGCATTGCCTTTTTCTTTTCCGGCTACCGTACGGCGACACGCCGGCGGGCAGCCGGCCTGTCGGCAAAATCGACCGGCGGGCTGCTGCTGCGCGCCGTCATCATCACGCTCGCCCTGGAAGCCGTCGCATTCTATCTCAACCAGTCGCGCGGCATTCCGTGGATGTTCGGCCTTTTCGTCGGACTCGTCGCCGCAATGAACTATGCGCTGACGCGCACGAAATGGGGGCGCTCCATGCATGCCGTCGGCGGCAACAGGGAAGCGGCCCGCCGCTCCGGCATCAACGTCTCGCGCATCTATACGAGCGCCTTCGTCATGTGCGCGCTGCTGGCGGCAGCCGGCGGCGTGCTGTCGGCCGCACGGCTGGCGACGGCAAGCCAGCAGGCCGGCACCGGCGACGTCAATCTCAACGCCATTGCGGCAGCCGTCATCGGCGGCACGAGCCTGTTCGGTGGGCGCGGCAGTGCCTACTCAGCCCTTCTCGGCATCATCGTCATCCAGTCGATCGCCAGCGGGCTGACGCTTCTCGATCTGTCGTCGTCGCTTCGATACATGATCACCGGTGCTGTCCTTGCCGTCGCCGTCATTGTCGACTCGCTGGCACGCCGATCGCGGATCTCGCACGGCCGAGCTTAGAGCAATTTCAGCAAAAGTGCGCAGCGGTTTTGCCGTCCGGAATTGCGTGAAGACAAAGAGATAGAGCGCTTCCGTGATTCGAAGAAGAACGGAAATGCTCTCACCAACTGGGAAAACAGAGGAAGAAAATGGGACAGGATCTGTCTGGAAAAGTCGCGGCCGTCACCGGGGCGGCGTCGGGTATCGGACTTGAATGCGCCAAGGCTTTGCTTGCCGCGGGCGCTCGGGTCGTGCTGGTCGACCGCAATGAGGAAGCGTTGCGGGAAATTTGCTCGAAACTGGGCGCCAATGCCATTCCACTGGTCATCGAACTCACCGATCCGAAAAGCGTCGAACGGATGATGCCGCAGATCCTGGAAAGAGCCGGCCAGCTGGATATCTTCCACGCCAATGCAGGCTCCTATATCGGCGGTGAGGTGCTGGGTGGCGATCCTGATGCCTGGGATCGGATGCTCAATCTGAACGTCAATGCTGCCTTCCGTTCGGTGCATGCCGTTCTGCCGCATATGGTCGAGCGCAAGACCGGGGATATCATCCTGACGAGTTCCGTTGCTGGCATGATCCCTGTCGTCTGGGAGCCGATTTACACGGCGTCCAAACACGCGGTCCAGGCATTCGTCCATACGTTGAGGCGGCAGGTGGCCAAACATGGATTGCGCGTCGGCGCCGTCGCTCCAGGCCCCGTGGTCACCGCTCTTCTCAGTGATTGGCCGCAGGAGAAGCTGGATGAGGCGCTCGCCGCAGGCGGCCTGATGGAAGCGAACGAAGTGGCCGAAGCGGTGCTCTTCATGCTGACGCGCCCACGCAACATCACCATCCGCGATCTCGTCATCCTGCCGCAGAGCGCCGACATCTGACGAAAGTGCGAACGCCCACGTAAGAGGAACCGAACATGATCTTCGACAGATTTCGCCTGAACGGACAGGTGGCGCTGGTGACCGGCGGCACGCGCGGCATCGGGCTTGCCATCGCCGAGGCGCTCGGCGAGGCGGGCGCCAAAGTCATCATTACGGGCCGGGCCCGCAATGCGGCGGCGGAAGATCGGCTCTCCAAGGCCGGCGTCGAATGCGATTTCATCGCCGCCGATCTGAGGAAGGAAAGTGCTGCCGACGAGCTCGTCACCGAAACCCTTTCGCGCGCGGGCCGGCTCGACATCCTCGTCAACAATGCCGGCATCGCCATTCACGGCGACAGCGGCGAATTCTCCGATGCCATCTGGCGCGAGATCATGACCATCAACCTCGACGCCGTCTTCCGCGCCTGCCGCGCCGCGCTCGCCCCCATGCGACGCCAGCGCGGTGGCGTGATCCTCAATATCGGTTCGATGTCGGGCATCGTGTCCAATATTCCGCAAAACCAGGTCGCCTATAACACCTCCAAGGCGGCCGTCCACATGATGACCAAGAGCATCGCCAGCGAGGTTGCCGCCGAAAACATCCGCGTCAACGCCATCGCACCCGGCTATATCGAGACCGATCTGTCACGCGGCGGCATCGACAATCCCGACTGGTTCCCGACCTGGCGCAGCATGACCCCCATGGGACGCGTCGGGCAGCCTGAGGAGGTGGCCGGCGCTGCACTGTTTCTCTGCTCGGCCGCGGCAAGTTATGTCACCGGCGAAGTGCTTGTCATCGACGGCGGTTATACAACGCGGTGAGACGCAGGCCTCGGGGTCGGGGAGCTCGGTTCGGTGCCGCCCACGTCTGAGGCGCAATTCAGCAATCTCTCCTCAGCCCTTTGAGAACTGAACCGGGATGGTGATTTCAAACTCGGCGCCGTCGCCGGTCGTCTGCAGCGGCCGGATCGTACCGCCATGGGAGCTCAGCATGGCGCGGACGATGCCGAGACCCATACCGTGCCGCCCTGCTCGCGGCGGGTGGAGAAGAACGGCTGTTCGGTCGCTGGCCGATACGCTGAGTTCCAACAGGCTGGCGCCGTACCGAAAAGCGTTTTCGGCAAGGGGACGCAGCGAACATCACCCAATCAGTTGACTGGCTTGCCGAGATTTGTGAGCGGATCGTTGAAAAATGCCAGGACGCCTCATCGGAACCTTGGCGCACGTTTGGCATTGTGAAGCAGTTCGCAGGCGGTCGCGAACGGCCCAAAAAGTTTGAGCAACAGCGCTTGTTGCTCGGCGTCTATACGGTGTCGCGCGCAGAACTCGGTAACGGACCAGACTTTGGTCAGATCGTCCGTTTCGATTTGGCTGGGTTCGATATGTTCGGTCAACGGCGTATCCTCCGATACATCGAGCCTACCGCTCTCCGGCGTTTATAAGAACTAGCTAAAAAGAACTATGCCGTTTTGCAGACCTTCTGACAAGCGGAAATGAAAACGCCCGCCAATTGCGCGGCGGGCGTCGTGTCTTACTGATCTACCGTTGTCGCTCAAGCGATATGGGAAGAATCAAAATCCGTGCCGGTGATGTTGAGCGTCACCTTGGCGGTGTCCGTGTGGCCTTCGCCGTCGGAGATCTTGTAGTAGCGCAGAACTTCCGTGTAGGTCTGGCCCGCATTCAGATCGCTCGTCAGTTCGTAGGTGAATTCGCCGTTCGACTTGACATGGAACGTGCCATACGTGCCGGCGACGTCGGTAACGGCGTCATTATTGGCATCGACCTTGGTGCTCAGGAACTGGCGGAGGAACATCTTGCCGTTATCGCCGGCAATGTCGTTGTCCAGAACGTTACCAGCGATGGCGCTGCCTTCGGTGAAGTGGAAAGTATCGTCGACCGCGATCGGCTTGACCTGAGTGACGCCCTGGATGTTCAGGGTGAACAGACCGACGTCGGTATGACCGCTGCCGTCGGAGATCTTGTAGGAAACCTTCTCCTGGTAGGATTCACCATTGGCGAAGCCGATCTTGGCAGCGTCGCTCAGGACATAGGTGTAGCTGCCGTCCGGCTTGACGAAGAAGGTGCCGTAGTCGCCCTGGATCTCGGTGACCTGGCTGTTGCCGCTCTTGGCGCCAACGCTCGCGCCGTCGAAGGCACGCAGGAACAAGTGGCCGTTATCGGATGAATCGTTGGAAAGAAGATTTCCGGAAATTACGTCAGTTTCAAGAAAAGTTGCACTATCATCAGTTGCGTGTATCGGCGAAGCCATCGCTCTCTCCTAAAATTGTTTATCATCGGGTCAATTTCGACCTCTGCGAGCCGCTCCTTTAACAACCTATTAATACTACAAGTCAATGGCCTATTTAACGGAAGGTTAATTTGGCTGATGGTCTCCACGTTGCTTCCATTCCGGCGAAATAATGTCACATTCGAGCCGAATCTTAGAAATTTCGGCCCGAACTACACCCGGATAACTTGAATAAAATCGTATGAAGTATATCTGAAGGCGACTGGCGATGCCGACGTCGTGCTATCTGGGCCATCCGTTGCAATCGCAGCCGCCGATACCTATGTTGCGGATGTGCCCGATCCAAGCAAAATCGAAGCCCGCTTCTGGCCTGATTGAGGCGCTTTATGCATCGGTGCGCCTAGGGCCAGGTGATGCGCAATCCCACAAACAATCGATGACGCGGCCACGGCCGACGAAGGATTTCATTTTGAACGACATACATACAGCCACCGCCGTTGCGGCGGCGAGCCCGCGTGAGGATGACGAAGCTGTCCGTAGCGCTGCCAAGACTTGGAAGCCGTCTCCCTGCCTGCTCACCCGCCGTGAATTGCAGGCTTTGATCGCCGAGCAGCTCGGCTGAGCGCGATTGGCGCACCATCCAAACAAGGAGAACTCGAAATGCAGGTACTCGTCAGAGACAATAATGTCGATCAAGCACTCAGGGTCTTGAAAAAGAAAATGCAGCGCGAAGGGCTGTTTCGTGAAATGAAGGAACGGCGCGCTTATGAGAAGCCGTCCGAACGGCGTGTCAGGGAAAAGGCGCAGGCGATCAGCCGGCACCGCAAGGCCGCACGCAAGAAGATGCAGCGTGAAGGTCTGATCGCCGCGCCAAAACGGGCGGTGGCCGCCCGTTAGCGACCCATTCCGACCGGGTTTCGGCGGTTACATTCCCTGAAAGGAACAGACAATGGACGAACTCAATAGCCTCACCGTTTCGGAAGAACGCCTCGAGGATTGCCGCGATGTCGTGGAGCCGGATCTGCAGGATCTGATCCAGAGTGCTTTGACATCGGGCTTTTCCCGTGAAGAAATCCTCATCGCCGTCAGCGAACTGGTCGCGGAAGACTTCGCAATGGTCATGAAAACCCCAAGCGTCCATTGAGGCGCGGGCGCAGTGGCTATCAGAGCGTGGCTGCCGGCGCGGAACATCGGTCGCGGCAGATGGTTACTCCGTCTCCTTGACAGATGGAGATGATGATGGCCGAGCATGACGATGCGATGCGGGTATGGGAGCTGATCGACAAGATCGGGTTTTGCATGCTGACAACGCGCAGCAGCGACGATCTCAGAGCCCGCCCGATGTCCGCCTATACCGCGCAAATCGAGAACGCGATCTATTTTCTGACGGATGTCAGCAGCCACAAGGACGATGAGATCGTTCGCTGGCCAAATGTGTGCCTGGCCTTTGCCGACACCAAGGGACAAAAATATGTTTCCGTGTCAGGCACAGCCGAAGTGCAGAACGACCGCGACAAGATCAGGGAATTATGGGCGACGCCGGCAAAGGCGTGGTGGGACAATCCTGCTGACCCCTCCATCCGCATCCTCAAGATTACCCCTTCTTCGGCAGAATATTGGGACAGCCCGGGCACCATCATCAGCTATATCAAGATGGCGGCCGCCGCGGTCTCGAACAGCAAACCCGATATGGGCGACAATGCCGAGGTCAAACTCTGACGCTGAGATACGTTTTGCAGACGACGGGCCTTAGGCCTGGTTTGCCGATGCCTTGACGAAGTCGATGAAGGCCCGCAGCGGTGCGGGCACCAGGCGCCGACCGGGATAATAGAGGAACGGCCCGGAAAAGCTCTGCCACCACGGTTCGAGGATGGGTTCGAGCGCACCGCTGTCAAGATGCGGGCGCAGCCAGTCCTCGAAAACGGAGATGATCCCCGTGCCCGATATTGCGGCGTCGACGGCAAGATCCATTGCCCCGCCGACCCTCACGATCAATGGTCCGGTCGGTTCGACCCGTACCACCTCGTCGTCTCGCTCGAATTCCCATGGGGACGTCAGCGCACCGCTGGCAAAACGACCCAGCAGACAGGCATGGCCGAGCAACTCGCGAGGGTGTTGCGGCCGGCCACGGCGATCGAGGTAGTCGGGCGAAGCCGCAGTGGCAAAACGCTGGATGCGTGGCCCGATCGGCACTGCGATCATATCCTGCTCCAGCCGCTCGTCATAACGGATGCCTGCATCGCAGCCGGCAGCCAGCACGTCGACGAAGCTCTCCTCTGCAACGACTTCCAGCCGAATGTCGGGATAGGCGGCGAGGAACGGTGGAATGATGGCCGGCAGCACCAGCCGCGCCGCGCTGACCGGCACGTTGAGGCGCAACGCACCAGCCGGCCTGTCCCGAAATCCGTTGACCACGTCGAGGGCAGACTCCACCTCGCTCAAGGCAGGGCCCAGCCGATCCAATAGACCCTTGCCCGCTTCGGTGGGGACGACGCTGCGCGTCGTGCGGTTGAGCAGCCGAACACCGAGCTCGGCCTCCAGGCGTCGCACCGCTTCGCTGAGGAAGGAGGCGCTGCCGCCGCTGGCGCGCGCGCCCTCGCGAAAACCGCCGGCCCGCGCCACGGCAACGAACGCATTCAGATCACCCAGGTCGACTTTCATTGTTCGCCACTCCGCACAACCCGTGCGGTTTGTACCTGATTATCCCACGCGTCGACAGCGCCTATCTTGGTGTCATCTCTTGAAAGGAGTGAGACCATGTCCATTATCGATCAGGCCGGCAGTTTCAATCTCGGCGGTCGCAGCGTGAAGCGGCTCGGCTACGGCGCCATGCAGCTTGCCGGCCCCGGCGTGTTCGGCCCGCCCAGGAATCATGGCGCGGCCCTGGCCGTGCTGCGCGAGGCGGTGGAAAGCGGCGTCAATCACATCGACACCAGCGACTTCTATGGCCCGCACGTCACCAACCAGATCATCCGTGAAGCGCTCCATCCCTATCGCGACGATCTCGTCATCGTCACCAAGATCGGCGCCCGCCGCGGCACGGACGGATCATGGATTCCGGCCTTCTCGCGGGAGGAACTGACGCAGGCAGTCCACGACAATCTCCGCAATCTCGGCCTCGATGTGCTTGATGTCGTCAATCTCAGGATCATGTTCGACGTGCACGGCCCAGCCGAAGGGTCGATCGAAGCACCGCTGACGGTCCTCGCCGACCTGCAGCGGCAAGGTCTGGTTCGTCACGTCGGGCTGAGCAACGCCACATCGAGGCAGATCGCCGAGGGCCGCCGGATCACCGAGATCGTCTGCGTGCAGAACCAATACAATCTGGCGTATCGGGCCGACGACGAGCTGATCGACGATCTCGCCCGCGAAGGCACCGCCTACGTGCCGTTCTTCCCGCTCGGCGGGTTCACCCCGCTGCAGTCGTCCACCCTGTCCGATGTCGCCGCCCGCCTTGATGCCACGCCCATGCAGGTGGCGCTCGCCTGGCTGCTGCGTCGCGCGGAAAACATCCTGCTGATCCCGGGCACCTCGTCCGTCGGCCATCTCAGGGAGAACCTCGCCACCGCCAGCCTCGCACTGCCGGATGACGCCGTCTGGGAATTGAACCGCATGGCTGATATCGCCGCCTGACGGTTATCGCAAGATCGCAGCTGATCCCCGATCGCTACGCCACGCTATTGCATGGCGTAGCGGCACAATTCTGGGCCGCCGATTGCGGTCCCACTTCAATAGCGCTCCGGCACGAGCATTTCAGCCGGAACCGGCGCCCTATTGTAATCGGCGTGACGGATGCGGTCCGGCAACTGGATCTCCGGTTTCGGAACATCCTCGTAAGGGATCTGCTCGAGAAGATGGGCGATGCAGTTCAACCGCGCCCGTTTCTTATCCACGGCCTGCACCACCCACCAGGGTGCATCCTTGGTGTGCGTGCGCGCCAGCATCTCTTCCTTGGCCTTGGTATATTCCTCCCAATGGACACGGCTCTCCATATCCATCGGCGAGAGCTTCCACTGCTTCAGCGGATCGTGGATGCGCATCTTGAAGCGGAATTCCTGCTCTTCGTCGGTGATCGAAAACCAGTACTTGATCAGCACGATCCCGGAACGGACCAGCATCCGCTCGAATTCAGGCACCGAGCGGAAGAATTCCTCGAGTTCATCAGGGGTGCAGAACCCCATGACGCGCTCGACACCGGCGCGATTGTACCAGCTTCGGTCGAAGAGCACCATTTCACCGGCTGTCGGAAGATGCGGGACATAACGCTGGAAATACCATTGATGCCGCTCCCGCTCGGTCGGGGCGGGCAGCGCGACCGTCCGGCATACGCGAGGATTAAGCCGCTGGGTCACGCGCTTGATCGCGCCTCCCTTGCCGGCCGAATCCCGACCTTCAAACAGTACCACCACTTTCAGCTTCTTATGCTGAACCCAGTCCTGCAGCCGCACCAGTTCATGCTGAAGCCGGAAAAGCTCCCGGAAGTAGATCTTTCGCTCGAGCGTCTGCTCCGCCGGTTCCGACATTCCTTTGGCGACCAGATCGTCCAGCCGGTCTTCCTCCATCTGCATTTCCAGCTCCTCATCGAAGCTGTCGGCGATTTCGGCCTTGATCCGGTTGAGCTGGTCCTGATGTGATTGCGACATGGCCTTTTCCTTTTGCTTCTTTTGACAGGAGCATGTCAGTGCGAAGTTTGTGTGACGACCACTTCGCGAAGACCAAAACGGCTACTTGCCTCTCTCGTTCCACGCACTCGACAGAAACAGGTGCCGAGTGGGATCAGTGCGTCTACAGCTGCCCTGCTCGGTACTGGTCGACAAGGTTCCGGCAGGCGCGGATCGTCAGGGCCATGACGGTGAGCGTCGTGCCGGCGATGCCGCTGCCGGGAAAGGCGCTGGCATCGGTGACGATCAGGTTCGGCGCATCCCACACCTGGTTGTAGGGATTGAGCACCGAAGCCTCCGGGGTTTCGCCCATGCGCGCGCCGCCCGTCTCATGAATGGCCGCGCCCATGCACATGGTCTTGCGGAACCATGTGCGGAACATGAAACGGCTGAAGGCATCGGCTTCGGGAAAGGCGCCTTTGCCCATCTCCTTGAGGCCGGTGGGCGAACCAATGAATTCGAGGTCGCCGCCGACCTCCTTGATCATGGCAATCAGCGTTTCTTCCTGCCTTTTGAGCAGCGCCTGCTCCTCCTCCTGCATGACGCAGCGGATATGCGGCACGGGAATGTTCCAGGCATCCCTGCGCTTGGCGTCGAGCGTGATGCGATTGTCGGCATAGGGCAGCATTCGGCCGAAACCAAAGAAGGCGAGACGCGCATCTGCGTCCGCGGAGACCGGCGCCCGGCCGACGCTTCCCTGGTAGTCGAAATCGCCGCGGGCGGCGTCGCCCTCGCCGAAGCGGGGAATGAAGATCCCGCCCGACGGATTGTAGAACGGGTCGGTCGGCGCGGACTCGTCCGTCGCCCAACCCTTGGCCTTCGAAAAGGAGCCGAACGCGAGACACGGAAGCTGATCCATGAAATAGCGGCCGAGGGCGCCCGAACCGTTGCCAAGCCCGCCCGGATGTTTCGCCGAAGCCGAATTCAACAGCAATCGCACGCTCTCTATCGGCGAGGCCGAAAGCACAACCATCGCAGCCCGCGCGGTCGATACTTCGCCCGTATTGCGATCGATGAACTCCGCGCCGGTGGCGCGGCCCGTCTTCTCATCCGTGGTGATGCGACGAACGACGGCGTCGTAGCGGACGCTCAGCTGGCCGGTCGCCTTTGCTTCGCGCAGCGGTCGCGGCATGCGGTCGGCATCGGGCGCGATATAACGCCAGGAGACGACGTTCCGCTCCGGCCAGCGGCTTTCCACCGCCTGCTTAAAGGTCTGTTCGGCCGGCGTCAGGCTGGCCGGCTTCGCATAGACGCCGTCCGGCAGTGTCGCCACATTGTCCTTGTTGCCGTAGAGCCCGAGATAGCCCTCAACCTCGTCGTAGAAAGGCGTCAGCTCTTCATAGGAGACCGGCCAGTCGATGCCCTTTCCCGTGCGCGAGCGGAGCTTGAAATCGTCGTCGGTCCAGCGCAGCAGCACCCGGCCGAAACTGTGGAGGCGCCCGCCGCCCTGGCGGCCGCGGATCCACAGGAAGGGCGCGCCCTTCGGCGTCGTATAGGGGTTCTTGCGGTCGTTGACGAAGAAATGGCTGAAACGCTCGGTGAAAAACGCCGCACGCGCCTGGATCGGCTGGCCCTTGAGAGTGGCGCGCGCGCGCTCCCAGATATTGATGCTGCTTGCCGGCGCCTTCTTGCGGGCGGGATCGAAATCCTTCGGCCCGACGGCGGGACCGGCCTCGAGCAGCAGCACCGACAGTCCTTGGGCCGTCAGTTCTTTGACCGCAAATGAACCCGCGGCGCCGGAGCCGATCACCAGCGCATCATAGACGATCTCAGCCATGTCTTTTCAAATCCTGTCCTGGAGGCAATCCTCAAAACGGCGCGAAACGCGCCCGGAATTGCGGGAAAACAAAGGGACGGCACATCACAGCCGCGATCCATCGGCGCCGAAGAGGGACGCCTTGGCGATATCGAGCCCGGGAGCCAGAGCATCACCGGGCTCAAGGGTCACGTCGCCCATCAGCCGGAGCGAGAGGCTTTGGTCTGCCCAGTCGAACCAGACAACAGCATCCGGGCCCATCGGCTCGACCACAGAAACGCGGCCGGGAATGGTGGGCAGGCCACTGGTGAACCCATCGAGCACAAGGTGTTCCGGGCGAAAGCCGAGTGTAGCCGGGCCGTCCGCCGCAACGGCACGGAAAGAATAACCGGAAAGATCGATGGTCAGCCCGTTACCCCGGAAGACCGGCGCCCCGACGCTGCGCTCGATCCGGCCCTCGATAAAATTCATCGCCGGAGCGCCGATGAAACCGGCAACGAACAGATTGGCCGGGCGGCGGTAGATCTCGGCCGGGGAGGCGAGCTGCTGGATCACGCCATCGCGCATGATGGCGATGCGGTCGGCAAGCGTCAGGGCCTCGACCTGGTCATGGGTGACATAGATCATCGTATTGCCGAGGCGCTGATGCAGCTTCTTGATTTCGACGCGCAATTCGTTGCGCAGTTTGGCGTCGAGGTTCGACAGCGGTTCGTCGAACAGGAAAACATCGACTTCGCGCACCAGCGCCCGGCCGATGGCGACGCGCTGGCGCTGGCCGCCCGAAAGCGCGGCCGGGCGCCGGTCGAGCAGCTTGTCGAGGTGGAGAAGGGCGGCGGTGCGGGCAACACGCGCCTCGATCTCGGATTTCGGCAGGCCGGCGACGCGAAGTCCGAAGGAGAGGTTTTTGCGCACCGACATGCGGGGATAGAGCGCGTAGGACTGGAAGACCATGCCGATGCCGCGATCCTTCGGCTCCTCCCAGCTGACGTTCTTGCCGGAGATCCAGACCTCACCTGATGTAATCTCCTGAAGGCCGGCAATGGCGTTCAGAAGCGTGGACTTGCCGCAGCCGGAAGGGCCGAGCAGCACCAGGAACTCTCGTGGCGCGATGTCGATCGACATCTTCTCGATCACCGTATGGTCGCCATAGGCGATCTTCAGATCCTTGACGGAGACGGCAGATTGCATGGAAGCGTTACCCCTTGACGGCGCCGGCCGCGATGCCGCGCACGAACCAGCGGCCGGACAGGAAATAGATGGCGAGCGGAACAATGGCGGTGAGGATGGTCGCCGCCATGTTCACGTTGTAGGTGCGCTCGCCCATCGTGGTGTTGACGATATTGTTGAGCTGCACGGTCATCGGCAGGTTGTCGCGCCCGGCAAAGACGAGACCGAGCAGGAAGTCGTTCCAGATGCCGGTGAACTGCAGCATGGAGACCACGACGACCATCGGTACGGCAATCGGCAGCATGATCTCGAAAAAGATGCGCCAGAAGCCCGCGCCGTCGACGCGCGCCGCCTTGCAGAGCTCTTCCGGCACGCTGACGAAATAGTTGCGGAAGAGCAGCGTCACCAACGGCAGGCCGAAGATGACATGCACGAGGATGATACCCGCCAACGAATTGTAGAGATCGATATTCGCCATCGCCCGGACCATCGGATAGAGGAAGATCTGGTAGGGGATGAGGCCGCCGGCCATCAGCAGACCGAAGAGCAGGTTTGCCCCGCGCGGCCGCCAAAGCGACAGCGCATAACCGTTGACGGCGCCGATGAAGACCGAGAGCGCGACCGAGGGAAGGGTGATCGCCACCGAATTCCAGAAGCCGCTGCGAATGCCGACGCAGACGGTTCCCATGCAGGCGCCCGACCAGGCGGTCATCCAGGCAGAGAAATCGAGCGTCGCCGGCAGGGAAAAGATCTGCCCGAGCCGGATTTCGTCCATGGACTTCAAGGAGGTGACGACCATGGTATAGAGCGGCAGAAGGAAGAACAGTGCGGCGACGACGAGGAAGGCATAGAGGCCGATGCGCCCGGCGGTGATCCGTGCCGGTTTCGGCCCGTTCGGATGAGGATCGGCCATCACGCGGCTCCCTTCGCTTTGTCGCGCATGTGCATGATGTAGCGGAATGGGGCGACGGCGATGATCACGCCGAGGACAAGCACCGTCGCGCCGGCTGTGGCGAGGCCGAGGTTCTGGCGTCCGAACAGATTGTCCATGATGAATTTCGCAGGCACCTCGGTCGCATTGCCGGGGCCGCCATTGGTCATGGCGACGACTATGTCATAGGTCTTGATCACGCCCATGGCGAGCAGCATGCCGGCGGCGGCCAGCGCCGGCCCGAGCTGCGGCAGGATGATCGAGACATAGATCCGCCAGACGGGAATGCCGTCGATCCGCGCCGCCTTCCACTGCTCGGCCTCGATGCCGCGCATGCCGGCGAGCGCAATGACCATGACCAGCCCCGCGCCCTGCCAGACGCCGGCAAGCACCAGCGCATAGATCGCCATGTCGCGGTTGACCACCCAGTCGAGGACGAAGCTTTCCCAGCCGAGCGAGCGCACGCTTGCCTGGATGCCGAGCGTCGGATTGAGCATCCATTGCCAGATCAGTCCCGTCACCACGAAGGACATGGCGTAGGGATAGAGGAATATGGTCCTGAAGGCGCTTTCGAAACGGATCTTGCGGTCCAGTGCTGCGGCCAGCAGGAAGCCGAGCAGCAGACAGCCTGCGACGTAAAGGACGCCGAAGATCAACACGTTTTGCAGCGATGCCAGCCATTTGGCGGAAGAGAAGAGCTTCGAATATTGGGCGAAGCCGACATAGCTCGAGGACGGAAAGAGCGTCGAATTGGTAAAGGACAGCCGGATCGACCAGGCCATGGTGCCGATGAAGACCACGACCGCAACGAACCATGTCGGCAGCAGCGCGATGGTGGCGGAAAGATTGGGCTTGCGTTTGACGGACATCGGCCAGCTCGTTGACGGAATGGAAAGCAGGGCTGGCGCCGCCGCGCGAGGCGGCGCCCGGCAGCTGTGGCGTCGGGTCAGACCGACGCCACAGTCACTATCCTACTCGAAGATGGCGAAGAAGTTTTCGGCCGCAGCGCCTGCATCGTTCGAGCCGCCGCTCCAATATTCGTCGACGAAATCGTCGAGCGCACCGACCTGCTGGGGCGTGAGTACGATCGCCTGATCCGGCACGATGGCGCCGGCGCTCATCAGCTCGACGCCCTTCTGGGCGCAGGCGTCCAGCTTCGACTTGTCGACGTCGGCGCGCATCGGAACCGAGCCCTTCTTGAGAGCAAATTCGACCTGGATGGTCGGGTCCATGACGACTTCGGCGAGCAGTTTCTGGGCCTTGTCGGTTTCGGCCTTGCCTGTTTTGGGGAACCAGAGGGCGTCGGCGATGTAGACCATGCCCTTCGACTCCGGAACGATCATGCAGCCGTAGTCCTTGCCCGGCTCCTTGCCGGCGACGGTGAATTCGCCTTTGGCCCAGTCGCCCATGAACTGCACGCCGGCTTTGGCGGTGATCAGCATGGCGGTCGCATCGTTCCAGTTGCGGCCGGCGGCACCCGCGTCGACATAGCCGCGCAGCTTACCGAGGACTGCAAGTGTCTTTTTCACGCCCTCGACCGATGCCGGGCTCTTGTCCTTGTCGACATAGATCTTCAGGAATCCGTCGATGCCGACCTGCGAGAGCAGGATCATGTTGAAGACCTTGGTCTGCTGCCAGGGCTGGCCGCCCCAGGCGACCGGAACCATACCGGCAGCCTTCAGCTTGTCGAGATCGGCAAAGAGCTCGTCCCAAGTCTTGGGCTCTTGCGCGATGCCGGCCTTGCCGAAGGCTTCCTTGGAATAAAAGAGCCAGCTTTCGCCATGGGCACCGGTCGGCGCAAGGTAGACCTTGCCGTCATAGGAGATGAGATCATGGATCGATTTCGGCAGGGCGTCGGCCCATTTGCCGCCGGCGGCCACGTCGTCGATCGGATTGAACAGGCCCTGGTTGATGAAATCGGCGGCAGCCAGCCCGATGACGCCCTGCTTGGCGCCGGGCGCGTCACCGGCGACGATGCGGTTCTGGAAGGCGGCATCGGCGGCGCCGAAGCCGGCGATCGAGGAATCCTTCCAGACGCCGCCGCGTTTTTCGAACTCGGTCTTGATGACGTTGAGGGCCGCCGCTTCGCCGCCCGACGTCCAGGACGACATGATCTCCATCGTCGGCTTGTCCTCGGCATGCGCCGAGGTCATGAGACCGGCGAATGCCACGCCGGCAAGAAAAAGCTTCATCATGGTCTTCATAGTTCCACCTCTTGAAAATGCCCTCTTTGCGGGGCGTTTGTTGTCGTCGGAATTGTTGTCAGCGATAGATCGGCAGGAGCGCCTGCCGGACGAGCGTGAGCCCGTTGGCGATGTCGCGGACGGGATCCGGCGCGGCATCGAGTTCGAGGATCGCCCAGCCTTCATAGGCCCGGTCGCGCAGCAGCCGGATCCAGGCCGGCCAGTCGACCCGTCCGAGGCCGAAGCTGCAGAAATAGGGCTGGTGGCGTTCATGGATATGCTTGTCGATCGGCGTGTCGGCGGGCATCGGGCCGATCGCATCCTTCCAGTGGGCGATGATCATGCGCTCGTGATGGCGATCGACGAGTTGGACGGGATCGGAGCCGGCAACGATGATGTGGGCGGTGTCCGGACACATGTGCACATAGGCCGGGTCGGTCAAAAGCATCATCAGATCGACGTCGCGCGCGGCGGCAAAGATCGAGTGCGCCTCGGTGTGCAGCGCCAGCCGTACGCCCCTGGCATGGAGGGTCGCGCCGAGCCGGTTCAGAAAATCGGCGATCACCTTGGCGCGGTCGAAATCATGGAACTGCACCGGCTGGGCGCCGAGCGTCTGGCGTAAGGGCGCGCCGATCACCATGATGTCGCTGCCGCAGGCTTTCAGGAAGTCGGCATAGCGTTCCGCCTTGTCGATCAGCGCGCGCTGGGCCGCGGGCTCGGCGAAGTCGCCGGCCGCCTCAAGTTCCGCAAAGAAACCGCTGCACAGCGTCAGACCGCGTGTTGACAGCTCGGCTGCGAAAGCATCGACGGAACCATAGGTCTTGATCGCGTCCTGCCAGTTGAAGGGAGAAAAGGTCAGCTCGACGCCGGTAACGCCGGAGGCCTGGACACTGTCGAGGATCTTGTCCCAGAAGGCCCGCGGCTCGGCGCGTGCATGGTCGACGATCGCATCGTGGCTGTCGACGCCCCAGAAGCCGGGATGGAAGAATGTCACGAGATCGACGCCGAAGCGCAGCCTATCGCCAGAAGCCATAACCTATCCATTTCTCGAGGCATGACCTACCCGCGTGCGGAAGGAGAGTTCCGCATCCAATAAGCCATGGATTTTCAACGCATTAAGAAATGGCAATCGTTTGCCATGACTAGATAATAGCCAAGCCGGTTTTTTAAGCAAGCGGTTTTTGGCAAACGTTTGCTAAAAACCGTCGCCTGTCCTAGAGTTGCAAATCGAAGCATCCGGGAGAATGAAATAAACATGAACAAAAACAAGGATGTGGCCGGAGAGGAACCATCGGGCGCTTTGATGGCCGATGTTGCCAGGCTCGCCGGTGTGGCGATATCGACGGTCAGCCGGGCGCTCGCCAATCCCGGACGGGTCAACGAGAAGACGCGCGCCAAGATCAATGCCGCAGCCAGGCAACTCGGCTACACCCCGAATGCGATGGCGCGCGGCCTCAGGGTCGGCAAATCCAACATCATCATGATCATCCTGCCGGGATCGCTCTATTACGGCGTCTCGCAGATCATTCCGCAGGTGCTGCAGAGCATCAACAAGTCGCTGATCCAGGGCGGCTATAACCTGATGATCGCCAACCTCGATCGCGACGAGATTTCCGAACGGCATATTCTCGACCTGGCATTCGGCGGCAGCGTGCGCGGCGCCATCATCCTGTCGTCGAAGCTTCCAGAGGTGGACGGGCGTTCGCTGGCGAATTCCGGCCTGCCGATCGTGTCGATGCTGCTCGACATGAGCGATGCCGGCCTGCAGAGCGTGGTCACCAACGACCGCGAGGCAGTGCGCGACGTCACGGCCGAACTGATCCGGCTGGGCCATCGACGGTTCTTCTATCTCGCCGGGCCTGAAGGCAATTATCACGATGTCGAGCGTTATGCCGGCGTGCTCGAGGCGCTCGAGGCGGCTGGCCTGTCCGACGAGCTGGTGCGCCGCTCGGGTGGTCATCTTGATTATCAACACGGCTTCGATATTGGAGTGCAGGCAGCGGACGATTTCGCGCAACTGACCGAGAAGCCGACAGCGGTGATCGCCACCAGCGACGACATGGCCATCTCATTTGTCAGCTGCATCCAGCGGGGGGGCTTGCGCATTCCCGATGATCTGTCCGTCGTCTCCTTCGACGGCTCGCCCGTCTGCGAATTCTCCTCACCGCCGCTCTCGACGATCGAGCAGCCGGTGGAAGAGATGGGACGCGCGGCGGTCGATCTGCTGCTCGACGCCATTGACCAGCGGCAAAAGACGGCGGAGGTCCGCACCGTCATCCGCAGCAGGCTTATCCTGCGGGAGAGCGTCGCCGCCCCGAAGAGCTGATGATGACGAAACCGGCCTCGCTGGCGAGATGCCCTATCGGGCGCTGATTGCACTCCATCAAAACTTCGTCTGACCCCATCAGTCTGCACGTCGTGCTACGAAAAATCACAACACCGAGCGACTTGCGATGTCAGGTCCGCGCGGTGGAATTCTGAAATTCCGAGCACGCACATGGACCTCTCGAAGATCAAGACGCTGATCGACTTTGTCGGACGATCGAACATTAGCGAGCTGACCGTGACTGAAAAGGACGTGACGGTGCGGATTTTCCGCACGTCGCCGGGTCAGGAGGCTGTTGCCGAGCCCTCGAAGGAGCCGGAATCGACGACAAATCCCGTCTCCCAAGCGCCTTCGAGCGTCAAGAAAACCTCCTATGCGGTAAAGGCGCCCGTCTTCGGCGTTCTGCACAAGGCCCCGGCGCCCGGGGAGCCGCCATTTGTCGCGATCGGTGACGCGGTGGAGGAGGGGCAGACGCTCTTCATCATCGAAGCGATGAAGGTCTTCAACACGATCGCCGCGCCGCGGTCCGGGCGCATCACGCACCTAACCCATATCGACAATGGCGAGGTCGAGACCGGCGACCTGCTCGCGGAGATTGGCTGATGCCGGAAACGCCTGAACAATCTGCGGCCGGCCGCTTCGATACCGTTCTGATCGCCAATCGCGGCGAGATCGCCGCCCGGATCCAGCGCGCCTGCCGCGAGCTCGGCCTCAAGACGGTCGCCATCTGTTCCGAGGCGGATAGGCAAGCGCCTTACGGCAGTACCGCCGACAGCTTTCTCTGCATCGGCCCGTCGAGCGCCGCCAAGAGCTATCTCAATCAGGACGCCATCCTTCTGGCGGCGCGTCTTGCCGGTGCGGGCGCCATCCATCCGGGTTACGGTTTTCTGTCGGAAAACGCCGCCTTCGCCGACGCCGTCGACAAGGCCGGGCTGATTTTCATCGGTCCGACCGCGTCATCGATTGCGATCATGGGCGATAAGATCTCGGCAAAGCGGGCGATGATGGCGGCCGGCGTACCCTGCGTTCCCGGCCCGGACACGGCGCTGCCCGACGACCCTGCCACCATCGAGCGCACAGCGCTGGAGATCGGATATCCCGTTATCATCAAGGCAGCCGGCGGTGGCGGCGGACGCGGCATGCGCGTCGTGCCAAAGGCCGATATGTTGCATGAAGCAATCGCGTTGACGCGGGAAGAGGCTCGCAAGGCCTTCGGCTCCCCCGCCCTCTACATGGAGAAATTCTTAGAGCATCCGCGCCACATCGAGATCCAGGTCATTTGCGACGATCACGGCAATGCCGTGTGGCTCGGACACCGGGATTGCTCGATGCAGCGCCGCCATCAGAAAGTGGTTGAGGAGGCGCCGGCGCCGGGGATCGCACCCGACATCATCCAGCCGGTCGGCATGGCCTGCGTGCAGGCCTGCCTTCAGATCGGCTACCGGGGGGTCGGAACTTTCGAATTTCTCTATGAGGACGGCGCCTTCTATTTCATCGAGATGAACACCCGACTTCAGGTCGAACATCCCGTCACCGAGATGACGAGCGGTGTCGATATCGTCCAGGCTCAAATCAGGGCGGCTCAGGGTCACGTTCTGGATCTCATCCAAGGCGATGTGACATGCGGAGGCCATTCCTTCGAATGCCGCATCAACGCCGAGGATCCGGAAACCTTCCTGCCGTCGGCGGGTGTCGTCACCCGTCTGGCCTTGCCCGAGGGACCAGGCATCCGTGTCGATACGCATATTCATGCCGGCTACAAGGTTTCGCCCTATTACGATTCGCTGATCGCCAAGCTGATCGTCCATGCGCCGACGCGGACCGAAGCGATGGCAAGAATGCGCGAAGCGCTTGCCGGCACCGAGGTCGAAGGGATTTCCACCAATATCCCCTTCCTGCGCGTTTTATTCGAGGACGACGCATTCGCGCGCGGTGAGACCGACATTCACTATCTCGAACAATGGCTGAAGCTGCGGAGGGCGGCATGAGCGCGATCGATTTCAGCGATCCGGCGACCATCGCATTGCTCACCGAGGCGCTGACGGCCGCCGGCGTGGACGGCCTTGAAATCTCCCGGCCGGGCGGACAGCTTCGTATCGTCGTCGCCGGAAAAAGCGGCGCCCGTGTCAGCTCGAGCGAAGCGACGCCACGCGCTCCCGGCTCAGCATCCGCCGTCGTAAAGGCGCCGATGGCGGGCCGCTTCTGTGTCGAGCATCCGGCCGACTCCGCCGCGCCGCAAAAACTGCCGCGCTCCGTATCCGATGCGGATATCGTCGGCTTCATCGGGGTAGGGCATATCCTGCTTCCCCTTCGCGCCGGCCGCTCCGGTGTTTTGACCAGGCTGCTCGCAGAACCCGGCGCGCCGGTCGGCTTCGGTGATCCTCTGTTCGAAATCGAGCTCCAGCCATGATCGTCACGACGAACAGACATGCATCGCAACGTGAGATCGTTCCGGCCACCAACAGCCGGGCGCGAGTTTCCTCGATCGGCGCCAGATCCTTCCTGCTCGAGGCACCAGGCGATTTCGACCTCGTTGCGCAGCGGCGGATCTGGGCTCTGTCCCAGACGGTGAAGAGCTGGCCGGACCTTGCGGAAAACATTCCCGGCATGACCAACCTGCTGGTGATCTTCAAGGAGACGCCCGAAGTTCCCGATACGATGGTCGCCCGGCTGCTGGAGGCATGGGAGAATGCGCGCAGCATCGATCTCAACGGCAAGACCATCGAGATCCCCGTCCATTACGGCGGCGAACATGCGACCGATCTTGCAGCCCTTTGCGATCTCTCGGGGCTCAGCGACCGCGAGGTCGTGCGCATCCATCATGAAGCGACCTACCGTGTCTTCGCCTTGGGCAGCGCTCCCGGTTTCGGTTATCTGCATGGCCTCGATCCGCGTATCTACATGCCGCGAAAGACCGTTCCCTCGTTGAAGATGCCGAAGGGCTGCGTGACCATCGGCGGCATGCAGACCGGCGTCGCCATGCTCACGGGTCCGAATGGCTGGAATTCCATCGGCTTTGCCACGCTTGAGATGTTCGACCCCACCTCGCCGAGCCCTGCCATGATGGCGCCGGGCGATACGGTGCGCTTCCTGCCGGCGAGGATCGAATTATGATCGAGATTTTGGAAAGCGGCCCGTTCAACACGGTGCAGGATCTTGGCCGCCCCGGCTATCGCGACATCGGCGTGTCGGCGAGCGGCGCCATGGATCCGCTGGCGGTCCGGATCGGCAACATTCTCGTCGGCAATGACGACAATGCGGCTGTGATCGAGGTGCAGACCTTCCCGTTCAGCCTGCGTTTCGAGCAGCGTGTGGTCTTTGCCGTGACCGGCGCCGACGGCAATCCTCATCTCAACGGATCGGAACTGCTTGCCTGGTGCGCCTATACGGCAGAGCCCGGAGAGGTTCTCGAACTGAAGCAGCCGCCGCGGCTCGCACGTGCCTATATTTCGCTCGGAGGCGGGCTGGATATTCCCGTTGTCATGGGTTCGCGCAGCACGTCGCTGCGCGGTGGTTTCGGTGGCAATGCCGGCCGGCCTCTGGCGAAGGGCGATCGGATCGCGGTCGGCGAGGACGCCGAGATCGCCATGCTGCCGGCCTCGGGTCTCGCCGTCGTCGAACCGGCCGTGGCACTGCGCGATGTCTTCCCCGCACCTGTCGACGGCGCATTGACGATCCGCGCGCTGCCGGCCGGCGAGCATGATCTTTTCGCCGGAGATGGCGAAGCCTTCTGGAGCCAGACCTGGAGGATTTCCTCCCGCAGCGACCGGACGGGCTATCGCCTGTCCGGCGAACCGATCAAGCCGACGGCGTCCATCGAGATGCGCTCCCACGGCGTCGTGCCCGGCGTGATCCAGGTTCCGCCCGGTGGCGAACCGATCGTGCAGATGAGCGATGCGAACACCGCCGGCGGCTATCCGAAGATCGCTGGCGTGATCGAATGCGACCTGTGGCGGCTCGGCCAAGCCCGCATCGGCGCCCGCCTGCGCTTCGTTCGCTCGACGCATGCGGAGGCCCGCGCGGTGGAACAGGCAGTCGCCCGCTATGTCGGCGACGTCAGGCAGACATGCCGGATGGTCAAGCGCGCCCTGAAGGCGATGGCCTAATGGGTGTCTCCCAAAAGGCCGTCAAAAGGAGGAACCGATGAAGATCGATCTGAATTCCGACATGGGCGAAGGATTTGGCCCCTACCGGCTGTGCGACGACGAAGCGATGATGAAACTCGTCTCGTCGGCCAACATCGCCTGCGGTTTCCACGGCGGCGACCCCGAGATCATGGGGCGCATGGTCCGGCTCGCGAAGCTGAACGGCGTCGGCATCGGCGCGCATCCCGGCCTGCCTGATCGGCTCGGCTTCGGCCGGCGCGAAATACCGTTTCCGGCAGACGAGCTTCGCCAGCAGATGCTCTATCAGCTCGGCGCACTGATGGCGATCGCCAAAGCCGAGGGTGTCACTGTCTCCCATATCAGCTTCCACGCGGCGATGGGCAATATGGTCAATCGCGATCCTGTGCTAGCCGACCTGATGATGGATGCAATCGCCACGGTCGATGCCGGTCTCGTCGTCTTCGTCACCCATGGCAGCGAGATTCAGCAGGCGGCGAAACGCGCGCGTTTGAAGACGCTGGCGCTTTTCCTCGCCGACCGGGCCTATGACGCCGGCGGGAAACTCGTCGCGCGCGGGCTGCCTGGGGCCGTCATTAAGGATGAAGCCGCCGTACGTGCGCGTGTCCGACAATTCCTGCTCGACGGAACCGTTCAGACGATCGACGGAGCCGTAATCGCCATGCCGGCCCGCTCCATTCTCGTCCACAGCGACACGCCGGGCGCCCTGGAACTTGCCGGCATCGTGCGCGGCGAGATCGAAGCCACGGGTGCCGCGCTCGCGCCCGCCGCCGAACTCGCCGACTGACGCAATCCCGATCGCCTGCGGGCGGTCTCCCGTTCCCATCTCTCATCGAAGGACCATGTCGATGTCCGTCATCGCTGACCGCCTGAAAAACGTCTCCATCTCCGCATCCGCCGCCATGACCCAGCGCGCCAGGGAACTTGCCGCCAAGGGCATCAAGGTCGTCAGCCTGTCATCCGGCGAGCCGGATTTCCCCACCCCGGCGCACGCAATCGAAGCGGCCCATGCGGCAGCTCTTGCCGGCGATACGAAATATCCGCCGATGGACGGCACGCCGGCGCTGAAGGCCGCCATCATCCGGAAGTTCAAACGCGACAATAATCTCGACTACGATGCCAGCCAGATCGTCGTCTCCGGCGGCGGCAAGCAGGTGATCTTCAATGCCATGCTGGCCACCTGCAATCCGGGCGACGAGGTCGTTATTCCCACGCCCTCCTGGGTCAGCTATGCCGATATCGTCAAATTCGCCGGCGGCGTCCCGGTTCCGGTCCCCTGCTACGAGCAGGCCGGCTTCAAGCTGCGTCCGGAGGATCTGGAGGCGGCGATCACGCCGCGCACCAAATGGCTCTTCCTGAATTTCCCGAACAATCCCACCGGCGCGGCCTGCTCCCGGGCGGAGATGGCCGCCATCGCCGAGGTCATGCTGCGCCATCCCAACGTCTGGATCATGACCGACGACATCTACGAACACCTGGTCTATGACGACTTCCAGTTCTGCACGATCGCCGAAGTCGAGCCCAGGCTCTATGAGCGCGTTTTAACGATGAACGGCGTCTCCAAGGCTTACGCGATGACAGGCTGGCGGCTCGGCTTCTGCGCCGGGCCGAAAGACCTGATCTCCGCCGTCAGCAACGTCAACGGCCAGAATGGCGGCGGTATCGCGACGCTGACGCAGGCTGCGGCGACCGCGGCGCTTGATGGTCCTCAGGATCTCTTGAAGGAGCGTGCCGCGATCTACAAGGAAAGACGCGACTTCGTCCTCGACAGATTGTCTGAGGTGGAAGGGCTGCGGTGCCATCGGCCCGAAGGCGCCTTCTACATCTACCCCAATATCTCCGGGCTGATCGGCAAGACCAGCAAGGGCGGGCGAAAGATCGAGACCGACGTCGATTTCGTCATGGCACTCGTCGAAGAGCATCATGTCGCGACCGTGCAAGGGGCGGCTTACGGAATGAGCCCCTTCTTCCGTATTTCCTATGCGACCAGCATGGAAAAGCTCGGCGAAGGCTGCGCGCGCATAGCTCAGTTCTGCAGGGATATGCGCTGAGCGTAGCCCCCTCAGACTTTCAGCCGTGCCGTCAGCTCGAGAAGGATGTCGCGGACGGCAAGGGCCGGTTCCGACAGGGGATTCTGGTCGGAAACGCATAGCGACAGAGTTTCCTCGATCCGTGGTGAGACGAGCCGGCAGATCAGCGGCTCGCTCGATTCCGACACGATACGATCGGCAATGGCTTTCGGCATGATCGTCGCGCCGAGGCCGCTGCCGACCGCGCGGGCCAGCGTGCGGACGATTTCGACTTCGGCCACGACCTTCAGATTGGTGCGGGTGCGCGTGAAGGCGGTGTCGACTGCGCGGCGGACGAAATTATAGGCCGGCGGCAACAGCAGCGGTATTCCGTCGAGCGCATTGACCGGAACGGGTTTCGCATCCGCTTCGATCGCAAAGTCGCGATGCGCGACAAGAAAAAACTCTTCGCTGAGGATCGGTTCGAACCGGACGCCCTTGATCGGTCCGGTTCCGTGGAGAAGCGCCATCTCCAGCCGGCCGTTCATGATCATCTGGCTATAGGTCTGCCCGACGCTTTCGGTCAGATGCAGCAGGATGCCGGGATGGCGTTTACGGGTCTCCGCCAGGAGGTCGACCGATAGCGTGGCGGCACTGCTGAACGGCACGAGACCGACCGAGACGCGCCCGGCAAGCGAATTGCCGGCTGCCGACGCATCCGCTTGCGCCTGCTCCATCTGCCGAAGGATGATCTGCGCATGGCGATACACCGCATGCCCCGCATCGGTCATGCTGACGCCCTGCTGGCTGCGGATCAGCAGCTTGTGGCCGAAATGTTCCTCCAGTGCCGCAAGCTGCTGGCTGAGGGCGGGTTGGGCAATGTGCAAAAGATCCGCCGCTCGCGTGATGCTGCCGCTGTCGACGATCACGATGAAAGATTTGAGGCGTCTGATGTCCATGAGGATCGGGGTACCGTTCTGATGTGCGTGGCTTACATGTTTGCAGACGCGCAATGCTTTTGCAACGCGACACGGTCTCTGACAGCCCGAGGGACCGGTGATGCCGACATCACCTGTTTCTCTTCTTCGGCAGCCGTCTCGCCTCCATAACCGTTGCTTATTGCTCCAGAGATAATCGGTCTTAGGCAAGGGGTTAAAGCTTCGCTACTGTCTCGATCAACAACAAGGGAACGACAATGCCATTCTCCGACTACAAGACCGCACTGGTGACCGGCGCATCCTCCGGTATCGGCGCAGCCGTGGTTGAGCGGCTCCGCCGGGAGAACATCGAGGTCCATGCCATTGCCCGCAGCGCCGACGCGCTGCAGCAGCTGGCCGCACGCACGGGCTGCATCGCCCATGTCACCGATGTGACCGACCGTCAGGCCATGGCCGAGCTCACCCGCCGGGTGGAGTTCGATATTCTCGTCAACAATGCCGGCGTCGATCGGCCGAAGAAGTTCCTGGAAGCCGAAGAGGGCGATATCGATCTCATCGTCGACGTCAATCTCCGCGCAGTCCTGCATCTCTGCCGCCTGGTCGTGCCCGGCATGGTGGCGCGGGATCGCGGGCATGTCATCAACATCTCGTCGATCGCCGGCGCCTATAATTTCGGTGGCAACTCGTCCTATCACGCCACCAAGGCAGGGGTGAGCATGCTGTCCAACCAGCTGCGCATCGACGCCTTCGGCAAGCGGGTGCGGGTCACGGAAATCTGCCCCGGCCGGGTCGCCACGGATATTTTCAATCACGTCCACGGCGATGACCCGAGCATCCGCGAACGGTTCATCGACGGCTTCGAACTGCCGCAGGCAGCCGATATAGCAGACGCGATTGCCTTCGCCATCGCAGCCCCCGTCGCCGTCAACATCGGACACATGGAGATCACGCCGACACTGCAGGTCATGGGTGGCCTGCAGACGGCAAAGCCCCAGACTCCGGCAAAGACGGCTCAATCCGGGGAGCCAAATCCGTGAGCGGTTTCGACCTTTCGGCAATCCTGGCAAATCCGGAATATACCGCCATGCTGCTGCATGGCATCGAGATGACCTTCATCATCTATGCCGGTTCCTGGTCGATGGCGATGGTGCTGGCGCTTCTGCTGCTGGCTTTGCGTTTGTCGCCCTTTCGCTTTGGCGATCCGTTAGTCGCCGCTTACGTCTCCTATCACCGCAACGTCCCCACCCTGGTTCAGCTGATGCTGTGGTATTTCGGGATTTTCACCCTGATGCCAAGCGGGGTGTCGTCGTGGCTCGCCATCCATAATGCCGAGGCCATTTTCGCGGTGATCGGGCTCGGCCTCTGCCAGGCGGCTTATTTCAGCGAGGATCTTCGGTCGGGCGTGCGCTCGGTCAGCCCCGGCCAGATGCAGGCGGCCCGCGCCCTCGGCCACGGTTATATCTCGGCGATGCGTTTCGTCATCATGCCGCAGGGCGTGCGCAACGCATTGCCGCCGCTCATCAATCACAGCGTTTCCCTGTTCAAGAACAGCAGTCTGGCCGTCGTCATCGGGGCCTCGGAACTGACGCATGCCGTCAAGGAAATCGAGAACCTCAGCTTCCGGACCTTCGAGATCTACCTGATCGGCACGGTTCTCTACCTTTTCTTCTCGCTCGTGATCATGAGCATCGGCGCCTATGTATCGATGCGCACCGATCCTGCCAGGAGTGCGCGCGCATGATCCACGACATGATCGCCATCGTCCGGGACTACTGGCTGCTGCTCTTGATCGGCCAATATCCGAACGGACCGCTCGGCGGGCTCGCCAACACGCTGATCCTGTCGGCGCTCAGCATCGCTCTCGCCTTTCCGGTCAGCATCCTCTTCGCATTGGCGCGGCTCTCCAAGTCGGCGCTGCTGCGCTGGCCGGTCACGGCACTCGTCTATTTCACCCGGGGCGTGCCGCTGTTGATGCTCATCCTGTGGAGCTATTTCCTGGTTCCGCTCATGACCGGCGCCGATGTGCCGAGCTTCGTCACGATGTTGACGACGCTCGTTGTCTATCAAAGCGCGTTCCTGAGCGAAGTGGTCCGTGCCGGCATCGTCGCGCTCGGACCGGGCCAGATGGATGCGGGGCGTGCGCTTGGCCACAGCTATATCGGTGCAATGCGCTTCATCATCCTGCCGCAGGCGCTCTACAACATGATCCCGAGCATCATCTCCACCTTCGTCTCGACGATCAAGGACACGACGCTCGGCTACGTGATCAACGTGCCGGACCTGACCTTTGCCGCAAGCCAGGTCAACAACCAGCTGCTGACGCAGCCTTTCCAGGTCTTCCTCATCCTGGCGATCGTCTACTTCGCCATCTGCTGGACGCTCACCCACTTCGCAAATCGCCTCGAGCGGCGCATCACGCGGCGGCGTGCGGGACTTTCCGGCCTTCCCGCCGCCTCTCTGGTCGCGCCATCGAAAATCATCTCGGAGCAGCTATGACCATGACAGTCCCAGCACAGGAACAGCAGACGATCCGGCTTTCCCAGGTCTGCAAGAGCTACGGCGACTATCCGGTCCTCAAGGATATCGATGCGCAGGTGGCGCGTGGCGAGGTCGTGGTCATCTGCGGACCGTCCGGCTCGGGGAAATCGACGCTGATCCGCACGATCAATCGCCTCGAAGAGATCAACAGCGGCTCGATCACGCTCGACGGGCAAAACATTCACGCCGCCATGCGGGCAAAGGAACTCAACGCGCTGCGCAGCCGGATCGGCTTTGTGTTTCAGAACTTCAACCTGTTTCCGCATCTTTCGGTGGTCGAAAACGTGTCGATGTCGCCGATCCGGGTGAAAGGCGTGGCGCCCGACGTCGCCGAGGAGAAGGCGCTCAAGCTTCTCGATCGGGTCGGTCTTGCCGACAAGGCCCGGGCCTATCCCGGTCAGCTGTCAGGCGGCCAGCAGCAGCGGGTGGCGATCGCCCGCGCCCTTGCCATGGAACCGCCGGTCATGCTGTTCGACGAGCCGACCAGCGCACTCGATCCCGAAATGGTCGGCGAAGTGCTCGCCGTCATGAAGAGCCTGGCGTCCGAAGGCATGACCATGCTCTGCGTCACCCATGAAATGGGTTTCGCGCGCGACGTCGCGGATCGGATCTGGTTCATCGATGCCGGCCAGATCATCGAAATGGCGACACCCGAAGAATTCTTCAACAATCCACGCCATCCCCGGGCTCAGCGTTTTCTCGCTGATCTCCGGCATTGATACCAACCACCAAAAACAACGGAGAACAGCAATGAACTGGAAATGCCTAACCCTCACCGTCGCATTTGCCGGCATGGCGGCCGCCGTGCCCGCGAAAGCCGATCAGCTCGACAACATCATCTCGGCGAAAACCCTGCGCTGCGCGACATTCGCCGACGTTCCTCCCTTCGCCTCGCCCGATCCGAAGACCCGCGAAATGGCCGGTTTCGACGTCGACCTCTGCGGCGCCATCGCCAAGGAACTGGGCGTCAAGGCTGAAATCAAGCCGGTTTCGGTCGAGGCGCGTGTGCCCGAGGTCAAGCTCGGCCGCGTCGACATCACCGTTGCCAACCTTGCCTATACGCTCAGCCGCGCCGAGCAGATCCAGTTCAGCGATCCCTATTATCTCGCCAAGGAAATGCTGATCGTGCCGGCGGACGACGCCGGCAAGACGAAGGCCGATTTCGCAGGCCAGCGCATCGCTTCGACCAAGGGCTCGACGTCGGAAATGTCGATCAAGCTCAACAAATCCGACCCGCTGACCTTCCAGGATACCGCCTCTGCCTATCTCGCCGTCCAGCAGGGCAAGGCCCGCGGCATGGTGGCCAACACCATGACGACGACCAAATTCGTCAATGAATCGAAGAGCAAGGGCAAGCCGATGCGGATGATCGAGGAGCCGATGCTCTACCAGCCGATCGGCATCGGCATGGCCAAGGATCAGCCGGCGCTGACCGCCAAGATCAACGAGATCCTCCGCAAGCTCGACACATCGGGCGAGATCAACAAGATCTGGGACAAATGGCTCGGCCCGGATACCGAATACAAGATGAAGCGCACCGACAAGGTCGTATCGCTCTCCGAACTGAAGTTCGACCCGATCCCTTAAGACCTCGGCATCGTCCGATGACGATATCCAAACGAAATCAGACGGCGGGACATGCCCGCCGTCGGCCAACGATGGGAGGCACACATGATCCATATTAAAGATATTGCCGAACGGCCAAGCAAAGCCGATATCGACGCCGTTTCCAAATTTTCGCCCGCAACGATCCACGAAGCCCAAGGACGCCGCGGAGCCCTTTCCTCCCGCCTGAAGCCCGTCGACTACCGCATGAAACTCTGCGGTCCAGCCTTTACGGCAAAATGCGCGCCGCGTGACAACATCATGCTGCAGCTTGCCATCAACTACGCAAAGCCGGGCGATATCATCGTCGTCTCGGCGGGCGAATACGAAGAGGCCGGATCCTTCGGCGATGTCCTCGCCAACGCCTGCCTGGCAAAGGGCATCGGCGGTCTCGTGACCGACACCGGCGTACGCGACACGCTTCAGCTGAGGGAACTTGGCTTCCCGGTGTTCTCACTCAGCGTCTGCATCAAGGGAACAGTGAAGGAAACCATCGCGGCGGTGAACGACACGATCATCGTCGGCGGCGAAATCATCCATCCCGGCGACATCATCGCCGGCGATGCCGACGGTCTGGTGATCGTGCGTCGCCAGGAAGCGCAGGAAGTCGCCAGGCTGTCACAGGCCCGCGAAGATGCCGAGGCCGGCTATATCGCGGCATATAAGCAGGGTAAATCGGTTATCGAGGTCAGCAATCTCGAACCGGTGCTGAAAGCCAAGGGCCTCGTCGTCGACATCTGACGCGACAGCGCAATAGCTATCAGCCCTGCCACCTTATAGGGCGGCTGGTCTTTTCGGCCAGCCGCCTTATGCAAAACTAGAACGGTTCAAACACTTTCGGGCGTGATCGTTTCAAAGGGAACCACGCGCTGAAGGATGGTTGTACTGTCGCGGTGTTCGAGCGCTGCGATCATCGTGCCAATCAATTCGTCTGATATCTGATCCAAGGGATGGCACAAGGCCGCCATGATCAGGCCTTCCGTCAGGCCCTTGCGCGTTTCCGGGCCGATGTCGCGGCAGACGACCCTGACCTGATCCCGTTTTTCGGCAGGGGCTTCGCGAAGAGCACGCAGCACCCCGGAAATTCCCCCTCCAACGATGAAAATGCCTCTGAGGTCATCGAGTTCGGAAAGCAGCTGGCTCACGATCCGGTAGGCTTCCTGCGGCTCCTCATGTGTCGGTCTGCTGTCATCGACCTGAAGATGGGGCGCGTGCTCGCGCATATAGGATCGAAAGCTCGCATCGGAGACATCCTGGCACTGATAACGATGATTGCCGATGAACACGGCGATCCGGCCGGGCATCGGCGTGGTCTGAGCCAGAAACCATGCAGCGGTCCGCCCGAGTTTCCAATTGTCGGTGCCGACGAAGCCGGCGCGATCCCTGGCGGACTGATCGGTTATATAGGCAACAACCGGCTTTCCCCTCTCCTTGAGGGATTGGATGGTCTGCCCGATTAACGGGTGGTCACCCGCAATGACAGCAACTGCATCACAGCGTTTTCCGAGCGCTTCGAGCCGATCTGCAATATTTTGTGGCTCGAGGACATCGACGAAATCGACCACAGCCACGATTTTCTCGTGCTGGCGTCTCGCGGCGGCTTCCGTGATCTTGGAGCCGAACAGCCGGTAAAGCTCGCGGCTTGACTGCTGGAGAAGAAAGCCGAAACGATAATTCGGCAGGAGCCGCTGCCGGCGGTCCTCGATCACGCCGCAGCCATAAAATCCAATCTCTTCCGCGGCATTTTGCACCCTCTCGATCGTTTCCGCACGCACTGCGCCGGCACCTCCGAGGATGCGGTTGACCGTGGCGATGCTGACGCCGGAGGCCTGGGCAAGATCGGCAATGGTCGGTCTCTTCATGATATATTTTGTTCCATTCTTGGATGAAACGAAATGATATATTAATTTCACAGAAACGCAATAGACATTCCATTTCCAGATGTCAGTTGATACAAATATTCCAGCGAGTTGGGAGCCTTGCTTTGAGGAATTGTTACTCTCGACCGCCTTTTTGGGAGGAAATCACATGAGTTTTTCAATGCGCGCCGTACGCGGGCTGCTGGCTGGCGCTGTTTTCGTTCTTGGCGCTTCTTCTGTCCTGGCCGCGAATATTGCCGTCGTCGGCGGCAAGACCGACGACGAATTCTGGAGCCGCATCAAGAAGGGCGTCGACGACGCCCGGCTCGTCGTCGAGAAGAACGGTGGCTCCGTCAGCTATCTGCAGCTGCAGACCTACGACAATCTCGGGCCTGACGCCGCACAGCTCGTCCGCACGGCCATCAGCCAGGGCGTGACCGGCATCGTGGTGCCCGACTGGGTGCCCGAGGCGGAAGACGAGGCCATCAAGGCTGCCGTCGCTGCGGGCATCAAAGTCATCCTCATGAATGCCGGCAACATCGACAAGGCTCGCGAGCTTGGCGCGATCAACTATGTCGGCTCGGATGAATACACCGCCGGCAAGGCAGGCGGCGAATATTTCGCGTCCAAGGGTGCGAAAAATGTCATTTGCGTCAATACGCTCCCGGGTGCGGCAAACCAGGAGGCCCGTTGCAAGGGTGTCATCGACGGCATCACCGGAAAGGGCGGCACTGGCAAGCAGCTGCCGTTGCCGGCGACCAGCTTCGGCGATCAGACGGCGATCGCCGAGGCCGTCAAGGCGACACTGCTCCAGGACGACACCATCGACGGCGTCCTCAATGTTGGGGCTTCCGACGCTGATGCGGCTGCGAGCGGGATCGCTCAGGCGAACAAAGTCGGCAAGGTCGCGCATGGCACCTTCGACCTCAATGCCTCGGGCCTTGCCCGCATCAAGGACGGTTCGCAGACCTTTGCGATCGACCAGCAGCCTTACCTGCAGTCGCTGCTGGGGGTTTCGCTTCTCGCCGCGCATATCGACTACGGCACCAACCTGCCGACCGCACCGGTGCTGACCGGCCCGGGCATCGTCGATACGTCGAACATCGACGCCACCCTGGCCGGCGTCAAGGAAGGCGCTCGCTGATCGTTCGAAACGGGCTCCGACCCGCGGAAAAATACGCGGGTCGAAGTCTATCGGGCGTGCGGACCACCGCGTCCGCACGCCTGGAGATTCACGCCCAAACTGGGATAGGCATATGAACAATCTTTCATTCGGCAACCTGTTGCGCCGTCCCGAGGCGGGTGCATTCCTCGGACTTGTCGGCGTCCTCCTGTTCTTCGTCGTGTTCGGCAGCACCAAATTCCTGGAGCCCGCCGGCGCCGCAAGTTGGCTCAACGTCGCCGCCAATCTCGGCATTATCGCTCTTCCCATCGGACTTTTGATGATCGCAGGCGATCTCGACATTTCGATCGGCGCGATGATCCCCGCCGGCTCCATGACCGTCGCGGTCCTCTCGGGCTACTACGATCTTCCCATATGGGTCGGAATGTTCGGTGCGCTTGCCTTCGGCCTCATCGTCGGGCTGGTCAACGGCTACCTCGTCGTGCACACGGCCGTGCCTTCGCTGATCGTTACGCTCGGCACCCTCTTTGCGGTACAGGGCCTGATGCTTGGCACCTCGGTTCTCGTCACCGGCACGACGAGCGTGGCACTGACGGCCGACCCTTGGGCAAAGTTCCTTTTCGGGCAATTCCTGGGCGGATCGTTTCAGGTGATCATTCTGTGGTGGGTGGCCATCACCGCGATCTTCATCTTCTTCATTCACTTCTCGCCTTACGGAAACTGGATTTTCGCGATGGGCGGCGACAAGGTCAGTGCCCGCAACGCCGGCATTCCGACGACCCGCCTGACGATGGTTCTCTTCGTCCTCTCGGCGATGAGCGCGTCCTTCGTCGGCATGTGCCAAGCCATCCTGTTCAATTCCGCGCAGGTTTCGGGCGGGATGACATTCATCTTCAACTCGATCATCTCGGTCGTCGTCGGAGGTGTGCTGCTGACCGGAGGCTTCGGGTCCGTGATCGGGATCTTCTTCGGCACGATCACCTTTGCCGTCGTCAACCAAGGCATCTATTTCACGACCTTCGACCGCAATTGGTCGAGCCTGATCATCGGCGTGATGCTGCTCGTGGCCGTCCTGATGAACAATACGTTCCGCCAGATGGCGCTGAAGAAGAAGAAGTGAGAGCTGAGACATGGCTGGCCCAATTCTTGAACTTGAAAACGTCAACAAGTCCTTCGGCCCGATCGATGTGCTCTACGACATCACATTGAGCGTTCATCCCGGTGAAGTGCTTTGCCTGCTGGGTGACAACGGCGCGGGAAAGTCCACCCTGATCAAGACGTTTGCCGGTGTCTACAAGCCGACGAGCGGCACGGTGAAGTTCGAAGGCCGGCCGATCGTCTTCCAGAATCCGCGCGAAGCTGCAGACCTCGGCATCGCAACGGTGCATCAGTTCGGCGGCACCTTTCCGCTGATGAGCATCGGCCGTTCGTTCTTCGTGGGGCGGGAGCTGACCAAGGGCTTCGGCCCGTTCAAGATCTACGACCGCAAAGCCGCAAATGAAATCGCCGTCAAGGCCGTGCGCGAGTTCGGCATCACCCGTATCGACGATGGCGATCGCCTGATCGGCGGTCTGTCGGGCGGGGAGCGGCAATCCCTGGCAATCGCCCGAGCCGTCCACTTCGGCGCCCGAGTGCTGATCCTCGACGAGCCGACCGCGGCTCTCGGCGTCAAGGAGGCGGCGCATGTGCTGCGCATTGTCCTGGAAGCGCGCCGTCGCGGCCTCGCCGTCATTTTCATCACCCACAACGTCATTCACGCCATGACGGTGGGAGACCACTTCGCGGTGCTCATCAAGGGTGCGAAGGCGGCAGATTTCCGCAAGGGCGAAAAGACACGCGAAGAGATCACCGACCTGATGGCAGGAGGCGAGGCCATGGCCGAACTCGAAGCCGAAATCGAAGCGTATTCGACGGCGCACAGCGGACATCCCCCGCCGGTCTGAGCGACCGCCGCAACGGATGAACTCCAGAAACTCTAATGAGCTCGCCTACGCCGGCGGGATGGCCCAGCACAATCATCGGACAGGTAACAGCCATGAAGATAGCAATCGACCCCTTTATGCATCGCCACCTCTCACTCGAAGAATTGCCCTTGAAAGTGGCCGAACTCGGATACGAGTGGATAGAACTCAGCCCGCGGGCCGATTTTCTCGAGTGGTTCAAGGCTCCGCGCGTGTTTCCGGCCCGCGCCAAAGCATTCAAGAAAGCACTTTCCGACGCCAATGTCGGCATTGCCTCGATCTTGCCGATGTACCGGTGGGCCTCGAACGATGAAAATGAGCGGCAAGCTGCCGTCAAGCACTGGAAGCGCGCCATTGAGATCAGTGTCGAACTCGGCGTCGACACGATGAATTCGGAATTCGGCCGCGGGCCCCACCCGGACAAGGGTTCGTGCTACTGCTGCCATACCGGCTCCATGATCGAGGCCTGCGAAGACGCCTGGTGGCGTTCGATGGAAGAGTTGGTGCCGATCTTTGAAAAGGAAGGCATAAATCTGCACGTCGAACCGCACCCCGAGGATTGGTGCGAAACCCTGCAGCCAGCACTCGATATCATCAGGACGGTCAACTCGAAGAACGTCAAGTTTCTCTATTGCGCGCCGCATACCTTCTATTTCGGTGACGACACCAAGGCGATGCTCCGGGAAGCAAAGGACGTGCTCGCCCATGTCCATGTCGGCGACACCTTCAATCACAAGGCCTCCTCCGGGCTCCGCTACATCCTCAACCCTCCGGGCACGCAGGCCAGGGTGCACCAGCACCTGAACATCGGCCAGGGCGAGGTTCCCTGGGAGGATTTCTTCAGCACGCTGGCCGAGATCGGGTTCGACGGCATCATGACCGCATGTGTTTTCGCCTGGGAGGACAAGGCCGACCACTCCGGCAAGTTCATGCGCGCCGAAATGCAGCGCTTTGTCGACAAGTACTGGACCGCGAAATAACGCGCGATGCCCCTCCAGCGCTTCGCGATGCAGCCAGGTGATTGGCGCGAGCGACCGCGACCGGGGTTCTGCCCAGAACGCTCAAACATCACAGACATTCATTCCTGGAAGGACAGAAGATGATCAACGGAGAAAGAACCATCGAGCGCCCGCTGCGCTGGGGCATGGTCGGCGGCGGCCGCACCGGGCAGGTGGGCTACAAGCACAGAACCGGCGCCCAGCGCGATGGCACATACCGGCTCGTCTGCGGCGCCTTCGATCTCGACGCCGAGCGCGGGCGCGACTTCGGCACGAAGCTCGGCGTCGCCGCCGACCGGTGCTACGATGACTATAAGGAGTTGCTCGCCAAGGAGGCCGGACGCGAGGACGGCGTCGAGGTTGTCTCGATCGCCACCCCGAACTTCACCCATTACGAGATCACCAAGGCATGCCTCGAAGCCGGCCTTCATGTGATCTGCGAAAAGCCGCTGTTCTTCACCGTCGCCGAATGTGACGAGGTCGCGAGACTCGCCGAAAAGAAGGGCCTGATCGTCGGCGTCACCTACGGCTTCACCGGCCATCCGCTGGTTCATCAGATGGCGGCGATGGTCAAGAAGGGCATGCTCGGCGATATAAGAATTGTCGACATGCAATATACCCACGGCTTCAACGCGGGCGACGATATCGGCGCCGGCGAAGCCGTGAAGTGGCGCACCAATCCCAAGACCGCCGGCCCGACCTTCGTTCTCGGCGATATCGGCACGCACCTCTACTATCTCTCCGAAGTGGTGCTGCCGCATATGAAGATCGAAAAGCTGCTCTGCGACCGCAAGGCCTTCATTCCGACCCGTGCGCCGCTCGAAGACCACGCGACCGTTCTCATGCATTACGACAACGGCGCCCGGGGCCGTCTTTGGGTGTCCTCGGTGAATGCCGGCAATATGGGTTCGCAGCGCTACCGTTTCGTCGGTTCCAAGGCCTCGATCGAATGGTCCGATTCCCATCCCGATCAGCTGATTTACGAAGTGCAGGGCGAACCGAACCGCACCCTGCACCACGGCATGCCCTACCTCGAAGAGGAAAGCCTCGCCTGCGATCGCATGGGCGCGCTGCATACCGAGGGCCTCGGTGACAGCTGGGCGAACATCTACCTCTGGATCGCCCAGGCGATCGACGCAAAACGCCGCGGCGACGAGGCCTTCCTCAAGAACCATCATTATCCCGGCATCGAAGCCGGCACCGAAGGTGTGCGCTGGCTGGAAAACTGCGTCCGCTCGGCAGACGCAGGTTCGGCTTGGGTCGAGTTCAATTGATCAATCAGGGGACGTGCCGGATCTCCTCCATCCTCCTCCCAGGCGCGTCCCCAACCCCGCTTTTAGAAAGACAATGACATGAAACTATCGATCTGCACCGACGTGATGGGCGACCTTTCCTTCACCGACATGCTCGACAAATGCGTCAAACTGGGTGTCGAAGGCATTGAAATGACCGGCGGCGGCTGGTCTCGTGCGCCGCATTTCCGCGCCGACGAGCTGCTTGCCGACAAGGGTCTCTTGAAGACGAAGCTCAAGGAAATTGAAGCGCGGGGCCTGGAAATCGCTGCCCTCAATTGCTCGGCCAACCCGCTCGATCCGGGTGACATGGGCAAGCGCCACCGCAAGGAGATGGAGCAGACGATCCGTCTCGCCGGTGAAATCGGCGTGAAGACCATCGTCACCATGTCCGGACTGCCGGAAGCAGCACCCGGCGACATGGTTCCGAATTGGCTGGTCTACACGAAAAGCTGGCCGGAGGAGATGCCCGAGCGCGATCGCTACCAGTGGGAGGACCGCGCATTCCCACTCTGGCATGATCTCGTGAAGCTTGCCAAGGAAGTGGGCGTCGAGAAGTATGCGCTGGAAAACTTCTCGGCCATGCTCGTCTGGAACCCCGAGACTCTGTTCCGTCTGCGCAACGAGGTCGGCCCGACCGTCGGCATGAACCTCGACCCCAGTCACCTGTTCTGGAAGGGTGCCGACCCGATCGCCTCCGCCCGGGCGCTTGGAAACGCAATCCACCATTGCCATGGCAAGGACACGCGCATCGAACGCGGGCTTGCCGATGTCAACGGTCTCCTTGAACTCAAGGACGTCACTGATGTCGCCAACCGCACCTGGAACTACGTTGCCGTCGGTGCCGGACATGATCTGCAGTGGTGGAAGGAATTCTTCTCCGTCGTCCGCATGGTCGGTTACAACGGTTGGGTCAGCCTGGAAATGGAAGACTTCACCATGTCGACCGAGGCCGGCATCCAGTCCTCCATCGATGCGCTGCAGGCAACGATCAGCCGCTGATGGGCAGGCGCGGGCGACATTCGCCCGCGCCCCCCTGCATTCGTCGTTTGCTGCGAAGAGGCCGGCGATGCCCAAACCGATCACCAAGACAGATTTCAATAGGACTGCGAGGAAACCGACATGACCAAGACATTGGACGTGATCACGATCGGGCGAGCCGGCGTCGACCTCTATGGCGCACAGGTCGGAGGACGGCTGGAGGATATGGGATCCTTCGAAAAATATATCGGCGGCAGTCCGACCAACATCGCCTGCGGCACGGCGCGACTGGGCCTCAACTCGGCGCTGATCTCCCGGGTGGGCGATGAGCATATGGGCCGGTTCATCCGCGAGGAGCTTGCCCGACATGGTGTCGACGGTAGGGGTGTGGTGACCGATCCCGAGCGCCTGACGGCACTCGTCATCCTCGGCATCCGCGACGAGGAACGGTTCCCGCTGATATTCTACCGGGAAAACTGCGCCGACATGGCGCTTTGCGAGGAGGATATCGACGAGGCCTTCGTTGCCAGCGCCCGCTCGGTGTTGGTGACGGGAACACATCTGTCGCATCCGCGCACGGAAGCCGCCGTGCTGAAGGCGCTCGCCTTTGCTCGCAAGCATGGCGCCCGGACGGCTCTCGACATCGACTATCGTCCGAACCTTTGGGGTGTGGCCGGTCATGGCGAGGGGGAAAGCCGCTATGTGGCAAGTGGGCAGGTGACCGAAAAACTGCAGGCGACGCTTCATCTGTTCGATTTGATCGTCGGAACCGAGGAAGAATTCCACATCGCCGGCGGGACGACCGATACCGTGGCGGCGCTCAGGGCGGTACGCGCCGTCACCGCGGCGACGCTCGTCTGCAAACGCGGCGCCAAGGGGGCGGTCGCATTCGAAGACGCGATACCGGATAATCTCGACGACGGCATTTCGGACGAGGGTTTCCCGGTCGAAGTCTTCAACGTTCTCGGCGCCGGAGACGGCTTTTTCGCCGGGCTGCTGAAAGGCTGGCTTGACGGCGAGGATTGGCCGACCGCGCTCCGATACGCCAATGCCTGCGGCGCTTTTGCCGTCTCCCGTCACGGCTGCACGCCGGCCTATCCGTCACTTCAGGAGCTGAATTTCTTCCTTAAGCGCGGCATGATGCGCCCCGACCTGCGCAATGATGCCGCACTGGAGCAGATGCACTGGTCGACCAACCGGCATGGCGACTGGTCCGAAATGCGCGTCTTCGCCTTCGATCACCGGATGCAGCTCGAAAGCATGACGGGTTACACGCCGTCGAAGGGCGGCGCCTTCAAGGAGCTTTGCCTTCAGGCAGCCCTGGAAGTGCAGAAGGGGCGAACCGGCTACGGGATCCTCTGCGACGACCGGATTGGCCGGCGCGCGCTCCATACCGCCTCCGGCACCGGCCTGTGGATCGGCAGACCCTGCGAATGGCCGGGGTCGCGGCCTCTGACCTTGGAGCCGTCCCTCGGTCCCGATTGCGGCGGGCTGTCGGAATGGGCGCGCGAGAACGTCGTCAAGGTGCTCTGCTTCTGCCACCCTGATGACGACGATTCGACCTGGGACCGGCAACTGGCGGAAGTGCGTCGGCTTTACGTGGCGTCGCGCCGCAACAGGTTGGAATTCCTGCTCGAGGTCATCCCGTCCAAGGTCGCCAGCGTCACCACGGATACGACCGCGACACTGATCCGCCGCTTCTATGCCGAAGGCATTTATCCCGATTGGTGGAAGCTCGAGCCGCTGGACGAACCCGAAGCATGGGCGCGGGTCTGCGCCGCCATCGAGGAAAACGATCGTCATACCAGAGGGATCGTCGTCCTCGGCCTGGATGCGCCGGAGGACCTCTTGAAGGCGAGCTTCGAAGTTGCCGCGCGCTTCCCGCTCGTCAAGGGATTTGCCGTCGGCCGGACGATCTTCGGCTCGGTCGCCCGCGGCTGGTTCGAAGGCACGATCGGTGACGAAGAGGCCGTCGAGGAGATGGCGATACGATACTCCAGGCTCTGCGCGGTCTGGGACGGCGCACGGGCGCGCGTACGGGAGGCAGCAGAATGAGAACCATACGACTGACCGCGGCGCAGGCTATGGTGAAATGGCTTTCGGTGCAGATGACGGAGGATGGCGAGCGCTTCATCGAAGGCGTCTGGGCGATCTTCGGTCACGGCAACGTCGCCGGTATCGGAGAGGCCCTGCATGGGATCGGCGATGCCCTTCCCACTTGGCGCGGCCAGAACGAACAGACCATGGCGCATGCGGCGATCGCTTATTCGAAGACGCTGAAGCGCCGGCGCGCCCAGGCGGTGACGTCCTCGATCGGCCCGGGCGCCACCAATCTGATCACGGCCTGCGCGCTTGCCCATGTCAACAGACTGCCCGTGCTGTTCATACCCGGCGACATCTTTGCCAACCGCCGCCCCGAGCCGGTGCTGCAACAGATCGAGGACATGAACGACGGAACCGTCAGCGCCAATGATTGCTTCCGGCCGGTCTCGGCCTATTTCGACCGGATCGCCCGTCCCGAGCATCTCCTGACCTGCCTGCCGCGCGCCCTGGCGGTCATGACCGATCCGGGCAGTTGCGGCCCGGTCACGCTGGCATTCTGCCAGGATGTGCAGGCAGAACTCTACGACTACCCGGAAGCGTTTTTCGAACCGAAAGCTTGGCGCATCCGCCGTCCCGAACCGGACCCGCGGGAGGTCGAAGATCTTGCCGACGCCATCCGGGCCGCGCGCAGGCCGGTCATCATATCAGGCGGCGGCGTCATCTATTCTGAGGCCGAGGCCGAGCTCGCCGCATTCGCGGAGAAGCACCATATCCCCTTTGTCGAAACGCAAGCCGGGAAGGGCGCCAACAGCTGGGAGCACCCGCTGAATTTCGGGTCGCCTGGCGTGACCGGATCGGCGTCGGCCAACGCCCTTTGCGCCGAGGCGGATCTCGTGATCGGCATCGGCACGCGTTTCCAGGATTTCACCACCGGCAGCTGGGCGCTTTTCCGCAATCCCACGCGGCGGCTCGCCTCGATCAACCTTGCCGGATACGATGCCACCAAGCATTCGGCATTGCCCTGCGTCGGCGATGCCAGGATCACGCTCACGCGCCTTTCCGCAGCACTCAAGGCCTATCGCGGGCCTGAGGTCGATGCCGGGATCAGGACCGATTGGCATAGAACGGTCGAGCGCGTGACGGCGGCACCGGAAACGGACGGGCCGGGACACCTGCCCACCGACGCACAGGTCATCGGCGCCGTGCAGCGGGCGGCGACGGAAATCTCCGTGGTCATGTGCGCGGCCGGCACCATGCCGGGCGCACTGCAGGTGCTGTGGCAGTCCGCCAAGGGCGGATACCACATGGAATATGGTTTCTCCTGCATGGGTTACGAAGTGGCAGGCGCCATGGGCATCAAGCTCGCGCGCCCCGACAAGGACGTCATCTGCTTCGTCGGCGATGGTTCCTACATGATGGCCAATTCGGAACTCGCCACCGCCGTCATGCGGCGGGTGCCGTTCACCGTCGTGTTGACCGACAATTGCGGCTACGGCTGCATCAACCGTCTCCAGATCGAGTGCGGCGGCGCCGAGTTCAACAACATGTACAAGGACTGCAATGTCGATGTGCAGCCCGAGATCGACTTTGTCGCGCACGCCGCCTCGATGGGCGCCCATGCCGAAAAGATAGGGTCGATCGCCGAACTCGAGGCACGCATCGCCGCCGCGCGGGGGCGGAACATTCCGAGCGTTCTGGTGATCGACACCGATGCGGTTCCTGGAAGCGACGCAGGCGGCCATTGGTGGGATGTCGCCGTTCCGCAGGTCGGCGGCCCGGAGCGGCTCGAGCGAGCCCGCGCGCGTTACACCGAGAATGCCGCCAATCAACGCGTGTTCGATTGATGCAGGTCAGCCTGTCGGCCGGTTCTCGCCGGTCTCAGAGCAGAGGTTCTTTCGTGAAGCCAGGAAGTCGATGAAGGTGCGGACCTTGGCGGACAGATATTTCCTGCTGGGATAGACGGCGTGCAGGGTCGTGCTGAACATCACCTCTTCGGGGAGCACCACTTCCAGCCGGCCCTCGGCGATATCGGTCTGCGTCATCCACGCCGGCAGGAAGACCAGACCCATGCCCTCCAACGCGGCCAGGTGCAGCATGATCTCGTTTTCGCTCAGCATGACGGGGCGGAACTTCATCGTCGTCTGGCCCTTCGGTCCGTCGAGGGTCATGCTGCCGCTGGGATTCATGCCTTTGTAGAGCAAGATCGAATGCCCGTTGAGATCGCCGACTTTCGATGGCCGGCCGGTGCGCGTGAGATAGGCAGGGGACGCGACAAGATGAAAGGGGACGTCCATCACCGGCCGCGCGATGAGGCCGGGATCGAGCCGGTCGGGCGACGTGGCGCGGAGTGCCAGGTCAAAGCCCTCGTCGACGAGATTGACCAGCCGGCCGCTGAAATCCATGTCGAAGCACACGTCGGGATAGCGCTGATGATATTCCGCGATCACGCGGGCAATCGGCGTGTTCGCAAACCACATCGGGACACTTAGCCTCAAGGTCCCGCGCGGCGTCACCGTGACATTGCTGACGGCGTCTTCCACCTCGTCCAGGCCGTCGAGCAACAGCCTGGCCTGGTTGAAATAGAGCGTGCCGGTCTCGGTCATGCTGACAGAGCGGCTGGTACGGTTGAGCAACCGGCTTCCCAGCCGTTTCTCCAAGTGCATCACATGTTTGCTTGCCATCGCCGGCGAGAGACCGAGACGATCGGCGGCGGCCGTGAAGTTCTTCAATTCCGCCACAGTGCAGAAGACGCGCAGGCTCGTTAACGTATCCATCGATCATCAACATAGAGGAAACGTTCGCTCAATGAAAGCGTGATTGATCAATTGCTACGAAACGACGAATTTGGCTGCCGGAACCAAACTTCCTGTTCCAAGCCAGTATCGCTTCGAAAGAATGCAATCCGTGACCAGTCTTCGTCTTCCCACCTATTTCGTCAGTCATGGCGGCGGCCCCTGGCCCTATATGAGCGGCGAGTTCCGTCGCAACTTCGACAAGCTCGAGCAGTCGCTGATCGAGATGCGGGCCGAACTCGGCGATGCGCCCAAGGCGATCCTCATGGTCTCGGCGCATTGGGAGGAGCAGGGCTTTGCCGTCTCCTCCGGCGAAAGACCGGGGATGCTCTACGACTTTTACGGCTTCCCGGAATATCTGTACCACGTCAAGTACGGCGCTCCGGGCTCTCCCGAACTCGCGCGGCATGTCCGGGAATTGCTGAAGGCCGGCGGCATCGACGCCTGGCTCGATCCCGCCCGCGGCTTCGATCACGGCACCTACGGCATCATGCAGCCGCTCTACCCCGAAGAAGACATGCCCGTGGTCCAGCTCTCCATCCATGCCAGCTACGATCCCGCCGTCCACCTTAAGGTCGGGCGGGCGCTGGCGCCGTTGCGCGACGAGGGCGTGCTGATCATCGGCGGCGGTCTCAGCTATCACAATCTGAGGGCTTTCCAGGATGGCAGCGGACGCGAGCCATCCCGGCAATTCGATGCCTGGCTCCAGCAGACGCTGCTGCGTTCGCCGCCCGAAGAACGTGCCGAGCGGTTGTTGAACTGGGAGCGGGCGCCGCTCGCCCGCGCCGCGCATCCAAGAGAAGATCATCTCATCCCGCTGATGGTCGCGGTCGGCGCCGCAGGGAGCGAACCGGGCGCCGTCACCTATCACCAGACCGATTTTGCCGGCGGGCTCACCGCATCCAGCTTCCGTTTCGGCGCAACACCACGGCCCATCCTTTCCAAGGGAGACCTGCAATGACCGACAATACCCTGAAACCGATCCTCTACTTCAAGCAGAACTGCCCGTTCTGCTTCAAGGTCCGGCTGTTCCTGCTCGAAGCAGGCTTGAACGAAGACGTCGAGATCCGCGAATTTGTCTCCGGATCGCCAGCCGAGGACGACATTCGAGCCGAGCTCAGCCCGCACTTGGACAAGGTGAGTTTCCCCGCCGCCCGGCTCGAACCTGGCCGTTACATTGCCGAGTCGGATGACATCGTCGCCTTCCTAGCGGCAAAGGCCGGCCGCGAACCGGCTTCCATGCCGGCATTCACCAACTATGTCGAAGGCCCTCTGAAGCTCGTGATGAACCTCTGGAAAGAGAACATCGAGCTCAAGGCGGCGGCCGCTTGAACATCAAAACCATCATTCAGGAGAAATACCGATGCCAGACACGACCAAGTGGACGCCTTATATCCTCGCCATTTTGCGGATCGTCACCGCGCTGCTGTTCCTTGAACATGCCACGATGAAATTCTTTCAATTCCCGGCCGCCATCCCGGGCATACCGTCGCCTTTGCCCACGATGATCCTCGTCGCCGGTGCAATCGAGGTCATCACTGGCCTGCTGATGACGGTCGGCTACTACACCCGCGTCGCCGCCTTCATCGCTTCGGGCGAAATGGCCGCCGCTTACTGGATGGCGCATGCGCCGCAAAGCTTCTGGCCGGCGCTCAACATGGGCGAGTCCGCCATCTTGTTCTGCTTCGTTTTCCTTTATCTCGCCTTTGCCGGCCCTGGCCGCCTGGCAATCGACAATGCAGCGAAGCAGACGTCGCTCGCGAGAGCCTAAGCCCTCGACCTCCGCACTCCCGCTGTGCAGCGGGAGTGCCTTCAGATGACTGCGCGCAAAGATCCATCTGGACACTATTATGGACACATGTTCTATAAAGTGGACAGATTTGACGGGAGCGGGCGATGCATCTTTCCATGTGGACTTATCCCTGGGACATCCAGGATCAGGGGCTTGGTGCGTTTGCCGCCGAGCTTGACGGCCGCGCGGGCCTGAACACGGTCAGCCTGGCGACCTCCTATCATGCCGGCCGTTTCCTTCAGCCGCGCAGCCCGCAGCAGAAGGCCTATTTTCCCGAGGACGGAACGGTCTATTTCCGGCCGGATGAAAATCTCTGGCAGGACAAGCTGATCCGGCCGCTGATGGCCGGGAATGTCACTGAGCGCGGCGACATGCTGGATGCGCTCGTCAGGGCGCGCGATGCGACGGGCCTCAAGGTCTCCTGCTGGACGGTCTGCCTGCACAATAGCCGCCTCGGCATGCTGCATCCCGATCATGTGACGCGAAACGCCTTCGGCAATGCCAACTACTACAATCTCTGCCCCTCCAGCCCGGCGGCGCGGGACTATGCCGTCACCCTCGTGCGCGACATCACGACGAACTACTGGCCCGACATGGTGGAACTCGAGAGCCCGAACTTCATGGGCTTCGCGCATGAATACCACCACGAAAAAGACGGCGTCGGCCTGAATGCCGAAGACGATTTCCTGCTGTCGCTCTGCTTCTGCGACCATTGCACGGCGCGCGCCGAAAAGGCCGGCGTGCCGGTCGAAGGCGCGCGCCGCTCGGTCGCGCGCTTCATCGCCGAGCTCTGCGAAAGGGCTGTCCCGGAACCGCAGTTCCCGGACTTCCCGGCAGCCGGCATCGATGCCTTCCGCGACCATCCCGACCTGCATGCCTATCTCACCTGGCGCAGCGAGCCGGTGACCAGCCTGATCGGCGAAATCAAGGCGGCCGCCGACCCGGCGACACGCGTCGTGCTGATCGACCTGAAGGACGGCTGGCTCGGCGGCGTCGATCTCGCAGCCGCCGGCAAGCTCTGCGACGGGGCGATCCTATGCTGCTACGACATGGCGCCTGATGCCATCGGCGATGTCATCCGGACCGGCCGGGCGGCAATCGGGCCGGACAAATTTCTCGGGGTGGGCCTGCGCGTCTTCTATCCCGAGGTGAGCGCGGCTGCGGTGCTGGCAGCGCGTGCCAGGGCCGCCGTCGATGCCGGCGCTGACGGCGTGAACTTCTACAATTACGGCCTGATCCCGGCCAAACGTCTCGACTGGGTCAAGGCGGCAGTCGACGCCATCACTTGAGCAGATCGGCGCTCTTCAGGATGTGATGGGTTCGGCGACCTGGATCAGGCAGTCGCCGGCCTGGCTGTCGCAATGCAGCCTGTGGGAAATGACGATGCCGCTCTCGGCAAAACGCAACTCTTCCTCCGGCTGCTCCAGCCGTTCGAGATCATGATACCATCCGGCCAGATCGCCGGCGGCAACGGTGGCGCCGAGGGCAACAGCCGGCTCGAACCAGCCTCGGCGGTGCGCATAGATGCCTTGGCTGTGCCGCGATAGCGACAGCAACTGTAACGGCCCGGGCTCGGCGAGCGGTACGCGCGACAGGACCGGACGCTCGATAATGCCGAGTGTGACGAGCAGCCGGTCGATCGCCACCGCCGTGAAAGCCATTGTCTCAGGCGTCACGGTGCCGCCGCCGCCGAACTCGCCGGAAAGACCGACGGTTCCGGCCCTTGCCGCAGCGCCCATCGATGTCGGCGCCGTCGGCCCGTTATCGGCGATGAAGGCATGCGACGCACCCATTGCACGCATCAGCGAAACGGACCGCTCGAAGCGGGCGGCATCGGCCTGCCGCTCGATCAGCGTGCAGGGAAGGTGCGCCATGGAGGTGCCGCCCGAATGCAGGTCGAGCACGGCGTCATGACGCGGAAAGAGTTCATGTTCGAGGAAATGCGCCATCCGCGCCGTCGGCGAACCGGTTGGATCACCGGGAAAGGCCCGATTGAGGTTGCCGCCGTCGAAGGGCGAACAGCGCTTGGCCGCCATCACCGCCGGCAGGTTCGCCATCGGCAGGATGGTGACGGCGCCGCGGATTTCGGCGGCATCCAACAGCCGCATCAACCGTCCGAGCTGCAGTTCACCCTCATACTCGTCGCCATGATTGCCCGCCATCAGCAGCAAGGACGGCCCCTCGCCATTTTTGAGGCGAAGGACCGGAATGCGGATCTGATAATAGGGCGAACGGTCGACCGAATAGGGAATGGCGAGGTGACCGGCCTGCCGGCCCTCGCACGAAAAGTCGATCGGATTGACGAGGCCGCTATGCATGATCTCTCCAGTGCGGACGGTTGCGATGCCGTTACAGCGCGGCGATCGCGGTCATTTCAACACGCAGATCGGGATCGGCGAGACGAGCTTCGGTGCAGGCGCGGGCCGGCGGATTTTCGATGTCGATCCAGCTATCATAGACGCTGTTCATCGCCTCGAAATCGACGATCGCCGGCAGGAAGACGTTGACGGCGATGAGGCGCGAACGGTCGATCCCAGCCTCCTTCAACAGGGCGTCGATCTTGCCGAGCACATCGCGGGTCTGGTCCTCAATGCCCGCCTTGCGATTTTCCGCGACCTGGCCGGCAATATAGACGAGACCGCCGTAGCTGACGGCTTGGCTCATACGCGAACCTTTCTGATAACGCTGGATCATAAGCGGGTTTTCCTTTTCTTGCTTTTTGGAGGGAGAGTTCAGCCGAAGCTGGTCAGATAGGCCGCCGTCACCGAATGGTCCGGATCGAGCCCGTAAAGGATGGCATGCCGGTCAAGGCAGGTGCAGGGATGCGAGATGCCGTACTCGATGACGTCGCCGACCGAAACGTCGCTGCCATCGGCAAGTGCCACGAAGGCGTGCTGATCGTTAAGGCGAAACACTTCGGCGCCTTCGAGATCGGCAAGATGCGCACCATTGCGGTAGAGCGCCAGCGGCCGCGGCAGGCCCTGGTCCATCGCCACGTCGCGCATGCCCATGCCGCAGATTGCAAGCCGCGGCTCCGGCCGCGACAGCACCTCGGCCCAAACCCGCAGCGCCGGACGGAAACCCGCAGCCGCGGAAATCATCTCGCCGCCGATGCGCAAGCCGCCGCGTGCATCGAGGCCGGCAAGGCCGCGCTCGTAGATGCCGTGATCGTGGAAGAAGATCGCGCCGCTGCGCAGCACCAGCCGACAGGCCGGATCGGCCGCAACGGCGGCTGAAAGCCTGGCAACCACAAGGTCGAAAAACACCGAGCCGCCTGCCGTCATGAGGAGCGGCCGCTCGTCGCCGATGCAGGCGCGCAGCTTCGGCAGGAAATCGGATGTCACCGCCATCAGCGAGTCGATGCGACGCATCGTCTCTTGCGCATCGGCGGTCGCCGCCGCGCCCTCATAGGCGGCGATGCCGGTCAGCCGGAAGGTCGGAGTCTCCACGGCAAGGATCGCCTCGAGAATTGCCTCGGCGGCGTCGGCGCTTCGGGCACCGGCGCGGCCGGCGCCGAACTCCACTAGCAGGCCGAGAGGCGGCAGATCGGCACGTTCCCGCCATGCGGCGCAAAGAGCCTCGACGAGCGCCGTCGAATCCACGAAAATATGCAGTTCCGCATCGGGATATTGGCCGAGCAGGGCCGCCAGCCGGCGGGCGGCGGCAGCTCCACCGATCTCGTTGGCGAGGATCAACCGGCGCTGTCCGGCCTTGAGCAACACGGCCGCCTGACGGATATCGGCGACCGTCGTGCCCCAGGCGCCCGCCGCCAGAAGCGCCTCCGACAGCGCCGTCGACATCGGCGTCTTGGCGTGGGGGGCGATTTCGGCGCCATGGCTCTTCACATAGATCATCATCAGTTCGGCATTGTCGGAGAAAGCCTGCTGGTCGAGCGAGATCAGCGGCAGGGCCATCCTGCCGTCATAGGGCTTCCATCCTTGCTTGCCGATGGCATCCAGCGGGAGCGGCGGATTGCCTGGCGGAAAGCCGCGCACCTGCTCGTCGATCAGTAGGTTTTCGGTCGTGGTATGAAGGTCAGACATGGCAGTCCCTGATCTCGGCCGGATCGGCGATGCCGAGGCGATAGGTGTCATTGGCGGTGGCAAAGAACAAAGCGCGCTGCTCGTCGTAAGAGAGCTGCGCGGCGACCGTGCGGAAAACCTGATAGACCTCGTCGAAAGAGGCGTGCAGGCCCGCGACCGGAAAGTCGCTTGCGAACATGGCACGCGCCGGGCCGAAACAATCGAGACAATGCTCGATCACCGGCCGCAGGCTTTCGAGCGTCCATTGGTTGTCGTAGGCGACGAGGTCGGAGATCTTCAGGCGCACGTTCGGCTCGCTGCCGAGCGCCCGCAGGCCACCGCGCCAGAGCGTCATGCCATCCGCCGTCCGGTCGGTGGGGCTACCGCCGTGGTTGAGCACGAAAAGCGTTTGCGGAAAGGCGCGCACCAGGTCGAGCGCCTCGCTCATCTGCCAGGGATAGAGCATCAGGTCGAAGACCAGCCCGAGCCGCGTGGCGTGCGCTAGGCCCGCCCGCCAGGCGGGATCGCTCATGCGGTTGGCGCGCGACGCAAAACTCTTCGCCACATCGGGATGCCAGCTCAAAATATCGCGGATGCCGACGACGTTGGGATTTGCCGCTTCCGCCTCGAGCAGGCGCATGGCGTCCGGCCCGTCGAGGGGAACGCGCGCGATATAACGGTGCGCCACGCCGCAGCTGCGGTCGAGGCCATCCAGCCAACGGCTCTCTGCCAGCGGATACGCAACGGACCAGCCGGCCTCGACATGCACCGTGGCAACCACATTCTGGCGGGCGGCATCGGCGCGATAATCGTCGATGCCGTAGTTGCGCAGGATCGGCGCCAGGCTTCCGAAAACCATCTCTTCGCCTGATGCCCGCGCCTTCTGAAGCCAGGGATGACGTTCCAGCCTAAGGTCCCAGAGGTGATGGTGCGGGTCGATCACCGGTCCGTGATAGAGTTCCGTCATCGACGCGTCTCCCGGCCGGAAACCAGCAGAAGGGCGAGGATCAACGTGCCGAACATGATCGACCGCCAGCCGGGCGAGGCATTGACGACCGTGATCAGCGCCGTTGTCGTCACAAGCAGGATCGCCCCCGGAACGGTCCCGGCATAGGTGCCGCGGCCGCCGAGGATGGAGGTGCCGCCGAGCACGACGGCGGCGATCGAGGTCAAGAGATAGGGGTCGCCGATGCCGACATAGCCCTGCCGGTTCATGCCGAGGACGAGAATGCCGGCAAGACCGGCGAAAAAGCCCGACAGGGTATGGGCGACCAGCGTGTTGCGCGTGACGCTGACGCCGGAAAGCCGGGCCGCCAGCGGGTTCGCCCCGAGCGCCAGGAAACGGGCGCCGATCGGCATGCGGTGGACGAGCAGCAGGACGACGATCGAAACGACGAGCCACAGGATGATGCCCGAGGGAATGCCGAGCGGCCGCGCCTGCCCGAGCAGGATGACCGCCGGATTGCTGACAGTGACGGCGCTGCCGCCGGCGACGATGACGAGCAGGCCCTGCAGGAAGGTCGCCATGGCAAGCGTCATGATGATCGGCGGCACGCGAAGATAGGCAGCACCGGCGCCGTTCATCAGGCCGATGCCGGTGGCGATGGCAAGGGCCGCCACGATGCCGGCAAGGCCGGTCGGGTCCCAGGCCGGCGAAATCAACGGCAGCAGGATCGCCGTGACGGTGATGACCGCTCCGACGGAGAGATCGATGCCGCCCATCAGGATGACGAGCGTCTGCCCGGCGGCGGCAATGCCGATCACCGCGGCGAGTTCGAGCAGGTAGCGCAGGTGGCCATAGGCGCCGAAACCACGCAGCGAGAGGCTTGCGACGATCCAGACGAGTGCGACCAGAAGCAGGGTCAGGAGCGGCGGATTGCGGAACGCGGATCGGATCATGTTCATCGCCTTGCCCTCCATACCCCAAGAAGTTCCGGAACAGCGACCGCCCCAACGATGATCAGCCCTTGCGCGACATATTGCGCGACCGGCGGGAAACCCAGGAAGAACATGACGTTGATCATGACCGAGAGCAGCAGGCTGCCGCAGATCGCGCCGCGCATCGTGCCCTTGCCGCCGAGGAAACCGACGCCGCCGAGCACGGCGGCGGCGATCGAGTTCAGCGTGAAGGGCGTGCCGATCACCGGATCACCCGAGCCGGTCTGCGCGGCGACGAACAAACCGGTCAGCGTTGCAAGCAGACCGGACAGCGCGAAGGCTGCGACCTTCACCCGCTCGACCGGGACGCCGGAGCGGAATGCGCCGACCGGATTGTCGCCGGCCGCGTAGATGCCGAGGCCGAGCGGGGTTGCGAGAAAGACCTTCCAGAGCACGAGGATCACGATGAGCAGCAGGAAAGCGACGGGCGTGTGGCCGGCCAGCGTGGTCGACAGCCAGTCGGGAATGAACCCGCCCGGCCGCGGCAGCAGGATGAGTGCCACACCGCCGATGATGAAGGAGCCGGCAAGCGTGACGATGATCGCCGGCAGCCTCAGATACGTGACGATGGCGCCGATGACGGCGCCGATCGAAAGACCGGCGAGCGAGACCGCGAGAATGCCGCCCGGCACGCCGAGCGCTCCTTCCATCGTCGTCGCGGCGATCACCGCTCCAAGGCTGACGAGCGGGCCGATCGCCAGCGTGATGCCGCCGTTCAGCATGAGCAGCGCCTGCGCCATGGTGACGAGCGCCAGCGGGAACCAGTTCTGCGTGAACTTGGAGAAGCCGCCGATGGAAAGGATGCCGGGAAAGAGCAGCGCATAGAGGATGAGAAAGGCGGCGACGACCAGATAGAGACCGGCAAGGCCGCGGTTGCGGCGGAGCTGGATCGAGCCGTAGAGCCGGGATGATGAAATTGTGCTCATGCCGCCTCTCCCTGCGTCGCGGTCGCGATGCCCATGGCCGCGCCGACGATCGCCCCTTCGCTGATCGCATCCTGCGACAGCACCGCCGCGACGCGCCCCTCGCGCAGAACCGCGACACGGTCGCAGAGATGCACGAGTTCCGGCGTATCGGAACTGGCCAGGATGACGAGCCGCCCCTCGGCGGCGAAAGCGCGGAGCATGAGGTAGATTTCCCGCTTGGTCTCGATGTCGACACCGCGCGTCGGATCGTTGAGCAGCAGAACGGAAGGATCGAGCGGCAGCCATTTGGCGAGCGCCACCTTCTGCTGGTTGCCGCCGGAAAGCGCCTGCACCGGGCGGGCCGTGTCGCCCTTGATCGTCAGCCGGCGCGCGAGATCGGCGACCAGGCTGTTTTCCGCCGGCCGGTCGCGTAAGCCGTTGCGGGCGAGCCGTCCGAGCGAGGGCAGAATGAGATTGGCTGCGATCGCGTGGGGCAGCACCAGCCCCTCATGTTTGCGGTCGGCCGGGACATAAACGATGCCCGCCGCATTCGCCTCGCCGACATCGGCGGGCAGGGCGGGTTTACCCGATACCTCGGCCCGACCGGCCGAGGCTGGAATCGCGCCGTAAAGGCCGAGCAGCAAGTCTTCCTGTCCTTGTCCCACGAGCCCGCCGATGCCGACGATCTCGCCGGCGCGGGCTGAGAAGCCGATGTCCCGCACCATGCCGGCGGAGAAGCCTTCGACGCTGATGCGCATGGCGCCGGGCGCTGTGGCTGAGCGCGGCGGGAACAGGTCGCCGGTCTCACGGCCTACCATCAGGCGCACCAGACCCTCGCCGTCGATGCCGGAAAGCGACTGGTCGGCGGTGACCAGACCGTCCTTCAACACCGTGACATGCGAGCAGAGCGCCTGCACCTCATTGAGGCGGTGGGAAATATAAAGAAGTGCCGTGCCGCGGTCCTTGAGCGTCTCGATCAGCCGGGCAAGGATGCCGGCTTCGTGGGCGGAGAGCGACGAGGTCGGCTCGTCCAGGATCAGCACGCGCGGCTTTCGGAACAGCGCCTTGGCGATCTCGACCATCTGACGGCGGCCGAGCGCGAGATCGGCGACCGGCATGTCGAGCGCTTCGGTGAGCCCGACCATGTCGCAGACATCCGAAACGCCGCGATGAAGCGCTTTGTAATCGATCAGACCGAACCGGCGCGGAAAGGCGCCGAGCCCGATGTTTTCGGCAATCGACAGACTGGCCGTCAGGCTCAGCTCCTGCTGAACGACGGCAATGCCTGCCGCGCGCGCAGCCGCCGGGCTGAAACGCCCGACGGGCTTGCCGTCGACGAGGATGGAACCGCTGTCCGGCTGCAGAGCACCGGACAGGAGGTTGATCAATGTGGACTTGCCGGCGCCATTTTCGCCGAGCAGGGCGTGAACCCTGCCCGGCAGAAGAGCGATATCGACGCCCTTCAAAACGGGATTGCCGAAAAATCCCCTGAACACCTGCCGGGCTTCCAGCAGGGGTCGTTCTTCCGTCATGACGGCTTTCCTCAACCCGAGTTACATGGTCGGATTATTTGGGTGGATTACTTGGCGAGCAGCTTGTCGAAGAGCGCCTTATCGTAATCGGAGTAGATATAGCCGTCAGCCGGGAACTTGTCGGCCCGGGCGAGGTAGCTGCCGATCGTGCTGTCGTCGATGACGGGCAGCGGCACCTTGACGAAGGCCGGAACGTCCTTGCCTTGCAGCGCCTGCACGGCGGTATAGACGGAAAGCGCACCGAGCCAGTTGGGCTGCATGGTCGCCCAGCCCTTCAGCCCTTTCTCCTTCCAGAGTTCCAGGAACTGCCGTGCGTTTTCACCGGTCGTCGGCACCTGCTCGCGGCCCTGGCGTTCGAAGGCGAGGACGGAGCCGGCCGACAGCGCGCCGCCGAGCGACAGCACGCCGTCGATTTCGGGATTGGCAAAGAGCAGGCTGGTCATCGCTTCCTGCGCCGGGGCGACGTTATATTCCGTATTCGTCTCGGTAATCACCTGGAGACCCGGATTGGCATCGAGGACCGGCTGGGCGCCTTTGCGGCGATCGTCGCTCACCGAAATGCCGGCCGGGCCGTTCATGATGATGATCTTGCCCTTGCCGCCGAGCTGGCTGACCATCCACTTGGCAGCGGTCGCGCCCCATTCATTGGAATCGGTGTTGATCTTGGCGGTCACTTTGTCGGTGTTGACAAGGCTGTCGAAATTCACGACGGCGATGCCCTTGTCGCAGGCATCCGATATGACGCGGTCGAGCGCATTGGAGGAACCGGCGATCACGACGATGGCGTCGACATTGGCGTCGATCATCGACTGGATATGCTGGATCTGCGTCTGGGCGTTGCCCTGCGCGTCCGTGATCATCAGGTCCTTGACGAGGCCTGCCTTCTTCAGCTCCTCCACTTCAGCCGTGATGGTGCCTTCGGTCTGCTTCATCCAGGTCGGCACCGAATAGATGTTCGCCCAGCCGACCGTATAGGGCGCCTTCCGGTCACCCTTGATGCAATTGGCGGCGGCCGAGGCCGTGCCGGCCGAAAAGACGACGAGGGCGGCCGCAGCGGCAGCACCCGCGAGAAGGCGGCGGCGCAGAGAAGCGGAAATGCCGTTTTCAAGATTCTTCATGTCGATCCCCTTTTTTGTGTGCGGCAGCGTTGACGGCTTGCCATCTATGTCCAATATAATGTACATGTGATCTATATACCGGACGAGGCGATCTTATGCCGATTTTTCTGCCTCGCAAGAGGGGTGCAAAAATTTCATTCGCAAGGAATGACGGGATCGATTGACAGATGCGGCAGAGGGCTTGAAAAGCTTGGCCGGGTAAAAAAGGGATCGACAGCGATGGATGCAGTTCAGGACGAAGCAGCCGGCAAACGCGCCCGAGGGCTCGACCGCGCCTTCGAGATCCTCGATTTCCTGCGCCAGAAGCGGCAGGCCTTGAAGCCGAACGAAATCGCCGCGCAGATCGGCGCGCCGCGCTCATCGGTTTACGAACTCGTCAACCTGTTGCTGCAGAATGGCATTCTGGAATTCACCGGCGGCGAGGGGCGTGTCTATCTCGGCCGCAAGCTGTATTTCCTCGGCGCAGCCTATGAGAACCATTTCGATTTCACCCGCGAATGCGAGGCGGCGCTGGAACAGCTTGCCGACGAGACGCGGGAAACGGCGCAGTTCTGCATGCTGGATGGAAACAGGTACACGGTCGTGCGCATGCGCGAAGGCGCACGCCCATTCCGTATTTCGACGGATGTCGGGCAGTCGGTGCCGATCCCGTGGACGGCGTCGGGCCGCCTGCTCGTCGCGCATCTGTCGGATCAGGAGATCCTGAACTTCATTCCGCCGCAGGATTTCCGCCTGCCGAACGGCGAATGGCTCGAGCCGCAAACCTTCATCGCCGAAGTGCGCCAGGCCGAGCGTGAAGGTCTCTTCACCTTCAACAGCATCGTCGACAGTTTCACCCACTGCTTTGCCGTACCGGTGCGCGGCGAAGAAGGCCATGCCGCCGCAACGCTCTGCCTCGTCACCCCACGCGACGACGGCATCGCCAACCGCGACCGCTATCTCGACTGCCTGAAGAAAGCCGCCGCCGGTCTCGACCATGCTCCGACCCGGCCAAAATGAGAAATAGCTGAGCACATCAGCATATTGATGTCAGGCTGCACGGACATTTTGACGCCGGACGCCCTCCTTATCGCCGCCTCAGCCGGCTCTTTGTCACGCCTGTAGAACGCCGCCTATCGGCCTGCCCCTATAAATCCAGGGGCGGCGATCTCGATCGTTCAATTTCGAGTTTCAAGCCGATCCCGGAAATCTATTCACGCTTCCTCCGAAACTATGAAATTAAGTTTCTCTATAAAATTTATAGAGAACGTATTTTAGCAGTCCAACAGCCAGTTTAATACTTGGCCCTGGGGAAGACCGGGCTGTTGACGGCAAACGGAGAGGACGCGAAATGACACGGAAAATCAGGCTTGGGGCATTTCTTCCCGGTGGCGGACAGCATGTTGCCTCATGGCGGCATCCCGACCAGCCGGCCGACGGCGCGACCAGTTTCGAGTTCCACAAACGCCTCGCTTTGACGGCCGAGCGCGGGCTCTTCGATGCCTATTTCCTGGCCGACGGACTGGCCGTCGGTTTCGGCGGGGCGCGTGAAGGCGGCAATGCCCGCGTCGCCGGCTTCGAACCGGTGACCCTGTTTTCCGCCCTTGCGCCTTTCACCACCCATCTCGGCTTTATCGCCACGTCCTCGACCACCTACGAGGAGCCTTACACGACCGCCCGCAAATTCGCCTCGCTGGATCTGATCTCGGATGGCCGCGCCGGCTGGAACGTCGTCACCACGACGGGCGACCTGACGGCGCAGAACTTCAACCGCGACACCCAGCTTCCGCATGCCGACCGATATCGCCGTGCCGCCGAGCATGTCGACGTCGTCCGCAAACTCTGGGAAAGCTTCGAAGACGACGCCTTCATCCGGGACAAGGATTCCGGCGTGTTCTTCGACCCGTCGAAGCTGCACGACACCGACCATCGCGGCGAACACTTCAGCGTGCGCGGTCCGCTCAACGTCTCACGGTCGCCGCAGGGGCATCCCGTCATCGTCCAGGCCGGACAATCCGAAGACGGACGCGGGCTTGCCGCAGCGACGGCCGAGGTCATCTTCACCGCCCATCAGCATATCGAAACCGCCCAGGAGTTTTATCGGGATATCAAGGCACGCGCCCGTGGTCTCGGCCGAAATCCCGATCACATCCTGGTCATGCCCGGCGTATCCGCCTTCGTCGGCAGAACCGAGGCGGAGGCGCGTGAGAAATACGACCGCCTGACCTCGCTCATCGTCGAAGAGGACGGGATCGGCCTCCTCAATGGCCTGACCGGCGGTACGCTCGACCTGCACGGTTATGACCTCGACGGGCCTCTACCGCCGGCGCCGCCGACGGAAGGCATGAAGAGCCGCCAGGCGCTCATCCGCCAGATCGCCGACGAAAACAACTTCACCATTCGCCAGCTGTATCAGTGGATCGCATCCGCCCGCGGTCACTACACCATCGTCGGAACGCCCGAAAAGATCGCCGATACGCTGCAGAAATGGTTCGAGAACGAAGCGGCCGACGGCTTCAACATTCTGCCGCCCTGGCTGCCGACGGCGCTCGACGATTTCGTCGATCTGGTCATCCCCGAACTGCAGCGCCGCGGCCTGTTCCGCACCGCTTATGAGGGCAAGACGCTGCGGGAAAACCTCGGCCTGCCTTTCCCCGTCAATCGGTTGGCTGCAGGACGTGCAGCTCTCCAGGCGGCGGAGTGAGGAGCGGTCCATGTCCCATGAAATCAACCAGACCCTTCCGAGAAGCTTCGGCCGCCTGAAAAGCAGCGAAAGCAATATTTCCCCTCTCGCCTCGCATGTGCGCAGGGTGCTCGCATCGCTTTTGCCGCGCTACGGCCTTCTCATCGGCTTCCTCCTGTTCTGGCAGGTGTCGAGCACCAGGGGCTGGGTCAATCCCGCCGTCTTCCCGCCCTTGAACGTGATCCTGTCGGCCCTTTGGACCAATCTGGCCAACGGCGCGCTGCTGGATGACATCGCCATCAGTCTGCAGCGATCGGGAACCGCTTTTGCCTTTGCCGTCGCGATCGGCATTCCGCTCGGCCTGTTCATGGGCCAGTTTCGCTTGGTCGAACAGGCGCTCGATCCGATCCTGCAGCTCTTCCGCCAGACCTCGGCGCTGGCGCTCTACCCGGTCTTCATCCTGCTGCTCGGCCTCGGCGAAACATCGAAGATCTTCGTGATCTTCTGGGCGACGCTGTTTCCGGTCCTGCTCGCCACGATCGGCGGCGTCAAGGAAGTGGACAAGAAGCTGATCGAGATGGCGCGGACCTACGGCGCCGGGCCGCTGACCATCTTCCGCCGCGTCATCCTGCCGGCCTCGGTGCCTGCAATCTTCGTCGGCCTGCGCCTTTCGGCGACGACTGCGCTTCTGCTGCTGATTGCCGCCGAGATGATCGGCGCCAACAAGGGCATCGGTTTCCAGGTCATGAACGCCCAGTACAATTTCCAGATTCCGCTGATGTTTGCGGCGATCCTTCTGCTCGCCTTCCTCGGGCTTGCCGCCAATGCCTTGCTCGTTCTCCTGCAGCGCCGCCTCTGCCGCTGGTCTCAGCCGGGCCGTTGACTGCTTCCACCGATTTTCCTCTTCCGAAAAGGACCACCACATGACATTCCATCCCCGCAACCTCCTTCTGCCGGCCGTGATCGCTCTCGGCCTTGCCACACCGGCCGCAGCCACCGACACGGTGAAGCTGCGCTACCTCGCCAGCCAGGGCGGCCTTGCCGCCCATGAACTCGCCGCCGAGCTCGGCTATTTCGAAGGCACGGGCATCACGCTGGAAAATGTCGGCTATGCCCAGGGCGGCCCGGCCTCCCTCATCGCTCTGGCATCCGGTGACGTCGAGATTGGCAGCGCTGCAACCTCCGCCGTCCTGAACTCGATCATCGGCGGCAATGATTTCGTCGCCGCCTATCCTTCGAACGGCATCAACGACGAGGTGCAGTCGACCTTCTACGTGCTGGAAGACAGCCCGATCAAAGGCATCAAGGACATTGCCGGCAAGAGCATCGCGGTCAATACGCTCGGCGCCCATCTCGACTATACCATCCGCGAGGCCTTGCATTCCGTCGACCTGCCGACCGACGTCGCCAATCAGGTCGTCGTCCCCGGGCCGCAGCTCGAGCAGGTGCTGCGTTCCAAGCAGGTCGATATCGCCGCCTTCGGCTATTGGCAGACGACCTTCGAGGGTGCAGCGCTGAAGAACGGCGGTCTGCGGGCGATTTTCGACGATACCGACGTGCTTGGAGACATTGCCGGCGGCTTTGTGGTACTGCGCCGCGATTTCATTCAGCAGCATCCGGAGGCTTCGAAGATTTTCGTCGAGCAGTCGGCCCGCGCCCTCGACTATGCCCGCGAGCATCCTGAGGAAACCAAGAAGATCCTGGCCAAGGCGCTCAGCGAGCGTGGCGAGAACGCGGATATCGCACAGTATTTCCGCGGCTACGGCGTGCGCGCCGGCGGCCTGCCGGTCGAGCGCGACATCCAGTTCTGGATCGACGTCCTGGTTCGCGAAGGCAAGCTGAAGCAAGGCCAGCTGGCGGCCAAGGACATCCTCTTTGCCGCCGACGCCAAGCCGGCAAGCAACTGAGGAACCGTGATGAGCATCGCTGAGGACACCAGCCGCGGAGAGGTAACGATCCGTCACCTCTCCAAATCCTACAAGTTAAACGGGACACAGCTACAGGTTCTCAAGGATATCAACCTCCACATCCGCTCCGGCGAAAGCCTCGCCATTGTCGGCGCCAGCGGCTCGGGCAAGACGACCCTGCTCAGGGTTCTGGCAGGTCTTGAGGATTCCGACACGGGAGAGGTTCTCGTCGACGGCAAGGCGGTGTGCGGCGTCGGCGCGGAGCGCGCCGTCATCTTCCAGGAACCGCGGCTGCTTCCCTGGCTGACCGTGCTCGACAATGTCTCCTTCGGGCTGGAAACAAGAGGTCTGTCACGTGAGCAGGCGAGGGCGCGGGCGCGCCATTATGTCAAGCTCGTCGGCCTGCAGCAATTCGAGGCGGCCTATCCCCGGCAGCTCTCCGGCGGCATGGCCCAACGCGTCGGGATCGCCCGGGCGCTTGCCGTCCAGCCGGAGATCCTGCTGCTCGACGAACCGCTCGGCGCGCTCGACGCAATGACCAAGATCGGCATGCAGCAGGAGCTCGCACGGATCTGGCGCGATGAGGATGTCACCACCATTCTCGTGACCCACGATCTCGAGGAAGCGATTTATCTCGCCGACCGGATCCTGATCCTGCCACGGGAAAAAGGCAGCGAGCCGCGCCTGATCGAAATCGATCTGCCCCGTCCTCGCGACCGCAGCGCCCCGGAATTCGTCCGACACCGCGAAGAGTTGCTGAACCTGTTCGGACTGCACTGACATCTTCAGTCGTCAGCGCGCGCCACATGGAACCTTTTCCATGTGGCGCGCCGCAGTAGCAGGAGCGAGGGAGAGAACATCAGCGGACCGCTATTGTGCCCTGCTTTTTGAGCCGGCGGTGAGATACGGCCGCCGATCCAGTTCCGCCGACCGGTAGGAACTGCGCAGCCGCAGGAGATCCTTGCGGGCGATGAGGCCGCACAATTTCCCTGAGGTCGGATCGACGATCGGAATGCGTCCGTCGCCGGTCGACAGCATCAGGTCGGCGATGAATGCGACCGTATCATCCGGATGCCCGACAGGAACGGACGCGTCTGTCACATTTTCCGCAAGCGTCTGTCCGGCGAGGTCCAAATTCCCCTGCCAGAGCAGGGCGTCAGCCCTCGATACGATGCCTGCCAATTTGCCTCCTGCATCGACCACCGGATAGATCCGGTGCGTTTTCTCCAGCGAGGCAAAGAAGTCGCACGCCTCTCCCACCGTCATGGTGACCGGAAGCGTATCGACATCGCTGATCATGATCTCCCTTGCCCGCGATAGCTCGAACGGATCGACGCCATATTCGCGGGTGATATGCTGGCCGCGGCGTGCGATCTTCTCGGTGAGGATCGAGCGGCGCAGCAGCAAAACCGTGACGGCATAGGCCGTAACCGTTGCGGCAAGCAGCGGAACGAGCGTGCTGATGTCGCCGGTGATCTCCATCGCGAAGAAGGTTCCCGTCAGCGGCGCGCGCATGGTTCCGCCCATCATCGCCGCCATGCCGAGCAGCGCCCAGAAGCCGGGATCGTTGCCCGGCATAACAAGCCCGACCAGCCATCCGAGAGCGCCGCCGAAAATCAGAAGCGGTGCAAGCACGCCGCCCGAGGTGCCCGACGACAGGGCAAACAGCCAGATGACCGTCTTCACCAGCAGGATCGACATCACAGCCGGCGCGAGCAGCCGGTTGTTGAGCAAGCCGTCGATGATGTCGTAGCCGACGCCCATTGCCCTGGGTTCGATCAGGCCGCCGAGGCCGATGACGAGACCGCCGAGCATCGGCCACCACATCCAGTGGATCGGCAAGGCCTCGAACAGATCCTCGATCCGGTAGAGCAGTGTCGTCAGCAATCCCGATTGCAGGCCTGAGATGATGCCCATCGCCGCACAGGCGAAAATCCCCCACCAGGGCAAGTCTGGCTGAAAGTGGGTCGGGAACAGCGGACCGGTGCCGAACAGCAGCGGACGCCAGCAGATCGATACGCAAGCGGCGACGGCGACCGGAATGAAGCTGCGCGGCTTCCATTCGAACAGTAAGAGTTCGACCGCCAGCATGACCGCGGCGATCGGCGAACCGAAGATCGCCGTCATGCCTGCGGCGGCACCCGCGACGAGCAGCGTCTTCCGCTCTGCCGCACTCATGTGGAAGAATTGGGCGAACAGCGAGCCGATCGCACCGCCGGTCATGATGATCGGCCCCTCGGCGCCGAACGGACCGCCGGTTCCGATGGAGATCGCTGATGACAGCGGCTTCAGCACCGCAACCTTCGGCGACATCCGGCTGCCGCCGATCAGGATGGCCTCGATCGCCTCCGGAATGCCGTGGCCGCGTATCTTCTCCGACCCGAAGCGGGCCATCAGCCCGATGACCAGCCCGCCGAGCGGCGGAACGAGCACCCCCCACAGCGAGCGCGGCACGGCGGCCAGAGAGGCGGGCCGGATGCCGATCTGCCCGAACCAGATTGCATTCGTCACCAGCGCGATGAGGCTGACGAGACACCAGGCGGCAAACGCGCCTGCCGTGCCGACAATGATGGACATGCCAACCAGCAGGAGGACCCGCCGGTCGGTGGTGAAATCTCCGGCCTCGCGCCGGGAAAGACCGCCGGTGAAATCGTGCGGCCGGTTGCTTGGTTGATGCTGCGCCATGGAAGCCTCTGCTACGCGGAAACGGATACGCTCGAGGGGCGTCAATATATCGTGATACGATATAAATCAATGGACGAAAACATGAAGACGATAATGCCTCGTAAGATGCCTCCCTTGACCGGCTGGCGACTGCTCCTCTATTCGAGATGGCCGAATGGCTTCCAACTGGGCAGCCGCTGCGGCAAAGGAGAATGGCTTTGAGGAAGACCGCGCCGCCGCTCAGACAGGAAGATTACCAGGCTCTCGCCGACCTCCGTTTCGCGCTTCGCCAGTTCATGGACTTCAGCGCCTCCGCCGCCCAGTCGGAAGGACTGCCGACGCAACAGCATCAGGCGCTGCTGGCGATCAAGGGACAACGCGGCGGTGCCGTAACCATCGGCATGCTGGCCGAGCGGCTGATCATCGCGCCGCATACGGCGACCGAACTTGTCGGGCGGCTGTCGGATGCCGGATTGGTCGAACGTCATGCCGATCCGGCCGACAGGCGCCGCCAGACGATTCTGCTGACCGACAAGGCGGACGCGCTGCTGACGCGGCTGAGCGCCGTCCATCTTTCAGAAATAAGGGAGATGGCGCCGAAGCTGATCAAGCTCCTCCTCGAGCTGCAGAAAACGGCGCCGAAAGCTGAATAACAGTTGCGGCGGCGCGGCCCACGTGCCGCGTCAACCCAAGAGCGTCTTCTTGAGCCGATGGATATGGGCGGCGCCGATCCCGCAGCAGCCGCCGATGATCGTCGCGCCGGCTTCGGCCCAGGAGCAGGCGTAACGCGAATAGGCATCGTCATTCAGATCGTTGCGCGTTTCATGCAGGCCTTCATTGGCGGCCGCTTCGCCTGTTTCCCCTTCGAAGGCGTTGGCATAGACGCCGATCTCGATGGAAGCGTCCATTGTCCGGAAGATGCGCGCCGCCGTCTCCACGGCCGCCTGCATGACCTCGGGCTTGCTGCAATTGAACAGGAAGGCTTCAGCGCCCGATGACACCGCCCAGGACGCCGCGTCAGCGACAGTTTCGCCGGAGCGAAGCTTCGGTTCGCCGCCTCCGATGGCTGCCTCGTCATCCGCCAATGTGAAGGAAATCCAGAACGGCTTGCCTGATGCCGCCACCGCCTTGCGGACGGCTTCCGCCTCGGCGATCAGGCTCAGCGTCTCGCCGAGCCATATATCGACGAAGGGGCCGAGGTTTTCGACGAGCACCTCGAGATAGTCCTGCACCCGCGACGGCTGAAAGTTCTGCGGCTCGTATGAGCCGAAGATCGGCGGCAGCGAGCCGGCGACCAGCACCTTGCGATCCGAGACGGCATCAGCCGCCTCGCGGGCTAACCGACCGGCGAGACGGATCAACGCCGGCCCTTCCTTCCAAAACCGATCCTCGCCGATGTGAAAGGGCACCAGAGCATAGCTGTTCGTCGTCACGACCTCGGAGCCGGCGGCAATGAATTCCTGGTGGACCTTGCGAACGATATCAGGCGCGTTGATCAGCGCCAATGCCGACCATTCCGGCTGTTTCAGTTCGGCGCCCAGCCGCAGTAGCTCGCGGCTCATGCCGCCATCGAGAATTCGCGTCGTGCTCATGAAGAGGTCTCCATTCAGGCCGTCGCGCCATGACCGGCGGCGGGCTTTTCATAACAAAGTGGGCGAGATGCACGTGGTTCGTGCGCGAGGTAGTTCATGGGCCAGTCCCTTTCCGTCCGCCTAGCGGCGAACCGGCACCTGCGCTTCGAGACCTCGGAAGACGCGGGCGACAACTGCAGTCAAGGCGAGATAAAAGAGGGTGACGACCAGCAGTGGTTCATAGACGAGCAGCGTGTCCTGCCGGACCTTGTTCGCCACGGCATAGAGATCCATCACCGTGACCGTAAAGGCGAGCGGCGTCGCCTTGAGCTGCATGACGATCTCTCCGGCAATGGTCGGCAGGGCGATGCGAATGGCGCGCGGCAGCCAGATGCGGCGGGTCAGCATCCAGGGCGACAGGCCGAAGGCCCGGCCGGCTTCGAGCTCACCCTTGGGAACGGCGAGCAGCGCGCCGCGCAATACCTCCGCCTCATAGGCCGCATAGTTCAGGGTGAAACTGACGGCGGCGAAGAAGAAGCCCTCGCGCAGGATCGGCCAGAACAGGCTCTGGCGGATACCGGGGATCATCGGCAGCAGCGATCCCACCCCATAGTAGAGAAGCCACAGCTGTATCAGCAGCGGCGTGCCGCGGAAGAAGGTGCAGTAGCCCCGCGCCAGTAGACGCGTCAGCCTGCCGCCGCTGACTTGCGCGAAGGCGAGGCCGATGGCGAGGGCAAAGCCGAACACCACAGAGATCACCAGCAGGCAAATGGTCTGCCAGGCGCCCGTCAGAAGCAGCGGCCAATAGGAAGAGATCCAGGTGAAACTCATGGGGCGCTTTCTTCAGGCAAGGCGCGGCTGCCCCCGCCGTACCCGTCCCTCGATCAGTTTGAAGACGAGGTTGGAAACGAGCGTGATGGCGAGGTAGAGAAGGGCCGAAGCAAGGAAAAAGACGAAGTAGTGTTTTGTGCTTGCCCCGGCAAGACGGGTGGCGAGCGCCAGTTCCTGATAGCCGACGACGGCGACCAGCGCGCTGTCCTTGGTGACCGACATCCACAGATTGGCAAGACCCGGCAGGGCGTTCGGCAAGAGCGCCGGCAGCAGGACGCGGCGAAACCGCAGCACCGGCCCCATGCCGAAAGCCTTGGCAGCTTCGATCTGGCCGACGGGAATGGCGAGGATCGCGCCGCGCAGCACCTCCGTCATGTAGGCGCCCTGCACGAAGCCCAGCACCGCAACGGCCGCGACGAAACCATTCACATTGACCGGCGGCAGGTCGAACACGGCGAGCAGCCGGTTGAGGCCGTCGGTGCCGGCATAATAGAGCCCGACGATCAGGATCAGTTCGGGAACGGCGCGGATCAGCGTGGTATAGAGATCGAGCAGCAGGTGGAGCAGGCGATTGCCCGAAAGCTTCCCCAGCGCGCCGCCCGTGCCGAGCAGGAGGCCGATCGCGAAAGCGCAAGCCGAGATGGCGACCGTGGAGACCGCACCTGCCAAGAGAACGCCGCCCCATCCCGGAGGATAGGGAGACAGCAGGTCCAGAATACCTTGTTGCGCGGTCGCCATTCTCAGGACTGCTTACTTCGCGCCGTAGATGTCGAAATCGAAGTATTTCTTGGTGATGGCGTCATACTGGCCGTTGGCACGGACTGCAGCGATGGCCGCGTTCAGCTTGGCCTTCAGCTCCGTGTCTTCCTTGCGCAGGCCGCCCGAAACGCCGGCGCCGAGGATCTCCTTGTCGTCGGCGACGTCGCCCGCCTTTGCGCAGCAATCCTTGCCGCCATCGCTTTTCAGGAAAGCGTCAAGCGCCAGTGAATCGCCGAAGACATAGTCGATACGGCCGGAGGCGAGGTCCTGAAAAGCCTCGTCGAGCGTCTGGTAGGTCTTTTCCTCGGCAGCGCCGGCGAAATACTTCTTGTAATATTCCGACTGGATCGTCGACACCTGGATGCCGATGGTCTTGCCCTTCACGTCCTCGGCGGTGGCGCCCGGCTTCTGGTCCTTGGGACCGATCAGGGTGCTTGGCGTGTTGTAATATTTGTCGGTGAAGTCGATCACCTTCGAGCGTTCCGCGGTGTTCGACATCGACGACCAGATCACGTCGAACTTCTTGCTCTGGAGCGCCGGAATGAGACCGTCCCAGGAAATGTCGACGATCGAGCATTTCTCCTTCATCTCTTCGCAGACGGCATTCATCAGGTCGATTTCCCATCCCTGCCATTGGCCCGACGCGTCCTTGGCGAAGAAGGGCGGATAGGATTCGTTCATGACGCCGAAGCGGACTTCGGCCTGTGCGGTGACGGCGGAAAGCACGAGTGCCGCGCCGGCGAAAAGCGTGGGGAGCAGTTTCATTCGCAGGATTCTCCTGGTTTGTGTTGTCGATGAGAGAGCGGTCGGCATCAGTGGGCGCTGAGACCGGTGAATTCCCGGCAGCGGGCGCTGACCGGCGCCCCGAAAATCTGCTCCGGCGGACCTTCCTCCTCGATCCGTCCTTGATGCAGGAAGAGAACACGGCTCGAGACATCGCGGGCAAAGCGCATTTCATGCGTGACGATCAGCATGGTCCGGCCTTCTTCCGCGAGATCGCGGATGACTTTCAGGACCTCGCCGACCAGCTCCGGATCAAGCGCCGATGTCGGTTCGTCGAACAGCATGACATCGGGATCGACGCAGAGGGCTCTGGCAATCGCCGCGCGCTGCTGCTGGCCGCCGGAGAGGAAAGCCGGATAGGCGTGACGCTTGTCGAAGAGCCCGACCTTGTGGAGCAGGGCCTCGGCTTTTTCGACGGCCTCGCGCCGCGGAATGCCCATCACGTGCACCGGCGCCTCGATGACGTTTTCCAGCACCGTCCGATGAGCCCAGAGATTGAAGCTCTGAAAGACCATCCCGAGCCCGGTCCGCAGCCGTTCGATCTGCCGCCAGCTGCGCGGCTGCAGCCGGCCGTCCCGGCCCATTTCCAGCACGATTTCCTCGCCGTTCACGGCGATGCGCCCACGATCCGGGGTTTCCAGGAAATTGATGCATCTGAGAAAGGTGCTCTTGCCGGAGCCCGACGAGCCGATAATCGAAATCACGTCAGACTTGTGGGCCTCCGCCGAAATACCCTTGAGAACCTCTTGCGAGCCGAAGCTTTTATGAAGATCTTCGACGCGAAGAGCAGGAAAGGGTTGATCCGACATGCATGGTTCCGGCTGGACTGGATTTGCGAAGGATAATGATAAAATAACGCGGTTTTTTCGCGCAATTTTTGTCTCTTCTGCATAATTTGTGCAAAATAATCTTCCTCACGCGGCGAATGCGGCAGAAACCGCGAAGTGCCGCAGCGAGAATTGGACTGAACAATGGAACAACTGGATCGTTTTGACCGTGACATTCTCGATATCGTTCAGCGCGACTGCCAGCTGAAAGCCGAAACGATCGCCGAACGGATCGGGCTGTCGGTCTCGGCCGTGCAAAGACGGTTGAAGCGGCTGCGCGAGGAGGGGATCATCAAGGCGGAGGTGGCCGTCGTCGACCGCAAGGCGACGGGAACGGCGATGGTGTTCATCGTCGGGATGGAGATCGAGCGGGACAATTACGACGCGCTGGCGAAGTTCCGCCTGTGGGCGGAGAAGCAGGATCACATACAGCAGGTCTATTACGTCACGGGCGCGGTCGATCTGATCGCGATCGTCACCGCCCGCGACGTCGAACATTATGACGATATCGCTGCGCTGATCATGGCAGACAATCCGCAGATCCGCCGCATGCACACGAATGTCGTGCTGCGCGACGTCAAGCTCGGTCTGTTCGTGCCGCTGGAATAGCGCTGGCGCGGCCGCGCGGACAAGCCGCTGGACTCGCATTCGGCAAAGGGCATAATTCCGGGCACACATTCTCGGGAGGAATGATCGTTGACGCTACGACACCAGATCATCGCATTGGCGATCGTCCCGCTCGTCATTTCGATCCTTGCGATCACCACCTTCATCACATGGCAATCGGCAAACCTCGCCAAGAACAGCATCGATACGTTCGAGCAGAACATGCTGAAGACCAAGGAAGCCGAAATCCTCAATCTGACCAACCTTGCCCTGTCCGCCATCCAGACGATCTACGACAAGGCCGGCGCCGACGACGAGGCTGCCAAGCAGCAGGTGGCGGCGATTCTGACCTCGCTCGACTACGGCAAGGACGGATATTTCTTCGTCTACGACTATGACGGCAACAATATCGTCCATCCGCGCCAGACGTTCCGGCACGGGCACAATTGGCTCGACCTGACCGATCCGGATGGCGACAAGGTCATTGCCGAACTGATCGCCACGGCAAAAGCGGGCGGCGGCCTGCATCAGTACAAATGGCAGAAACCATCGACCGGACAGATCGCCGACAAGCTCTCCTTCGTCGTCAGTCTCGACAAGTGGCACTGGGTGGTCGGCACCGGCGTTTACCTCGACGATGTCTTTGCCCAGAGTGCCGCCGCCAATGCCGACATGCGCGCCAACATCAGACGGACCTTCATCATCGTCGCGCTGATCGCCGTGCCTTCGGTGCTCGTCGTTTTCACCACCTGCATGCTGCTGACTTTCCACGAGCGCCGCATGGCCGACAGCCGGCTCAAGGCGCTGACGCAGCGGGTCATCGACACCCAGGAAGAAGAGCGCGCGCGGCTTGCGCGCGAGCTGCATGACGGCATTTCCCAGAATCTCGTCGGCGTGCGCTATGCGATGGACCTTGCCGGCCGCAAGGTCAGGACCAATGTCGACGATGCCGCTCTTACCATCGACCGCGGCGTCGAGGCGCTGAACGGCGCCATCAAGGAGATCAGGCGGCTGTCGCACGATCTGCGGCCGCGTGTGCTCGACGATCTCGGCCTGACGGCGGCGTTAGAGGCGCTGTGTTATCATTTCGCCGAGCGGACGGGGATCGAGACGAAGATCGATGCTTCGGGCTTCACCGACACGCTGAAGGCCGAGGCGAGCACCGCGCTTTATCGCGTCGCCCAGGAAGCCTTCAACAATGTCGAACGCCACTCGGGCGCCTCCAAACTCTCGGTCAAGCTCTGGAGCGACGGCGGCCGCGCCCGCATGACCGTCACCGACAACGGCACCGGCTTCGACGGCGCCAGGGGCGACTTATCCGGCAGATCGGGTCTTGGCCTGCGCAACATGCAGGAACGGATGGCCCACTTCCGCGGTCTGTTGCTGATCAACAGCAGCGAGACCGGCACGACGCTGACGGCGATGCTGCCGAAATCGGCCAATCGTCCCGCCGATCGGCAGGCGGAAGCCGCATGACGGAACGCCTGAAAATCAAGGTGCTGTTGATCGACAACCATCCGCTGGTGCTGGACGGGTTGAAGGCAGTGCTCGAAACATTCGACCATATCGAAGTCGCCGGCACGGCCGGGCTTGCGCAAACGGGGCTCGACATCGGCCGGCAGGTGCTGCCGCAAGTGGTGCTGATGGATATCAACATGCCGAAGCTGAGCGGCATCGATGCGATCGAATTGTTCCGGAACGAACTGCCCCAGGCGCGGGTGGTGATGCTCTCGATGCATGACAGCCGCGAATATATTTCCTCCTCGGTCATGCATGGCGCTGCCGGCTATATCCTGAAGGACGTCTCGACCGACGAGATCGTCTCGGCCATCGAGACCGTGGCAGGTGGCGGCACCTATTTCTCCTCCGGTGTCTTCGACGCGCTGATGGGCGAGCGGGTGGAGGAGGGGAGCGATCCCCTGACACCGCGCGAACGCGACATTCTCGGGCTGATCGTTGCCGGCAGGAGCAACCGGGAGATCGCCGAGGCGCTCGGGATAAGCTCCGCCACGGCGGAAACCCATCGCAAGAATCTCAAGAAAAAGCTCGGCATCGCAACCACGGCCGGCCTCATCCGCTATGCGCTCGACCACGGCATCGTTGCAAAAGTCGACGTGAATTCGCGCCTACCCACTTCTGGGTAGGCCCCGGCATTTCACCCTTGCACCCATCTTGTGGGGATGAAACCAGCGCCCTAGGACTCCCCTCACGGCTGGCCGAGTGCGAGCCGTTGGGAGGAATTCACATGCGTTACATCAGCTTCCGATCGACCGGAAAACCGCAAGCGACCCGAACCGGGCCTGCCGCGGCCGCCGGCTGACAGACCTGCCTTCCACGCCGACAACTGGAACATGGCGACCGCCGCCCGCGGCGCCTGAAAGGGATCCCGACATGGAAAAACCACGTAGCAAGGCAGCGCTCTGGCTGCTTGTCATTCCGTTTATAGGTCTGCTCTGGCCGCCATTCTACAATCTCCGCGAGCCGTCTCTTTTCGGCTTTCCGTTCTTCTACTGGTATCAGCTTCTCTGGGTGCCGATCACCGCGACGCTGACCTGGATCGCCTATCGGAGCACCCGCCATGACGACTGACATCAACGGCACGGCGCTTGCCGTCTTCATCTTCTTTTTCGCGCTCGTCACCGTCATGGGCTTCGTCGCCAGCCGCTGGCGCAAGCCGGAGACACTCGCCCATATCGATGAATGGGGCCTTGGCGGACGCAACTTCGGCACCTGGATCACCTGGTTCCTCGTCGGCGGTGATTTCTATACCGCCTACACCGTGATCGCCGTCCCGGCGCTGGTCTATACCGTCGGCGCCTACGGCTTCTTCGCGCTGCCGTATACCATCGTCGTCTATCCCTTCGTCTTCATGGTCATGCCGGTTCTGTGGAAACGCGCCAAGGATTTCGGTTATGTGACGGCGGCCGACGTCGTTCACGGTCAATACGGATCGCGCAGTCTCGAACTCGCGGTGGCGGCAACCGGCGTCATCGCCACCATGCCCTACATCGCCCTGCAGCTCGTCGGCATGACGGCGGTGCTGAAGGCACTCGGGCTGCATGGCGAACTGCCGCTGGCGATCGCCTTCATCGTGCTGGCGCTCTACACCTATTCAGCGGGTCTGCGCGCGCCGGCTCTGATCGCCTTCGTCAAGGACATCATGATCTATATCGTCGTGATCGCAGCCGTCGCATTGATCCCGTCGAAGCTCGGAGGCTACGCCAATGTCTTTGCCTCGGCTGACGCGGCCTTCCAGGCCAAGGGTTCCGGCAGCCTGCTGCTCGGCGGCAATCAGTATGTCGCCTATGCCACGCTCGCCTTGGGTTCAGCGCTCGCGGCCTTCATGTATCCGCATACGCTGACGGGCATCTTTGCCTCCAACAGCGGCAAGACGATCCGCAAGAATGCGATCATGCTGCCCGCCTATACGCTGCTGCTCGGCCTTCTCGCGCTGCTCGGCTATATGGGACACGCCGCCAACCTGAAGCTCGACAGCGCCAATGATGTCGTTCCGACGTTGTTCAAGACGCTGTTTTCGGGCTGGTTCTCCGGCTTCGCCTTTGCGGCGATCGCCATCGGCGCGCTGGTGCCGGCAGCGGTGATGAGCATCGGCGCCGCCAATCTGTTCACCCGCAATTTCTGGAAAGCCTATGTCGATCCCAATGTCAGCGATGCGGGTGAGGCCAAGGTCGCCAAGGTGACGTCGCTGGTGGTGAAGGTCGGTGCGCTTCTCGTCATCATCTTCCTGCCGACGCAATTCGCCCTCGACCTGCAGCTGCTCGGCGGCATCTGGATCCTGCAGACGCTTCCGGCCCTGGTGTTCGGTCTCTATACCAACTGGTTCCGCGCACCCGGCCTGCTTGCCGGCTGGTTCGTCGGCTTCTGCGGCGGCACCTTCCTCGTCTGGGATGCCGGCTGGAAACCTCTGCACCTGATCAGCCTCGGCGGCGAACCCTTCACCGTCTACACGGGACTGCTGGCGCTTGCGGCAAACATCGGTGTTGCGGTCGTGGTCAACGCCCTGCTTCCGGCCAAGGTTCCGGCTCGGGCCTAGGATGAAAATACGAAGGGCAGCAAACGCTGCCCTTCGTAACCATTTGCTTTCCAGCACAAGCTGGAGGGGGATCAGCTCGACTTAAAACTCTTCCCAATCGCCGGCCAGCGCCGCATTGCCATTCGCCTGGAACGACTTGCCCACCTTGGCAATCATCTGGCGCGCCGGCGAGGCCACCGGTTGAGCATGCTGTGCCACGGCAGCGGGCTGCGATATGCGCTTCGGCGCCACCGCTCCGCCGATGTTGAACTGGCCCAGCAACTGGAACAGCGCGTCGGCTTCCTTGGCGAGGCTATGGGCGGCGGCTGTCGCTTCTTCCACCATGGCGGCGTTCTGCTGGGTGCCCTGATCCATCTTGTTGACGGCGGCATTGATCTCCTTCAACCCCGTCGCCTGCTCCTGCGAAGCGCCGACGATCGCCACGACATTGCCGTCGACCTGCTGTACCTGCACTGCAATTTCCTGCAGGGCTTTTCCGGTCTCGCCAACCAGGGCGACACCGCTTTTCACATGGCCATTCGACGCGTTGATCAGTTCCTTGATTTCCTTGGCCGCCTTGGCGGAACGCTGCGCCAACTCGCGCACTTCCTGGGCGACGACGGCAAAGCCCTTGCCTGCTTCGCCGGCGCGCGCCGCTTCGACGCCGGCATTCAGCGCCAGCAGGTTCGTCTGGAAGGCGATTTCATCGATGACGCCGATGATGCTGCCGATTTCGGTGGCGGAGGATTCGATCTTGCCCATGGCGTCGACCGCATCGCGAACGACGCTGCCCGAGCGTTCCGCATTTTCCTTCGTCTTGCGAACGAGCTGGCCGGCTTCCTGAGCCCGGTTGCTCGAGTCGGCGACGGTGGTGGTGATCTCCTCCAGCGCAGCCGCCGTTTCCTCGACGGATGCAGCCTGCTGTTCGGTCCGCTTGGCGAGATCATCCGAGGCGGAGCGGATCTCCTGCGCGCCGCCGGCGATGGCGCTGGCGTTCTGGGCAACCTTCTGCATCGCGGCGCGGAGCTTTTCGACCGCGGAATTGAAGTCGGCTCTGAGCTTTTCCAGAGACGGAATGAACGGCGTGTCGATCTGCTGCGTGAGGTCACCGTCGGCCAGCGCCTGCAATGCGGTGCCCAGCCGGCCGACAGCCTGGTCCGTCTGCTCGGCCAGGGTGCGACGTTCACCGGCATCCTGCTCGAGCCGGTGCCGTTCCGCCACCGACCTCTTGGCTTCCGCATCGGCTTCCCGTTCGGCCTTTGCCGAAATGGCGTCGCGCAAGCCGGCCACGGCCCGTGCGAGCCTGCCAATCTCGTCGCCGCGCGCCTCGAGGCGGCGATCGCCGTCGAGATTGCCTTCCGCCATCGCTTTCAGGGAAAGCTGAAGCTTTGCCAGCGGGCCGACGATCGTGCGTGCGGTGATGGCAGCGGCAATGATGGACAGAACGGCCGCAATGCCGAGCGCAGTCATCGCTATCGGCTTGAAGCCGCTCGCCGCGCTGCGAACCTCGCCGCCGATCGATTTGTTCAGCGCTTCCTGATAGTCGATGAATTTGTTGATGGCGCCAAGCCAGGCAACGAAGGCCGGCCTCGCCTGTTCGAGCAGGATCTTGCGGGCTGCCTCGCCGTCGCCCTTCTCCTGCAGCGCAATGATCTGGGCGACCAGCGGATTGGTCTTCGCCTGGATGTCGGCGATTTCGCTGAGAATGGTCTTTTCCTGTTCCGTCGCACCTGCCGGCGATGCAACCATCTCCGCCATGCGCTTTTCATTCTCGGCGTAAGACGCGGCCAGCTTTTCGATCAATGCCTCGGCAGTCTTCCGCTCATCGGCAGAGGTCACCAGAGTGACGTCACGGATGGCGATCGCCCGATCGTGCACGCTGCCGCGGTAGTTGATGGCAAAGCGCTGCTTGACGCTGTTGACGTCGTTGATCGTTTCAAGATTGTCGTTGATCTCAGCGACCTTGACCGCCGAATAGATGGTCAGGCCGGCCATCAGCAGAACCAGGAAGCTGAAGCCAAGGGTGAGACGCACCGCGATCCCGAAACTCTTAATGCTCTTCATTCGCACTCTCCATCGTGTGGGCGAGGTTTGTTGAAACGTGTCTGGCCGCCAGGGTCGCGCGTGATATCTCGTTCAAATGCGAGGCCCTCGAGCTGTCCCCGAATGCGCCGAAAGGCGCCTTTGCGTGCTGGAACGATGCCATTTGCATGCCCTTGCGCGTTTACCCTGTGAGTGCGCGGAGCCATCGCGCCCAAGATGCGAGGCGGTGCGTCAAAGTAACAACGTCGATATTATGCGAGATTTCGGGGGCCTGGTGCGCCATCATGGCATAGGTGACGATCCTGAGACCGTCGCTCCGACATCTAAAAATTTAGGCGAATATATTTTAGAGAGTGTAAACGGAGCCGACAGGGCGTCATTCTGCTGCGCTTTTCGTATATTTTCGCGGAATTTTGCGCATCCAATGGGCATATGCCCGCATCAGGAGAATATGATAAGTTGTCTGGCAGAGCTTACACAGATCTTATGTTGTGGGATTAGACCGTTGCGCTTTTCTTGCGCCCGATTCGAACAATGATCTCGGGGAATGAACCAACAATAATTACGAGTCTTTCCGGATGTATTAGGACAGCGAGTCGATGCCTACCAACGGAGTTCGCCGGTTGTTAAGCCCAACACTTTGAGAATTGTTAGAGGTTCTCATGGACGATGCGGCGTGGAAAGAAATGGGGCGGAGGTGGCACGCCGGGCTTCTTCCGAGTCAAAGCATGACGAGAACCCGGCAGCGAGCTGGCGGGAACTGCTCGACAGCGCCGTGCGCCTGGATTGGGAATGCCGCACCCGGACTGGGTCGGTTCCAGCCTGACCCATGCCGCCCTGTTATCGGTCGACATCGACCATTTCAAAAGCATCAACGACATCTTTTCATTCCATCGGCGATATCGTTCTCCGCCACGTTGCCGGCTTGCTGGGCGATGCCGGGAGGGAAGGTAGCCTGGCAATCCGCATGGGCGGCGAGGAATTCCTGCTTCTGCCTCAGCCGCGTAGCAGCGGCAGGAGCTGATCGCCCTGCCGCCTGATCTCGGAGAGATAGGGCGTGTCGGACAGTACGAAGTGGGTGATGCCGAGATCCTGGTATTTGCGCAGCGAGCGGGCGACATCCGCCGCCGAGCCGACCAGCCAGGTGGTGCCGGCACCGCCGCCGCCGAACTTGCCCGGCGCCGTATAGAGGTTGTCGTCGAGGACGTCGCCGCGCTCATGGAGCTCAAGCAGCCGCTGCTGGCCGACGGCGAGCACGCGCTGGTGATCGTGCCAGCCGGTACCTTTGTTTCTCGCCATCTCGGCGACCTTCGCCTCGGCATCGGCCCAGGCCTGTTCCGTGGTGTCGCGGACCAGCGTCGTGATCCGCAGGCCGAATTCCAGCGGCGGGAGGTCGCGGTCGAGCTCCCGGCTCAGCGCCTTGAGCCGGTCGATCCGCTCGCGGACACCATCCAACGGCTCACCCCAGAAAAGCTGGACATCGGCCTCGGTCGCGGCCACCCGCTCGGCCGCCTCCGAGGCACCGCCAAAATAGAATTTGGGGTGCCGACGGTCGCCACGAACCTCGATGCGCGGCACCACGGTGGATTCGGCGACCCGGAAGTGCTCGCCCGCCGAGGTGACGTTTTCTTCCGTCCACAATCGGCGGACCAGACGCATGAACTCCCTGGTTCTGCTATAACGATGCGCCTGATCGCCCTCGCTGTCGCCGTAGGCGGCTAAGTTGTCCTTGCCCGACACAATGTTGATCCGCACCCGCCCACCTGTGAGGTGGTCCAGTGTCGCCGCCGCGGATGCGAAATTCGCCGGTCGCCAATAGCCAGGGCGGATCGCGATGAGCGGTTCGAAGGTGGTGGTCCGTGCGGCGAGCGAGGCCGCGACGGTGAACGTGTCGGGGCGGCCCCAACCGGTGCCAATGAGCGCCCCCTTCCAGCCATGCTCTTCGAGCGCCCGCGCATGGCTGGTCAGCGTATCCAGGCTGTTGTGGTTCTCGACAGCGGAATCGCCGCGATGACCGGGTCTGACGTCGTTGGGAATATACCAGAGAAATTCGGAATGATTGCTCATGCGATGCTGCAGTTCTGTCGGTGATCGGAACACGGAAACCGGGAAGCCCCCGGGAGATCATACGGCGGCCTGCGCCTTTTGCTGCTGCACCTGAAGTGCGAAGCCGTTCGGCGGGCGCTGGAGGCCGAGGTTCTCCCGCAGCGTCGTGCCTTCATATTCGTGCCGGAACAGGCCGCGCTTGCGCAGGATGGGGACGACCTGATCGACGAAATCGGTCAGCGCCGTGGGCAGCACCGGCGGCATGATGTTGAAGGCGTCGGCGGCTCCGTTCTCGAACCATGTTTGCATCGCATCGGCGATCTGCTCGGGTGTTCCGACAACCGTCCGGTGGCCGCGAGCGGTGGCGACCGCCAGATAGAACTGGCGCAGTGTCAGATTGTTGCGCGACACCAGATCGGAAACCAGCTTGAGGCGGCTTTTGTTGAGTTCGGTATTATCGGGCAGGGGCGGGGCGGGATCATCAAGCGAGTAGCCGGAAAGGTCGACGCCCCGGTAGTGGCGGGCGAGGATATTCCAGGCAATGGAGGGATGAACCAGGGATTGGATATAGTCGTAATTCGCCTGGGCTTCGGCTTCCGTGCCGCCGAGAACGGGGAATATGCCGGGACTGATCAGCAGTTCGTCCGGCCGGCGGCCGTAGCGGGCGAGCCGCCCTTTGACGTCGGAGTAGAATTCCTGCGCATCCTCGAGAGTCTGGTTGGCGGTAAAGATCATCTCGGCCGTGCGGGCGGCAAGCTCGCGTCCCGGTTCGGATGCGCCGGCCTGCACGATGACAGGATAGCCCTGAACCGGACGGCCGACGTTGAGCGGACCGGCCACCGAGAAGAACTTGCCCTTGTGATCGACGAGATGCACCTTGTCGGGATCGAGATAGACGCCGCTTTCCTTATCGCGGATGAAGGCGTCGTCTTCATAGGAATCCCACAGGCCCTTCACCAGGTCGACGAATTCCTCGGCCCGCTCATAACGATCGGCATGGGCGGGATGGCCGGCGATCGAAAAATTCTTCGAAACATCCGCGCCCGTCGTGACGACGTTCCAGGCCGCACGGCCCTTGGAGATATAGTCCAGCGACGCAAACCTGCGGGCGAGAAGATAGGGATCCTCATAGGTCGTCGATGCGGTGGCGACGAAGCCGATATGCTTGGTGACCTGCGAGAGGGCGGCCCAGAGGGTCAGGGGCTCGAAATGCGCGCCCTGGGCGGTGCGGCGAAGCGCTTCCGGGTCCTTGGTGCGGTCCCATCCCGCAGGACTATCTGCGACGAAGACGAGATCGAATTTGCCGCGCTCGGCGGTTTGGGCGAGCTCCCGGTAGTGATCGATATTGAGGCCGGCATCGGCCTGCGCCTCCGGATGGCGCCAGGCGGCGATATGATGGCCGGTCGCCATGATGAACGCGCCAAGCCGCATTTGCCGTTTCGATGTGCTCATTGGCTTATCTCCAGATCAAATTGAGCTGCTGCCCGTTTCAGGCAGCCTTGCGGCCCGGGAGGTCGACCCCGAGCCGGCTGAGGAGGTGGGCGCGGAATTGTGCAAAGCGCGGATCGCCATGATCGCGCGGCGTCGGCAGATCGATCTTGAGATCCTCGATGAGACGGCCTTCGTCGAGGACCAGTATCCGGTCGGCCAGCGAAATCGCCTCGCCGACGTCGTGCGTGACGAGCAGCACCGCAGGACGGTGCCTTGCACACAATTCCCGCAGCAGATCGTGCATCTTCAGCCGGGTCAGCGCGTCGAGCGCGCCGAACGGCTCATCGGCGAGAAGCAGGGCCGGCTCCCGCACCAGGGAACGGGCAAGGGCGACCCTCTGCTGCTCGCCGCCCGAAAGCTGGTTCGGCCACGCCGTTTCCCGGCCTTCAAGTCCCACTTCCGCCAAAGCCTTCCTTCCCTCCTCCTGACCGGTGGTGCCGGCCAGGCCGAGCGTAACGTTTTGGATCACGCTGCGCCACGGCAGCAGGCGGGCATCCTGGAAAACCACCGAAAGGCTTTCCGGCGTCTCGAGGGTGCCGGTGCCCTGGACATCGTGATCGAGGCCGGCAAGAGCTCTCAAAAACGTGCTTTTGCCGGAGCCGCTGCGGCCGAGCAGGGCGACGAATTCGCCTTCCTCGATGTCGAGATCGACGCCGTCAAGGATGGTCTTTTTCGCAAACCGGCGTACGAGGTTTCGCACGTGGACGGCCTTGGTCGCAGGCTTCAATTTGCCAGGGTGCGGCGCCATGAGAGGACCCTCCGTTCGAGCAGACGGACGAGACCGTCCGAAACGAGACCCAACAGCACATAGACCACCAGGCCGACGAGAATGACGTCGGTCTGCCCGTAATTGCGGGCAAGATCGATCATGTAGCCGAGCCCGCTGGTAGCGTTGATCTGCTCGACCACGACGAGAGAGACCCAGCAGAGGGTGACGGCAAACCGCAGACCCAGGAGAAAACCCGGCAAGGCGCCCGGCAGCACCACCTGAAGGATGAAGTCCTTCTGGCTCATGCGCAGCGTCTCGGCCAGTTCGACATAACGGCTGTCGATGCTGCGGAGCGCATTATGGGTGTGGATGTAAATCGGCACGATGACGGCAAGCACGATGGTGGTGACCTTCATGCCCTCGCCGATGCCGAACCACAGGATCAGCAAGGGGATCAAGGCCAGCGTCGGGATCGCGCGTTTGATCTGGACCGGACCATCGATCAGGGCTTCGCCGATCCGGGACAGGCCGGCGACAACCGCCAGGAGCGTACCGATCAGCAATCCGATGCTCAGGCCGAGCAGGGCGCGGGTCGCCGACGTCACGAAATTGTCCTGCAGGCGGCCCTGCTCTATCAGCCTTGCGAAAGCCTCGATGACCGTCCACGGCGCTGACAGGATGCGCGGGTCGATCCATCCGAGCGCCGAGCCGATGACCCAGGTCAGGACAAGCAATGCCGGCCCGATCTGCAGCCCGAAAGGGATCGCGGGTCCGGGACCCAGCCTACGACGGGTGCGAGGGCCGGCGGAGCCAGTCGAGCCGGCCGGCCTTGCCGTTCGTGAAACTCGATGCGCAACTCTCCCGCCTGATGTCAGGGATAGTTTCGCCTCATCTGCATCCCAAGTGGTTGCCATGCTTCAGGTCTCCTCTCCGAAGGGATGTCGAACGTTACTGGCTCTTGGCGAGAGCCGCGGCACCGAGCTTTTCGAAACGGTTGTCGAAAATCCTTTCCACATCGAAAGATTGGTAGCCGAGCTCGTCCGCCAGCAGATTGATGGTTTCCTGGTGGCGCTTCTTCACTTCGCCCCAATCGGCGGGAACGATCTGTTCGCCGGTCAGCTTGACGAGAAATTCCCCATCCTCCTGGCTGAGGCCCTGCTGACCGACATAATATTCCTTGATCCAGAGGTCCGGATTGCGGTTCACCCATTCGGTGGCGCGTGCCCACAGGCCCACATATTCGGCGAGAGCTGCCGCCTTGGCGGGATCATCGAGAACCCATTGCGGCGCATAAAGATGGCTCGGATCGTCCCGCAGGCCATGCTCCACGAGGGTCGCTCCGTCCGATCCATATTGGCCGATGTAGCGCCTGATATAGACACCGCCGAGCGGCGCGATATCGACTTGCTTGCTCGCCAATGCCTTCGGATAGACGTCGCCGGTGCTCGGCAGTTCCACCAGGGTGACGTCGCTGCTTTTCAAACCTGCCGCATGCAGTGCCCGAAGGACGAGCGTGCCCTGGGCCTGGCCCGGGCTGAAGGCGATGCGTTTGCCGCGGAAATCGGCGAGCGTCTTGACGGCTGCGCCGGGTGCGATACCGAAGCGGTAGATGGGATTGGCAATCGGGTCACGGCGTTCGCGATAGGCGATATTGCGGACGGGCAGGTTGTTCCAGTTGGCGAAGATCGAGGGGATCTCGGCCACCGATCCGACATCGAGCGCATGGGCGCGGAAAGCTTCCGAGGTCTGCGGCCCGCCGCTGATATTGGCCCATTTCACTTCAAAACTGAGCTCTTTGTCGAGGCCGGACACTTCGAGGGCTTTCTGGGTGACCGGATCGCCGATCGTCAGCACCGTGCCTGGCGGCACTTTGGCAAGCAGGGGGGCATCTGCCTGGGCCGCCGCCGGACCGTGAACGGCACTGAGACCAAGCAGACTGAACAACGCAATTTTGAATGTCTTTGCCAATGTCATCGTCGATCTTCCCGTTTCGGATTGTTGTTTGCAGGAACGATGCACGGTAAAATGGCGGATAATCTACTAAATCGGTAGACTATTTAGTTTAATAAAAGCGTCGCTGGTGGAAAATTGTCCCCAAAAGTCGAGCATCCGGAACGATCGCATCCGGCACCTTCGCAGGATGATGGGGGTGAGCAGGCGTGAAAAAAGCGCCTGGGACGGTCGTCCGCGGGCGCTTAATAGGTCTCTTCTGTTGATAAGAGCAGGCGGCGGCCGGAGTAACCGACCTTCGCCCGAACCGGCGTCGACGTCAAACTCGCCTGATGTCAGGCCGGTGCGTATTCGTTGGCCGAGAATACGTGGTGATGCACCTTGCCGGTGAAGAGTTGCAGGAGTTCGCCGGTGACTTCGCGGCTCTCGGACCGCACATCGGAAAGCAGTGCCGCCTTCACCGCATCCATATCGGGATAACGAATGGCGAGCGCCATGGCATAGATCGGGGCGCCTTCGTCTCGTTCCATTCCGTCCAGTACCCGGATTTCCTCGGCGCCCGGAAACTTCGTCCAGAGAGGGACGAGCCGCTGCCGCACGAATGCGCGGAATTCCGCTTCTCTGCCGGGATGGATTTCGCCTTCAAACAAAGCATAACGAATGATCATGGGGTCTCTTTTCCAAAACTCGCCGGAGCTGGATCGATGGTGGTGTGTTGTCGGAGTATCAGGGCGTATCGGTCGATACGCCCTGACTGAAAGGCTTATTTGCCCCAGATTTTCTTGTATTGATCGCGGTAACCGTTGTCGGGATCGAAGCTGTTCTTCGGTCCGCCGTCAAACTCGACGTTTGCGCTCGTTACCACATGCAGCGGCGAGACGTAGCCCGACCAGGGAGCGCCGGCAAAGGCGCGGTTCAATTCGTCGACGAGTTGCCAGCCCTGAAGGTTGAGCGGCTCGGCGACCGTGACGGCCTGGAACTGCTTGGCGCGGATCCGCTGATAGGCGCTCTCCGAACCGTCGCCGGCGGCGACGTTCACCGGTTTTCCGTCGCCTGCAATACCGGCCGAGGCGAGCGAAGGTCCCATGAAGTCGTAGTAGAGGTCGTTGATCGCCAGGGAATGCGTCCACTTCGCGCCATATTTCTGCAGAAGCGAGGTGGTGAGCTGCGGCATGCGCTGAGAGGTTTCGGCAATCGGCGTGTCGACATATTCGAGCACCGTGCCGCCGAGATCCTCGATCTCCTTCTTCATGCGATCGGCCTTGGCGATCGCGATCGCATAGGTGGAGTCGGTGAAGATGATGACGCCGGGCTTGCCGCCGGCATCGGCAAAGGCCCAATCCGCCGCGGACTTCGACACTTCCATCGCATCGGTGGTGACGTTTGCGAAGACACCGACTTCGGGAACCGGACCGACAGCCGACGCCGCATGCCAGGAAACCATCGGAATGCCGGCAGCCTTGGCCGCTTCCATCGCCGGCTTCTGCTCGACCGCGTCGAAGCCGTTGATGATGATACCATCCGGCTTCAGCGCCATGGCCTGGCCGAAGGCGGCGGTCCGCCCGCCGATCGAACCGGCGCCGTCGAGCGCCTTCACCGTCCAGCCCAGCGCGCCTGCCGCTTCCTGAACGCCATTGACCACGCCGAGGATGCCGCCGTTCTTCATATCGGCGGCAAGAATGACGATGTTCTTTCCGGTCGCGCCCTTGGGGCCGCTCGTCGGGCCATCCCAGGCGCTCACCTTGGAAGCATACTTGTCGACCACGGCCTTGGCGTCGGCCATGGAATCGGCCAATGCCGGGATGCTCAGCATAACGGCGACGGTTGCGACCGTTGCCTGCAATAACATTCTGCGCTTCATGTTCACTCCTCCATTTTGTTTGTTGTGAAATGCCGACATGAGCCGGCATCCTCATTTGGATGCGGGTGTGATCCTCCTCACAGCTCCGCGTTTGCGCTGGGCGTAACCTGCTATGCCGATGGCAATCAGCAGGGTGACGCCGTTGAACAGCGGTTCGACGAAGAACGACCCGCCGAATTGCTGAATTCCGGAAATTCCGACCGCCAGGATGATGACGCCGATCAAGGTGCCCCAGACGTTCACCCGTCCGGGCTTGATCGTCGTCGATCCGAGAAATGCGCCAACAAGCGCCGGCAGCAGATATTCGAGGCCGACGCTTGCCTGGCCGATCCGCAGCTTCGAGGCGAGAAGGACCCCGGTCAGGGCCGCCAGCAGCCCCGAGGTGACGAAGGCGCCGATCACGAATTTGCGGACCGGAATGCCATTGAGGGCGGCGGCCTTCGGATTGGCGCCGATGGCGTAGAGATACCGGCCGATCGGCAGGTATTCGAGCACGATCCACATGCAGATTGCGATCAGCAGCACGTAGAAGCCGGTGATCGGCAGGCCGAACAGCATGGTGCCGTTCAGCGCATAGAAACCTTCCGGCAGGACGCCGACCACCTGTCGCCCACCGGTGTGCCAGAGGGCAAGCGCGTAAAGAACCGTTCCTGTGCCGAGCGTCGCGATGAAGCTGTCGATCTTCGCGACCTCCACCAGCAGGCCGTTTATGAAGCCGGTGAAGACGCCGAGTGCGAGAACGAAGAAGACTGCGACCGGCCAGGGCAGGCCGTAGGCCGTCTGCAGGCTGATGGCGAGAATGTGCCAGAGCACGATGCCATAACCGACAGTGAGATCGATGCGGCCCGACGCCATCGGGATCATCGCGGCGAGCGACAGAAGCGCAATGATTGCCTTGTCGGAGACGATCGAGCGGATATTCAACACGGTCGGGAACGTATCGGGCAGCAGGATCGAGAAGATCACGATCAGGCCGACGGTCAGGATCACCAGCCCGTAAACCGGGATCAGGCGTCCGATCTTCTGGCCTGTGGACAGGCCGGCCATTTCGCTCTTGGTCGGCTCCAACGCCGTGGATTCAATGGATTGCATGGCTGTTCTCCCGATGGCTCAAGCGGCTTCCGATGCGGATGCGGCTGTGATGACCGCCTCCGTCGTCAGGGCGCTTCCAATCAGTTCACTGACGATTTTGCCGCGCGAGAAGACCAGCGCGCGGTGGCAGATATGGGCGATTTCCTCGAAATCCGTCGACACCACGACAACCGCGAGACCGGCCTCGAGTGCCTGGGTGATCAGACGGTAGATCTCCGCACGCGCGCCGATGTCGACGCCGGCAGTCGGATCTTCGGCAATCAGCAGCTTGCGGCCGGTCGCCAGCCAGCGGCCGACGACTACCTTCTGCTGATTGCCGCCCGACAGGGCCTCCACCGGCAGATCCGGGTCGTTCGGCCGCAGGCCGACGGAATGGCCGATCTTATGGGCAAGATCGGCCTCGCCGCGCGGCGACAGGAAGGACAAAAGCCCACGTCCGACGGCGCCCGGATTGAGATAGGTATTTTCCCGAATGGAAAGCGACAGCGCCACGGATTCTTCCGTCCGGTCACGGGCAATCAAACCGATGCCCGACGCCATGGCCCGCAGCGGGCTCGAAAGGTCCGGGGCCTCGCCATGCAGCAGAACCGAGCCGTTGAAGGGCTCGCAGCCGAACAGCGCGCGGCCGATCCGTTCCTGACCGGCGCCACGCAATCCAGCCAGGCCCAGAAGCTCGCCCTCGCGAATTTCGAAGGATATCGGGCTCGTGCCGGCGCAAACGAGATCGCGAACCTCGACGATTGCCTTGCCGGGCCTGATCTCCGTCTTGGAAAAGAGGCTGTCGCCGCTGCGGCCGATGATCATCGTCACCAGCTCGTCGGGTGTCGTCTCGCTGACGGGCTTCTGTCCCACCATGCAGCCGTCGCGCAGAACGGCGACCCGATCGGCGATGCGGAAAATCTCGTCGAGCCTGTGGGAGACGTAGATCATGCCGACGCCACGGTCCTTCAGCGGGCGGATCGCATTGAACAGCCGATCGACTTCATCGGCGGGAAGGCTCGCCGTCGGCTCGTCGAGCACCAGAACGTCGGCTTCGACGGCAAGCGCACGGGCAATGGCGACAAGCGATTTTTCGGTGCGCGACAGCGCCGAGACCCGCGTGGTGGGATCAAAATCGCAGCCGACCAGTTTCAAGGCTTCCTTGGCACGCGCCTGCGTCCTGTTCCAATCGATCAAGCCGCGACGCATCGAGAAGCCCTGCGACAGGCCCATGTTCTCGCCGACCGTCATCCACTCGATCAGACCGAGATCCTGGTGGATGAAGGCAACCGGCTGCCGCTCGTTCGGCTTCGGAGGGCGGTGATGATAGCTCTGGCCGCGAAACAGGATGTCGCCGCTATCAGGCTTGTAGATGCCCGCAAGTGTCTTGATGAGCGTCGATTTGCCGGCGCCGTTTTCTCCCAGCAGCGCGAGGATTTCGCCCTCGCGCAGGTCGATCGAGACGTCCCGCAGCGCCTGCGTGCCGCCGAAGCTCTTGGTGATCGACTGGAACTCCAGCAGTCTCTTGGCTTCCACTGTGGCTCCTCCCAAAGCTGCAGTTGTCATTGACTGTATGTTATCGATAACATTTACGGATGGTCAAGCGGAAAGATGACGATCGCGAATTTCTCGAGGAATTGACGTCAGCCGGCCTGAAATCCGTCGAGAAGCCGCATCATCTCGGCCGAGTCCTTCGGCCCGAGGCCGGCAGAGCAGAGCAGGCGGTGGATCTCGACCACCGCGCCGGTCATCGGCAATGGCGTCTTCGTCTTCAGCGCAAAGGCCTGAAGCGAATCCAAGTCCTTCAACATATTGTCTATCCTGCCTGTCGGCGAGAAATCCCGGGCGGCGAATTTCGCCATGAATTCCTGCAATATGCGACTATCCGCCCTGCCGCCGGCAAGGGCTGCCGGAATGGCAGCCGGATCGACGCCGCCGGCTTCAGCGAGCTTGACCGCCTCGGCGACGGCCTGGAACAGAACGGCGCAAAACAGCTGATTGATCAGCTTCGTGGTCTGCCCGGCGCCCGATGCGCCCATCAGCGTGTAATTGGCGGCAAGATGCCGCATCACCACGCGCGCCCGCTCGAAATCCTCGGGGCTGCCGCCGGCCATGATCGTCAGGCGTCCGCTCAGCGCACCCGGCACGCCGCCGGACAATGGGCAATCCACCCATGCCATGCCGGTTTCCCGGCGCAACCGCGTCGCCATGTCGGCCGTTTCGGCCGGGTCGATCGAGGACATGTCGATCAGCACCTTGTCGGCATTGGCAGCCGCCGAAACACCTTTTTCGCCGAAGACGACGGCCCGGACGATATTTGCGTGATTGAGGCTGAGCACACAAAACGCCGACCGTGAGACCGCATCCTCCACGGAGCCTGCCGCATAGGCACCCTTGGCCTGCAAAGCCGCGACTTTTTCGGCGTCCAGGTCGAAGACCGAGACCTTGTGCCCGGTTTCGATCAATCGGCTGACGATTGCCGTTCCCATGATGCCGGCGCCGATGACGGCGACATCTGCCCTGTGATCATCCTGCATGCTAATCTCCTCCCTTGACGGCCATGCCGCTCAATCCCTTGCAAGCCAGCGCTACAATATCATCCAAGGCATTATCGATCGCCACCGTCACCACACCAGGCTCACCGGCCGGCGGCTCCAGCGTCTGCAACTGGCTGTCGAGGAGGGACGCCGGCATGAAATGGCCCTGACGCGCCTGCATCCGCGACAGCAACAGATCGCGGGACCCCTCCAGGAAAACAAAGGCCAGGCGCCCGCCCGCCGCCTGCCGCAACCTGTCCCGATAGCTTCTCTTCAACGCCGAACAGGAAATCACCAATCCTTGCGATGCGTCCAGCGCGGTGCTGATTTTCGCGCCGATCCGGTCGAGCCAGGGCAGGCGGTCGTCGTCGGTCAGCGGTATGCCCTGCGCCATCTTCTCGACGTTTTGAGGCGGGTGGAGCTGGTCGCCCTCTAGAAACGCCATGCCGTTTTGGGCAGCAATGCGTTCTCCGACCGAGGATTTGCCGCAGCCGCTGACGCCCATGACGACAACGGCCAGAGGCGGTGCCATTTTCTCGCGCTTCATCGTCCCGTCTCTATCAGAGGCAGGTCGTGATGCCGCCGTCGACATAAAGCGTGTGCCCGTTGATGAAGGACGAGCCGCGGCCCGAGAGGAAGACGGCAGCGCCGACCAGTTCCTCGACATTGCCCCATCGTCCGGCCGGCGTCCGCTTCTCGAGCCATGAAGAGAATTCCGGATTGTCGACGAGCGCCTGGTTGAGCGGCGTCTTGAAATAACCCGGCGCAATCGCGTTGATCTGCAGGCCGTACTTGGCCCAGTCGGCGCACATGCCGCGGGTCAGATTGCGCACCGCGCCCTTGGTCGCCGTGTAGGGAGCAATGCCGGGGCGCGCCAGTTCGCTTTGCACGGAGGCAATGTTGATGATCTTGCCCTGGCCGCGGGCGATCATGGGTTTGGCCGCCGCCTGGCCGACGTAAAACACGCTCGAAATATTGGTGGTCAGCAGCAGCTCCCATTTGTCCGCCGGGAAGTCTTCCAGCGGCGTGCGAAACTGCATGCCGGCATTGTTGATCAGGATGTCGAGCGGCCCGATATCGGCTTCGATCGCATCTATGCCTTCTTTGGCGGCGTCCTTGCTGGTGACGTCGAAGATCGCCGCATGGGCCGACAGGCCTTGATCCTTGAGGCTCGCGACCGCGCGTTTGACGCTTTCGGGCGTGCGGCCGTTGATGATGACCTCGGCGCCATGCTGCGCCAGCCCTTCGGCCAGGGCATAACCGATCCCCTGGCTCGAGCCGGTGATCAGGGCAAGGCGTCCGGTAAGATCAAACAAGTTCTTCATCTCATAACTCCTCCGGTCTCGCCGCGGGCGACGGCTGACGCTGCCGCTGGCGGTGAAACTCACTTGACATCCCTTTTTCGAATTATATGTTATCGATAACATAATCAACTGTCAAAATGCGGGATGGAAACGGAATGCCTGAGATAGAAATCTTGATGGCCGGAGCTTATCCGGAATGGGACATGGTGGATCTGGAGGCGAACTACCGCATCCATCGCCTGTGGGAAGCAACCGACCGGCAGGAACTGATTGCAAGAGTCGGCAAGGATATCCGCGCCATAGCGACGCGCGGCGAACTCGGCGCGTCCGCAGAGCTGATGGCGCAATTGCCGAAGCTGGAGATCGTCTCCTGTTATGGCGTCGGCACCGACGCTATCGACCTGTCCTATGCCCGCGCCAACGGCATTCGCGTCACCAACACGCCTGACGTGCTGACCGAAGATGTCGCCGATATCGCCATCGGACTGCTGATTGCCACGGCAAGGCAGATCCCGCAGGCCGACGTTCTCGTCCGCTCCGGCCAGTGGGGCAGCGTCGCAATGCCGCTGGTGACGAGGGTCTCCGGCAAGAAAGTCGGGGTCGCCGGCATGGGGCGGATCGGCAAGGCGATTGCCAAGCGGGCCGCCGCTTTCGGCTGTGAGATCTCCTACTTCGCCCGCAACGAGCACAAGGATGTTGCCTATGCCTACCAGCCGGACTTGGTCGCACTTGCCGATTGGGCCGATTTTCTGATCGTCATCGTCCCCGGCGGGCAGGCGACCATGAAGATCATCAACGCCGATGTACTCAAAGCGCTCGGTCCCAACGGCATGTTGATCAATGTTTCGCGCGGAACGACCGTCGACGAAGAGGCGCTGATCGCAGCCCTTCGGGATGGCACGATCAAGGCCGCCGGCCTTGATGTCTTCCTGAACGAACCGAAGATCGACGCGCGTTTCCTGACGCTCCCAAACGTGGTGTTGCAGCCCCATCATGGCTCCGGTACCGTCGAGACGCGTAAGGCCATGGGCCAGTTGGTCAGAGACAATCTCGCCGCGCATTTTGCCGGCAACCCGCTTCCAACTCCCGTCGTGTGAGGGTCCCGATATGAAAGCCATCGTCATCCATGCCGCCAAGGATCTGAGGATCGAGGAGCGCGAGCCGGAGGTTGCGGGCGCCGGGCAGGTGGAGATCGCCATCGAAGCCGGCGGTATCTGCGGTTCCGACCTGCATTATTACAATCATGGCGGTTTCGGCACCGTGCGCCTGCGCGAACCGATGATCCTCGGCCATGAGATCGCCGGCACGGTCAAGGCGCTGGGCGCCGGCGTCGCCGACCTTGCCGTCGGAGACCGCGTTGCGGTTTCGCCGAGCCGGCCGTGCAACCATTGCCAATATTGCCTGAAGGGACAGCAGAATCACTGCCTCAACATGCGGTTTTACGGCAGTGCCATGCCGATGCCGCATATTCAGGGCGGCTTTCGCCAGCGGCTGGTGGCGGAACGTTGGCAATGCCACAAGGTCGCCGATGGCATTTCCATCCACGAGGCCGCCTTTGCCGAACCCTTTGCCGTGACGCTGCATGCGGCAAACCGCGCCGGATCGCTGCTGGGCAAACGGGTGCTCGTCACCGGCTGCGGCCCCATCGGCATGCTGGCGATCGTTGCAGCCCGCGTTCTCGGCGCCCGCGAGATCGTCGCGACCGACGTGACCGACAGCGTTCTGGCGATTGCCCGCACCAGCGGCGCCGACAGAACGATCAACGTTGCCACGCATGCCGCCGACCTCGCCAATTATAGCGCCGACAAGGGATATTTCGACGTCATGTTCGAGGCGTCAGGCAATGAACGGGCGGTGCGCGCGGGCCTGGAGACGCTCAGGCCCCGCGCCGTTCTCGTTCAGCTCGGCCTTGGCGGCGATGTCTCGATTCCGCAGAACATGATCGTTGCGAAAGAGATCGAGATGCGCGGGACATTCCGTTTTCACGAGGAATTTGCGCTCGCCGTCGAACTGATCAACGCGCGTCGCGTCGATCTGAAGCCGCTGCTGACAGGTGTCTTCGGAATCGACGAGGCCGTCGCCGCTTTCGAATTGGCCGGCGATCGCAGCAAGTCGATGAAAGTCCAGATCGCCTTCTGAACCTGCTGGATCATTCCTTAAATCGGAATCGATTCAGAAATAGATGTTCAAAAATTCAAACTGTTGCGACGCCGCGCATCTGAAAGACGCGCGGCGTTGTGGTGCTCAAGCTGTCGGCGTGCCGTTCCTGTCCGTGCTTTCGCGCAGGACAACCCTATAGCCGGTCAATGTGATCTCATCGCCGGTCGCCTCGCCACTTTGCAGGGCGTGCAGCAGGCGACCGGCCGCCTGGCGACCGATGCCATAACAGTCCACATTGATGGTGGTGATGCGCGGATGACAGATGGAGGAGATCTCATAATCGCCGAAACCGGCAACGGCGATGTCCCGAGGAACCTTCATTCCCCTGCGCGTGCATTCCATGATGGCGCCGAAGGCGGAGAGGTCGGAAACGCAGAGAACCACTTCCGTGTCCGGCCAGCGCTCCAGCAGGCTGACGATTGCCTGGCCACCCTGTTCCATGGTGATGGGCGGAACGCCGAAGGAAATCATCCGTCCCGGTCCGAGGCCGAGTTCTTCAACCGTCTTCTGGAAACCGCTGCGCCGCTGGCTGCCGCGCGTATCGCGCGCCGTCGTTCCGCCGATATAACCGAACTTCCGATATCCCTGGCCGGCAAGCGTCCGCACCAGCAAGGACATCGCCTCGCTGTTGGAGAAGCCGACGACCTGATTGATCGGATCTTCCGGAAGTTCCCACGTCTCGACAACGGGAATGCCGGCTTTTGCGAGCATCCGCCGTGCGCGCGCCGTGTGCGAACCACCGGTCAGGATGATGCCTTCCGGGCGGCGGCGCAGCATCGCCTCGATCAGCTCTTCTTCTTTCTCCGCCGAATAGTCGGTATAGCCGAGAAGAAGCTGAAGGCCGGTATTTTCCAGCGCATCGGTAATGCCGCGTGCGGTGTCGGAAAAATTCGAATTGTTGATCGACGGCACCAGGGCGGCGATGAAGCCGCTGCGCCGCGACGACAGGCTGCCGGCCGACAGATCGAGCACGTAGCCCAGCGCATCGACGGCTTCCATGATGCGCTTGCGGGTCTCCTCGGAAACACTCGCATCCTGGCGAAAGGCACGCGAAACGGTCATGGCGGAGACGCCGACATATTTGGCGACCTCCGCCATCGTCAGCTTTTGAGCCTCTCCCGGCTTGAGACGCTTGTCTTTCGGCACATCCTCGTTCTTCACTGGTCTCCGCTTTCACAAAGCTTCCGAGTTGGGCAATTCAACACAGGATAAAGTTATCGCTATCATCGCACAATCGATTTTATTGCAGTAATGCACCGTTCCGCAGTCGAAAAACCAGGATTCTCGGCGCATCGATACCTGTACGACAGCTTCAAAACACGACAATATGATATCGATAACAATTGATGATAGGGAGGAGCATCATGTTCGGGCAAATAGACGGTACGGGGTTCGAGGTTCTCGACCCGCGTTTCGAAAGCTGCTTCGTGGGCCACGCCCGCGTCGAGCGGCTTTGGACGGGTGGTCGCTGGCTGGAGGGACCGGCCTGGTTTGCCGCCGGGCGGTATCTGGTTTTCTCGGATATCCCCAACAACCGGATGATGCGCTACGACGATACCAGCGGGCATACGTCGGTCTTCCGCGCGCCCAGCAACAACTCGAACGGCAACACGGTCGACAATCAGGGCCGGCTCATCACCTGCGAGCACCTGACGCGCCGTGTCACCCGCACCGAATTCGACGGCAGGATTACCGTCCTGGCCGATCGGATTGCAGGCAAACGGCTGAATTCCCCGAACGACGTCGCCGTCAAATCCGATGGGACCGTCTGGTTCACCGACCCGAGCTACGGTATTCTTCACGACTACGAGGGCGACTACGGCGAGGAGGAAATCGGCGGATGCCACGTCTACCGGCATGACCCGGCAACAGGCACGACTGATCAGGTCACTTCCGATTTCGTCAAGCCGAACGGACTGGCTTTTTCCCCGGATGAGAGCGTGCTCTACGTCGCCGATACCGGGGCAACGCACCAGCCCGGCGGCCCGCGTCACATCCGGAAGCTCGCAGTCTCGAATGAGAGACGACTGAGCGATCTCGGCGTTTTCGCGGAATGTACCTCAGGCCTGTTCGATGGTTTTCGCGTGGACCGGAAAGGCCGGATATGGACGAGCGCCGGCGATGGCGTCCACGCCTATGACGCGGATGGAACGTTGATCGGCAAGATCCATATTCCCGAGGGCGTCTCCAACGTCACCTTCGGCGGAGAGAAATTGAACCGTCTCTTCATCACCGCAAGCACGTCCCTTTATGCTGTCTATCTCACTGCCAACGGGTCGAGACCGGGGTAATCACTAAGCCGAAGCCGCCCTTTTGGGACGGCCTCTCGTTTGCGACGGCATTTACGTCTTACCTCACCGCTGGCTGAGGCCGTCCGCCAGCCGGACCAGGCCGAGGAAATCCGACCTGTAGCCGAAGCTATCCGTTCCCCGCGATGCCGCGGCTAGATCGGCAATCGCCCGATAGGAATAGGAATCGAGGGTGGCGATGCGGCTCAGTTTCTGGCCGAAGGCGGCGACGGCCACGGAGAAACGGACATCCTGCGGCGCGGCATCGACGGCGACGACCGCGTTGCTGTCATTGACAGGCGTGGTGATGAGAGCACTCTTGTCCTCGCCCGGCCTTTTGTAGCGCATCTTGACGAAGGCAAGCTCGTCTTGACGCGCGGTATCGGCGGTCTCGGCCGGCGCCTTGTCGCCATAACGCAGGTCGTCATTCATGACCGCGGGGCTTCCCTTGGGCGTAATTTCGTAAATCGCCGTGACGCTGTGGCCGGAGCCGATATCGCCGGCATCGACACGATCATTGTTGAAATCTTCGCGGTTCAGTGCCCGCGTCTCGTAGCCGATCAAGCGGTATTCGGCGATCCTTTCCGGGTTGAATTCGACCTGGAACTTGACGTCGCTGGCGATCGGAAACAGCGTCGATCCGGCCTCTTCGACCAGCGCCTTCTGTGCCTCCGCCAAGGTGTCGATATAGGCCGCACTGCCATTGCCGTTCTGGGCCAGCGTTTGCATCAGGGAATCGTTGAGATTGCCCCGCCCGAAGCCGAGAACGGTCAGGAAGATGCCGTCCTTGCGCTTCTCTTCGATGATGCGCTTCAAGTCCTCGTCGCTCGACGGGCCGACATTGAAATCGCCGTCCGTCGCCAGCATCACCCGGTTGACGCCGTCCTTGACGAAGGCCTGTTTGGCAAGGTCATAGGCGGCCTCGATACCTTCGGCGCCGCCGGTCGAGCCGCCGGGCTCCAGTCCGTCGATCGCCGACAGGATCTTCGATTTCTCCGCCACCCGCGTCGGCGTCAGCACGGTGCCGGCATTGCCGGCATAGGTGACGATCGAGACGGTGTCGTCGGCCTTCAGCCGGTTGACCAGAAGACGGAAAGCGCTCTTGAGAAGCGGCAGCTTGTCCGGCTCGTCCATCGAGCCCGAGACGTCGATCAGGAAGACCAGATTGGCATGCGGCGTGGTTGCCGGTGCGATGTCATAGCCCTTGATCGCCACATGCATCAATTCCGTGTCGTGGTTCCACGGGGTCGGCATGACGGTCACCGTCGCCTTGAACGGCTGGTCGGCATTGTCGGGACCCGGCCAGTCATAGGGGAAATAATTGATCATCTCCTCGACGCGAACCGATTGCGGATCGGGCATCGCCCCACCCGTCAACGACCGGCGGACGAAGGAATAGGAGGCGCTGTCGACATCGGCGGAGAAGGTCGAAACCGGATCCGTCGCGACGCTCTTGATCGGATTTGCCGCGGCATTGGCAAACCGCTCGCGGCCGGGATCGCGCTGGATCTGGATAGGTCCGTCCGCCGGCGGCGCAGGCGAGGGGGCGACGGCCATCGGTTCGGCCAGCTGCTGTTGGGGGGCGATGCCGGGTGCGGCCGGCGCGGAGCGTTTGGCCGCCTCGAGGGCCGCGGCAGAACTCTCCGACTTGTTCGTAAGGGCAGCGATGTCGTCGGCATCGAATTCGGACGTCCGTCCCGCATCGGGCTTTGCGAGGATTTGAGACTCCTTGTCCTGCAGGCCTTGCGCGTCAGCGACAGATTGCTCAGTCAGGGGGCCGTTCTCGGCCGGTGCTTGCGGCGGAATCTCCGGCGTGACCGTGACGGGTTGGCCCGCAGTTGCGACCGGTTGTTTCGACGCCTCACCTCGCGACAGGTTGTCGGCGATCTCGGTCTGGTCGACGATCGGCGATCCGTTGCGGGTTAGCTCGATCGTGAGATAACCGGCAGCCGGAATGACGAGCAGCGTCGCAAGGGCTGAACCGGCGAGGAATTTCTTGTTCATGGCAGGGCTCCATATCCAGTTGATGATGGAGCTTTGACGCCAGCCTTTCGCATTTCCTTGGGGCGCCTGCACATTATTTTCGGCGGTGTCGAAGGCCTGCATCGCTGCGGCAAGCGCACGCGCGCGCGCCTCCGAATCGGGTGCCGGCGGTGTGAGGCGGGAGAGCTTTTCCAGTTCCTTGTCCACGGTCATACCTCTTCCTTGCCGAGCACTGTTTTCAGCCTCTTACGCGCCTCGTGGACCTGCCAGGACACGGTCGCCTCCGAGCAGCCCATGACATCGGCGGCAGCAGAATGGCTGAGGCCTTCGCCATAGACGAGCAGCACCGCGTCGCATTGCCTTTCCGGCAAGGCGCGCACGGCGGCCCATAATTCGCCCGATAGCTCGTCGTCATTTCCATCAGGCGCATCCGGCTGCGGTTCGGCGGCATAAGCGCGGAATGTCTGCTCCTCTCGGGCAAGCTTGCGTCTGTGGTCGCGGGCGGCGTTGAGCGTCAGCGTATAGAGCCAGGTTCTGAAGCGACTGGCGCCGCGAAAGCTGCCGATGGCCGCGCCGAGCTTGACGCAGACCTCCTGGGCGATGTCGTCGGCATCCGTGGAACTGCCCGACCAGCGCCACGCCGTCGCGTGGACGAAATCATAATGACGCGAGACCAGTTGCCCGAAGGCTTCCCGGTCGCCGCCCTGCGCTCGTTCTATGAGCTCCGCATCCAATTCCGCACCTACCCCAAACCGACCAGCAAGATGCTATTTCGAGATTGAGACGTTTCTCGGATGGCTTTCCTTGGGTCGGCGCTGAAAAAATTATCGCGAATTTTGAAAGTCGCGACATTCATGGGTCGCGGCCAGACAGATCGGCTCGGTCACAAAGGCGCATGATGAGGATAAAGTCGGCCAGGGACATGATCTGTCATGCCCCAAATCGCGAAAGGACCTCCATGTCCGCTCAACCGCCTGTCCCCACCGAAAAGGGCATCCTGCAGTTTCTGGCGATTTGCGATTCCTTCTATCCGCCGGACGCCGTTCAAGCATCGATCGAGCAGCAACGCCATTGGTACGATGCTCTTTGCGCGCGTTTCGACCGGCCGCTGCCCCCGGAGATGATCTTTGCCGACGGCATGCTGCAGCGCATACCGATCCGGCGCTACCGTCCGCGCAAAATCAGCACGCGCACCATTCTGCTCTATCTTCATGGCGGCGGCTTCGTCGTCGGTTCGCTCGAAAGCCATCATGCCATCTGCGCCGAGATCGCCGATTTCGCCGGAGCGGAACTCGTTTCCGTCGATTACCGGCTGGCGCCTGAGTATCGCTGGCCGGCACAGACGGATGACGGCTTTGCAGTGTTGAAGCATCTGCTGTCCGCCAACAGCAAGGTCGTGCTGATCGGGGACAGCGCCGGCGCCAATCTTGCCGCCGGTCTTGCATTGCGGGCGCGCGACGAGGGCCTGTCCGGTGTCGTCGGCCAGGTCCTGATCTACCCGGCGCTCGGTGGCGATCTTGCCGCAGGCTCCTATATCGAAATGGCCGCAGCCCCCGGCCTGACGACGGCGGATGTCGCCTATTACCGCGAGATCCTGCAGGCGCCGGCAGGCAATGAGATCGCCGAGCCGCTGCAGGCAGCTTCGCTTGCAGGGCTGCCGCCGGCCTTCATCACGGTCGCGCATTTCGATCCGCTTCGGGACGACGGCCGGCACTATGCCGCCCGGCTCACCGAAGAGGGCGTCGACGTCTGGTTCCGGGAGGAGCCGCAGATGGTGCATGCATGGCTGCGCGCCCGCCACATGAGCGATGGCGCCCGCGACGGCTTCCGTGCCGTCTGCGAGGCCACAAGGCGTTTTGCGCAGACCTGACGATCACATCAGGTCACGCGCGATCCGCTTTTCCGCAAAGACCTTTTCGAAGACCTGTACGTCGTCCTCGAACGCGGTGACGACGGCGCTGATGATCCACTCGGTCCGGGTGCAGGCAATATGCGCGGTCGCGACCGTCCGGACGAACCAGCCGGGGCGGCGCATGTCGCAGGTCCAGGTCGACATCCCGGTCATCGACTGGGGATTATCGGGTGAAATCGACCAGACTTCCTCCCGCAGTTGCCGGGTCGAGAGACCTGTCCCCGGGTGTTCGGTGAGCCCGGTATCCTCGTGGATGTGATACTCCGTCCGGTTGGCCGAGAGATCGCGGACGACCTGCCGCTTCGTCGCGGCCGCCGCGTGCTCGATGTATTTCGGCAGCGGATCGGGATTGGCCGGTTCCTTGATGTCGATCCTCTGATGCTCGCCGAGCATCGGCAACCCCAGACCGAGTGCCGCGATGTCGACCTCGATGCCCTCGTCATCAGGCGGCGGCAGGATCATCGGCCAATAGGCGGTGGAAAGCGAAAGGCGGATGCGATGTCCCTTGCGGAAGCGATAACCGCAGGCATCGAGCACGAGCCGGATCGACACCCTTTCGCCTGGCACCAGCGGCTTGGGATCTGCATTGCCGTCGCGGTGGGTGAGGTTGACGACGCCGAAGGCGACACGCGTTGCCGTGCCATCCGGATGGACATCGACGAGCCGGGCGCAGAGATTTCCGCCCGTCGCCCGGGAGCGCAGTGCAAGCGTCAGCACGGGCCGGCCGAGATAGTCGCAATCGCCGGCAAGCGGCATCGTATCGAAGACCAGCGAGCCGGCATCGTCCGAACGCTGATCGATCGCCATTTCGGCGTCGGGTTTCAGCGTAAAATATTCGCCGGATGCCGTCCCGGTGTCGAGCGGAGAGCGGAGATAGACGGGATGCTCGGGCGCGTGCGGGATCGGCATGCCTTCCGTCAGCTTGCCGAATTGCTCGACATAAAAACACTGCATCCGCGGCGGCGACCAGACGTCCTTGGCAACCCAGAAACCCGGATCGCTGTCACGTCGCGGGGCAGGGCGGATGGCATCGAGAATATAGGCGCGGGCCTGCGGCAGCCCGTCGATCCCGTTATCGTCGCCGCGCAGCCATTTGTTCCACCAGCCAATCGCCTCGCCGTGGAAATCCGTGCGCGGCTTCGGCCAGGCGAAATGCGGATATTTGTGCACCCACGGCCCGATCAGCGCCTTCGCTTTGCGGCCCAAACCTTCAATCGCCATCAGAGGCGTATTGCGGTAGCCGTCCGCCCAGCCGGCGATGACAAGTGCCGGAATCTCCACGCTCGAAAAATCCTCTGAGATCGAGCCGTGACGCCAGAAATCGTCGCGCCGCTGGTGGGCCAGCCACGCCTCCATGAAGAAGGGTTCGCCTGCCAGGCGTTCCAGCCACATCTGCTTCCAGTGCTCGCCGACCAGTGCCGGATCGGGCGGGCGCGACTGGTAGCCGAGCATCGTCGCCGCCCATGAGAGCTGGGCGGAGAGATGGCAACCGTTCTTGTAATGGATGTCGTCATTGTAGCGGTCGACGGTCGAGGCGATCGATATGACGGCCTTCAGCGCCGGCGGACGCAATGCCGCGACCTGCAGGCTGTTGAAGCCGCCCCAGGAGATGCCCATCATGCCGACGGCGCCGTTCGACCATGGCTGCGCGGCAATCCAGGCAATCAGCTCGCAGGCATTGGCAAGCTCGCATTCTGTATATTCGCCATCGATGACACCATCGGATTCGCCGGAGCCGCGGATATCGACGCGCACGCCGGCAATACCGGCCGCGGCAAAGACCGGGTAGGTCGACTCGTCCCTGAGGCAGGTTCCGTCCCGCTTGCGGTAGGGCAGGAATTCGAAGACGGCGGGAACGGGATCTTCGTCCGCGCCGTCCGGCATCCAGATGCGCGCGGCAAGCCGCGTCCCATCCTTCAGCATGATCCATTCATTCTCGATGGTGGTAAAGCCGCGCGAGGTCATGCTCATTCCTTGATGCATATTGCATGCGACGAGGGTTCCGCCCCTCGTCAAGTCACCTAGTCAAGTCAGTTACCGGCGCTCTCCATGCGACGCGTGGCGAGCACCCGTTCCAGCCAGCCGATTTCCATTTCCGGTACGGATTTCAACAGCAGATCGGTGTAATCGTCAAAGGGCGGCGACAGCGCCGTCGATTTCGGGCCGAACCGCACCAGCTTGCCGCGATGCATCACCGCCACGCTGTCGGCGATCGCCCGGACGATCGCGATATCGTGGGTGATGAAGACATAGGAAAGCTGCTCTTCTTCCTGCAGGCGCAGGAGCAGCTTGAGGATACCCTCCGCCACCAGCGGATCGAGCGCCGAGGTCGGCTCGTCGCAGAGGATGAGTTCGGGCCTGGCGGCCAGCGCTCTGGCGATCGCCACGCGTTGCTTCTGGCCGCCGGAGAGTTCGGCGGGGTAGCGATCGACGAAGCCCTTGCCCATTTCGATCTGGTCGAGCAGTTCCTTGACCCGGGCGGTCTTCTCGGCACCTCTGAGGCCATAATAGAAGGTCAGCGGCCGGCCGATGATGTCGCGGACCGTCTGCCGCGGGTTCATCGCCGTATCGGCCATCTGGTAGATCAGCTGGATGCGCCTCAGGTCGTCGTTCGGCCGGCTCTTGAGGCCTGGCATCAGCGGTTTGCCGTCAAAGACGATGCGTCCGCTGCTCGGCGGCAACAGGCCGGTGATGACGCGCGCCAGGGTCGACTTGCCCGAGCCGGACTCCCCGACGACCGCGAGTGTCTGGCCCTTCGGCACGTGCAGCGAGACATCGTGCAGTACCTTGAAGCCGTTGGAATATTCGGCGCTGACATTTTCCACCTTGAGGAGTGCCGTGGACTGATCGGCGGCTTCCTCGCGATAGGCCTGTCTGACATTGACGAGGGCGCGCGTATAATCCTCCCGCGGTGCCTCGATGATCTGCTGGACGCTGCCATATTCCACTTGCTTGCCATAGCGCAGAACCATGATGTCGTCCGAGATCTGGGCGACGACGGCGAGATCGTGGGTGATGTAGAGGGCGGCGGTATGCGTTTCCTCGATCGCATGCTTGATCGCCGCCAGCACGTCGATCTGCGTGGTGACGTCGAGCGCCGTGGTCGGTTCGTCGAAGACGATGAGTTCGGGGTTGGAGCAGAGCGCCATCGCCGTCATCGCCCGCTGCAACTGGCCGCCAGAGACCTGATGGGGAAAGCGCTCGCCGAAGGTTTGGGGATTGGGCAGGCCGAGAACCCCGAACAGATAAAGCGCACGCTTGCGCGCCTCATCCTTCGTCATCAAACCATGCTTGACAGAGGCTTCAATCACCTGATCGCCGAGCCGATGGGCGGGATTGAAGGCAGCGGCCGCAGACTGCGCCACATAGCAGACCCGCGCCCCGCGGATTTGACGGATGCCGTTCTTGCCGAGCGCCAGGATATTGGCACCGTCGAGCAAGACCTCGCCTCCGGTGATTTCCGCGCCACCCCGGCCATAGGCGAGTGCGGAAAGGCCTATAGTCGACTTGCCGGCGCCCGATTCCCCGATGAGGCCGAGAACCTTGCCCTTTTGCAGATCGAAGGAAACGCCGTCGACGATCGTCACCCGCCTGGGCGGTTCGCCCGGCGGGTAGCTGGTTGCTTCGATCTTCAGATTGCGAACGGAAAGAAGCTCAGGCATCGCCGCGCCCTCCCTTGAGGCTGGATGTGCGTTTCAGGAGCCAGTCGACGACGAGGTTGACACAGACGGCAAGCACGGCGATCGCCGTGCCCGGCACCAGCGCTGCCGATATGCCGAAAATGATGCCGTCCTTGTTGTCCTTGACCATGCCGCCCCAATCGGCCGCCGGCGGCTGAATGCCGAGGCCGAGGAAGGAAAGCGTCGAGAGGAACAGGATCGAGAAGGCGAAGCGCAGCCCGAACTCGGCGAGCAGCGGCGACAGCGTGTTCGGCAGGATTTCGCGGAAGATGATCCAGAGCTTGCCTTCGCCGCGCAGCTTGGCCGCCTCGACGAATTCCATCACCGCGACATCGAGCGCCACAGCGCGGCCGAGACGGTAGACGCGGGTGGAATCGAGGATCGCCATGACAAGGATCAGCACGACGATATTTTGCGGCAGGACCGCCAGAACGACCAGCGCGAAGATCAGCGTCGGGATCGACATCATCAGATCGTTGAAGCGGGAAAACACCGTGTCGATGATGCCGCGCGAGACGGCAGCGGTGAAGCTCAGGATAATGCCGAGCGAGAAGGAGATGACGGTGGCGGCGGACGAGACCAGCAGCGTCGTGCGCGCGCCGTAGATCAGGCGCGAGAGGATATCGCGGCCGAGATTGTCGAGGCCGAAGATATATTGATTATCCGGCAGCTGCCAGACGTCGCCGACGACCTGCGTCTCGCCATAGGGGGCGAGCCAGGGTGCAAAGATAGCGAAGATGAAGGCGATGGCGATACCGGCCATGCCGATCCAGGCGGTGATGGGGATGTCTCTCAATCTCATCGCGGATGCCTCAGCCGGGGATTGGCGATAATCGCAAGGATATCGGCCGTCATGTTGAGGAAGATGTAGACGGCTGCGAAGATGAGGCCGCAGGCCTGTACGACGGGCATATCGCGCACGGTGACCGCATCGACCATATATTGCCCCATGCCGGGATAGACGAAGACCACTTCGACAACGACGACGCCGACCACGAGATAGGCAAGGTTCAGCGCGATGACATTGATGATCGGGGCGAGCGCATTGGGAGCGGCATGCTTGACGATCGCGCGGAAGGCGCTGAGGCCCTTCAGCTCTGCCGTCTCCATATAGGCCGACGACATGACGGAGAGAATCGCCGCCCGCGTCATGCGCATCATGTGCGCAAGCACGACGAGCACGAGCGTCGCCGTCGGCAGCGCGATCGCCTTCAACCGCTCGACGAAACCCATGCTGTCATAGACCGTCGCCGGGAAAGTCGCCATGCCAAGGTTCACCGCGAAGAAGAGGATCAGCAGGTAGCCGATGAAGAATTCCGGCAGCGAGATCGCCGCAAGCGAGATCACGTTGATGATCTTATCCGGCAGCCGATTGCGGAAATGCACCGACAGCATGCCAAGGCCGACGGCGAGCGGCACGGAGATCACCGCTGCGAAACCCGCCAGGAAAAGCGAATTGCCAAGGCGTTTGCCGATCTGCTCGCTCACCGAATTCTTGCTGGCCCAGGAGGTGCCGAAGTCCCCCTGGACGGCATTGCCGAGCCACTCGACGTAGCGCGTCGTGACCGGACGGTTCAGCCCGAGATCCTGACGAATATTGGCAACCGCCTGCGGCGTCGCCGACTGGCCGAGATAGGTGGTGGCAAAATCGCCGGGCAGGGCTTCCAGGCCGCCGAAGATCAGGATGGAAACGGCAAAAAGCAGGACGAGACTGAGCACGAAGCGCTCGAGGATGAGGGCCAGCAGCGGAAAACGCTGCCGCAACCCGAGGCCGGGCAAGATGCTGGGGGCAGGATTGGTCATGGCGAGGACCTCGCGCTAAAACGGCGGGAGGACCGCGGGTTTCATCCCACGGTCCCGGCTTCGTTGGAGATCGGAGGGGGCAAACGCCCCTTTATCCTCAGGCGTCCAGCCAGACGCGGGTTGCGACGTAGCCGTTCGACATGTCGTTGCCGATGTCGTGGACATAACCCTTCACCTGCTTGGTGGAGGCGTTCACGAAATCGTTGAACATCGGCAGGATCACCCCGCCCTCGTCGCGCACCATCATCGCCATGGTGCGGTACATGTCCTTGCGCTTGGCTTCGTCCAATTCGGAGCGGGCCTGCAGCAGCAGCTTGTCGAAGTCAGGACGCTTGAACTTGGTGTCGTTCCAATCCGCCGTCGAGAGATAGGCGGTGGAATACATCTGGTCCTGCGTCGGACGGCCACCCCAATAGGAGGTCGAGAAGGGCTGGACGTTCCAGACGTTGGTCCAGTAGCCGTCGCCCGGCTCGCGCTTGACCTCGATCTCGATGCCGGCCTTCTTGCAGCTTTCCTGATAGAGGACGGCCGCGTCGACGGCGCCGGGGAAGGCGACTTCGGAGGTGCGCAGGAGGACCGAGCCGCTATGGCCGGACTTCTTGTAGTGGAAGGCGGCCTTGTCGGGATCGTAAACGCGCTGCTCGATGCCCTCGGGGAACAGCGCATAGGTGCTGTTGATCGGGAAGTCGTTGCCGACCTTGCCGTAGCCGCCGAGGATCTTCTGCACCATGGTCTCGCGGTCCATGGCGTATTTGAGAGCCAGGCGCAGGTCGTTATTGTCGAACGGCGCCTTGTCGCAATGCATGATGAAGACATAATGGCCACGGCCGGCGGTCGAGAGGATCTCGACATTCGGCGCGCGCTTCAGCAGGTTGACGGTCTTCGGGTCGACGCGGTTGATGTAGTGCACCTGACCGGACGAAAGCGCCGCGATGCGGGCAGTGGCATCGTTCATGCCGATGATTTCGATCGAATCGACATAGCCCCGGTCGGTGCGCCAGTCGTCCTTGTTCCTTTCGAAGGTGGCGCGGACGCCGGGCTCGAAGCTCGTCATCTTGTAGGGGCCGGTGCCGATCGAGGCCAGCGGATCGTCGACGCCGCCGTTCGGCTGGATGACCAGGTGGTAGTCCGACAGCAGAAGCGGCATGTCGGCATTGCCTTCGCTGAGCGTCAGCACGAGATTGCCGCCGTCGGCCTTGATCTCCTTGATCGAGCCGAGAACACCGAGCGCACCGGATTCCGACTTTGCGTCGGTGTGGCGCTTCAGCGTCGCAACGACGTCGTCGATCGTCAGTTCCTTGCCGTCGTGGAACTTGACGCCCTTGCGGATCTTGAAGGTCCAGGTGACAGCGTCCTTCGAGGGCTCCCAGGATTCGGCAAGCGAGGGCACGGCGGCACCCGTCAGCGGGTCGGACTCGACCAGCATGTCGCCCCAGCAGCGGCCGATACAGAACATGACCTGCGACAGGAACTTTGCCGGATCCTTCGAATCGGTGGCGGCACCTCCTTCGAGGCCGAGCTTCAAGTGGCCACCGCGTTTCGGTTCGGCGGCTTGCGCACTTTCGGTGAAGAGCTTGTCGGCGACGGCAAGTGTGATGCCCGCCGCCATGGCGCGTCCCATGAATTCGCGGCGGCTGAGCCCGCCGGCGGTGACACGGCTTGCGAGATATTTGGTGTAGTCGTTCATTCCCCAGTTCCTTCTTTATGGTGCGTTGACAGAACTTCCGGGCAGATCCGCAGGCGGTTTCCTCTCCACCTCCGGTGCCCGCATCATGCGGGAAAACAGTGCGGTTGCCGCCGCCTGGTCATTTTCCTTTCCAAATGGGGCTTCGCTTCTCGGCGAAGGCCCGCGCGCCTTCCAATTGGTCCTCGCTCGAATAGAGTTTGTCGACCGTCGCAAACTGCCGCTTGGTGACCTTGTTCATGGCAGTCTGGAACGTCGAACCCTCCGCTTCGCGCACGATTTCCTTGATGGCCGCATAGACGAGCGGCGGCCCTCTTCCGAGCAGCCGGGCAAGCTCCCATGCTCTTTCCATAAGCCTGTCGGCCGGCAGGACCTCGTTGACGAAACCCCAGCGATGCGCCTCGTGAACGTCGAGCCAGCGCCCCGTCAAAAGCATGTCCATGGCGATGTGATAGGGGATGCGCTTCGGCAGCTTGATCGAGGCCGCATCGGCAACCGTGCCCGAGCGGATTTCCGGCAGGGCGAAGGTGGCATGCTCGGCGGCGAGGATCAAGTCGGCAGAAAGCGCGATCTCCAGCCCGCCGCCGCAACAGATCCCATTGACCGCACAAATGACCGGCTTGTTGAGGTCACGCAGCTCCTGCAGCCCGCCGAAGCCGCCGACACCGTAATCCCCGTCGACTGCATCGCCCGATGCCGCCGCCTTGAGATCCCATCCGGCGCAGAAAAACTTCTCGCCCGCACCCGAGACGATGGCGACACGTAGCGTTGGATCATCGCGGAAATCCCGGAAGATCAACCCCAGGGCGCGGCTGGTCGAAAGGTCGATGGCGTTCGCCTTCGGCCGGTCGATGACGACTTCGAGGACACCGCTGTCCTGTCGTGTGCGAATGGGATCGCTCAACTTATGCTACCTCCTCCGCCGTATCAGGGCATCGACTGCGACAACGCCGCCCCCTTCGGGAAGAACCATCAACGGATTAATGTCCAGTTCCTCCAGGCGTGCCGCGTTCATTACGACATAATCTGCCGCTGCTGAGACAGCATCGACAACAGCCTCGAGGTCGCCTTTTGGTCTCCCGCGATAGCCATAGATCAATTTTGCAAGTTTAAGACGCGAAATCGCCGCGCGAATCTCGATTTTCGTCACTGGAAGCGGCAAAATGATCGAATCTTCAAGCAATTCAACGAAGATTCCCCCCGCTCCAAGGGTCAGCGACAATCCGAAGACGGGATCGCGGATGGCGCCGACAATGAGCTCGGCAACCGGCGGATTGATCATCTTCTCGACGAGATAACCTAAATTCGGCGGCATGGCCGCCGCCGCATCCGACACTGCCTCACTATCCCTAAGGTTGAGTGCGATGGCCCCGGCGTCGGTCTTGTGGGCAATACCGAGCGCTTTCAGCACAACGGGGAAACCGAGCCGCTCGGCCTGCTCGGCAGCTTCCCGGGACGAAAAAGCCTGCAGCCCCCGAGGAACAGGGAGGCCGCAGGCAGCAAGTTCCGTCTTTGCATCGGCTTCCGTCAGCGTTTCGATCTCGCCGCCCATGGACGGCACGTCGAGCAGCGGCAAGGGAGGCGGCGCTTCCCAGACCTTGCCAATACCGGCGGCGATTTCCGCCGCAATGATGGTTTCGTCGATGCCCGAGAAGGCGACGATGCCATTCGCCATCAGCCGATCTGCGATCGGCTCGGGCATGTTTTCCGGAAGGGTCGCCAGCACGCCGGCCAGCGCACCGGTTGCGGCGGCGGCCGCAATGACCGCATCCGCCGTCATCGCCCATTCGGAGTCATCGCAGCGGTCGCCACGCGGGAAGTCGAGGACGACGAGATTGAGGGCATAGCCGCCTTCGAACATGGCGCCGAAGGCTTCGGTCTGGCGTGCGAGATCGCCCCAGACGAAGGTGTGGTAGTCGAGCGGATTGGAAAGCGTCACCATCTCGCCGAGCACCCGCCGCAGACGCGGTAGCTGTTGCGGCTGCAGCGCCGGGAATTCCACCTTGCGACCGACGGCGGCATCCGCCATCAGCGAGGCTTCGCCCCCCGAGCAGCTCATCGACGAGATCGAATGGCTTGCAAGCGGGCCGGCGACATGCAGCAGCTTCAGGGTTTCGAGCAGTGCCGGCAAGGTCTGGACACGGCCAAGGCCGAGACGGGCCAGTACGGCATCGGCGACGGCATCGCTGCCGGCAAGCGAGGCGGTGTGTGATACGGCCGCACGTTTTGCCTGTTCCGATCTGCCGAGCTTCAGCACGACGACCGGCTTCCTCGACCACCGGGCGATGGCGGCCAGGCGTTCGAGAGCAGCGAGATCGCCGAAGCCTTCGACATGAAGGCCGACCGCTGTAACGCGTGGGTCGTCGATCAATGCGCAGGCGACATCGGCAAGCGATGTCTGCGCCTGGTTGCCGGCCGTGACCACATAGGCGATCGGCAGCCCACGGGTCTGCATGGTCAGGTTGATGGCGATATTCGAGGACTGCGTGAGAATCGCGACGCCACGTTCGATGCGCTGCATGCCATGCTGATCGGGCCAGAGCAGCGCGCCGTCCAGACCGTTGATCAGCCCGTAGCAATTCGGCCCGAGGATCGGCATATCGCCCGCTGCCTCCAGCAGCGCGTGCTGCAGCTCGGCGCCATCCTCAAGTTCACCCGTCGCCTCGCTGAAACCCGATGCATAACAGACCGCCCCGCCGGCACCGGCTTCAGAAAGGCTGCGGACGATCTCGACGGTCAGCGTCCTGTTGACGCCGACGAAGGCGGCATCCGGCGCTGACGGCAGATCCGAGACCGAGCGATAGCAGCGCCGTCCGAGCACCTCGTCGAGCTTCGGATGGACAGGCCAGATCTCGCCGGCAAAACCCATACGATCACACTGCTCGATCACCCTGCGCGCCTCGCGGCCACCGAAGACGGCGATCGTTTGCGGTCTGAGCAGGCGGTCGAGCGGGCGAGATGTCATCGGCTCACGCTCCCAAAGGTCTAAGCAGGTCGCGGCTGATGATATGCCGCTGGATTTCGGAGGTGCCATCCCAGATGCGCTCGACGCGCGCATCGCGCCAGAAGCGGGCGAGTGGCAGGTCGTCCATCAGGCCCATGCCGCCGAAGATCTGGATCGCCTCATCGGTGACCCGGGCGAGCATTTCCGAGGAGTAAAGCTTGGCCGAGGCGATTTGCCGGTCTGCAGGCAGCCCGGCATCAAGCCGCCAGGCGGCGGCAAGTGTCAGCCAATCGGCTGCGTCGATCTCGGTGATCATATCGGCGAGCTTGAACGACACACCCTGATTTGCGCCGATCGGCTTGCCGAACTGCTTGCGCTCGGCGGCATAGGGCAGCGTCATGTCGAAGACGCGCCGTGCCCGGCCGACGCAGGTGGCGGCAACCGTCAGCCGCGTGCCGTAGAGCCATTGATTGGCGATATCGAAGCCGCGATGCACCTCGCCCAGCACCTGGGCTTCGGGTATCCGGCAATCTTCGAAGCTGAGCGTCGAGTTGTGGTAGCCACGATGCGAAACGGAATCGTAGCCCTTGCGGATTTCGAAGCCCGGCGTGCCGCGATCCACCAGGAAGGCGGTGATCTTCTTCTTGATGCCTTTCGGCGTTTCTTCCTCACCCGTCGCGGCAAAGACAATGACGAAATCGGCGACATCGGCATGCGAAATAAAGTGTTTCGTGCCATTGAGGACGAAGTCGCCGCCGTCGCGGCGGGCGGCGCATTTCATCCCGCGCATATCGGAACCGGCGTCCGGCTCGGTGATCGCAAGCGCGTCGATCTTCTCGCCGCGCACGGCGGGCAGGAGGTAGCGCTCTCGCTGCTCGCCCTCGCAAGCCATCAGGATGCCGGAGGGCCGGCCGAAGAAAACCGTCAGCCCGAGGGAACCGCGCCCGAGCTCCCGCTCGACCAGCGTGAAGGTGACGTGATCGAGACCGGCGCCGCCGACCTCCTCCGGGAAATTGCAGGCGTAGAAGCCGAGATCGATGCATTTGCGCCGGATCTCGTCTCCGAGCTCCGGCGGGACGATGCCTGTGCGCTCGACCTCGTTTTCGTGCGGATAAATTTCGGTCTCGACGAAGGCGCGGACCGTCTCGACGATCATTTCCTGTTCTTCGCTCAATCCGAAATCCATGCCGATCCTCCTACCGTTTCTGGCCGACGTGACGGCCGACGCCTTCAGGCGCGGCCAAAATCGCATGCGCTTCGGCGATCGCCTTGACCTTGTCGAGAATGACGGCCGGCGCCGGCGTGGCCTTGCCGGCCTTGCTGTCGACATGCAGCAACATGTGCTCGGCGGTGGCAATGGCCTCGCCCGTCGCCGTATCGTGCAACGTATGGAAGACATGCAGCCGCTTGTCGTCGACGGAGAGGATCCGGCAGGTCGAATGGATCGTCTGGCCGAGCTTTGCCTCGCCGAGATGGCGGATGTGGGTTTCCACCGTATAGTAGCTGTGCCCCGCCTCGACATAGGCGACGTCGACGCCGATGAGGCGCAGCAGCGCATCCGAGGTATCGCCGAAAACCTGAAGGTAGCGGTGTTCGGTCATATGGCCGTTATAGTCGACCCAGGCAGGGCTGACTTTCGTCTCGACGAGCCTCAGCGGTTTCGACAGGTCGACAGACGCAGTCGTCCCGCCGCCTTGTGCCCAGAGCGATTGCTCGAAGTCCTTCAAGAGCTTGCCGGCGCCCCAGCCCTTGCCGCCATCGCCGCCCTTGAGGGCCTGCAGGATGCCGACGAGGTTTTCGTCGCGGATGCGTTCAAGCTCGCGGATCGACAGGCCGGCCGCCTGTTCGTCGGATTGCCGGCCGATCTTTTCGATCAGCGGATCGTCGAGATCGACGACATCGGTGAGCTTGGTCCAGGGCCAGGCGAGGCAGGGACCGAACTGGGCGAGGAAGTGGCGCATGCCGGCCTCGCCGCCGGCGATGCGGTAGGTCTGGAACAGGCCCATCTGCGCCCAGCGCAGGCCGAAAGAATAGCGGATGACATCGTCGAGCGTCTCGACGGTGCAGATATCGTCGTGGATCAGCCACAAGGCCTCGCGCCAGAGCGCTTCGAGCAGCCGGTCGCCGACAAAGGCCTCGATCTCCTTGGCGATGTGGACGCCCTTCATGCCGATCGGCGCCAGTCTTTCCATTGCCGCCTGGATGGTCGCCGCCGAGGTCTTTTCGCCGCCGACGATTTCGACGAGCGGCAAGAGATAGACGGGGTTATAGGGATGGGCGACGAAGAGGCGCTCGGGATGCTTCATGTCGCGCTGCAGATCGGTCGGCAGCAGGCCCGAAGTGGAAGAGCCGATCAGGGCGTCCGGGCGCGCCGAGGCATCAATCTCGGTCAGGACGCCGCGCTTGAGGTCGAGCCGTTCCGGCACGCTTTCCTGAATCCAGTCGGCGCCGGCGACGGCTTCCGCGAGCGTCGTGCAGAAGGTCAGCCTGCCGCGTGGCGGCAGGGGTGCGCCGGTCAGCATGGCATAGGCTTTTTCGGCGTTGGCGAGCACCTCGCCGACGATGCGGTTCGCCTCCGGATGCGGGTCGAACACATCGACGTCGATGCCGGCCAGCAGGAAACGCGCGATCCATCCGCCGCCGATGACGCCGCCGCCGATACAGGCCGCCTTGTTGATCCGTGTCATGCCGTCCTCAGCGCTTCGTCAGTTTGAGTTTCTTGCGAACGTCTTCCGGACCGATGATCCGGGCACCCATGCCTTCGACCACCTGCACCGCCTTTTCGACGAGCTGCGCATTGGTGGCGAGCTGGCCCTTGCCGACGAAAAGGTTGTCCTCCAGGCCGACGCGCACGTTGCCGCCGGCGAGAACCGCGGCCGCCGGATAGGCCATGGCGTTACGGCCGATCGAAAAGGCCGAGAAGGTCCAGCTCTGCGGAACGTTGTTGACCATCGCCATGAAGGTATTGAGATCGTCCGGCGCGCCCCAGGGAATGCCCATGCAGAGCTGGATCAGCACCGGGTCTTCGATCAGGCCTTCCTCGGCAAGCTGCTTGGCAAACCAGAGATGGCCGGTGTCGAAGGCCTCGATCTCCGGCCGCACGCCGAGATCGGTCATCTTCTTCGCCATCGCCCGCAGCATGGCCGGCGTATTGGTCATGACATAGTCGCCGAGGTTGAAGTTCATCGTGCCGCAGTCGAGCGTGCAGATCTCAGGCAGGCATTCGGCGACATGGCTGACGCGCTCGGTGGCGCCGGCCATATCGGTGCCCTTCGGATTGAGGGGAAGGGGGCTTTCGACATCGCCGAAGATCAGGTCCCCGCCCATGCCGGCGGTGAGGTTGAGGACGACGTCGATATCGGCCGAGCGGATGCGGTCGGTGACTTCCCTGTAGAGGTCGTTGCGGCGGCTGGCGGCACCCGTGTCCGGGTCGCGGACATGGCAGTGGACCACCGCAGCCCCGGCCTTTGCCGCGTCGATGGCGGACTCGGCGATCTGCTTGGGCGTGATCGGCACGTGGCTGGATTTGGAAACCGTATCGCCGGCGCCGGTGACGGCGCAGGTGATGAAAACATCGCGGTTCATCGCAAGAGGCATGTTTTTGTTCTCCCTCGTCTTGTCAGCATTACGCGACAGGATGGATGGCGATGCGTTGCACTTTCGGAAGTAATCGATACATTATCGGAACTCGACGGAGGCGACCTTGCTGCAGCGATCGACGGAACGGCTCGATATTGATCTTCTCGTCCTGCCGGACGCGAATTTGATCCTGATCGCCTCGGTCATCGAGCCGCTGCGCGGCGCCAACCGCATTTCCGGCAGCGAGCTCTATCGCTGGCGGCTGCTGACGCCGGATGGAGCACCGGTCCCGACCACCAGCGATATTGCCGTGCCCGCCCAAGGCGCTTTCAAGGCGACGACCGAGGATACGCCGCTTTTCGTGCTTGCCAGCTACAACTGGCGCCGAAGTGCTACGCCGGCGCTGAAGATGCAGCTCTCCCAGGCTGCCCGCTACCGTACGGTGATTGCCGGCATCGAATCCGGCACATGGCTGCTGGCGGAAGCAAGCCTGCTCGACGGACTGCCGGCGACCGTTCATTGGGAGGACTACGAGGATTTTGCGCTGGCCTATCCGCAAGTGCGAGCGGTCAAGGATCGCTTCGTCATCGACGGCAAGCGGCTGACGACCTCAGGTTCGCTTCCAACCGTCGACCTGATGCTGGAGGTGATCCGGCAGCGGCAGGGTTATTCGCTGGCGCTCGAAGTCAGCCGGCTGTTCCGCTACGAGCAACCGTCCTTCCATGCCGATGAGCCGCTTTCGGCAGCCTCGGCGGGATTGCGCATGCACGATCCCCGCGTGGCGCAGGCAGTAAAGCTCATGGAGGAGTATATCGAGCAGCCTCTGATTCTCACGCGGCTCGCCCGCAGGGTGGGCATCAGCGCCCGGCATCTGCAGGATCTCTTCCAGCAGAACATCGGCGCGCCGCCGCATGTGCATTATCTCGCGCTGCGTCTGAACGCGGCGCGCCGCAAGGTGATCGAGACGACCGCCTCCTTCGCCGACATCGCGGCGGCGACCGGCTTCAACTCGGCCTCGGCATTTGCGAGAAGCTACCGCGCGAGTTTTTCAGAAAGCCCGTCCGAGACCCGGCGCCGTCTGCGCCGCCGCATTATCCCGACGTAGGCTGGAAGGCGTCTCGTAACATATCCGCGAGTTCGCGAACTGCCTCACTGGATCGGTAGGGATTGCGCCGGAGCACGACTTTCGAGGAATCGACCGGCGAAAAACCGTCTTCGGCAGTCAACTCGCGGCAGCCGGGCGGAATGTTGCTGCGACACAGCGTGGTGACGGCAAGGCCCGCGGTCACGGCATTCTTCAGCCCTGAGCCGGTATCGGCGATGAAGGCGATCCGGTAATGGCGGCCGATCTGCTCCAGCGACCGGAGCGCATAATCGCGCGACCAGGTGGAGTTACGATAGGTCGCAATCGGCAGGGGATCGATATCGTGCAGCCGGTGAACCATGGATGTGACCCAGACGGTCGGGTCGATACAGAGGACCTCGCCTTTCGTCTGGTCGCTCCAGTCGAAGACCACGGCCAGATCGAGTTCGTCCCGCTCGAGGGCGGCGAGGTTGCGGACGGTATAGTCACAGGACACCGTGACCTCGACGGCCGGATGGCGTACGGCGAAAGCCGCAAGGGCCGCCGGCAGCACCGTCTGGCTGTATTCCTCGGGAATTCCGATGCGCACCGGCCCATCCAGCGGTTTGCTGCGGATCGTCGCGGCGGCCTCGCTTAGGAGGTCGATGATCCGGCGGGCATAGGGCACGAGTTGTATGCCCTGGCGTGTAAGCAGCACACCGCGGGCGCCGCGCTCGAACAGAGCTTCGCCGATCGTCTGCTCGAGCCTCTTGATCTGGGTGCTGACAGCCGACTGCGTCCGCCCGATGCGCTGGGCAGCCGCGGAGAAATTCGAGGTCTCGGCGACGACAAGAAAGGTCCTCAGCAGGTCGCTCTCAATCGGCTCGTGCATGGGAATAGCCATAGAAAAAATCGATGATAGCTATCTCTACTATTCGTTTGTCTAATGTCAATTCTTGAGGCAGAAAAGAGCCGCGTTCGACTTCCTTCTTTGAGAATATCCGCGTGACCATTGAAAATCCGGCCAGACACCTCGCAGGCAGCGAGCACGAGAAGGGTGTGCTTCTCATCATTGCCGCGACGCTTGCCTGGAGCGCGAGCGGCGTCTATTCGCGGCTGCTCACCACTGACGTATGGACGGCGATCGCCTGGCGGTCGTTGTTCGGCGGCCTGTTCCTGCTGATCCCCTGCCTTTTCCTCGAGGGGGGTATTTCACGGCAGCAATGGCGTTCCGTCTTCCATCCGTCCGGACTTGCGATGATCGCATGCCAGACCTTCAGTCAGGGATGCTTCATCGGGTCGCTTTACATGACCACCGTCGCCAATGTGACGATGATCTATGCGACCGCGCCCTTCATCGCGGCTCTGCTCGGCTGGCTCATCCTCAAGGAGAGGGTCGCCAGGCGGACGCTGATTGCCGGCGGCGTCTCGCTGCTCGGCGTCGCGGTCATCGTCGCCTCGTCGATCGGGGGCGGGACGGGGTGGGGCGATCTGCTGGCGCTCGGCATGACGGCGTCCTTCGCGCTCGTCATCATCATTCCGCGTATCAGTCCGGAGGTGCCGAGCCTGCCGCCAACCGTGGTCAGCGCTTTCCTGACCCTCGTTCTCTTCGCGCCGTTCGGTTCGGTCGGCTCGCTCGACCTGCACAACTGGATCGTCCTTGCCGCTTTCGGCGCGACCAATTTTTCCCTGGCGCTGGTGCTCTTTCTTGCCGGGGCAAAGCGGATGCCGCCGGCAGAAGCGGCGCTGATCGGCACGATGGAAATCGTGCTCACGCCCTTCTGGGTCTGGCTGCTGTTTTCCGAAGAGCCGCCCGTCGCCACCTTTTTCGGCGGTGCGATCATCCTCGGCGCCGTGCTCTGGCATACGGCCATCGACGTCAACCGCAGTCGGCGGCCACATCGCGCCTAAGTCTCCCATATCAAATCTTCCCCGACGATCCGGAAAACCGCCGTATTCGCGGGATCAATTATTTCCGCTACGCAGCGAGCCATTGCGACCTTGCCGACTGTCGTCTTTGAGTTGCGCCCATGTCGTTTTCTTGATCGCTGTTTTCCGTCAGTCGTGGTTTGCTTGTGGTGTTCAAAGCGCTATCTCGCAAACTGGCGAAATGGACCTTGGGACACCGGCCTGACGCCGGCGCTGTTCCGCAGCGGTAGAAGTACTGAAATCCTCAAGGAAATCGCCGGATAGAGATCCGGAGAGATATCGAGACGGATCGAAAGGAGATTCTGGAGCCGGAAACCAGCTCTTGGCACAGCAAATCGACGGATTGCGGCGGGCGATCGCGAGCAGAACGACAGGCAAAACCCGGGCGTTCACTTCTCTTCTCCATCCAATCTGTTTTTGCAAAATCCGAATATCGCCCGATGCGGCGGTATCCTGTGTTGTAGACCGGGCTGCAGAGGAGGCAGGCCGGAGGGAAGGTTGCCATCGGCTGCATCGGTTGCAGATCGAGGCATTCAAACAAGTGGGAGGAATCCATGAGCAAGAATAGAGGCGTCGTCTATCTCCGGCCGGGCAAGGTCGAAGTTCGCGACATCGACGACCCGAAGCTGGAAGCGCCCGACGGCCGCCGCATCGAGCACGGCGTGATCCTGAAGGTGATCTCGACCAATATCTGCGGCTCCGACCAGCACATGGTCCGCGGCCGCACGACGGCGATGCCGGGCCTGGTCCTCGGTCATGAAATCACCGGCGAAATCATCGAGAAAGGCATCGACGTCGAGATGCTCGACGTCGGCGATATCGTCTCGGTGCCGTTCAATGTCGCCTGCGGCCGTTGCCGCTGCTGCAAGTCTCAAGACACCGGTGTCTGCCTGACGGTGAACCCGGCTCGCGCCGGCGGTGCTTACGGTTATGTCGACATGGGCGGCTGGATCGGCGGGCAGGCACGCTACGTCACCATTCCCTACGCGGATTTCAACCTGCTGAAAATCCCCGATCGGGACAGGGCGATGGCGAAGATCCGCGATCTCACCATGCTCTCCGACATTCTGCCCACCGGCTTCCATGGCGCTGTGCGGGCAGGCGTCGGTGTCGGCTCGACCGTCTATGTCGCAGGCGCCGGCCCTGTCGGCCTTGCGGCTGCAGCTTCGGCTCGCATTCTCGGCGCTGCTGTCGTGATGATCGGCGATTTCAACAAGGATCGTCTGGCGCATGCGGCCAAGGTCGGTTTCGAGCCGATCGACCTGTCGAAGAGCGACCGTCTTGGCGACATGATCGCGCAGGTCGTCGGCACCAACGAGGTGGACAGCGCCATTGATGCGGTCGGCTTCGAGGCCCGCGGCCACTCGGGCGGCGAACAGCCGGCGATCGTGCTCAACCAGATGATGGAGATTACCCGCGCCGCAGGTTCGATCGGTATTCCCGGCCTCTACGTCACTGAAGACCCGGGCGCCGTCGACAATGCCGCCAAACACGGCAATCTGTCGCTGCGTTTCGGTCTCGGATGGGCCAAGGCGCAGTCGTTCCACACCGGCCAGACCCCGGTGCTCAAATACAATCGCCAGCTCATGCAGGCGATCCTCCATGACCGGCTGCCGATTGCCGATATCGTCAACGCCAAGGTCATCCCGCTCGACGATGCCGCCAGTGGATATGAGAGCTTCGACCAGGGCGCGGCGACGAAATATGTCCTCGATCCGCACGGCGAGGTCGCGAAAGCCGCCTAGCAATGGCGACCGAGGAACTTTACCTGACAGGGATGGCCGGCGGAAAACCGGCCATTCCGCATTTGTCACATGACAATTTGATTGACGAACTACTGAATGCTGAACGGAAAATATTTTGCGTTGATCATGTCGTAGGTCCCGTCCGCCTTGATGCTCTTCAACGCTTCGTTCAGGCGCGCAAGGCGCTCCTTGTCATCGAGGCGCAGCGCGATCCCGGCACCTTCGCCAAAATAGGTGATATCGACCAGATCCGGCCCCTTGAACTCGCAGCAGCTTCCCGCCTTCGTGTTGGCAATCCAGTCGTAGATGGCGAGTTTATCCTCGAGAATAATGTCCACGCTCCCATCCGCCAGGCCTTTGTATAATTCCGGCGAAGACCGAAACACCGTCTTTTTCATGTCCGGATAAAGATGGTTGGCATAGGATTCCTGCGCCGTCGACGACGTCACGCCAAGAATTTTGTCGCTGAGAGCGGCGGGGCTGACATCGCTGATTGCGGAATCCTTCCGGGCAATAAATACCGACGGACTGTTGTAGTATTTTTCAGTGAAGGCAACCTTTTGACGCCGCTCAAGGCTCATCGACATGGATGAGATGATCGAGTCGTATTTCCCGGCAACGAGATTGGGAATGATGTCGTCCCACTTCTCGATGATGAATTCGCATTCGAACTTGCCGACCTCGCAGAGGGCATTGGCTATATCGATGTCGAAGCCTTGCAGCTTGTTATTCGCATCGAGATAGTTGAAGGGCGGAAATGCACCTTCGACGGCAATTCTCATCGGCATGCGATCTTGCGCAGCCACCTCGAGCGGCGAGATCGCCAGAAAGACACCCACCGCGCCCGTCATCAGCGCGCCGCGCACGATAGTCTGAATGGATATGCGCATCGTCGGGAGCTCCTTGGGGCGTATCGATCTCGCCCATAGTGCGCCGCAGCTTTTAATTCTACGTGAACGCTTCTTTGTTAGCCTCGGCCAATGCGCCCGTGTCGTGGTGTTCAGGGGTCCAGGCTTGCACATCGTTCTTCCTTCCAGCTCCAACACGTTTCAGCAGTCCTGGATTGCTTCGGGGAGAATTCTGTTTCTGATTGCCGTCAGCGGGCTTGGAGCGATCGGACTGGTCGTGCTGTCGGCACTGTGGGCGGGAACCGAGAGCGATGCTGCCGCCCTTGATCGACAGCGCCACCTTGTCAATGCCCGCTTGCGCGAACAGGTCGATCAAGTCGCGCATGTCATCGGCCAGTTCGGCAACGGCTATCTCACCCGTGTTTATCCCGCCGCCCGTTCGGCCGGAGGTTCCTCCAGCCTCGACGCGGTTCTGACGGCGGCGGCCGGGAGTGCGATCAGCCAGACCGCAATGTCCGCCTTCGGCTACGATCAGGCCTTCGTCGTCGACGAGAAGGCGCAGTTGCTCATGCTGGCGGACGCCCAAACGGAAAAGCGTTATCGCTGGATGAAGCCTCTGTTTTTGCCGCTGCTTCAGGATGCCCGCCTTGGGTTGAGACAAGGCACGGTTTCCAACGAGAGAACACCGTCCTCAATGGAAAGCCGCCTTGCAAGCACTGGCAGCTCCAACCCAGCGCTCGCCAATCTGATGCGGCTGGAAGGTCGGCCGACGATCGTCGGCGTGGTCGCCATCAACGAACCCGATGAGGGGCAACGGCAGACGATGCGGCAATTCCTGATCGTCGTGCGGTTTATCGACGGTGCGGCGCTGGACGAATTGAGCCGGCAACAGGGCCTCAACGGCGCGCGCTTCGCGCGCACGGCCGACGCAGACGAAAACGAAGTTGCCTTCCAGATCGACGCCACGGCAAACGGCGAGCCGATCGGCTTCATCGTGTGGCGGCCCGATCTTCCGGGTTCGAGGGTGATCGGCCGGTTGATGCCGGCGCTTTCGATTGCCGCCCTGGTGATCGCGATCCTGTTCTCGGTCCTGCTGGTGCGCCTGCGAAGCAGTCTCGGCGAGTTGAAGAAAAGCGAGCTGCACGCAAGGCAGCTCGCCTTGCATGATGTGCTGACCAACCTTCCCAATCGCGCCTTGTTCGCGATGCGGTTTGAGGAGTGCCTGGCCGAGACGCAGAATTCGACCGAGCGCTCGGCGGTCGCACTTCTCGACCTCGACCGCTTCAAGGCCGTGAACGACACGTTCGGCCATGCCGCCGGCGATGAACTCATCAGGATGGCTGCGGAACGGATTCGCGCCCTGCTTCGTCCGGGCGACACGCTTGCCCGGCTCGGAGGGGACGAGTTCGCCCTGCTTCTGCGTGATATCAAGGATGATGATCAGGTTTTGCCGGCAATATGCGACGCGATCGTTGCCGAACTCGGCAAGCCCTTCCCGCTTTTGCGGGGCGAGGCCGTCGCACGGGTCGGCGGCTCGATCGGCGTGACCGTCGTACCGGACGCCGGGCGGAATGCCGATGACATCATGCGCTACGCCGACGTCGCGCTATACGAGGCAAAGATGGGCGGGAGAGGCCAGTGGCGCATCTATTCCCCATCCATGGACGGCGGCAGGAATGCGCGCGACATTCTCAAGAACGAATTGCGGGACGTTCTGGCCAAAAGTGCGGCCTCCTCCGCGGACGGTTCACCATCCGAACCGCTTGCGAACAGGCCGGACTACGGATCGCTCGAGGTCTACTACCAGACGGTACATCGTGCAGAGCCGGGATATACGGCGTCTGGCGCGGAGGCTCTGGTGCGCTGGCGTCACAGTCAGCGCGGATTGTTGACGCCTGCGAGCTTCATCCCTGTCGCCGAGGAAGGCGGCCTCATCGACGCCCTCGGTTTCTGGGTATTGCGCGAAGCCTGCAGGGCTGCCCGCAAATGGCCGGAAGGCACATTTGTTGCGGTCAACGTGTCTCCCGCCCAGTTGAGAAGGCCGAATTTTGCCGAGGAAGTCTTCGCCGTGCTGCAGGAGAGCGGCCTGCCGCCGTCCCGGCTCGAGTTGGAGCTCACCGAGTCCTCGCTCATCGAGGATAATTCGGATGTCTATACCGTGCTGAGGTCGCTGCGCAGCCGAGGTGTTCAGATTTCGCTGGATGATTTCGGAACCGGCTTTTCCTGCCTCAGCCATCTGGTGCGTTTCGATATCGACCGTATCAAGATCGATCGATCCTTCGTCTCGCAACTCGGCACAAAAGCCAACGGAGCGGCCATCATCGGCGCCATCGTCGCGCTCAGCCGCAACCTCGGGATCTCGACGACGGCGGAAGGCGTCGAAACCGAATATCAACGCGACTTTCTAGCCGCCCTCGGCTGCACCGATCTCCAAGGCTATTTCTTCTCCAAACCGGTTCCTGTTGGCGACCTCGATTGTTTTCGCAAAGCCGAGAGCGCCGTCGCCTGAGAGGCTTTTGATCTTCCGCCAGGAACTTTCGCCGCGCACGGCGGTTGACGCCCGAAGACCGGATGGAGGATCTGATGGGCGAGGTCGGGGAGTGGCGGCACCTTTGCGTCGACATGCAGCGGATGTTTGCCGAGGACACGCCGTGGCACGTTCCCTGGATGGTGCGGATCTCTCCGCAGATCGAAGAACTGGCCGGGCGGCATCCGTCCCGAACGATCTTCACCCGCTTCCTGCCACCCGAGCGCGCCGACGACATGCCGGGGAAATGGCGGGATTATTACCGCAAATGGTGGATGATGACGGGCGAACATCTTCCCCGCGGCTTCATCGATCTGGCCTCGTCGCTGGCAGCACTGGTTCCGCCGGCAAGGCACTTCGACAAACGCACCTATTCCCCCTGGATCGACGGCCGCCTGCATCCGATCCTTCAATCGGAGCAAGTCGACACGCTTGTCATAACAGGCGGTGAAACCGATGTCTGCGTGCTGGCCACGACGCTCGGTGCGATCGATCTCGCCTATCGTGTCATCGTGCTGAAGGACGCCGTCTGCAGCGGCGCCGACGATACGCATGACGCGTCACTGGAACTCCTGCACGATCGGTTTTCCGTGCAGCTCGAACTCATGGAGACCGAAGAATTTTTGGGGGTCGTTACATAGGGCGCTTGGGCGCCCACGGTTGCCCGGCGAGGCTGTTCGCCGGGCTTGAGGTTTGAAGGATCAGCCGTTCACTTCGGTGTCACGTCGAAGCCGAACCACTTTTCCGACAGCGTCTTGATCGTGCCGTCGGCCTTTGCCGCGCCAATCGCGTCGTTGAACATCGCCTTCAGCTTGGTGTCGTCCTTGCGCAGGCCGACGGAGCTGCCGCGGCCGAGGAAACCACCCTGGAAGCGCGGACCGGCCGTCGTCATGTCTTCATTGCCCGGCTTCTGCGAAGCGGTGGTGAGATAGGCCATGGATGCCATCACCAGATCGACGCGGCCGGCCTTGAGGTCGAGGTCGTGCTCCTCGGTCGTCTTGTATTCGCGCACCTCAAGCACACCCTTGAGATATTTATCGACGAAGGCGGCGCCGGTGGAGGCGGTCTGCACGCCGATCGTCTTGCCCTGCAGCATCGGCTTGATCTTGTCGATCTCGGCGATCGCCCCGGCTTCGTTGCTGCCAAGCGAAAAGACCTCGCCCTTTTCCGGCAGGTTGACAAGGTCGCTTTCCCTGGAGGTTGCGAAGGCCTGGCCGGTGGAGCCGTAGGAATCGCTGAAGGCGATCACTTCCTCGCGCTTGGCCGTTGCCGACATGCCGGAGATGATGGCATCGAACTTGCCGGAGCGCCGGGATCATACCGTCGAAGTTCTGCACGACGATCTTGCACTCGACCTTCATATGGTCGCAAAGATATTTCGTCAGCTCGATCTCGTAACCGTCGAGCGTGCCGTCCGGCTTGGTGAAGTTGTAGGGCTTGAAGGCGCCTTCGGTGGCGATCGTCACCGTCTTCCAGGTCTTGTCTTCCGCATGCGCCGTGCCTGACAGGGCCAGTACCGCGGTAGCCGACAGGGCGGTCAGAACCCGTGAAATGAATGTCATGTTTTGCTCCCCTTTTCTTCGTTTGAGCTGATGGAATTATTGGCTGATGAACTGCCGGAAACGATCCGACTGCGAATGGGCGAAGACATCCTGCGGCCTGCCGTCTTCCTCGACGACGCCTTTGTGCAGAAAGACGACGCGGCTGGAGACATCGCGGGCAAAGCCCATTTCATGGGTGACGACCAGCATGGTGCGGCCTTCTTCTGCCAGCGCGCGCATGACCCGCAGCACTTCGCCGACGAGCTCCGGATCCAGCGCCGAGGTCGGTTCGTCGAACAGCATCACCTTCGGCCGCATCGCCAGGGCGCGGGCGATTGCAGCGCGCTGTTGCTGGCCGCCGGAAAGATGCGAGGGATAGAAATTGCGCTTCTCGGCAATGCCCACCTTGGCAAGCAGGGCTTCCGCCTCTTCGATGCATTCGCTCCGGGAGCGGCCGAGCACATGAACCGGCGCCTCGACGACATTTTCGAGCACGGTCTTGTGGGACCAGAGATTGAAGCTCTGGAAGACCATGCCGAGCTGCGAACGGATGCGGTCCACCTGTCTGCGGTCGGCCGGCCGACTGCCGCCTCTCGCGTCGGGAAGCATGCGGATCGTTTCGCCGGCGACGGTGACTTCCCCGGAATTCGGTGTCTCCAGCAGGTTGATGCAGCGCAGGAAAGTGGATTTTCCCGAACCCGAGGAGCCGAGGATCGACACCACATCGCCTTCACGAGCGTCGAGCGAGATGCCCTTGAGGACTTCGACCGGGCCGAAGCTCTTGTGCAGATCCTTGACGCTGAGCGCGATCGGGGAAGGGGAAGCATTCGCCGCTATCATCGGGCGTTTCCTTCAAGTGGAGATACGGATGTCGCAACCGGATGGTATGGAGCGGGCTGGCGCAAATGCGGGCTCAGCCAATATTCGGCGAGATGGACGAGACGCGTCAGCAGGAAATTGATCGTGAGATAGATGGCGCCAGCGACGATGAACACTTCGATCGCCCGATAGCTTTCCGAAATGATCCTGGCGGCAACGCCGGTGACTTCCATCAGCGTGATGATCGAGGCGAGCGAGGTGGCCTTTACCATGGCGATCATTTCGTTGCTGTAGCCTGGCAGTGCCTGGCGGATGGCAAGTGGCAGGACGATGCGCCGGAACTGCATCAATTGCGGCATGCCGCAGGCGCGCGCGGCTTCGATCTGGCCGAAGGGCACCGACAAAAGCCCGCCGCGGATGATCTCGCCGGCATAGGCGGCGGTATTCAGGGTGAGCGCCAGGACCGCGCACCAGTAGGGCTCGCGCAGGAATGGCCAGAGGAAACTGTGGCGCACCTCCGGAAACTGGCCAAGCCCGTAATAGATCAGGAAGATCTGGACGAGCAGCGGCGTTCCGCGGAACACGAAGACATAGGCACGGGCGAACCATTCGAGCACGATGATGCCGGAAAGCCGGCAGAGGGCGAGGCTAAGCGCCAGAACGGCGCCGAGCGTAATCGAGGTGGCGGCAAGTTCCAGCGTCAGCGGAATGGCGGAGATGAGGCTTACGAAGGTTTCGAACAGGAATTGCCAGTCCATCAGCCCCTCCTGACGCCGCGCGAGAGGTGCCTTTCGGCGCGCCTGAGAAAGAGGCCGGAACCGGTGGAGATCATCAGATAGATCGCTCCGGCAATGACGTAGAAGTCGAAGGGAAGGCCCGTCGAGCCGGCCGCCACCTGCGTCTGCCGCAGCAGCTCGGCAACGCCGGTGATCGAGACGAGGGCGGATTCCTTCAGCACCACCTGCCAGACATTGCCCATCCCCGGCAGTGCGTGGCGAAGCGTCAACGGCGCAATGATGCGACGAAAGCGCAGCAACCGGCCCATGCCGCAGGCAATCGCCGCCTCGATCTCACCCGCATGCACGGCCTTGAAGGCGCCGCGAAAGATTTCGGTGAACTGCGCGCCCGAGGTGACGCCGACGGCGAGCGACCCGGCAAGAAAACCCGGAAAACCGAGAAAACCCTCGGCGCCCAACAGCCGGCCGACAGCCGTGACGACGGCGCTGCCGCCGAAATAGAAGAGGTAGATGACCAGGAGATCGGGGATGCCGCGCAGTACCGTCGTATAGGCATCGGCGGCGATCCGAAGGCTGCGACCGCCCGAAATTTTCGCCCAGGCGCCGAATGAGCCGATCACGGCGCCGATCGTATAGCCGGCCAGAGCAATCAGTATCGTCATCCACGCGCCGGCAAGCAGCGCCTTGCCCCAACCATCGGAGCCGAAGCTGATGAGCTCGAGGATGCCGGGCTGGCTCATGGCGCCTGCCTTTCCGGCAGCGGCGGTTGGACATCGTCCGGGATCGGATTGACGAAGGGCATGCCGTCGAGGCGCTCCTTGAGATCGGCCTTGGCGGCCTCGATGAGGCCGGGATTGCAAATCAGCTCTATGGCCGTGCTTGCCATGACCTTGGCCGCATGTTCGGTGCCCTTGTGCGCCGCCGGAAGTTTGCCCTGGGCAACCAGCTGCCAGGAGTGGCCGGAGGTGCCGATGGCATAGGTCGCGCCACGCATCTGCACGGTCGGCACGACCCAGCTGACGCTGCCGACATCGGTCGAGCCGACGATCGTGCTGTCACCGGCGTAGAGCGGGAAGATCTCTTCGCAGAGCGGTTGATCCTTCTTCCGCTTCAGGCCGAAGCGCGCATAGGAAGAGGCGATGTCTTCAGCGCTCATCGTCGTCTGAAACTGGCGGGCGGTGGCGCGGTCGGCGTCGTCGAAAACAGGGGGGCCGAGGCGCTGAAGGTTGGCAAACATCAGTTCTTCGAGCGGTGCGTTGCCGACCAGATTTGCATCGCCGCTGATGACTTCGCTGCGCACCGACGTCTCGGTCATCAGCGCAGCGCCTTCGGCGACCTTCTTCACGCGGGCAACGAGCGACAGCAATTCCGGCAGGTTGCGCGCACGGATGAGATACCGGACGGTGGCGCGCGCCTGCACGACATTCGGCGCCGAACCGCCGGTGTCGGTGACGGCATAGTGGATGCGGGCGGTCGACGGCATATGCTCGCGCATATAGTTCACGCCGACATTCATCAGTTCGACGGCATCGAGCGCGCTGCGGCCAAGATGAGGTGTCGCCGAAGCATGCGAGGCGCGCCCGGTGAAATGGAAATTGAGCTCGTTGCAGGCGAGCGAAACCGGATTGTTGACGCCGGCAAAGGCCGCCGGATGCCAGGAAATGGCAATGTCGACATCGTCGAAAACGCCTGATCGAACCATGAAGCCCTTCGAGGAGCCGCCTTCTTCCGCCGGGCAACCGTAATAACGAATGCGGCCCTTCAGGCCGTTTGCTGCCAGAAAATCCTTGACCGCGGCTGCCGCCAGCATCGAGCCGGCGCCGAGCATATTGTGTCCGCAGCCATGGCCATTGCCATTCGCCGTGACTTCGCGCTTTTCCGCGACACCCGCCTCCTGGCTCAAGCCCGGCAGGGCATCGAATTCCCCGAGGATGGCGATAACAGGACCGCCTTCGCCGGCTTCACCCATGACGGCGGTCGGCAGGCCGGCAATACCGCGCTCGACGCGAAAACCTTCGGCTTCGAGCTGGCGCGCATGCTCCGCGACGGAGCGGTACTCCTCGTAATTCGTCTCCGGCATGTCCCAGATCCGATCGCTCAGCGCAAAGAAGGTCTCGCGCTTAGCCTCGACGATATCCCAGACGGCTTCGGTGTTTTTCATGGCTTTCAAAACGACTTCGATTCGCATAGTATCCAAAATTGGCGCCAATTTAGGATACAAAATTTTTCTGCGCAATCCGTATGCATGAATAAATTTTGGACATTTTTCTAAGACGTTCGAACGCCTACAAAAATTCGATCGGGCGTGTTAACGGTGATGCGAAACAGGGGATTTGGAATGGCAGACGTCGTGATGGACCAGCAGCAGGCGGCTTCCGACACGCGCGATGTGACGGACCTTGTCCTTCAGGACATTCTGGCCGGCGTGCTGTTGCCGGGAACCTGGCTGAAGCAGATCGATCTGGAGCGGCGCTACAATTGCACCCGCCCGGAAGTGCGCCGCGCGCTCGATCGCCTCGCACAGAAGCGGCTGGTCGAACATGTGCCGAACCGTGGCTACCATGTCTACGAGCCGGATGGCCGCCGCGCCCGCGAGGTCAGCGAGATCCGCATCATCCTCGAAACGGCCATTGCCGGAACGATCGTGCAGAATGCCTCGCCCGAGGACATCGACACGCTCAGGACGCTTGCCGAGCATTTCGACCAGATGGTGCTGAACGGCACGATGTTGGAGCTCTACGAGGCAAACCTCGCCTTCCACCGCCAGCTGCTTGTCCTCGGCGGCAATCTGGAACTGGTCGACCTGATCACCGAAATCCGCCAGCGCACCTCGTCTGCCCCGGTATCCCAATGGCGCACCCGCGCCCGTATCGAGCAATCCGGCCGCCAACATCACATGATGATCGACGCCATCGCCGCTGGCGAAACCGAGCGGTTGCAGGAACTCGTCCGGCAGCATATCCTTCAGAATTGAAAGGGCTTTTCTGACTGCTGCAGAGAACGGTTTACCGGGGTCGAAAATCGACGCCGTGGTACACAATGGGCCGCTTCCCTCACGCCCGCGCTACCAAAGATCGCTATTGCAATTGGGTAGCTTCTTATTTACAGTACCTAAAGGTTCTGTAATGCGTTCACACCTCCCTTATCCATCATAGAGGAGCGCCCGTGATCACAAGCACGTCAACATCCGCCGCCACGTCATATCTTTGGTCGTCCATCTCATTTCGTCTTGAACACCGGATCGAGGGCGGAAGCTGCAGCGTGAACGCCATCATGGCAAACGTAACGCCTGCAATTTCATTCTGATCGACCGATGGCCAATCTGACTGTCGGCGCCGCTATGATCGATCTTTCCCTGTGCCGAACGGAAAATATTCGTTGGCAGGCGCTTGAGGTTAGCCGCAAGTCGCGTGCGGCCCTGCTGAATCAGCGACCAGCCGTCGTTTGGCTTACCGGGCTTTCAGGATCCGGCAAGTCGACCATTGCCAATAGTGTCGAGAAACTGCTCCACGGCAAAGGGCGCTCGACTTATGTGCTGGATGGCGACAATATTCGCCACGGTCTCAACCGCGACCTTGGCTTCACCAATGAGGACCGCATCGAAAACATCCGCCGCGTTGCGGAAGTGGCCAAGCTGATGGCCGATGCAGGCCTCATTGTGCTCGTCTCCTTCATCTCGCCGTTCCGTGCAGAACGGCAGCTTGCCCGCGAGATGATGGAAAAAGGCGAGTTCTTCGAAGTGTTCATCGACACACCAATAGAGGAATGCGCCAAGCGCGATCCGAAGGGACTCTATAAGCGCGCGATCGCCGGCGAGATCAGACACTTCACCGGAATCAGCTCCCCCTATGAGCCACCAGAGAATCCGGAGCTCTGTCTTCGCACGGTGGGTTCCGATCCCGATCAGCTTGCCATCCAGATCGAGACATTGCTCGACGCCCACCCTCAGCGGAGCGATTGCACAGGAGATGTTTTTTGAACAATTTATTAGCAAGGCATATTGCTGAAGCTCGAAGCGCCCTTGCATCCAGACGGAGTTTCAACAAGGTATTCGGGATAGGCGGTCACAAGACCGGGACGACGACTCTGGCCGACGTTTTTACGCTCTGCGGCCTGAAAGTCGGAAATCAGGTTGAGGGCGAGTTGACAAGCTACTCGGCTCGCCGGGGAGATTACAGTAAGCTCATTGCTTATGTGCAAAATGCCGATGCTTTTCAGGACAGTCCGTTTGCCGAAAGCGAAGTTTTCATCGCCCTCGACGCGCTCTTCCCCAACTCGCGTTTCATCCTGACGGTCCGAGATCCGGAAGACTGGTTTCGCTCCCAAATGCGTTTTACGGCCAAGCGCTTTGGCCTCGCCGACGGCAGCCAGATAACCAAGGAACATATCCAGCAAGACCAATATATTTTTAGGGGGTACTGTGCGGAAGCCCATGCCTACGCCTTCCTGATGCGTACGCCTGACTACAAGTTTCATTCACTTTTCGACATCGGCGAGGATGCGATAGAATGGGAGAAACTCTTCGATAAAGACGAGTATATCCGGGCCTATCTGACCAGAAACGAGTTGATCAGACGGTTTTTTCGCGGCCGGCCACATCAACTGCTTGAAATTGACATGACCACGGCCGAGACGATCGAAAATATCGCCGAGTTCCTGGGGCTTCCGGAAAGCCTGTCCAAGCTGCCGATGCCACATGCAAACAAGACGTGACATTCCCGAGATATGAATGCTGTATGGCAGAGAGGAAGCGGCGGTCACGTTTTGATCTGCGTTGTGGGGCAAATGCCAGGCAAATGACCGACAAAGCCCCGCCTCGCCGACCGCTATTCGTTCCTTTGTCGTTCACGGCGTCGCCAACTGCGCCACTGCAAGCAGCGTGTCGGCGCTGGTTGTCGAGGAGATCGGTAAGGATTGATGTCGACAGATAGGTGTTCGGAACGCCGAGCGTGCGCATTAAAGCCGCTTGACAAAAGGTGTCCGCCGCCACTATTGGGTAATCGATCACCCAAGGAGGATGGTGAGGATCGTGGCAGTATCGCTTTCTGACATCGCGGAACGTGCGGGCGTCTCGGTGAAGACGGTTTCCGGCGCATTGCACGGCGGCTCCGCCCGCATGTCGGACGATACGCGCCAGAAGGTCAAGGCCATCGCGGAAGAACTCGGCTACGTGACCAACTTTGCGGCGCGCGGCGTGCGTCAGGGCTGGCTGCCGCTGGTCGGCGTCGTCTCCGACGGCCTCATCACTTCGCCCTTCGCCACCGAGATCGTGCGCGGCCTCGACGGAGCGGCCCGCGGCGCCGGCATGGCGGTCTTTGCAGTCAACCACAGCAGCGGCCAGTCTATCGGCTCGGTGCTCGACGAGGTGCAGCAGTTTCGGCCGCGCGCCATTGCTTATGCCGCCATGTACCACAAGGAGGTGGCGCTGTCGGACAGGTTGGCGGGCACGGTCGGCGTCATGATCAACTGCCGCGAGGCGGCCGGCCGCGTCACCGCGCTGGTGCCGGACGAAGAGGGCGGCGCGCGGGAGATCGTGCGTTATCTCCTCGCCGCCGGCCGACGGCGCATCGCCTTCATCAACCTGCCGGGCATTCTCGCCGGCACGCTGCGCGAGATGGGGTTTCGCGCGGCGCTTGAGGAGGGGGGCATCGACCCCGTCGGCGTGTTGCCGGCAGTGCGCCGCAGCGTCTACAGCGACCGCGCGCCCAGCCTTGTTGCCTCTCATGTGGAGGCGCTTCTGAAATCCGGTCAACGGCCTGATGCCATCCTGTGCGGCAATGACCGCGTGGCGATGGAAGTCTATGCGGCGCTTGCCCGCGCCGGCCTTCGCATTCCGGATGATATCGCGGTGGCAAGCTTCGACAACCAGGTCGAGCTTGCCTCGCGGCTGGACCCGCCATTGACGACGATGGCCCTGCCGCACCGCGCAATGGGCCGCCTTGCCATGGAGATCCTCCTGGCCGAGCAGCCCGAACCGCCGCATCTGCGGAAACTGCCGTTCCATCTGGTCGAACGGGCATCCGTCTGAACATCGAATACTGTCTAACAGGAGGAGAATATCAATGAAGACTTCGATGGGTAATCGTTTACTTTCCGCGCTCTTCGCGTCCGCCGCGCTGGTCGCAACCGCCGGTTTTGCCGAGGCGAAGACCGTCATCCACGTTATGCACCAGGGCGATCCCGGCTGGGTGAAGGCCTATGGCGACGTTGCCGCCCGCTTCGAGGCCGCCAATCCCGATGTCGACATCGAGATGATCTACGCGCCGCATGATGCCTATAACGAAAAGTTCAGCGCCGCCGTCATGGCCAAGCAGCTGCCCGATATCATGGAGCTCGATGCTCCGTTCCTCGCCAACTATGTCTGGTCCGGCTATCTGCAGCCCGTCAAGCCGCTCATTGACAAGGATCTGCTCGATGACATGACGGATTCGAATATCGCCCAGGGCACCTATCCGATCGACAAGGACCTCTATGCGCTCGGCCTCACCGACTCCTCGGTCGTGCTCTACGGCAACAAGAAATATCTAGAAGCCATTGGCGCCCGCATTCCGAAATCGGTCGACGATGCCTGGACCCGCGAGGAGTTCGAAGGCTATCTCGAAAAGCTGTCCAAGCTCGACGGCGTGAAGTGGCCGATCGACACCTTCCGGGGTTACGGCATCAAGACCGAGTGGATCACCTATGCCTACGGCCCCCTGCTCGAAAGCGCCGGCTGCGACCTGATCGACCGCAAGACCTGGAAGGCCAGCGGCACGCTCGATGGCGAGGCCTGCGTCAAGGCGCTGACGATGATGCAGGATTGGGTGAAGAAGGGCTGGGTGGTACCGACGTCGTCGGGCACCAACCAGTTCTACGCCGAGGGACAGCCGGCCGCACTCGCCATGGGCGGCCACTGGTTCTACGCCGAGGCATCGGCAGCGATGAAGGACAATATCGTCGTCATGCCGCTGCCGAAGATCGGCGACAAGGGCGTGAGCCCGAACGGAACCTGGATCTGGGGCATTTCCGCAACCTCGGAAAACCCTGAGATCGCCGGCAAGTTCCTGAGCTTCCTGCTGAAGGACAAGGAGTACCGGGAGTACGCCAAAACCCAGTCTGCCTATCCGGGCCTGAAGAGCTTCGCCGCCGCATCCCCGCTCTATGCGGAAGGCGGTCCGCTCGCCATCGCCTTTGAGCAGGCTTCCAAGACCGCGATCGCCCGTCCGCCGCACCCGGCCTATCCGACGATCACCTCGGCCTTCATGCAGGCCGTCGACAAGATATTCAACGGTGGTGACGCGCAGGAAGCGCTGACGGCCGCTGCCAAGAAGATCGACGAGGACATCGAGGACAACGCCGGCTACCCGCCCTTCGACGAGCAGCAGTAAGAGGTTTTGACGGGGCCGGTTCTCGGGCCGGCCCTACACCATCTCCGGACGATACCGATGAGGAGGAAACAGTGACTTTGCAACAGACCTCCACGCCCGCTTTGCGGCGTCCGGCAAGACGCCGCGACAAGCAGCGGCTCTGGCAGGAAATGGCGATGATCGCGCCTGCCGTTCTGCTTCTGACGATATTCCTGATCACGCCGTTCCTTTTGTCCTTCTGGACGGCGATGACCAACCAGCCGCTCGTGCCGCGCCCGACGCCGGTGCGCTTCGTCGGCCTCCTGAATTTCGAGCGCGTCTTCACCGATCCGTTGTTCTGGACCGCGCTGTGGAACGTTACGCGCTTCACCATCTGGGTGCTGCCGGTGCAGTGCGGCCTCGCCTTCCTGACCGCGCTGCTCTTGCATCAGAAGCTGCCGATGCAGAACCTGCTGCGCGGCCTGTTCTTCCTGCCGGCGATCACCTCCATGGTGGTGGTCTGCGTCATCTGGGGCACGCTGTTTCAGTATCCGAGCGGCCCGCTCAACCAGATCGTCGGGTTACTTTCCGGCGGCACGATCCAGCCGATCGACTGGCTCGGCGACCCCAACTGGGCGATGTTCTCCATCGTGTTGCTTTCGGCCTGGCAGGCCTATGGCTTTCAGATGATCATCTATCTCGCCGGCCTGCAGGGCATTCCCGAAGAACTATACGATGCCGCCCGCATCGACGGGGCAAGCGCGCTGCGCCGCTTCTGGCACGTCACCATGCCCGGCCTTCGCCCGACCCATGTCTTCGTGCTTGTTATCACCACCATCCAGGCCTTCAAGCTCTATACGCAGGTGGCGATCCTCACCCAGGGTGGCCCGAAGGAAAGCACCGAAACCGTTGTCCACTACATGGTGCGCGCCGGCTTCGAGGAGCAGAAACTCGGCTACGCATCGGCCGTTTCCGTCATCCTCTTCGTCATCGTTCTTCTGATCGCGCTCCTGCAACGCAAACTCCTGAGGCGCTTCGATGTCTGATATCGCTTTGAGCCAGCCAGCCCCGCTGGCAATCGCAACGGGCAGCGGCAAGAGAAGCCTGCGCATCGTGCAGAGCCTCTGCATCCTGGTCATCGCGCTGGTGATGATCTCGCCGCTGTTCATGTTGCTGATCGCCAGCCTGAAGGACGACCGCTTCCGCATCCTCGCCGACATGGGCAGTTTCCGCGCCTTCTGGGTCAGCGACCCGACGCTGTCGAACTACAAGGAGATCGCCCATTTCTCCGGCGAGCTGGCCTATGGCCGATATCTCTTCAATTCGCTGGTGATCCTCGTCGCCACAGTCGTCTCGGGTCTGGTCATCAATTCCATGGCGGGCTTCGTTCTGGCCTGGGGCTCGCTGCGCGGCAAGGCGGTCCTCTTGGCGCTGGTCGTCGCGCTCTATGTCATCCCGCAGGAAAGCATCATCATGCCGCTCGTCGTCATGATGTCGCGGGCGGGGCTGACGGATACCTTCGCGGTGCAGATCCTGCCCTGGGTGGCAAGCCCGCTCTATGTCTTCCTCTTCTACCAGTTCTTCGCGCAGCTGCCGAAGGAACTCTATGAAGCGGCGGAAATGGATGGCGCATCGGCCTTCCGCATCTACCGGTCGATCTACATGCCGCTCAGCCTGCCGGCGCTCGCCACGGTCTCGATCCTCATGGGTATCGAAAGCTGGAACCAGTATCTCTGGCCGACGCTGGTCACCCAGACCGACTATGCTCGGCCGATTGCCGTCGCCATCGCCACCTTCTTCGGACAGGACAGCATCTACTGGGACCGCGCCATGGCCGCCTCGGTGCTGATGATGATCCCGGTCCTCATTCTCTATCTGGCTTTCCAGCGCTGGTTCGTCAGTTCATTCGTCGGCTCCGCCGTGAAAGGTTGATTATGTCTCTGCAGGCCAAGTCCGAAACGTCAGCACCTGAAACCATCGAAGCGGCGCTCCCCGAAGGCACGGTGCTGCATCTTTGGCTGAAGGCGCGCCATGCCGGCGGTGAGGCGAAGCTCTTCGTCGCCGTTGATGGCAACGACATCGGCGAGCCCTCGACCCGCCGCACGGGGGAATTTGAATTCTTCGCTGTGACGCTCGCGAAAGGCGGTTGGGCCACGCTGTCCTATGATGCGGCAACCACAGCGCTCTCCGTCGCTTATGCCTTCCGGCCGGAAACCGTGATGAAGGAGGGCATCAGCGTCCTCCACAGCGATGCCCGCACCGCCGCTCCCGACGTGCCCGACAGCTACCACTTCCGCCCGCCCTTTGGCTGGATGAACGATCCGAACGGTTTTGGACGGTTCGGCGGAAACGGTCACCTCTTCTACCAGCATTATCCTCATGAGCCGCGCTGGAACACCATGCACTGGGGCCATGCCGTCTCGAAGGATTTCGTCCGCTGGACGCATCTGCCCATCTTCCTCTTCCCGGCGGCGCATCTATCGGAAAAGGACGATGGCCGTGGCGGCGCCTTCTCCGGCTCAGCGATCCCCGGCACCGGCCCGGAAGGCGAGGAAATCCGCGTCTTCTACACCGAGCATGTGCGTGACCGGCAACCGGAAGAGCAAATCCAGCTTTCCGCCGTCAGCCGCGACGGCATCGTCGCCGGCCCGCCGGAAACCATATTGCCGCTGCGTCCGGAAGGCTTGAACCTCACCACCGATTTCCGCGACCCCTATGTCTTCCAAGGCCCGGACGGCCGCTGGAAGATGCTGCTCGGCAGCCGCGACAGGCAGGGCGGCGTCGTCCTGCTCTACGAAACCGCAGACGCGCAAGGTGCCGATGGCTGGACCTTCCTCGGCATCATCCATCGCGAGGACGGTTTCGGCATGACGGCGGCGGAATGCCCCTGCATGGTGCCGCTTTCCTGGAAAAACGGACAAACCCGCTGGGCGCTGATCTTCGGTCTGCTCACCAGCCGCGACCCGGCCACCGGCCGCCGCAACCTCACCTCCGTCACCGTCGGCGGTTTCGATGGCCGCACCTTCACCGCGGAGTTCGAACAGGAGTTGGATTTCGGTTCGGATGCCTATGCCTTCCAGGCCTTCGTTGATGGCGACGAGCCGGTCGGCATCGCCTGGCTCGCCAACTGGACGGATTTTTCCAAGAAGGACGATTTCCCGACGGCCATGACCCTGCCGCGCCGCGTGCTTCTCGATGGCGACACCGTGCTGACCCCGCCGGTCGCAGCCGTCGAAAGCCTGCGCCATCAGTTGCTGGACGACACCGCGCTTGCCGCCGGCAAGACCGTGCCGTTCGGCACCGGCGCCGTCGAGATCACACTTGATCTCACCGAGCCGGGCGCCGCCTTCGATCTCACCTTCGATCATCCGGATGTCGATCTAGGCGTGAAACTCGATGCCGATGGTCTGGCGATTGTCTTCGACGCCCGCACCGATAAGACGCCGCCACGTTACATCGCCACCGGCGCCAAACCGTCGAGCCTGCGCGTCTTCCTCGATGCCGGCTCGATCGAGGTCTTCGCTGACAACGGCCGCTGGACGGGGTCCAAACGCATTCCGGGCTTTGCCGCCGCACGTTCGGCAACGCTCACCGGCGCCGTTGCCAAGGCCGGCGTCTGGCAATTGAAACTGTGAGGGAGGACAGACAATGGCATCGGTAGCAATCGACCGGGTTCTGAAGCAATACGGCGCAGCCTCGGTAATCCACGGGGTTTCCGCGGATATCGAGGACGGTGAGTTCGTCACGCTCGTCGGACCGTCCGGCTGCGGCAAGTCCACGCTTCTGCGCATGCTGGCGGGGCTGGAGGATATCAGCGGCGGTGAAATCCGTATCGATGGCCGCGTCGTCAACGACGTCGCGCCGAAGGAGCGCGATATCGCCATGGTGTTCCAGTCCTACGCGCTCTATCCGCACATGACGGTGCGCGAAAATATGGGCTTTGCCCTCAAGCTGCAGGGACGCGACAAGGCGACCATTAACAAGCTGGTGAGCGAAGCCGCCGGCATTCTCGCACTTGAACCCCTGCTGGAGCGCCTGCCGAAACAGCTTTCCGGCGGCCAGCGCCAGCGCGTCGCCATGGGCCGCGCCATCGTACGCCATCCGAAAGTGTTCCTGTTTGACGAGCCGCTGTCCAACCTCGACGCCAAGCTGCGGGTGACCATGCGCAGCGAGATCAAGGAGCTGCATCAGCGCCTTGGCACGACCATCGTTTACGTCACCCACGACCAGATCGAGGCGATGACCATGGCCGACAAGATCGTCGTCATGCGTGCCGGCCGGATCGAGCAGATCGGCAAGCCGCTCGATCTCTACGACCGCCCGGATAACACCTTCGTCGCCGCCTTCATCGGTTCGCCGTCGATGAACCTCTTCGAGGGTGGCGTCAGCGACGGCGGCTTCCGTATCGAAGGCGGCGTTTCCCTACCGCTTCCGCCGCAATTGAGCCAAAGCGCGGCGTGCACCTACGGCATCCGCCCGGAAGACCTCGACATTGCTGAGACAGGCATTCCGGCCACCGTGCTGACTGTCGAGCCGACTGGTGCGGAGACCCATCTTTCGGTGCGTGTCGGCACGCAGACGGCAACCATCGTGCTGCACCGGCGGGTCGATTTAAAGCCCGACCAGCAAATCCACCTCACGCCCAAATCCGAGAAAATCCACCTCTTCTCCGCCGAAGGCAATCGGATAGACTGATCCTCCGGCGCCTCCCGCTGAGCCGCGTCCGTCATTTGACGGGCGCGGTTCGGTTCCGGTACCATCCAGCCTTGCGTCTTGGTTTTGGGTGTTTGGCCCTTCAGTTGATCGAATGGACCAATTGCGCGGCGATCTGCTGCCACAGTTCGAATCTCTTCAAGAGCGACGATGTCGGGTTCAAGGTAGAGCGCTCGCGGGTCTCGCGCGCCATTGCGAAACGGCGCGAACTGGTAGGCTCACGGTGCAGGATAGGCCATCGCTGGCGACCGATAAGTTACCCGCCGCCACCGCTTGACAATTACCGGCACAAAAACCATCTGACGCCCGGTTTCTGCGAAATGGGGATTATCGATGACCACAGTACAAGAACGGCAGCCTGAGCAACATGCATTCGAAGCTGATGTCAGCCGGCTGCTGCACATGATGGTGCACTCGGTTTATTCGGACAAGGACGTCTTCCTCCGAGAGCTGATTTCCAACGCGGCGGACGCCTGCGAAAAGCTGCGTTACGAGTCGATTTCCCGGCCGCAGCTCTCGACAGATGGAGCTGAGCCGGAAATTCGGGTCACGCTCAATGATGAGGCTTCGACCCTTGTCGTCGAGGATAATGGCATCGGAATGAGCCGCGACGAGATGATCGACGCGCTCGGCACGATCGCGCGGTCTGGAACTCGCGCTTTCATGGAGCGGCTGGAGGCGGCCAAAGCGGGGGAGAAAGCCGAGTTGATCGGCCAGTTCGGCGTTGGTTTCTATTCTTCGTTCATGGTTGCCGACAAGGTCGATGTAATCTCCCGGCGCGCCGGGGAGGGGCAAGCCTGGAAATGGTCGTCCGATGGCAAGGGTAGCTATGAGATCGTGGCTGTTGACCTCAGCGAAGCGCCCGTCACGGGAACGCGTGTCGTGCTGCATCTGATGGACGACGCAAAAAAATATACCAGCAAATGGACGGTCGAAAAGATCATCCGCGACCAGTCCGGCCATGTGCCGGTTCCCATCCGCCTCGCGGAGAAGGAAGGTGCCGAGGCTTCTCAAGTCACCGATGGTGCGGCGCTCTGGACCAAGCCCAAGAGCGAGATATCAAAGCAGGATTACGACGATTTTTATCGCGGTGTATCCGGCCAGTACGACGAGCCGCTGACCAATATCCATTTCCGCGCCGAGGGCCGCCATGAATATACGGCGCTTGCCTTTATACCCGGCTCGCAGCCGTTCGATCTTTTCGATGCAGATCGTCACGGTCGCATGAAACTCTACGTGAAGCGCGTCTTCATCACCGATGAAGCAGAGTTGCTGCCACGCTATCTGCGGTTCGTGCGAGGTATCGTCGATACGTCGGATCTGCCGCTGAACATCTCGCGCGAGATGATCCAGGATAGCCCGATCCTTGCTGCCATCCGCAAAGGTGTCACCAGTCGCGTGCTAACGGCGCTGGAAAAGATGGCCGAGGGTGATGCCGAGACGTTCGGCAAATTCTGGGATCTATTTGGGGCAATCGTCAAGGAGGGGATTTACGACGATTTTGAACGCCGCTCCCAGCTGCTCAAGCTGTCTCGTTTCCGCAGCACCGCGTCGAGCGAGGCAACGCGCAGTCTGGCCGACTACCTGCGTGACATGAAAGAAGGGCAATCGGCGATCTACTACATCACGGGCCTTTCCCTTGATCAACTGAATGCGTCGCCACAGCTCGAAGGCTTCCGCGCCAAGGGGATCGAAGTCCTCCTGCTCACAGATTCCGTCGATAGCTTCTGGACAACAAATGCCCGGGACTTTGAAGGCAAGCCATTCAAATCGATCACGCAGGGCCTGTCCGATCTGGACGACATAGCCGGCAACGATGAGGGCGGCGACAGCAAGCATGAAGCCTCTCCGGAAGTTGCCGCGTTTATCGACTTTGCTCGAGGTTTCCTTGGGCAGGAAGTCGCCGATGTCCGCGTCTCTGGCCGATTGACCGAGAGTGCGGTTTGCCTTGTCGCCTCTGAACATGGCCCGGATCGACAACTCGAGAAAATACTCCAGGGGGCAGGCAGGCTACAGACCGCATCGAAACCGGTCCTCGAGGTCAATGCGCAGAGTAGTCTGGTGAAGGCCATCGCCGCGATGAAAGATCAGGCCTTTCGGGAAGATGCTGCCTGGCTTCTCCTCGATGAAGCGCGAATCTTGGACGGCGACAGGCCGACCAACCCGCGCGCGTTTGCTGAGAGACAAGCCAGGCTTTTCGCATTAGCGATGGCGCAGAACACATAGTCGCCTGATATTATCGGGCCTCGGGCGATCGCCTGAGGCCTCGTCATATGCTGGTGAGGTTAGAGATAAGGTAGTAGCCTAAAACAAAGAACTGGCTAGCCGCGAACGTTGTCACTGAGGGTCCGCGGTTCGAATACGGTCGAGGCCAAACCCTCACGGCATCTGAGCCCCACTCACAGCAACGTACACCGCATAAACAGACCGTGTTGCCGCAATAAACAGCCGGTTGCGTCTCGGCCCGCCGAAGGTGAGGTTGGCGACGGTTTGGGGGACGCGGATCTTGCCGATCAGTTTGCCTGTGGGGTCGAAGCAATGCACGCCATCGGCGGCACTCGACCAGAGGTTTCCGCTCACGTCGGTGCGGATGCCGTCCGGGATGCCGGTGTCGATGAGGCAGAAAACGCGGCCGTTCGCGAGCCGTTGGCCGTCGACCACGTCGAAAGCGCGGATGTGGCGCGGCAGGTTTTCGTCGTGGCTGGCTGCCGAATCCGCGACGTAGAGGATCGTCTCGTCGGGCGAGAAGGCGAGGCCATTCGGCTGGGTAAAATCGGTGACGACGGCGGAAAGCGCGCCGGTTGCCGGATCGAGCCGGTAGACGTTGCGGGTCGCCTGCTCCGGCTCGGCGCGATAGCCTTCATAGTCGGACATGATGCCGTAGGTGGGATCGGTGAACCAGATCGTGCCGTCCGACTTCACCACCACGTCGTTCGGCGAATTGAGCCTGGCGCCCTCGAAACGATCGGCGAGCACGGTGATCGAGCCGTCGACCTCGGTGCGGGTGACGCGGCGCGTCCCATGTTCGCAGGAAATCAGCCGTCCCTGCCGGTCGCGTGTATGGCCGTTGGTGAAGTTGGAGGGCTGGCGGTAGACGGAGACGCCGGCCTCCGGCGTCCATCGCAGCATGCGCTGGTTGGGAATATCGCTCCATAAGAGCTGGTTCGCATCATTGAACCAGACGGGCCCCTCCGCCCACCGGCAGCCGGAATAGAGTTCGTCGAGACCGGCGCTTGTGACGATCAACTGCCGGAAGCGCGGGTCGTGAATTTCGTAGATGCTGGCCTCGGCCATGGCGGTCTTCCCAATTATCGCATGCCGGCCCGGCGGCCGCCGGCGAGCATGATGACGCTGATGATGATGAGGCCGGTCATGATCAGGCGGATGCCCGCGCCGAGCCCGTAGGTGTTGAGCATGGAGACGACCAGGAACATGAAGAGCGATGCGCCCCAGATGCCCGGAACGTTGGAATCGCCGCCGGCGACCGCCGTGCCGCCGATCACGACGACGGCGATCGACATCAAGAGATATTCCGAGCCCATGTTGAGCGCCGCGCCGCCGGAAAAGCAGGCGAGCAGATAGCCCGCGACCGAGGCAAGAACGGCGCAGAAGAGGTAGGTGACGAAACGCGTGCCGTCGACCGGAATGCCGGCCATGCGGGCTGCCGGCATGCTCTGGCCAATCGCCGAGATCCAGCGCCCATAGATGGTCTTCTCGAGCAGGAACCAGGCCAGCAGCGAGATGAGGAGTGCGACGATCGCCACATTCGGCACGCCGAGCGTGTGCGACGTGGTGAATTCCGCCAGCATGCTCGGCGGCTTGATGCGCAGTCCCCGGTTCGTCCAGATCGCGGCGGACTGCACGATGAAGCTCATGGACAGCGTGGCGATGATCGGCGGAATGCGCAGCGCCTTGATGAGCGCATAGTTGCCGAGGCCGACCACGAGGCCGATGACGATGGCGACGAGAAGACCGGGCAGGATCATGCCGTTTTCGACGTTCATCAGCTTCAGCGCCACCGTGCCGGCAAGCGTCATGGTGGCGGGAACCGAGAGGTCGATATTGCCGGGGCCGAGCGTGATGACGAACATCTGGCCGATGCCGACGATGACCGAGAAGGCCGCGAAGGTGAGGGCTGCCTGCGACAGGCCGAGCGTGCTGGCGCCGAGCGTCACCATGATCGTCAGGAACCAGACGATGAAGGCGGCAAGCCACGACCAGATCCAGGGTTTGCGAAAGAGGCGAAGGAGAGGGGTCATCGGCGCTTCTCCCGCTTTTCCAGGCGGTTCAGCATCAGACGAAGTGCGAGCACGATGATCAGGATTGCGCCCTGAGCCCCGATCTGCCAGTCCGGCGAGATCCGCAGGAAGGAGAGGAACGAGCCGGCGAGCGTCAGCGTCAGCGCGCCGATGACGGCGCCGATCGGGGAGACGCGGCCGCCGATGAACTCACCGCCGCCGAGGATCACGCCGGCGATCGACAGCAGCGTGTAGCGCAGCGCGATATTGGCATCGGCCGAGGTGGTCAGGCCGACAAGGGCAATGCCAGCGAGCACCGCAAAGAGGCCGGCAAGCCCATAGGCGGCAGCGCGCGCCGCGACGATCGACCAGCCGGCGCGCTCGACCGAGCGCTGGTTGCCGCCGATGCCGCGCATCAGCACGCCGAGCGAGGAGCGCATGACGAGGAGATGGGCAACCACGGCGATGACGATGCTGGCGACGATCGCCATCGGCGCCAGCGGCGGCTTGACGGTCATTAGCCAGCGTACCCAATCGGGCGCCTGTCCGCCCGGCGCCGGCAGCAGCAGTACGGCAAGGCCGCCCCAGACGAAGCTCATGCCGAGGGTCACGACGATGGAGGGCAGGTCGCGCAGATAGATGACGACGCCAAGCGCCGCATAGGTTGCGATCGCCCCGGCAAGAATCAGCACGCCCATCAGAGGCGCATCCCGCAGGAAGGTCGCGGTGACGCAGGCGACGAAGCTGACGAATGTGCCCATCGAGAGATCGAGATCGTTCACCGCCATCACGATCATCTGGGCGATCGTCGCCAGCGCGATCGGCACAGCCAGGTTGAACAGCAGGTTGAGTCCGACATAGCTCATGGCGCGCGGCTGCAGCCAGAAGACGGCGGCAAGCAGTAGCGTCAGCGACAAGGCGGGAATGGCAAGACGCATGGCGTCGGACGACAGCCGGACCGTCATGCGGCGACCCCTTCGAAGGAGGCGGCGATGATATTCTTCTCGTTGACGGCGTCGCCGGCGAGTTCGGCCGTGATGCGGCCTTCGCGGAAGACATAGACACGGTCGCAGAGGCGGACCTCGTCCATTTCGGTCGAGTACCAGATGAAGGTCCGGCCATGCGCCGCTTCCTCGCGGATAATCGCGTAGACCTCCTGCTTGGTGCCGACGTCGACGCCGCGCATCGGATCGTCCATCAAGACGACAGGCGCGCGTGTCGCCAGCGCCCGGGCAAAGAGCACCTTCTGCTGGTTGCCGCCGGAAAGCGACAGGATGCGATTGTCCATATCGGGCGTGCGGATCTCGATCCGCCGCTTCCAGTCAGCGCCCTTCGTCTCCTCTTCGCCCGCGCGGATGAGGCCGCGCTGGGAGAGGTCACCGAGCGAGGCGATGGAGAAATTACGCAGGATGCTCCACAGCTCGAAGACGCCGTTGAGGCGTCGGTCGCCGGCGACAAAGGTGACGAGCGGATCGCGCTCCGGCAGCCAATTGCCGGATTGGGCGGCATGCAGGGCGAGCAGCAGCTCGGTCTGCCCGTGGCCGGCCAGACCCGCCAGTCCGATGATCTCACCCTTGCGCGCCGCAAAGGGCAGGCCTTTCGCCTGATGGGAGAGAATGAGCGGGGCGGTGGATTGTTCGCGCGCCGAGCGCTGCTTGGTCTCCTCCTTCGCAACGGTGCCCATCGCTTCCACCAGGCCGTGATGGTCGAAGCCCTGCGCCGGGCGCTCGGCGACGACACGGCCGTCCTTCATGACGACGATGCGATCGGAGGTTTCGAGGATCTCGTGCAGGATATGCGAGATGAAGATGACGGACCCGCCCGTGGCGATGAAGCGGCGGACATGATCGAGCATCTGCCGGGCAAGGCTTGCATCGAGCGACGAAGTGGGTTCGTCGAGGATCACCAGACGCGGCGCAATGCCGGCGTCGGAAAAGGCCATTGATATCTCGACCATCTGCCGCTCGGCGATCGAAAGATCGCCCACAGTCCGGCTGCTGTCGATGCCGTGGCCGGGAAAGACGGCATCGAGGCTTTTCTCGATGATCTCTGCGGCGCGCCTGCGCCAGCCGAAGCCGCCGAGATGGCGATGCATGATACGCGTGTTCTCGACGATCGAAAGATTTGGGCAGAGCGATAGCTCCTGGAAGACGCAGCGCACGCCGCGGGCACGCGCCGCGTTGATACCGTAGCGCTCCAGCCGCTCGCCGTCGCTCGCCACGCTTCCTTCGTGCGGCGTGAGGCCGCCGTTGATCACGCTGACGATGGTGGACTTGCCGGCGCCATTGTGTCCCACCAGCCCGACGCATTCGCCCGGCATGACGCGGAGGGTCACGCCGTCGAGTGCCCTGACCGCGCCGAAGCTCACCTTGGCGCCCTCGACGGCGATCACCGCCTTCAAAACCTCATCCATGCTGCCCGCCATGCCTGCTTCGCAAAGAATGCCGCGCGGCCAATTGCGGCCGCGCGGCAGTCGCCGGGAGATTTACTTTGCCGACTCGATGACCTTGATTGCGTCCGCCTGCGTGTATTCCACATTGGCGACGCCGCCGGCCTGGGTATTGGTGAGGTTGGTTTCGAGATTGTCCTGGTCGATGCGCAGGAAGGGCACGACGAGGTCCTTCTTCACCTCTTTGCCGTCGAGGATCTGCTGCGCCACCCAGAATGCGAGGGTCGAGACGCCGGGCGCGATCGACACAGACATGGTCTCGTAGCCCTTCGCGTCCTTCTGCTCCTTCCACCATTTCAGCTCGTCTTCGCGGTTGCCCATGATGATGATCGGCATCTTCCGATCGGTCGCGGCAATCGCCTGTGCGGCGCCATAACCGTCGCCGCCCTGCGTCACCACGCCGGCGATGTCGGGCAGGCTCGGCAGAATGCCGGCAACAGCCTTCTGCGCCACGTCCTGCGCCCAGTCGCCGTGAACGGAGCCAACAATCTTGAACTGCGGGAATTGCTTGACGCCCTCGTGAATGCCGGCCGAGATCTCGTCATCGACGAAGACACCGGCAAGGCCGCGGATCTCGAGCAGGTTGCCGCCGTCCGGAATCTTCTTCGACAGGTACTCGACTTCGCTGCGGCCCATTTCCTTGAAGTTGACGGCGATCCGCCAGGCGCAGGGTTCGGTCACGATGCCGTCGAAGGAAACGACGGTGATGCCGGCGTCGCAGGCTTCCTTGACCGCACCGTTCAGCGCCGTCGGCGAGGCGGCGTTCAGCACGATGGCGTCATAGCCCTGCAGGATCATGTTCTGGATCTGCGCGGCCTGCTCCGTCGCCTGGTTCTCGGCGGTGGTGAAGGGGTCGGCTGCGGCAACGGTGCCGGCCTTCACGGCCTCGCCCGTCACCTTGCCCCAGCTCGTCAGCATGGCCTGGCGCCACGAGTTGCCGGCATAGTTGTTGGAAAGGGCGATTTTCTTGGCCGACGTGTCGGCAAAGGCGGAAACGGGCATCGCGGCGCAAGCAATAGCGGCCGATGCCAGAAGCATCTTGCGGATTGTCATGTCTTCCTCCCTGATGATCGCGCCGGCGGCGGATCGCTTCACTCCTGCCGGCCCAATCGGGCCCGAGTGAAAATTGTTCTTGCACTGAGCTTCCTCCTCTCAGTAAGGGCAGGATGCGGGAGATCGACCGGCCTGTACAGTGGCAAGGCGGCAAGTCGTTTGCGGGTTTTGCGCAACAAGCTGCGGGTTTACGCAAGACGGCGGCCCTTCCGCGGGCGCTTACTGGGAAGGGATCGCTGCGGGTCGAGGAGCCTGCTGCCATCTCGGGGAGGAACTGACGATGCTGCATCTTTCACCCGCAGTCATGTTCGACCACTATCTCGGCATTTCCCGGCTGCTCGCGGGCCAGCTCGACTTCCGCTCGGCTATCCGTTCCGTCGCCGCCGAGGTCGCCCATATCATCCCGCACGACCATCTCGATGTCTGCGTGCTGCTGGAGGGCGGCAATTACCACACGGCCTACGAGACGGGGATCGAGACCGCCTGGGGCGATCTGGCCGGCGCGCCCGTCGTCAACAGCCCCATCCGCTCGCTGCTCCGGGGCGAGGTGGACTTTCTGCTGGCGGACGACGCCATGACGGATCCGCGTTTCCACTTCGAGGGTGCGTTCAAGCGGCCGATCGTCGAACAATCGCTGAGGAGCCGCCTGCATGTGCCGATGAAGGTGCAGGGCACGATCATCGCGGCACTGTCCTGTTCGTCGCACCGGGCGGGCGTCTATACGATGGAGGATATTGAACGCGCCCGCATCATCGCCGACCTGCTGACGCCCTATTTCTTCGCGCTGCAGGCGGCCGAGCAGGCGCAACGCTCGGCCATCGTCGAGGCCGAAGCCCGCGCCCGCGAGGAGGGATTGCGGCAAGGTGCGCTGAAGCTTACCGAAGCCCTGGAGCAGGAACGCCAACGCATCGGCATGGACCTGCACGACCAAACGCTTGCCGACCTGACGCGGCTTGCCCGGCGGATCGATCGGCTGTCGCGCAACGGCGAAGTGGCGTCCGAGGCACTGGAGCCCGTTTCCCGTTCGCTCCAGCATTGCATGCAGGATCTGCGGCAGATCATCGAGCAGGCGAAACCCTCGGTGCTCCAGCTCTTCGGCCTCGCCCAGGCGATCGAGCATCATCTCGACCGGTCGACCCGCGACACCGGATCGGCCATCGAATGGGGCCTCGTCGACGAGACCCACGGCGCGTTGGAACGACTGGAGCCGACCGTCAGCGTCGCGCTGTTTCGCATCGCCCAGGAAGCGATCAACAATGCGGTGCGCCATGCAGCTCCGCTCACCGTCACGGTGCGGCTCGAGGCCGACGACGAACGGCTGTCGATCGAAATCTTTGACGACGGAACCGGGCTCGCCAAGGCGCGGGGACGGATCGGCGGCGGCATCGACAATATGAAGACCCGGGCGCGGCTGATTTCGGCGCGCTTCACGACCGGGCCTGGCCACAACAATCGCGGCACCGTGGTGCGTGTCGTGCTGCCGCTTGGCCCACATGACCCGGCGAACGGGCCAAACTGAGGAGAAGGGCACGATGAAAGTTCTGATCGTCGAGGACGACCCGCTGCACCGGTCCTATCTGCACGAGGCCGTCAACGCGGCCCTGCCGGAATGCGACACGGTGATCGAGGCGGAGAACGGAACCGTCGGCGAGAAGCTCGCCCGCGACCACAAGTCTGCGCATATCGTCATGGACCTGCAGATGGCGAACCGCAACGGCATCGAGGCGGCGCGCACCATCTGGAAGGAGCGGCCGGAGACCCGCATCCTGTTCTGGTCGAATTATTCGGACGAAGCCTATGTGCGCGGCGTCTCGCGCATCGTGCCGGATGGCGCCGCCTATGGCTATGTGCTGAAGTCCGCCTCCGACGAACGGCTGAAGCTTGCGCTGCGCTCGATCTTCATCGAGAGCCAATGCGTCATCGACCGCGAGGTGCGGGGCCTGCAGCAGAAGAGCCTCGGCCAGACGAACGGCTTCACCGACTCCGAATATGAGATCCTCGTTGATATCGCGCTCGGCCTCACCGACCGGGCCATCGCCAAACGCCGGGGTCTGTCGCTGCGCAGCGTCCAGAACCGCCTGCAACAGCTCTACGACAAGCTCGACGTCTACCAGAGCGCCGGCGACGACCACGAGGACGGCCGCTTCAATCTGCGCGCCCGCGCCGTCACCGTCGCTTTCCTGCGCAAACTGCTGAATTACAGCGCGCTGGAGCGGGCGGAGGCAGAGCTGCAGGAGTGGCTTGACGGAAAGTAGTGTCCCCGCGGCGTCTGCCTTTCACGGCGCATGCGCCAGCGCGATCGCGTCGGCAGCTTCCTCGCAACGATCCACAAGCGTGCTGGTCGCAACGCGAATATGACTGCTGGGCAGGACGGAGAATTTGCTGCCCGGATTGACGGCGATATTGCGTGCGGCGAGCGTCACCATCGCGAATGGTTCGGAGACGACGGGCACCCACAGGCACAGGCCCTGGCCTGGGGGTATCGCCATTCCCCGTTCGCAGAGTGCGTCGGCAAGAGCGTCGCGCCTCTGCTGATAGATCGCGCGCGCCTCGCCGATGAGGCGCCAGGTTGCCGGATCGCGCAACAGCCAGGCGGCGGCACTCTGCAGGATGCGGCTGGTCCAGCCGGCGCTGAAGGAACGGTAGGACTGGATCTGGTCGACGATCGGCGCGGAGCTCGACAGGACGGCGAGCCGCAGATCCGGACCGAGGCTTTTCGAGAGTGAGACGATATGGATCGTCCGCTCCGCAAATCGGCCGCCGAGCGAATGCGGAGGTGCCGCCGACACGTCGCCGACGCCGTCGTCCTCGATGACAAGCGTGTCGCTGCCTTCCAGCACATCTCCGAGCTGATGGAGGCGGGATGCACTGACCGTCGTGCCGGTCACGGAATGCAGCCGCGGCTGGAACAGGAAGGCCGCCGGACGTTGCTGCAACGCCTCGCGCAGCGAATCCGGCAAGGGGCCGTCGCTGTCGCAGGCGACGGGGATGATTTTTACCCCGAGATCTTCCAGGATATCGAGCAGCCGCATCGCGGTCGGATGTTCGATCGCGACTGACGAACCCGGAGAGACCAGCGCATGCAATACCGTATAGACGGCGTTGTAGCCGCCATTGGTGGCCAGAAAGGCTTCCGCCTCATGGGGCCATCGCACAGAAACGGCGTCCTTCAGCTCCGGCACGATACGACTGCGCTCATAGCTGTTGAGGTCGGCGGCTGACGCGCCATAGGCCATGGCTTCGGAAAGGCGGGGAAGAAGTGCAGCATCCGGCCCGGCCAAGGTGAGGTCGAGCACACCTGCGGCATAATTTCCCGAGCTCGCAAGACGCTCCGGCCTGGCGACAAAGCGGTCGCCGCTGACCCAGGTGCCGTTTCGCCCCCGGCCGCTGATAATTTTCTGTCGCCGCAATTCACTCCAGGCCTGGGAGATCGTCGCCGGGCTGACACGCAATTCGTAGGCGATATCGCGGATCGCCGGCATGCGCGTGCCGACCGGCAGGGTGCCGGCGCGGATCAGCGCACTCGTTTCGAGGGCGATCCCCCGGATGCTGCGATCGGCTATTTTTTCGGCAAACCAGGAAGCCTCGACCGTGTCGCCCATTTTTCTCTCACTTTAAATGTTCAATAACGTAATAACATTTGTACTCACCATTTTGAACATTTAATTTCCCGCTCGTCGAGCCATTTCAGTGAGTTTTTGCATGCCTGTGACGCTTCGCATCGCCCTCAGAGACTGGGATTACATGACGCCGCTTGTTCTCGGAGATGTCAGTTCGTCCCGTCTCGACATCAAAGTGGATCGCGTCGGCACGCTGGTCTCCAGCCTTGGCGATGACGAGGCTCATGACGCCGCGGAAATGTCCTTCAGCCGCTATTCGCAGATGCGTCATGACGGCGATGATCGGATATTCGGCATGCCGAACTTCATCATGCGCGGCTTCCGCCATCGCTGCATCATCACCGCCAAGGGCAGCCCGATCCGCACGCTGTCCGATTTGGCCGGCAAGAAGATCGGCGTGACTGGCTGGCGCGATTCCGGAAATACATGGACCCGGGCCGCGCTGCGCCGCGAAGGCGTCGGAGTCGAGGATGCCATGTGGTATGCCGGACGCCTGACGGAGGCCCATCCGATCGCCGACCGGCTCGATGGCTTTGGACGGCCCGGCCGCATCGAGGCGGCCCCCGGCGAGCGCCCGATGGTCGATCTCTTGCTGGATGGCGGGCTGGATGCCGTCTTCACGCCTTTCATGCCGAAGGGTTTTTTCGATCAGGAATCGCCCCTGCGCCAAGTGCTGGATGATTTCCGCGCCGCTGAAGTCGCCTACTTCCACGAGGTCGGTTACGTCCCGGGCATGCATCTGATCGGCTTCAAGGCTGATATCGTCAGGGAGCATCCCTGGATCATAGATGAACTCAGCGGGCTGATCGACGAGTCCCAGCGTCTCTGGCTGGAGAAGCGTGAGAAATATGCCGACACCACGCCCTGGATGATCGACGAATTGCGCCGCTGCGCGGCCGATCTGCCGCCGAACTGGAACGTCAGCGGGCTTGCCGAAAACGAGGCAATGATCGCCGACTTCGCCGAAGAACTTTACGAACAGAAGATCATGCCGCGCCGTTTGACGCCGGCCGAGCTGTTTCCGTGGCACGCCAAGGCCCGGTGAACGAGGCCAGCGAAACTCCCTCACAGGCCTCGACGTTGAATTAACATTTTCGCAAAACCAAAAAAGGGGAATGACATGCATTCGAAACTGATCGCTTCCGCCGCCCTGATGGGCTTGATGATGACGACGTCGGTCTTCGCCGAGGAGTCCGCCGTTGCCAAGCAGACCGTCAACGACGCGCTTCGCGCCCGCCTGCCGGAGAAGATCCGCACGGACGGCAAGATGATCTCCGTCAACAATGGTTCCTTTCCTCCCTATGAGATCGTCACCGGCACGGAACTGACCGGCGCCAGCGCCGATCTGACCGATGCGATCGGCCAGATGCTCGGCGTCACGATCGAGCACGAAACCGTCAGCGGACTGACCGCATTGCTCGCCGGCATCAATTCCGGCCGATACCAGTTCGCCTTCGGCCCGATCGGTGACTTCAAGACCCGTGAAGAGGCCAATGACTTCGTCGACTGGGTTCAGGAATACGTGGTCTTCTCCGTCCAGAAGGGCAATCCGAAGGCCATCGCTTCGCTCGACAGCGCCTGCGGAAATCGCATCGCCGTCATGGCCGGCGGCTCCGCCGAAAAGGTGATCCAGGCCCAGGTCGAAAAGTGCAAGACGGCAGGCAAGCCCGCGCCCGAAGTGCAGTCCTATACGGACCAGCCGAGCTCGATCCTGGCGGTCCGCTCCAAACGCGCCGATGCCTTCTTCTCGTCGCAGGCACCGTTGACCTATTTCGTGTCTCAGGCAAACGGCCAGCTGGAACTGAGCGGCGTCGGCCAGAAGAACGGCTTCGACGATCTCTACCAGGGCGCCGTCGTGCCGAAAGGCTCGCCGCTCGGCCCCGTTCTGCTCGACTCGATCAAGGCCTTGATGGATAACGGCACCTATGCCGCCATCATGAAGAAGTGGGGTCTTGAGAACAACATGATCAAGCAGCCCGGCCTCAATCTTGGTGGAGCCCTGCCGAAATGAGCAATCACGGCGTGACTGCCGCATCGCCTTCGGGCGGTGCGGACTTCCGGGACGTTGCCCACGCCCACAAGCCCTTTCGAACGGGTCGGCTCGTCCTATGGATGGCCGTGCTCCTCATTGCGGCGAACTTTCTGTGGATCGTCGCCCATAACGAGAATTTCGGCTGGCCCGTCGTCGCGGCCTATTTCTTCGATCCGACTGTCATCAGCGGCCTCTATGTCAGCCTGGGCCTGACTGTGATCGCAATGGCCATCGGCATCGTTCTCGGCCTCGGGCTGGCAATCGCCCGGCTGTCGAACGACCGGCTCGCAAGTTCGCTGGCATCGCTGTTCATCTGGTTCTTTCGCGGCACGCCGCTCTTGGTGCAACTGATCTTCTGGTACAATCTCTCGACCCTTTTTCCTGAACTTTCGATCGCCATTCCGTTCGGCCCGACGCTGGCGAGCTGGGAGACCAATTCGGTGATCACGCCGATGACGGCGGCGATCGTCGGTCTTGCCTTGAACGAAGCGGCCTATATGGCCGAGATCATTCGCGGCGGCCTGCTCTCGGTCGATCGCGGCCAGTTCGAGACGGCGGAAGCCTTCGGCATGACCAAGGGCAGGGCGCTGTGGCGGATCATCATTCCGCAGGCGATGCGCTCGATCGTGCCGCCGACGGGCAACCAGCTGATCAGCATGATCAAGGCGACCTCGCTCGTCAGCGTCATCGCCATGGCCGATCTGCTCTATTCCGTCCAGTCGATCTACAATCGCACCTTCGAGATCGTGCCGATGCTGCTTGTCGCGGTCCTCTGGTACCTGTTCATCACCTCGATCCTCAATCTCGGCCAGAGCTATATCGAGGCCTATTACGGCCGCAGCGAACGGCGCAACAATGCCGTCGCCGCCAAATCCGAGACTCTTGTCGAGGAGGCAAGCCATTGACCGCCGCCGCGATTGCAAAGCCGCTCGTCAGAGCCCGCAACGTCCACAAGTCCTTCGACCAGCTCGAAGTGCTGAAGGGGATCGACCTCGACGTCATGCCGGGTGAAGTCGTCGTCGTGCTCGGCCCGTCCGGCTCGGGAAAATCGACCTTCCTGCGCTGCATCAACCATCTCGAAGCGATCAATAAAGGGTTCATCGAAGTCGATGGCGAACAGATCGGCTATCGCCTGCGCAAAGACCGGCTGGAAAAGCTGTCCAGCAACAGGATCGCTCATCAGCGGCGCAAGATCGGCATGGTGTTCCAGCAGTTCAATCTCTATCCGCATATGACGGTGCTGCAGAACATCATCGAGGCCCCGGTCGGCGTGCACGGAGAAAGCCGCAAGGCCGCGACCGAGAACGCCATGCGGCTTTTGGAGCGGGTCGGCCTGTCGGAAAAGGCGGGGAGCTATCCCCGCCAGCTCTCCGGCGGTCAGCAGCAGCGCGTCGCCATCGCCCGTGCCCTTGCGATCAAGCCGAAGCTGATGCTGTTCGACGAACCCACCTCTGCGCTCGACCCGGAGCTCGTCGGCGAAGTCCTGTCCACCATGCGCGATCTCGCCAAACAGGGCCTGACCATGATCGTCGTTACCCACGAGATCGGTTTCGCCCGCGAGGCGGCCGATCGGGTGGTGTTCATGGACGGCGGTAATGTCGTCGAGATGGGCAAGCCCGAGGATGTCATCGGCAATCCGCAACATCCCCGGACCCAGGCCTTTCTCGCCCGTTTTCTCTGAGCGATGTCAGTCGGTTGCTTCGACCCTCGGGCCGGAGCAACGGTTCTTTCGATCAATACTGGATGTTTTCATGCCCACGCTCGACAATGCCTATGCCCGCCTTTCCGATTTCGAAGCCATGGAAGCGGAGTTGAAGGCGACCCGCCAGTACCTGCATGCCCATCCGGAACTCTCCTTCGAAGAGGCGGAAACGGCGCGTTACGTCGCGGAAAAGCTGGAAGGCTGGGGTTATGATGTGACCCGCAATGTCGGTGGCCATGGCGTCGTCGCGCGGCTCAGCGCAGGCCGGGGTAACAAGGGCATCGCCATTCGCGCCGATATGGATGCATTGCCGATCATCGAGGCAACCGGACTTCCCTATGCCAGCAGCACGCCCGGCAAGATGCATGCCTGCGGCCATGACGGCCACACCACTGTGCTGCTTGGGGCGGCCGAATATCTTGCCCGCACCCGTCGCTTCAACGGCACGGTGACGCTGATTTTCCAGCCGGCGGAAGAGGCGGGCAAGAATAGCGGCGCCCAGGCGATGATCGCCGACGGCCTGTTCGAGCGGTTTCCGTTCGACGCCATCTTCGGCCTGCATAATCATCCCGGTGCTCCCGAAGGCACCATCCTGCTGCGATCCGGCCCGATGATGGCGGCGTCCGATACCGTCGAGATTACCATCAAGGGCAAAGGCGGCCATGCCTCACGGCCGCACCTGACCATCGATCCGGTGGTCGTGGCGTGCAACCTCGTCGTCTCGCTGCAGACGATCATCTCGCGCAACCTCGATCCAACCCAGACGGCGGTCATCACCGTCGGTACCATCCATGCCGGCGATGCCGTCAACGTCATTCCGGAATATGCCAAGCTCGCCTTGAGCGTGCGCTCGTTCGAGCCTGGCATTCGCGATCTCTTACAGGAGCGCATCACCAAGCTCGCCCACTCGGTGGCCGAGGGTCACGGTGCTTCGATCGACATCGACTACGATCGCGGCAATCCTGTCGTCGTCAACTCGCCTGCCGAGACGGATTTTGCCCGCATCGTCGCTAGAGAATTAATCGGCGAAGACAAGGTCGCGACCTGCCCGCTCATTCCCGGCAGCGAGGATTTTTCACACTTTCTCGAGCACAAGCCGGGCAGCTTCCTGCGCCTCGGCAACGGCATGAATTCCGCCATTCTGCATAGCCCCAAATATGACTTCGCCGATGCCAGCCTGACGGTCGGTGCGGCAATGTGGGCAAGGCTCGCGGAGCGTTACCTCCGGGACGACACCTGAAATCCCGGATGCCCAGCTTTTACGGCGTCCCATTTGGAGCTTGCACTTTTTTGTAGCGCGAAAGGATTTCCTAGTCCCTTTTCATGCGAGAACTTCCCTTCAGGATCTCTCGTCGCAATCCAGGATGCGCAGCATGATTGCCAACTATCACGACGCCGGACTCGACTTGTCCTGCGATCTCGAATTTTACGCCCTGATGGCGGAAAGCTTCGAACGAAACGTGGGACGCCGCCTGGCGCCGGAGGGCCAAGGGGCCGAATGGCTTTACCACACGTCGCCGGCCGTGGTCCTTGCTCACAACACCGAAGCCGATCCACGCTTCATCTACGCCAACCGTGCGGCCCAGGCCTGCTTTGAATATTCATGGGACGAGTTCATCACTTTGCCGTCGCGTCTTTCCGCAGAGGCGCCGGACCGTGCGGAGCGCGAGAGATTGCTGAATGCCGTGGCAGCCAACGGCTTTATCGCCGACTACCGCGGACTTCGCATCGCCAAGTCAGGGCGGCGTTTCTATATCGAGAAAGCCATCGTCTGGAATCTCGTCGACCGCAACGGACGCCGTCACGGTCAGGCGGCAACGTTCGATTCCTGGCAGGACGAGCAGGTGAGCTGAGCGCTGGTGGTGTTCGACCAGGTTCCTCAACGCCGGCATTCCGTCGCTGTTGGCAGCTGACAATAGCGGACAAGGGACGGTGGCGGCTGGGCAATGCGATGTCGTATATCGCTGAGAGTTAGACAAGCATTGGATAACAGTGCGTTTGTCCAGGATAAGCTTGCCTCGCCAGTTATCGGGAGGCATGGTCTGTCCCTGAACAACGGAATCACGACACTGCGGGCGAAGCCCTTGGCCATGCTCGGAAGCTCGCGGCACATCGTAGACATGGCTGGCTAATGTTTTCCTTTCTGCACAGTTCGGACCTTCATATTGGCAAGCGATTTGGCAATCTTCCGGAGGATTTGAGAGGGCGCCTGCGTGAGGCCCGGCATGGCGTGATCACCAGGCTTGCCAATGCGGCGCGAGAGCATGGGGCGGGCGTTGTCCTGCTCGCGGGCGATACATTCGATACCGAGACGCCGACACCCGCCGTGCTTCGGCAGGCGCTTGGCGAGATGGCCCGTAATACGCCGCTGCGCTGGGTCCTGCTTCCGGGCAATCACGATTCGCTGCTGGCGGACCAGCTCTGGAGCGCGGCGCGCGGCGTGTTGCCCGACAATGTCATTCTGGCGACGGAAGCAGCACCCCTTGCGCTTGGACCTGACGCCGTCCTGCTGCCGGCGCCTTGCACGACCAGGAGGCCGGGCCGCGACCTGACCGAATGGATGACGGGTGCCGCCACGCCGGACGGCGCTATCCGCATCGGCCTCGCCCATGGCCCTATCCAGGAATTTTCGGAGGATGCCACGGCCACGAACGTGATTGTGCCGAACCGCGCGGCGCTGGCCGGCCTCGACTATATGGCGCTTGGCGATTGGCACGGATCGGTAACGGTGGACGCCAGAACATACTACAGCGGCGCTCCCGAGCCGGACCGTTTCAAGCATGACCGGCCAGGGCAGGCGATGGTCGTTTCCATTGCCGGACAGGGGGCGATGCCGACAACGACGGCGGTGACGACCGCCAGCTTTTCCTGGCAGACATTGCACCTTCCTCTGCTGGCATCGGAAGACGGTGTTGAAGCGCTGAAGGCCGCATTGCCGGAACCGTTCGCGCGGCGACAAACCCTGTTGCGCGTCGCGCTGTCTGGCCGTGCCCGGTTGAACGGGCGGACGGCAATGATCAGCCTGCTGGAGCAGGTCGCGCCGGAATTTGCACATCTGGAGATCGATACCGACCTCCTAGGGACCGATTGCGAGAGCGATGATCTCGAGACTATCGACCGAGCCGGTGCGCTGCGCGATGCTGCGGACTTGCTGCTTGCCGAAAGCCTCGACGAGGCCCGTTCCGGCGACGACAGGACCGTGGCGCGTCAAGCATTGATCCGGCTGTTTTCTTATTGCGAGGCGATCGATCGATGAAACTGACCGCCCTTCGCCTCCACAATGTCAAACGCTTTGCCGGCCGCGGCATATCAGTCGAAGGAATCACCGACGGCGTCAATGTGCTGAGCGCCGCCAACGAACATGGCAAATCAACCTGTTTCGAGGCGCTGCATGCACTGTTTTTCCAGCCGCACAGCGGCACGCCAAAGAACGTGCAGATGCTGCGTCCCTATAGCGGCGGCAATCCGATCGTCGAGGCCGATATCACGATCGACGCCGGCCGCTACCGCCTGACCAAGCAATTCTATGGCGGACGGCGCGCCAGCGTCACCGATCTCGGCAGCGGTCGGCTCGTCGCCCAAGCCGACGAAGCCGAGGCTTTCATCGGCGATCTCATTTCCGGCGGAACGTCGGGTCCGGCAGGTCTGCTCTGGGTGCGCCAGGGTGTCACCGGCATCGAAAATCGCAGCAAGAGCGAGGAAGAGAACGACAAGCGGGTCCGCGAAAGCCTGCTGTCGTCGGTGCAGGGCGAAGTGGAGGCGCTGACCGGCGGACGGCGCATGTCGGCGGTGCTTGAAGCCTGTGAGGAAGAACTCAATCGCCTGGTCACCGCGACGCTCCGGCCGAAGACCGGAGGCCGCTTTGCCGCCGCTCTCGAGGAGCGTGACCGGCTGCAGGAGGAGGAGGCGCGGCTGGCCAAGGAGGTGGAGATGCTGCACGGCGCGCTCGACCGCCGCCGCTCAGTGCAGGCGAGACTGAACGAGCTGGAAAATCCGGACGAGGAGGCCGGCCGGAAGGCGGCGATTGCCAATGCCGAGGCGGTGCTTGAAGCCGCCAAGCTGCACGAGAGGGAACTCAAGGCGCTCGATGCCGAGGCTGCCTTGGCCGCCAGCCGCCGCGAGGAGGCGCAGCAGGCACATGAGCGCTTCCAGGCCGCATTGAACCGCAGCGGCGAACTCGCGCGGCGTTTCGCCTTGGCGGAGAACGAGCTTTCCAGTGCAGCCGAGCGACGCACGGCATCGCTAGTTGAAAGCGAGGCCGCAACGGCGGAGGTGCAGGCGGCCGAAGAAGACGAGCGGGTCAACCGCGAATTACTCGCGCGGCTGGAGGCGGCGCTGCGTTCGCGCCACGCCGCCGAGCGTCTGGCCGAGGTTCGTCTGCGTCTCGAACAGGCGGAAGCAGCGCGGCAGCAGATCGAGGACGGGGAGGCGGCGCATGCCTTGCTCGCCATTCCAGCCGATGGGATCGAACGGCTCGAAGCGCTGGATCTCAAGATCGTTGGCCTGCGCGCAGCCGCCGAAGTCGACCTTCCCACGCTCCGGATCGACTACCTGAGAGACGCCTCCGGATCGGTGAGCATGGACCACCAGCCTTTGCCTGGGGGCGAGGATAAAAGCTTTGCCGGAATGGCGAGGCTCGACATAGCAGGCGTCGGCACCCTGACCATTCATTCCAGCCGGCAGGTTGAGCAGGACGGAGCGCTGGAGACCGCGCAATCCGCCCGCCAAACATTGCTTGCCAAGCTCGGTGTCGACAGTCTGCTCGCGGCGCGGCAGCGCGACATTGCCGCGCGGAGCAAACACGAGGAGCTGGTGCGGGCGCGCCAGCGGCTCGCCGATCTCGCCCCGAAGGGCATCGACGCCCTTCACCTCGACGCCGCCCGATTTGCCGAACTCAGCCAGGGTCCGATCGAACTCGACGCCGACCCGGAAGAGGTGCGCGCCCGTCTCGCGGATGCGACGCGGCGCATCGAACTGGCGCGGAACCGGGCGCGGGAGGCATCGGTGATGCGCACCGAGGCCGGCGAGGCGATATTGCGCGCGCAGACAGAGCACGCCAGGCTTGGTCAGGAACTCGAGGCCATCGAGGCGATCATCGGTCCCGAAGCCGGCCGAAATGCAGTGCAACAGGACCTTGCCGTAAAATTGTCCAGCGCCAAAGAGCAGTTCGATGCGGTCGAGCTCCGGGCCGGACCTTTGCGCCGGACAGCGCGGGACCTCGCAGGCGCAGAGGCCGCCCTTGCCCGGGCGCGCTCGGTTGCCGACGCCGCAGGACGCGAAATTGCCAGGCTTCGCGAGGAGCTTGCCGATCTCGGCGGTCAGATCCGCACCCGCTCGGACAGCGCGGTGGAAGAAAACTGGTTGGAAAGCCGGGATTTGCTTGCAGCGGCGCGCGAACAGGTGAAGCGTTTCGAGACGGAGGTCGGGGTGCTCGATCGCCTGCGCAAGGCGCTGACGGCGACGCGGGCGGCGGCGCGCGACCTCTATCTCAAGCCGGTCATGAACGAACTCGCCCCGCTGCTCGGCCTGCTGTTCGACGATATCTCGATCACCTTCGACGGCGACACGCTGCTACCGCAGATCGTGCGCCGCAACGGCCAGGACGAGGATGTCGATCGGTTGAGCGGCGGCATGCGGGAGCAGCTCTCGGTGCTGACCCGCCTTGCATTCGCCCGGCTGCTTGCCCGCGACGGCCGGCCGGCGCCTGTCATCCTCGACGATGCGCTTGTTTATTCCGACGACGACCGGATCGAGCGGATGTTCGATGCGCTGCACCGCCAATCGCGCGACCAGCAGATCCTCGTCTTCTCCTGTCGCCAACGCGCCTTCGCCAAGCTTGGCGGAAACGTGCTGACCATGCAGCCATGGCAGCCGGATTGATCGAGATCGATGCTCAGGTAACGCCGACGCGTCGCTCAAGCCACAGATAGGCGGCAGCCGTCCAGGAAAAGCCGAGGCCACCGCAGCCTTGGCCGGTGACCGGGTCGAAATATTCTGCAAAACCTTCCGTTTCGATCGCTGTGATCGTGGATCGCCGCAGCTTTTCGGCGACAGCCGTGTGGCCGTTGCGCTTCAGTCCGTCGATCAGAAGCCAGTTGATGATTGCCCAGGCGGGACCGCGCCAGTAACGCTTCGGCTCCCAGCTGGCGATGCCCGGCTTCGTCGTCGGAAAGGCGACCTTGAGATCCTTCGACCAGGCCTTCATTTCCGCAACCAGCGCGTCGGCAATCTGCTTGTCGAGATCCAGTGAGAGGAGGGGGATGAAACCGGCTTGCGTCGCCGCTTCGACATCTTCTCCCGAGATCAAGTCTTGCGAGACGAAGCGCGCGAGGTCCGGCCGCCATTGGGCCATGATCGCCTTGCGAGTGCGGTTGTTGAAGGCAGCGATCTCGATCGCGTCCTCGGTCCGGTCGAACAGCCGGGCAAGGTGCTCGAGGTCTTCGCCGGCCTTGAGCAGGATAGCGGTCGTCTGGATCTCGGCGACCTTGAAGGACGCCTTTTCCCATTGTTTCGCCGGATCCCAGCCGCAGGCGGCATAGGTATCGACCAGATGAATGAAGCGGCGGTAATCCTCGTCACGCGGACGCATGTCGGCATCGACATGGCCGGTATCCTTGCGCACGACAGGGGTATCGGTGGTGGTGGGTACACGAGCGAGCGCGATGTCCCAGGCGGGAGAATTGTCGCTGCCGCTTTCCCAGGGATGCAGCAGCGCGACCAAGCCGGTGCCATCGGGATCGCGGGCGGAATACCACCAGCGGTGCCATTTCAGCGCCGCTTCGTAAAGTGGCAGGGTACGGGCTTCGGCACCCTTGCCGGCGGCTTCATGCAGCTTGCGCAGTGCGATCGCGAAGACCGGCGGCTGGGTTATGCCGGAGGTCGCGATCGTGTGCTTCGTGCGCCAGACATCCGGTCCAGGAAAATAGGTTTCGCTTGGGGCGTGGAAGACGATATGCGGGATCATCCCGTCCGCCCACTGGCCCTCGACCAGCCGCTCCAGCTCGCGATAGGCGCGGTCGGTGTCGTAGAGCGCGAAGCCCATGGCGACGAAGGCGGAATCCCAGTTCCACTGGAAAGGGTAGAGCCGGTCGGTCGGCACCGTATAGCCGCCGCGATCGTTGGCGGCGAGGATGCGCTTGGCTTGGTCGACATGCATGTTCATTTCGGGAACTCCGGTATTCTCAGGCCAAGACGGCCGGAAACGACTTGCCGCTTTCGGGCGAAAGCCAGGTGATGCGCTTCTGGTCGAGCTTCAGGCCAATCGTCTCGCCGCTCTTCACGGTTTCCGAGGCCGGCAGGATGACGCGGACCGGCTGATCGTGGATCGAACCGGTCAGAAGCAGATGCGAGCCCATCGGCTCGGCAACGCGCACTCTCATTTCGAGACCCTGCGGCAACGGCGCGAGTTCGACGGCCTCGCCACGCAGGCCAAGGATGACTTCATTGCCGGATTCCCCAGGCGCTGCAAACTGCTCGGACCCTGCCGCCACCTGGCCGTTCGAAACCGGCACCTTGATGAAGTTCATCGGCGGATTGCCGATAAAACCGCCGACAAAACGTGTTGCCGGGTGATTGTAGATCTCGACCGGATGGCCGACCTGTTCGACCACGCCGCCATGCATGACGGCGATGCGGTCGGAAAGGCCCATGGCTTCCGTCTGGTCGTGGGTGACGTAGATCGTCGTGGTCCCCGCCGATTGCAGCACGGTCTTGAGTTCCGTGCGCATTTCGAGGCGGAGCAGCGCATCGAGGTTCGAAAGCGGCTCGTCCATCAGGAGAACCTTCGGTTCGACGGCAAGGGCACGAGCGACCGCGACGCGCTGGCGCTGGCCGCCGGAAAGCTTGTTCGGGTAGCGGTCGAGATATTGCTCGATATGCAACAGGCCGGCGGCCTTTTCGACCTGCGCCTTCACCCTGGTGTCGTCGGCCTTCTGCATCCGCAGCCCGAAGGCGACGTTCTCATAGACCGTCATATGCGGAAAGACGGCGTAGTTCTGGAAGACCATCGCCAGGCCGCGATCCTTAGGCGGTAGACCGATCACCGACTTGTCGCCGATACGGACATCGCCTGATGTTGCGGTCTCGAGGCCGGCGATGATGCGCAGCAGCGTGGTCTTGCCGCAGCCGGACGGACCGAGCAGCGAGACGAATTCGCCGTCGTTGATCGTCAGCGAGACCTCTTTCAGCGCCTGGAAGGCTCCGAAGCTTTTGCGGATGCGGTCGATGACAATATTGGCCATGTCGATGGTCCCGTTATTTGGAGGAAATGCCCCAGATCGCGAAGAGGTAACGCCTGACCGCGAAGATGAAGACAACCGAGGGAAGGATGAGCATCAGGCCGCCGGCAAAGCGGTAGTGCATCGGGCTTTCCGAGAGCACCGTCAGCAGGTAGGCGGTCAGCGTGCGGTTGCGCACCGTCAGCACCGACGCGGCAAAGACCTCGTTCCACGAGATGACGAAGGCAAAGACCGCTGTCGCGACGATGCCGGGCAAAGCCAGGGGCGCGACCACCTTGAAGAAGGCCTGGATGCGGGTGCAGCCGAACACCCAGGCGGCTTCTTCCAACTCTCTGGGCACGCCGAGGAAAATGCCCTGGGTGACGAGCGCGGCGAACGGAAGCGCCAGGACCGTATGGATGAGGCCGACGCCGACGATCGTATCGTAAAGGCCGAGCCGGATGAAGGAGACGGTCAGCGGCAGCGCCAGGATTGCCAGCGGGAAGGCGCGGGTCAGCAGCACCAGAAGGCGGTAACTGTCCTTGCCGCGGAAATCGTAGCGGGCGAGTGCGTAACCGGCCGGCGCGCCGAGCAGGATCGAAAGCGCCACCGTGATGCCGGCCGCACCAAGCGAGTTGAGAAAGGACTGGACGACGCCTTCGGTCTTCAGGAAGAGAAAAAAGGGCTCGAGGGATAGACCGGTGGGAAGGCCGGTCTTCGGCCAGACATAGACGCCCTGGCGACCGCCGAGTGCGCCGAGCGCCACCAGATAGATCGGCACCAGCACCCAGGCGCAGAGTGCGGCAATGCCGCTCCAGAGCAGCCAGCGTTGTGAAGAGATGAAGCCGGCGGCTTTGGGTGTGTCTGCGGCCGCGCTGATGGTGTCCGTGGTCATGGCAGGCGCTCCGGATCGACCTTCAAGGCCTTCAGATAGATGAGCGTGGCGGCGAGCGAGATGATCATGATCAGCACCGCATAGGCGGCAGCGACGCTGTAGTTCTGGTTCTGGTTCTGCCAGTTGTAGGCCTCACCGACGAGGACCGGGAAATTGCGCCCGCCGAGCGCATAGACCACCGCGAAGACCTCGAAGGCGAGCACGGTGCGCAGGATCAGCGCCGATTGCAGGGCGGGGCGGATCAGCGGCAGGGTGATGCGCCAGAAGCGCGTCCACGGACCAGCCCCGAAGATTTCGGCGGCTTCTTTGAATTCCTTCGGCACCTGGTTCAGGCCGGCGACGATGATGACCATGACGATGGCCGTGCCGCGCCAGATTTCGGCAACCGCAATGGCGATGAAGAGCGCGACCGGCGTCTGGTAGGAAAGCCAGCTTGCCTGCCTGCCGATGATGCCGAGGCCGAAGAGCAGCGAATTCAGATAGCCGGTATTCTGCAGGATCGACAGCCAGACGAGACCGGCGGCGAGATCGGAAATGCCGAGCGGGATTGTCCAGATCCAGAGGATCGTCTCGCGGCCGCGGCCGACTTTGGCGACCATCGTGCCCATGGCAAGCGCAATGGCGATCTGCACCGGCACGACCGCGATCGTCAGCAGGAAGGTGTTCTTCACGGAGCGGGTGAAATTGATGTCGGTGACCATGCGCTCGGCATTCGCCAGCGACGGCGCGCCATTGTCCGAAACCGCCAGCCAGATCGTCTGCACCAGCGGCATGACGAACAGCAGCGCCAGAAAGGCGACGGATGGCAGGATCAGCAGATAGGGGATCCAAGGTCGGCTATTGGTCATCGGCTTCCGCCTCGACGAGCAGAGGGTTGAAAGAGCGCCCGGGCATTTCGCCCGGACGCGTCGCGGGCGGATTTATTCGACCGGGCAGGGGCCGTCGCTCTTGGCATCGGGAGCCCAGCAGGCAGCCTTTGTGTCGGTCATCAGCTTGGCCATCGTGGCGCCCTGGGCCTTCAGCACGTCTGCGACGGGCTCGTTCTGCAGCACGATGCGCTGAAAACTGTCCATGTAGACCTTGTTGAATTCGCCGCCCTTGTCGCCGAGGCCGACCGGCAGCAGCGAGATGACCGCGTCCTTGGAAGCCTGGGTGGCCGTGACCGCCCCGGCGAGCAGCGCGACGCCGGCATCGAGATCCGGCGGCAGCTTGACGCTGAGGGTCGGGAAGAAGCCGACCTTGGAGGCGGTCAGCAACTGCGTCTCCGGCATGGAAAGGTGCTCGATGATTTTTTCTGCGCCGGCCTTGTCAGGCGCGCCCTTCGGAATGGCGAGACCAGCAACGACTGGCATGTAGCCGCGGCCCTTGGGACCCGCGGGAGCGGGGAAGACCACATAATCATCCGGTGCGGCGGAAATGGCATTCTTCAGTCGGGCGATATGGTCCCAGGCGACCATGACTTCGCCGGCAGCCAGCGGCTCCTGCATGAAGTCGTAGCTGGTCGAGTTCGGTGTCACATAGGTCCATAGCGCCTTCAGCTTCTCCCAGCCGGCCGCGGCGTCCGCACTTTGGAAGGTGCGCACGACACCCCCTGTGAAGGATGGATAGAAATAGCCCTGGAAGTACCGCGCCATCAGCCCCTTCGGGCCGGCCGGGAAGCCGATCTGCGGCTGGCCGGTCGCCTCCTGCATATTCTTGCCCCACGCGATCAACTGGTCATAGTTCAGCGCGTTTACGTCGGCGCCATCAGGCAGGTATTGCAGCGCCTCCTTTTTGGCGGCCATCACATAGGTCGCCTGCATCCACGGAATGTACTGCTGGGTGGACTTGCCGAGCTTGCCGAGATCGAGCAGCGACTGCGGCATGCCGCTCGCTGCCAGCTTCGTGGCGAGATCGTCGAGCGGTTCGAGCGTGTCCTTGTCGGCGAGCGGCGAAAGCTCGCCATGCAGCGCGCCGACGAGGCTGACGGTGCGCTTGCCGGCCTGGCGCTCGGCTTCCATGCGGACAGCAAACTGCGGCGGCTCTTCGACCACGTAATCAACCGCGCCGACGTCCTTCAGGAGTTCCTCGCGCACAACCGTCGCCTCCTCGATCGGGCGAAGCTGGGTGGACACGAACACCGTCTGGGCAAGCACCGGCGAGGCGAAGGCCAGCACGGTGGAAGCCAGAATTCCAAATGACATGATATGTTTCATCTTCTCCTCCTTCATTGTTTTTGTTTGAGATGCACTGCTGTCTATGCCGCCTTCAGGGGACGGCGATGGCTGTCGCGATCGACGAATTCGATCGCGTGAAGCTCCTGGAGTTCTTCGGCGGGTTCCCCGGCAATGGCGCGCAACAGCAGCGAGGCGAAGCTCGCGCCGAGATTTTCGCCGGTCATGCGCATGGTCGAGAGCGGAGGACTGGTAAAGGCGCCCATCGGCAGGTCATCATGGCCGACGATGCTGATCTGATTGCCGCCATCGACCTCGCGCAGTGCCCTCAGCGCCCCGATCGCCATTTCGTCGGTGGCGCAGACGAGCGCGGTCGGACGCGACGGCTGGCGCAGTAGTTCGAGCGCCGCGAGATAACCGCCCTGTTCCAACGGCGCACCTTCGGCGCAGAGGTCGGTGGCTAGGCCGCATTCCTCCATCGCCGCCCGCCAGCCGCAGCAGCGGTCATGTGCGAAATAATATTCCTGCGGGCCGGCGATATGGCCGATACGGCGGTGGCCGGTGGCATGAAAACGCAGCGTCGCGGCCCGAAAACCGGCAAAGCCGTCACCGTCGATAAACGGATGCGGCAGCAGGCTTTCGGTGCGGCCGTTGGTAACGAAGGGAATACCGCGCGACTGCAGGAATTCGACGCGCTCGTCCCTCCGCTTGGTGCGGACGAGAAGCATGGCGTCGACGCGCCGGCCATCGACGAAGCGGCGGCAGATATCGAGTTCGCTCTCGCCGCGCGGCACCGGCGCAATCACCAGATTGAGGCCGGCAGCAGCAAGATGTTCGGCGCAGCCCGACAACATATCGAGGAAATGCGGAGGGCCGATATGGCCGGGATCGCTCGGCAGCGTGACGGCGACCAGTTCGGCGCGCTGCCTGCGCAGACGGCGGGCCGAAGCATTCGGCCGGTAACCAACCTTGTCGGCAGCCTCGCGAACCCGCTCGCGCGTGGCCGCCGACACATCGGCATAACCGTCAAGCGCACGCGACACAGTGGTGATCGACAGTCCCAGCGATTGCGCGAGTTGTTTGAGATTGGCCAAGGTCTTCCTCCCGAAGTGAGAAAAAGATTCTCCAAAACGTTTTGGGAGTCAAGCCAAAACGTTTTGGATTTCTTGGCGACGTCATGCGTATGATCTTTCCATATGAGCAGAGACGTCACGGAGATATGCGAAGGGCGGGTCTTCTCAACGCAGCCTAGGCGGAACCACTATCTTGTGTATCTGGATACGCTCGGGAAGTTCGCACAGTAGTTCTGCGTCCCGTTCCAAATGGTGAACCTGCTGTGGATCGCCTTTCGTAAACGCGGTCATCGATTCCATGTCGGCCCAATACGAAATTGTCGTGAACCACGTCTCATCCTCACGGTCTTCGCGCAGCAGTTGAACGCCAAGCGCTGTCTTTAACAGGGGAGGAATTCCCACTGCCCGGTTGTAGGCTTCATATTCGTCAGCGAATTCCGGCTTCGTGCGGGCGCGCCAGATGCGAGCTATGCTTGGAACATTCGTCATGTCTTTCTCCCGGTGACATCTGACAAGCTGCGGTCGAGGAAATCGCGCACCAGCGGCAGTGCATTCTGGAAGATGGGTCGCCCAAGCGCGACGAAAAGTGTTCCCCGATGCAGCAGGCATAGAAGGCCTGCATGCGCAGGGACGCAGGCATCGAGTTGATGCTCGCTCAATCAGTGAGCTTGAGTGTCGCCGTAAACTGCGTCCCGTCCTCGCGGTAGTATTCCGCCTCGCCATGCAGTTGATTTACAAAGGCTTTAATCAGCCTTGTCCCCATTCCGGGTTCGTCCGATCGACCGTCGAATCCGATCCCGTTATCTGCGACGGTCAGCCTGGATTGCTCTCCCTCTGTCGCGTGCAGCATGACGCGAATATTTCCGGATTCTCGGCCCTCGAACGCGTATTTCATGCTGTTGGCAATCAACTCGTTGAGCAGGAGGGCAAACGGCGTTGCCTTGTCAGCAGCAATGACGATGTCGTCGATTTCAAAGGCGACGGACACGGCGCGACCATGGACGTCGACCAGCGTCTTGACGAAGGATGGAATGAATTCGCGCGCGGATATCCCGCTAAACTGGTCGAAGCCGTACATCTGCTCGTGAACGGCGGACATCGCAGAAATGCGCTGATTTAGTTTTTGAACGGCTTCCTGCTCAAAACCCTGTAAGCGCAACAGGGCCATCACCGTCTGCAGGTTGTTCTTCACTCGGTGATGTATCTCCCGCATGAGCGTTTCATTTGACCGCAACGCATCCGCAAGCTGCCTGGTGTGCAATGTGTCGACCTTGATGAGATTCTGGATCCACAAAGCGGCTGCCAAAGCTCCGATGAGGGCGAAGGCGATCAACGAAGCCGCAATTTTGGCATCCTCCCAGAAGGGCTGCATGATTACATGGATGTCTGCCGACGCAATGGCCACAAAAGGGGTGCGTTCGAGGATCCGGTATGCGACCAAGCGATCCTCATGGTCGACTGGCGACACGGAGCGGTAGGTGCCTGATGTCGCCTTCCTCATATAGTCGGTAAACAGCTTGTGGTTTCGCATATCGACCGGTCCGTCGGGTTCCGGGTATCGGGCGATAAGTTGCCCGTCGCGTCTGATGAGGCTGACGATCGAGTTCTCGCCTAACGCGACTGCGTCCCATATTGGCCTTAGAATGCTCGCGTCGAAGGCAATCACGGCGACGCCGGCGAACACGCCGTTTCGTTCTAGCCTGCGGCTGAAGACGAATATCTGCCGCTGGCTAAGGCGGCTGATGATCAGCGAAGATGTATATTCGTCGGCACCGTTTCTCAGCCGGACGAAGTAGTCGCGGTCTCTAACGTCGATCGGCTTGATATCGCGATCATTCGAGAAGAGCGTTTTTCCGTCGGCCCCGATGACATAGGCAGTCGCCAGAGGCGGGAGGTCGTTGACGGCAGCGGCAAGATCGCGCAGGCGATCCGGGCCGGGCAAAGATGTGCTCGGCCCCAGAGTATCATCGATCCGGTGCAGGGTCTCACGAGCAAGGGAATTCAACCAGTTCGCGTTGGCTGCAACGATTTTGGAAGCGGCGCTGACACGCTCGTCGCCACGGCGCACAGTTGTCTCGTAGCTGGATACCAGCCAGAGCGACAAGAGGGTGATCAGCGACAGAAACATCAGCGCGATGATCGCGAGCGATGCTTTTCCTACGGAGCCAACATATTTATCGCCACCGATCATCTCTTACGCCAAATTCCATTGTGCGGCGACGGCCAGATGGGGACATTGCAACGCATTCCGAACCATATCCGATAAGCTGATTTCTTACTCTCGAAAATTATGCGGCTCACGCTCCGGCGCTCTCAAGGGTACGACTTAGGATTGTATGTTCACAGTCTTTAGAGAATGACGTGACATCAGGTCAATCTCACTGCTTTCGAAAAGGAGTCAGAATGGTGGAGAAAACCTTTCATACGCGAAGCTCGGCTTCCGGCGTCCATTCGATCAAAATCTAATCAACCTCGTAACCTGATCTGAAAGTCGGTTTGGTAGGGAGCATGGACAGCGGCTCAGCAACAATAACACCTCTGCGAGAGCCTTCAGCCCCTCTTGACCCCGGATGGCGGGATTTCCGCGCCAGGACCATCCGATACCCGACACTACGCTGATACCAAGGTCATTCTGAATCGGATTAGAAATGCGAAAAAGAATACATGTGAGTCAATTGCGGGTGGGAATGTATGTCGAGGATGTTGAAATTCATGGAGAAGATACGACACGCCGGTTCAAACCGTTCCTGATCTCATCGGCCGGTCAGGTTGAGAGCTTGATGGCACGTCGCCTGATGACTGTCGTCATTGACGTCAGAAAAGGCTCGGATGTCGAACCAGGTGGGCCACAGGAAATCGATCGGGTTGCGTTTGACGCCCAGCTCCGCGCCGTGTTTTCGGCGCGGGAAATCAAGCAGGCGAGACAATGCGTAGAGGATACGAGACCGCAAATTCGCCACATGCTGGCTGACGCCAGGATCAAAGCCACTTTTGCCAGTGATGCGGCAAGCTCTGCTGTGGAGAGGATCATGTCTGCAGCCCTCGACAACGCCGGTGCACTCATCGCAATCGCGAGGCTGAAGGACAAGGATGAGTTGACGTTCCTCCACTCGCTGGCGGTTAGCGCGTTGATGATCACTCTCGGGCGCGGCCTCGGTCATGGTGAAGAGGAGGTACGGGTACTGGGACTTGGCGGCCTGGTTCATGATCTTGGAAAAATGGCGCTCCCCGACGAAATTTTAACGAAACCCGGCAAGCTGACGGCTGAGGAAATGAGTCTCGTTCGCGGGCATCCTCAGCGGGGATATGAGCTGGTTTCTCATGTCGCCGATGTGCCCAAGCAGGTGCTCGACATTTGCCGCCATCACCACGAGAAATTCGACGGCTCCGGCTATCCTAGTCGGCTCGCGGGAAAGAATATCCCATACGTAGCCCGGCTCGCGGCCATCTGCGACGTGTATGAAGCCCTGACGACAATCAGGCCGTATAAGCGCGCTTTCTCACAAGCTGAGGCGATCAACATCATGATGAATTCGCCAGGTCATTTTGACAGCCAGCTGCTATCCGCGTTCGTGTCAAAAATGGTGATCAGCGGCACGCTTCACTAAGCATGTCGCGAAAAGGTGCCGCGGTGGCCCATCCGTCCAATTGCCAGAGTTGACCGAGAGGTCGGCCTTAGCGTTTGCCGATCGACGGACTAAACACCATGAGGCTCAGAATTTCGAAGAGCACCTGTGCTGCGGCGTGGGCCGTGTTGGTCGTTGCGTCATATTGCGGGGCGACTTCGACGACGTCCCCACCCACCAGGTTGATCCCTTTCAGCCCGCGTATCAGTTCCAGGACTTCACGCGTGGTCAATCCACCGACCTCGGGCGTGCCCGTGCCGGGCGCAAAGCTCGGATCAAGGCTGTCGACGTCGAAAGAAAGATAAGTCGGGCCATCGCCGACGATGGATTTTGCCTTGGCAATGACAGCGGCAATCCCCATTCCGCTGATGTCTTCTGCGTGGATCACCGTCATTCCCGACGCATAGGAGAATTCCCACAAATATTCCGCCGAACCCCGGATGCCGATCTGGATCGTCCTTGTCGGATCGAGCACGCCGTCCAGCACCGCATTGCGGAACGGTCCGCCGTGATGAAACTTCGTCTGATCGAAGGCGCCGCTTGTGTCGCAATGGGCATCGATGTGAATGAGGCCGACCGGTTGCTGCCGACCGATGGCCTTCAAAATCGGTTGGCTGATGGAATGATCGCCTCCGACGGAAAGCGGGGCAACGCCGGCATCGACGATCTGGCCGACGCGTTTTTCGATGTCGTCGTGGCTGAGCTCCAGCCGGTAACGGCTCTGGAACGGCACGTCGCCAATGTCGGCGACCCGAAGATCGAAGACCGGCGCCGTGGCGAGAACGTGATTGTAGGGGCCGATCCTTTCGATAGCGCGAAGCGCTCTCGGTCCGAAGCGCGAGCCTGGACGATTGGTGACGCCAAGATCCATGGGGATGCCGGTGATCGCAACCTGGAGATTGCCGAAGTCCGGATCCTCGGCCGCAACCTGCATGTAAGGCGCGCTGAGGAAAGTCGGTATTCCGGCATAGGGCGCCAGTCTCGTGCCGTTCTTGGAGATGATCTTCTCCGCCACTTTCCGAAACTTCTCGTCGAAGATCTCGCCGCCATTGGCGTCCGCAAATTCTGCCCGCAGTTGTTCCAGCCGCGTTTTGTCCCACACCATGCGCTTGCGTCTCCGCTTCAGGTCCGTCTCGTCAGACAAAGAGGTTGAGAAAGCAATTGGTATCGTTGTAGCAATCGGTATCAAAGAGAAATCGACATGATCGCTGCAAAACCCAATTCCCTCGTTGCCCGCCTCTCTGCCCCGCCTATTCCTTCGGTCGTCGCCTGGAGCCGCGAATACAAGGGCGAAAAAGGACCGCTCATCGATCTGTCGCAAGCCGTCCCCGGCTATCCCGCGCATCCGGAAATGCTTCGTCTTCTGGCCGAGGCGGCCGGTCAACAGGCGATGACCGGATACGGGCCGATCGAGGGCGAACCTCTGTTGCGCAAGACCTATGCGGCTCACCTTGCCGAGCTTTACGGCGCCGAGCTTTCCGCCGGCAATATCCATATCACCGCCGGCTGCAATCAGGCCTTCATGTGTGCGGCGATCGCGCTTGCGGGCGCCGGCGATACGGTGGCGCTCACCAATCCCTTTTATTTCAATCACGACACAACGCTGTCGATGCTGGGCATCGGGCGTCGATTGGTCGATTGCGCCGCCGCCGGCGGGTTCCTTCCCGATCCGCGTTCGGCCGAGGCTGCACTTGCGGCCGGCGCGAAGATGCTTGCCGTCGTAACACCCAACAATCCCACCGGAGCGGTGTATCCGCCAAGCCTGCTGCACGAGCTTTTCGTCCTCTGCCGGAAATATGGCGCCTGGCTGATCCTCGATGAAACCTATCGCGATTTCCTTGGCGAGGATTATGGGCGGCCGCACTCTTTGCTGTCCGAGCCGGACTGGGAGGACACGCTCGTTCTTCTCTACAGTTTTTCGAAATCCTTCTGCATTCCCGGTCATAGACTGGGTGCGATCACGGCAGGCCCCAAGCTCATCGCCGAGATCGCCAAGGTCATGGACAATATGCAGATCTGCGCGCCGCGCTCGGCTCAGATCGCCGTTGCATTGGCCCTCCCGGCGCTTGCCGATTGGCGGGCCGGCAATCGGCTGGAGATCGCCCGCCGGGCCGATGCGTTGAGGCAGGTCTTTTCCGGGCTGCCGGATTGGAAGATCGGAGCGATCGGCGCCTATTTTGCCTTTGTCCGCCATCCCCACGCCGATCGATCGTCTTCAGAGGTTGCCGAAAAGCTCGCCAGGGAAGCCGGCATAGTTTGTTTGCCCGGCGCCTATTTCGGGGAGGGACAGGAGCGCTACCTCAGACTTGCCTTCGCCAACGCGGATGTGGCCTCGATCGGATTATTATCCGAGCGCCTTCGCTAGACCGCTGCGATCGGCCTCCGCCGGAAGTTGATGATAGCCACCGCGCCAGTAAAGCAGGGGTCCCATGTCCTGCCGGATTTCGATAGCGCAGACATGTCCGACCAAAATCGCATGAGAATTGTAGTGGAATGCGGTTTCGAGCTTGCAGTCCAGGACCGTCAGGGCATTTTCAAGGGCGGCGGCACCCGTCTTGAGGCGATACCATCCCGCGTCGCCGTAACGTTCGGCGCCTTTTCGCCCGTCGAGACCGGCAAAGGATTGGGCCACCTGCTGCTGGTCGGCGGCGAGCACGTTGACACAGAAGCAGCCGTACCGCTGCAGCGCCGGCCATGAGGAAGACGCGCGGTTGACACTGACGATGACGGAAGGCAACGCCGCCGAAAGCGAGGACACCGAGGTTGCGGTGAAGCCGGTGCGGTCTTGCCCGTCGCCGACCGTAATCACGCTGACCGCCCCTGCCAGATGACGCATCGAAAGCTTGAAGTCCGCCTCGCTGATCAAAGCCTCGGCACTCATCGGGCTGACTCTTTCGTTTTGGCAAAGCGGTTTACAGGCATTGAAAGACCGAGGTTTTCACGCAAGGTCTTGCCCTCGTATTCCTCGCGGAACAGCCCGCGGCGGCGAAGCTCGGGCAGGACCAGCCGCACGAAGTCGTCGAGACTCGACGGCAAGGTCGGAAACATCAGGATGAAGCCGTCGGCGGCGCGCGTCTCGAACCATTCCTCCATGAAGTCGGCAATCTGGGACGGCGTGCCCGTGATGCCATTTCCAGTATGTTTCTCGGCATAGTGCCGGATGAGTTCGCCGACGGTGTGGCCGCCTTTCACGAAATCGACCAGCTCGTCGAACAGAGCGCGTGACCCCTTCGGCGCCGCCGGCAGCCGATCCATAGGGAAGGGCTTGTCGAGAGCGACGTCGTGCAGGTCCGCTTCCAGGAATTCGGAGAGCATCAATCGGCCGACATCCGGATGCATCTTGTCGATCAGATAATCGACCTTGGCCTTTGCCTCGGCCTCGGTTTCACCGACATTGATCACGATGCCCGGCATGATTTTCAGATCGTCCGGATCGCGTCCATAGGCCGGCATCCGGCGCTTGACGTTTTCGTAGAAGGCCCGGTTACGCTCGATATTCGATGCGAGGCTGAAGACGATCTCGGCGGTTCGCGCCGCCATGTCTATTCCGGGTTCCGAACCGCCCGCCTGGGCGATGACGGGGCGGCCCTGGGGCGTTCGCGCGATGTTGAGGGGGCCGCGAACCTGGAAGTGCTTACCTTTGTGATTGAGCGTATGGTGCTTGTCCTTGTCATAATAGACACCGTTTTCACGGTCGAGAAGCAGTGCGCCTTCCTCGAAGCTGTCCCAAAGACCGAACACGACATCGACGAATTCGTTGCCGCGCTCATAGCGTAGAGCATGCGGGTCGAGCCCCTCGCGGTTGAAGTTGTAGCCGGTTTCGTCGTGATCTGACGTGACGACGTTCCAGCAGACGCGGCCCTGGCTCAGATGGTCGATCGAGGCGAACAGACGCGCGACATTGTATGGCTCGTAGTAACTGGTCGAGACGGTCGCCACGAGACCGAGATCGCTGGTGGTGACCGCCAGAGCCGAAAGCAGCGAGAGGGGTTCGAAACGGTTCATCTTGGTCGGAATGCGGGCAAGCGCATTGGCGTCGCCGACGGCAGCGGCGGGGGAATCCGCCATGAACATGAAATCGAATTTCGCCGCTTGGGATCGTTTGGCGACATCGAGCAGATGGGCGAAGTCGTTGGCGCCCTTGACGTCGCTTGCCGGATGCAGCCAGGAGGCAGGATGAAAGCCGAAGGTATAGACGAAAGTCCCGAGTTTCATCTTGTCGGTGCGCGCCATTGAGCTCTCCTGCTTTGTCGGGTCATGCCGCCAACGCAGGGCGACTGAGCGAATTATCGCCCAGCGCAAATTTTCATCAATATCGCCCAGCTGGGTTCCATTTTAGTTTTTCTAAAGCATTGGCTTGGGTGCCGATGCCACGGCCTGCTGACGGGAAATAGCGATGAGCCAATCGCGGAATTCGCGCCCATGGGGCTTCTGCAACGCCGCACGATCCCAGGCGAGGAAATAGCTTTCACGCAGTGCAATGCGTATGTCGACCGGAATGACGAGCGTTTGCGCCGCGAGCTCATCTGATATCATCGACATTTGCGCCAGCACGACGCCGCGTTTGTTGACGGCCGCGTCAATCGCACTGCTCGACAGGGTGAAAGAGAGGCCTGATGTCGACGCATCGAAGGAAATGCCGGCCTTGGCGGCAAACTCCGCCCAGCTGGGATAGGGAGTGAAGTGTCGTTCCCACTCGACATGCAGCAAGGGCTGTTCGAAGAGATCGCGAGCCGCATGCGCGCGATCCTGCATCAGCGCCGGCGAGCAGGCCGGCACGACCCAATCCCGAAACAGTTCGGTATAATGTTCGTGCTGCAGCACGTCCGACCCATAGCTCACGCGGAAATCGACATCATCGAAGCCGATCCGGGGCTCTTTGTCGCGTCCGATGATTCTCACCTGCACGTCGGGATGAAGGGCCTGCCAGTCGAAGATGCGCCTGCCGATCCATTTGTTGACGACAGAGGACAGCGCACTGAGGACCAGTGCCGTCTCATTGCGCGCCTTTTCCAGCAGTTGTTCGGCGCGCGCAAATTGCTCGAACCCCTTCGATATCTCCTGATGATAGAGCCGGCCCCAGGCGGTCAACTCGACGGTTCGTCCGCTGCGCTCCAGAAGTGAAACTCCCAGAAAGCTCTCGATCTTGCGAATCTGCTGGCTGATGGCCCCTGGCGAAACCTTGAGCTCCAGTGCCGCAGCCGTCACGCCGCCGCAGCGCCCCACGGCCTCGAAGGCTTGCAAACTCTTCAGCGGGATCGTCTTGAAGCGCTCATCGGTCACTTGCAGAGCCTCTCGTGATTTGCGCCACTCAATTTGCCATCGGATGAAAGGTCCCCGCAAACTGGAACCGGTCGCCTGGATGGACAAACTCGACATAAGTCACCGTGCGGCCATTCTGCCAGGTCTGGCGGACGAGGCTAAGGCAGGCCTCGCCTTTCTCTGTCTGCAGGATTCGGGCGGTCGCACTATCGGCCGAAACGGCACGAATGACATGTTTGGCCTTGGACCAGGGAACCTCCTGCAGCAGCCATTTGCCGGGGGGAGTCGAGGCAAAGCTTTCTTCTCTCGCCCGCGGGACGGCATCAAGCATGATGATGCGCCGCTCGATGGCATTCGGTCTGCCGTCGACGATATGCAGGCATTGAAGCCTGAGGACTTCTGCATCGGCAGCTTCCGACAGCTGCTGCGCTTCCACCTCTCCGAGGCGCTCGATCTTGCGGGCGAGGATTTCGAAGTGGTGTTCGTGCCCGGCCAGTTCCGCCTCGGTGCTGATATCCTGGATATCCATCACCGTGCGGTCGATCTGGGGGGAGGCGACGAACGAACCGGTCTTGCGCCTTCTGACGATCATGCCGCGCTCGGCCAGCGCCGACAGCGCCTTGCTGACCGTCATGCGCGAGCATTGATATTGCGCCACGAGTTCGCGCTCGACGGGAATGCAGTCACCCGGCCGCCAAATGCCGCTGATGATCTTCGTCTCGATATCCGTAAAAATACGCTGGTAAATCGATACCAAGTCCGCACCTCATCCGGCGTCAACGATCATAAGTTCCGGAACGGTCGGGTCGCGCCGGTGCAGATCGCTGCCGCCCGGCACAAATTTTGCGTTCCTCGTCTTTTACATTGACACTCTAGGCCCGCCTATATCTATTTGTATAGTCAAAAGCGGAGCATAGAAATCCGCGCAGAGGAAATCGAAGTCGAGAACCAAAACTCCTCCACCGGGGGAATGAAAACTGGAGAGATGATCATGAAGGCAAATTCACTGCTGAAGGGTCTGGTCGGCGCTGCGTTCCTCATCGGAGCAGCCGTTTCCGCCCACGCAGCCGACACGCTTGCGGCCGTCAAGGCAGCCGGCACCCTCAAGGTTGGCACCGAAACAGCTTTTGCCCCGTTCGATTATATCGATGCCGGGGAACATACGGGCTTGAACGTCGACCTCTTTGCCGAGATCGGCAAGGAACTCGGCGTCAAGATCGAGTGGGTCGCCCTTCCCTGGGACGGTGTCTTCCCCGCGCTCGAGGCCGGCAAATTCGATGTCGTCGCAGGTCCTGCAACAATTACCAAGAAGCGCTTGGAGCGCTATCGCTTCACGCCGCCGATCGCCGAAGCGACGATTGCCATTTTGAAGAAGGCTGGCGATACGACGATCAGCAAGCCGGAGGATATTGCCGGCAAGACGATCGGTGTCGGCAAGGCAACCGCTCAGCTCGACCAGTTGAAGGAGTTCTCCGCCACCCTGCCGACCAAAGTTGACGTGCGTGAATATCCCGCCTTTACCGAATCCTACGCCGATCTCGCCGCCGGCCGTATTGCCGGCGTTGCCAATTCGCTACCGAATATCGCCTTCGTCGCCAGCCAGCGAAAGGGCACGTTCGAAGTCGTTCTGCCGCCATTCGGCAAGAAGTCTTATTTCGGCTTTATCGGCCTCAAGGATGCCGATCATGCGCCCCTGATGGATGCGATCGATGCCGCGATGCTCAAGATCAAGGCAGATGGACGCATGGCGGAGCTGCAGAAGAAGTGGTTTGGTGCGTCTTTCGATACGCCTGATGCTGTCAAGGATCCGGCATTCTGATGAGCCACCGGTGAACGAACGCGCCCCGCCAATGGTCGGGGCGCAATCTGCCGTGGCATCAGAGCTCACGGCCGCAGCGCCAGGCAAACACCGCCCATGTCCATCAAACTTTTCGAACTGCTTCTGCAAGCGTCGATCTACACGGTAACGATCAGCGTGGTTTCTATCCTGATCGGCTTTGCGATCGCGATCGTTATTTCCGCCATGCTGCTGTCGCGACAGCAGCTCTTCGTCCTGCCGGCGCAAATTTTCATCAGTTTTTTTCGTGGCGTGCCGCTGCTGGTGCAACTGCTGCTGATCTATAACCTGCTGCCGGCGATTGGCCTCAACGTGCCGAGTATCGTTGCGGCCGTCGTTGGTCTTTCGCTGTGTACGGCAGCCTATCAGGCTGAAAATCTGCGTGGCGGTTTTGCCAGCGTTCCCATGGGTCTTGTCGAGTCTGCCGAAATGGTCGGCATGACTCCCGTTCAGATCTTCCGCCGGATCAAGGCCCCGATCGCCCTGCGCCTGACTTTCCCGGCGCTCGTCAACGAAGCGATCCTTATCCTGAAGGCGTCGTCGCTGGTCTCGGTCGTCGGGGTCATCGAGCTGACGCGCATGGCCCAGGACCTTGCCGGCAGCACCTTCCTGCCGCTCGAGATTTTCGCGTCCGCAGGGCTGATCTATTTCGTCATCAATTGGATCGTCGCCCTTGCGGGCGGCCTGATCGAACGCTCCCTGCCGGGAGTGCCGCGATGACCTTCGACATCAATGTGATTTTCAACAACCTGCCCGATATCGTCAGCGGTGCATGGCTTACCCTCCTCATCTGGATCGTCACCACGCCAGTCGCTGCTGCGCTCGGCTTCCTTATCGCCGTTGCCAGACGTTTTGGCGGCGTCATCCCGGACAAGGCGTTCGGCATTGTCATTGCGGTGCTGCGCGGCACGCCCTTCCTCATCCAGATATTCCTCGTCTACTACGGCGGGCCCTTCGTCGGCTTGTCACTCGATCCGATCCCGGCCGGCATCATCGGCCTTTCCATCTACGGCGCGGCTTATTTCAGCGAGATCTTCCGCTCGGGTTTTGCCGCCGTCCCGAAGGGACATATCGAGGCCGGCCTGTGCGTCGGCCTGACACAAGGGCAGATCATCCGGCGCATATTGCTGCCGGAGATGACCATGCTGGTGCTGCCGCCTTCGATCAACATGACGATCATCCTCATGAAGGAGACGGCCGTGCTGTCCATCATCACCGTGCCGGAATTGACGGCGACGCTGAGTGCGATCGGCTCGCAGCAATATGCCTTCGTCGAGGCGCTCTTCGTGCTTGCCCTATTCTATTGGGCGCTCGTCGAAATCACCGGCTGGCTCGGTCATCTCGCCGAAACGAAACTCTCCAGATTCAGGTTTTTCAACATATGAGCGTTCCTGCGATCGCAGTCAAAAATCTCGTCAAGACGTTCGGCGGTTCCACCGTGTTGCACGGCATCGACCTCGATATCGTGCAGGGACAGGTTTCCTGCGTCATCGGCCCGTCCGGCTCCGGCAAGAGTACGTTGCTGCGCTGCATGGCCTTTCTCGAGGAATCGACGAAGGGGACGATCGCCATCAATGGCGAGGTGCTTGGCTTTACGGAAAACGCCAAAGGCGTCCGTGAGCGGGTGCCGGCGGCGGCGAACCGGCGGATACGATCGCAGATCGGGATGGTTTTTCAGCAGTTCAATCTCTGGCCGCATATGACGGCGCTCGGCAATGTCAGCGAAGCGCTGAAGACCGTTCACAAGATGAGCCGTAGGGATGCAGAGGAGCGGGCCATGGCCCAGCTCGTCAAGGTCGGCCTCGAGGCCAGGGCAGGGCACTATCCGTCGCAGCTTTCCGGAGGTCAGCAGCAACGCGTCGCCATCGCCCGGGCACTCGCCCTCAACCCGAAGATCATGCTGTTTGACGAGCCGACCTCATCGCTCGATCCCGAGCTGACCGGCGAAGTGCTGAACGTCATGCGCGATCTCGCCGCCGAGGGCATGACGATGGTCGTCGTTTCCCACGAGATCGGATTTGCCGCGACGGTCGGCCAGCAGATCGTCTTTCTCGATCACGGCAAGGTGCTGTTCACCGGCCCGCCGCAGGACGTCTTCAAACGGCCGAGAAACCCCCGGCTCGAACAGTTCCTGGACACCTATATCGATCGCGGAGCCTCGATGCTGCTCTGACGTTCATGTCCTTCCTGATCGTCGGAAAGACCTCCAATTCCGACGTCGGGTTCAGGCAATATCGTCTTCGAGTATCTTCACGGGCCGGTCCCACTGGATGAGAACGACACAGCCGGGGTCACTCCAGACCGAGTGTTCGCTGCCCGGCGCATTGACGATATAACTGCCGCTGGAGTAATCGCCCGTCTCGTCGGATTGAACGCCATCGAGCACCAGGATGGTCTCGAGCCCCTCGTGACGATGACGGGGAACGGAGGCGCCAGGCTCATATTTCAACAGCGCCACGCCCGGCTGATCGCCCTCGAAGGGCCGGATCCAGTGAATGGTGACCGCGTCGCGAAAAGGGCCGAATTCCAGCGCCTTCCAGCCGCCCGAGGTCAGCAGTTCGCGGGTCGTGTCAGGCATGGATAATGCTTTCCAGTATGTCGTCGACATGGGCGGTCCAGCCGACGATCGCGCCCTGAGCGCGGATCATGGCGATGGCTGCGGCTTTGAATTCCGGGAAATAGCTTTCCGTCGCCTCCTCGGCGAGCAGGCACTCATAACCGCGGTCGTTTGCTTCACGCATCGTCGTCTGCACGCAGACTTCGGTGGTAACGCCGGCAAAGACGAGTTGTTTGATACCCTTCTGCTGCAGCACGGTGCCGAGTTCGGTGGCGTAAAAGGCGCCCTTACCGGGTTTTTCGATGACGACTTCGCCCTTCACGGGCGCGAGTTCCGGCAGGATTGCCGTGCCGGGCTCGCCCGAGATCAGGATGCGGCCCATCGGGCCTTCGTCGCCGATCCTGAGCGCAGGATTGCCGCGGTCGCGTTTGGCCGGCGGCAGGTCGGAAAGGTCCGGCCGATGGCACTCCATCGTATGGATCACAGGCAGGCCGGCATTGCGGAAGCCCTGGATGAGGCGTTTGACATCGGGAACGATCCTGGTGATGCGGCTGACATCGTTGCCGAGGCTTGCACCGAAACCGCCGGGCTCGGCGAAATCGCGCTGCATGTCGATGACGATGAGGGCGAGCTCGTCGTGCTTCACCGGAAAGGCAAAAGGTTCGGCCTTGATCTTCACCATCAATGATGTCCCGCCATGTGGGCGCCGATCACGCCGATATCGGCCGAGCGTGCCGGTGTTTCGTAAACCAGCTTGCCTTCCGAAATGACCATGATGCGGTCGGACATCTCGAGCAGTTCGTCGAGGTCTTCGGACAGCAGCAGCACGGCGGCACCCAAATTGCGTGCCTTCATGATGCGGGCGCGGATTTCGGCAACGGCCGAGAAATCCAGACCGAAACAGGGGTTCGAGACGATCAGCAGATCGACATCGCCGGTCAGTTCGCGGGCGAGCACCGCCCGCTGCACGTTGCCGCCCGAAAGCGCTGCGATCGGCGAGGAGGAAGAGGCGGTCTTGACCTTGAAATCGGAGATCAGCGCCGAGGCGCGCTTCTTCATGCCGCCCCTGTTCAGCCAGATCGCGTCCTTGCCGTCCGGCTTCAAGTCGAAGGTGCGAAACGCAAGGTTCTCGCTCACGCTCATCTTGGGCGCGCAGGCATTCTGCAACGGCTCTTCGGGGATGAAACGCACCTTGTTCTTGCGGGTCTCGTCACGGGTGGCGCCGTAAGCCTCGCCATTGACCATGACCTCACCGGTATCGGTCGGGCGCTGGCCGGCGAGAATCTCCGTCAGCTCCTTCTGGCCGTTGCCCGATATGCCGGCAATGCCAACGATCTCGCCGGAGCGGACCGTCAGCGCGTCGATCTCGATCGTCTTCAGGCCGGAGCGATCGGGGGCCTTCACCTGGCTGACGGTCAGCACCGGTCTTGCCGCTTCGGCCACCGGCAGGCGGCTGTCGAGCTCGGCGAGCTTGACGTCGCCGATCATCATCGCCGCCATCTCGGCGGTGGAGAGTTCGCCGACCTTGCCGGTGCCGACCAGCTTGCCGCGCCGCAGGATCGAGACGGCATCGGCGAACTTCGTCACCTCGTGGAACTTGTGGGAAATCATCAGCACGGTGAGTTCGCCGCGCTCGGTCATTCCGCGCACGATGCCGAGCATCTCGTCGGCTTCGGCCGGCGTCAGCACCGAAGTCGGCTCGTCGAGCACGAGGAAGGAGCGGCCGAGATAGAGCTGCTTGACGATTTCGAGCTTCTGTTTTTCGCCGGCGGCAAGTTCACTTACCGGCCTGTCGAGCGGGATCTTGAACGGCATGCGCTCCATGAAACCCGCCAGGTCCTTGCGCTCCTTGGCCCAGTTGATCACCGCGGGGACTTCGGTGCGGCTGATGACCAGGTTTTCCGCGCCAGTCAGAGAGGGAACCAGGGTGAAATGCTGGTAGACCATGCCGAGCCCATAGGCTGCGGCATCCTTGGGGGAGGCGACCGCCACCTCGCGGCCGTCGACCGACAGCGAACCTGAGGTCGCGTGATAGAAACCCATGATGCATTTGACCAGTGTCGACTTGCCGGCGCCGTTTTCGCCGAGAAGGGCGTGGAAAGAGCCGGCCGGAACGGCCATCGAGACGTTGTCGAGCGCGGTGAACGAACCGAAGCGCATGGTCATCCCGAGCGTATCGATACCGACCGCCTTGCCGGCCTTGGGGAGGGGCGTGTCGCGAACGGTGCTCATGGCAGCTGGCTCACAAAGGTTTCGGAATTGGAGACGGCGCCGAAGACGCCGCCCTGCATCTTCACCATCTTGATGGCGGCGAGGTGGTTTCCGTAGTCGGTCGCGCCGCAGCAGTCCTCCAGCAGCAGGCATTCGTAGCCGCGGTCGTTCGCCTCGCGCATCGTCGTCGAGACGCAGACATCGGTGGTGATGCCGGTGAGGATGATGTTCTCGATGCGCTTCCGGTTGAGGATGAGTTCGAGGTCGGTGGCGCAGAACGAACCCTTGCCGGGCTTGTCGATGATCGTCTCGCCTTCGACCGGGTAGAGTTCGGGGATGATGTCCCAGCCGGGTTCGCCCCGCGTCAGGATGCGGCCGCAGGGGCCGGGATCGCCGATACCGGCGCCGATCCGCTGCGAGCGCCAGCGTTTGTTGGCCGGCAGATCGGCGAGGTCGGGACGATGGCCCTCGCGGGTGTGGATAATGTGGTAGCCCTTGGCCCGCATAGCGGCAAGCACGCGTTTGATCGGTTCGATCGGCGCCTGCACCAGCGACAGGTCGTAGCCCATATGGTCGACATAGCCGCCCTTGCCGCAGAAATCCGTCTGCATGTCGATGATGATAAGGGCGGTGTTATCAGGCCTTAGAGCGCCGTTATAGGGCCACGGATACGGATCGGCGTCGATAAAATGCCCTTCGGTTTCGACCATCGCGTCCATCATTCTCTCTCCTATTCCGCGGCAGGTTTGAGGGGTTCGCCGTAGCGGCGCATCGGCTTGTCAAATCCGCAGGACGTGCCGTCCTTGACCTTTATCTCGTCTTCCCATGGCAGGCGGTATTTGCCGGCGACGAGGTCGTGCATGTAGGTGTAGGGCGCATCCTGCGCGCCGCCGGCGACGGCGACATAACCGCGATGGCCGAACTGGTAGATATTGTTCTCCACGCCCCAGCCGAGCCGGGCCTCGCGCACCAGGTCAGGACGCACCTCGGCGGTGATGATCTCGTTGACGCGGCCGGAGGTGCCGTGGGCGATGATCGTGCCGTCGAAATTGCAGATCATGCCTTCACCCATGGAATCGAACGTGCCGTCCGAGCCGCACATACAGACATTGGCGGTGATCATCAGGTTGCAGAAGGCATTGGCCTGGTTGGTGAAGCGCCAGGCCTCGCGGATCGGCGCCGTGTAGCCGGCTGTGCGGATCATGATTTCGGCGCCCTTATAGGCGCATTCGCGCGCCATCTCCGGGAACATGCCGTCATGGCAGATGATCAGTGCGAGCCTGGCGCCTCGCGGGCCTTCGATGACAGGGATGCCAAGATCGCCGGGCTCCCAGGGCTCGACGGGGATCCAGGGATGCATCTTGCGGTAATAGAGCTTCAACTCGCCTTGATCGTCGATGACGATGCCGGAATTGTAGGGCATGCCGCCAGGGTTCAGCTCCATGATCGAGAAGCAGCCCCAGATCGCATTGTCCCTGCAAGCCTTCCTGAAGGCCGCGACCTCCGGCCCGTCGAGCGTGCACATGATCTCCGGATTGATGTCCATGGAGAGGCCGTGCAGCGCATATTCGGGAAAGACGACGAGGTCCATGCCCGGCTGGTTGCGCCGCGCTTTGGCCACCAGATCGACGATCACCTGCGTCTGTTTTGCCAGATCCGCTTTGGTGACCGTCACCGGCAGCTGGAGTTGTACCAGGCCGATACCCACACCGTGTTCGGATTTGTTGAGGCCGCCAAGTCCGTTCATCGGCAAGCTCCGTTATTTCGTAAGCGACAGCGCACCCGGCGCACCGGCGAGCGAGCGGGTGGGCGAGGACGTGGCGATCAGGATGATGAGGGTAAGCACGTAAGGTGCCGCGTAGAAGAGGTAGTAGCCTTGCGTGACGCCGACCGATTGCAGCGCCGGGCCGAGCGCGCCGGCGCCGCCGAAAAGCAGGGCAGCGAGAAAGCAGCCGATCGGGTTCCAGCGGGCAAAGATCACGAGCGCCACGGCCATCAGGCCCTGACCCGACGAGATGCCTTCGTTCCACGAGCCCGGATAGTAGAGCGACAGATAGGCGCCGCCGATCGCCGCCAGCGAGCCGCCAGCGGCGGTCGCCAGCAGGCGAACCCGGTCCGGGTCGATGCCCATGGCTCGGGCCGCGTCGGTGCTGTCGCCGACAACGCGCAGGATCAGGCCGATGCGAGTGTTCTTGAAGGCCCAGAACAGGAAGAGAGCCAGCGCTGCGCCGATGAAGAACAGCACGTTGATATTGAGTGCCGCCTGGATCTGCGGAGTGCTCGACCAGCCGCCGAGCGCAATCGAGGGCAGTTTCGGCGCCACCGGCTGGATGAAGGATTTGCCGAGGAAAAACGCCATGCCGAGACCGAACTGCATCATCGCGATGCCGATGGCGATGTCGTTGACCTTCGGGAATTTGCAGATCCAGCCGTGGATGAGGCCGAAGACTGCGCCCGCCGCCATGGCGGCGAGCACGCCGAGGGTCGGCGAGCCGGTGATGACGGCCACCGCATAGGCCGTCATGGCGCCGAAGACCAGCGTGCCTTCCAGGCCGAGATTGATGCGGCCGGAGCGCTCGGTGATCGTCTCGCCGAGGCTGACGAAAATGAATGGTGTGGACACGCGGATGGCGCCTGCGAAGATCGCCAGCGGCACGCCCCAGATGCCGATGCCTGTCTCTTCCATCAGAGGCTCCTTTTCCAGAGGTCGGGATTGAAGATCTTGAAGCGGCCGTAGAAGGTCTCGCAGAAGAGAATGACGATGAAGAGCGTCCCCTGCAGCACCAGAACCGTCGCATCCGGCAGGCCCATGCGCCGCTGGATGAGGCCGCCCGAGGCGTCGATGCCGCCGAGCAGGATCGCGACCGGAATGATCGCCAGCGGATTGTGCCTGGCGAGGAAGGCGACGAGGATGCCGGTATAACCGTAGCCGGCGGCAAGCGAGGCGTTGGCGCTTCCCTGCACCGCCGCCACTTCAATCATGCCCGCCAGACCGGCAAAGCTGCCGGCAAGTGCGGTAAATCCCGCGATCAGTTTGCCCACAGGAAGTCCCTGGATCTGGGCGGCGCGCACGTTGCCGCCGGCGATGCGGGCGGCAAAACCGTAGCTCGTCGCCTCGATCACGATCCAGGACACAATGCAGGCGAGGATGCCGATGACGAGACCCCAATGCACGTCCATGCCGGGAATCTTGCCGAGCATATAGTCCGCCGGCAACGGCCTGGTCGACGGCTTGTTGAGGCTTGCAGGATCGCGGAGCATCCCTTCGACGAACTGGTTCATCAGGGCAATGGCGATATAGGATAGCAGCAGCGACGAGATGGTTTCGTTGACGCCGCGGTAGTGGCGCAGGAAACCGGCAAGGCCGATCCAGATGCCGCCGACCAACATGGCGGCGATCGCCATCAGAATGAGGGTGAGGAAGACAGGCGCGGTGCCGGCAAGCGGCAGAGCCATGGCTGCGGCCGCAACGCCGCCCAGCACGACCGCTCCTTCCCCGCCGATGATGACGAGGCCGAGACGGGCGGGCAGGGCGACGCAGAGCGCCGTCAGGAGAAGGGGTGCGGCGCGGCTTAAGCTGTTCTGCACCGAAAACCAGCTGCCGAAGCCGCCGGTATACATCAGTTGGAAGAGGGTGACCGGCGACTTGCCGACCGCCAGGATGAAGAGGGAGAAGAGCGCAAGACCGATCAGTATGGCCGCAAGGCCGATGACGACAGGTTCGGCTCGCCGCGCGATCCATTCGAGGACGGGGCGCAGCGAAGCCGGTTTTTCCGCGATGGCGAGTGCGGGATCATTGGCCTCGATGGTCATGGCGCTTCTCCCTTCGCGGTTTACGCCGTGGACCCGACGACGCCCTCAACCAGGTAATTCATGCTCTCGAGCTCGATCGCATCTTCGGCGTAGCTCTTGTCGGCAGCCACGACGGTGTCGCCCTTATTGTCCTTCAACGGGCCCTTGAAGACCGAGAAGCCGCCCTTCATCATCTCCGCCTGCGTGGCTTCGAAAGCCTTGCGGCCCTCCGCCGACACGGCGGGGCCAAGCGCGCTCATCTTCACGAAGCCGTCCTTCAGGCCGCCGCGCACGAAGTTGCCGAGCTTTTCGCCGGCCTGCGCCTTCTTGACGAAATCGCTGTAGACGTTGCCCCAGGCCCATTCGGCGCCGGTGAGGTATTTTTCGGGAGCAAGTGGGCTCTGATTGGCGTGATAGCCGCAGACGAAGGCGCCGCGGCCGGCCGCCGTCTCGACGACCACTTTGGGGCTGTCGACGTGGCAGGTGATGACGTCGGCGCCCTGATCGACCAGCGCATTGGTGGCTTCGGCTTCCTTGACGGCGAGCGACCATTCACCGGTGAAGATCACCTGGCAGGTGATAGCGGGATCGACCGTGCGCGCGCCAAGCAGGAAGGCGTTGATGTTCTGCAGAACTTGCGGGATCGGCTTAGCGGCGACGAAGCCGATCTTTTTGCTTTTCGTCGCATGACCGGCGGCGATGCCGTTCAGATACTGGCCCTGGAAGATATAGCCGAAATAGGAGCCGGTATTGGCGGGGTTCTTGCCTTCCTGCCAGAGGCCGCCGCAATGGCGGAACTGGATATCGGGATATTTGGCGGCCATGGCCAGCATGTGGGGATCGAAATAGCCGAAGGAGGTCGGAAAGAGCAGGGTCGCACCGTCGAGATTGATCATCGACTCCATGGTCTTCTGGACATCGACGGTTTCCGGCACATTCTCTTCTTCGACCAGCGTCACGCCCGGCAGCGCCTTGACCACGGCGGCACCTTCCGCATGCGCCTGGTTGTAGCCGTAGTCGTCTTTGGGGCCGACATAGATGAAGCCGACGGTCAGCGCGGTCTGGGCTGCGGCTGGCGAGCCGATCAGGCCCGGCATGGCGCCGGCGAGCGCACCGGCGGCGGAAGCCTGAAGGAAATTGCGGCGGTTCATGGAAAGGAGTTTGGTCATCGGAATGCTCCTTGCGGCGCTGGGCCGGTTTCGAACGGGTACAGAAAAGTGCATGCAATGTGCGTGCCAGAAATCAATCTATTGTTTTTTATAATTTATTTGTTTCTGCAAAATGCACACTCCGAAAAGTGCATGCAGATTGATCGATTTCTTGCGCAAAAAGTAATCAACAGGTATTTCTTGGTCATCGTGACTGCGTGATTGCTGATACTTCGCGCAGGCCAAGCTCTCTTATTCATCAGAAAGCGAAAATTTAACAATATCTTCCCTGCTCAATTTGACTTATCGAGTCTCGGACGGCATCTGTATGCAGAGTGTTGATGTGAGCAGATTCGTATTGTGAAGCAGACTAGGCGCAGAGAAGTGATCCGCACCGGAACCACCGTCGAACAGATGGTGCGGGCGATTTCCGACATGATCGTCACAGGTGAAATCCTGCCGGGCGCGAAGTTGGACGAGGTGTCGCTCGCGGTTCGTTTCGAGGTTTCGCGCACGCCGGTACGCGAGGCCTTGCGTGAGCTGGGCGCCATGGGATTGGTCGTCCGCGAGCCAAACCGCAGTGCCCTCGTGACCAATGTCACCGAGGCCTATCTGCATTCGATGTTCGAGGCGATGGCGGAGCTTGAAGCAATCTGCGCCAGGCTGTCGGCCGAGCGCATGACGGTCGATGAGCGGCGCGCGCTGGAGTTGGAGCATCGGGCATCGGTGAGGCTGGTGCATGCCGGCGCCGAAGAGGAATATTCGGCTCACAATACCGAATTCCACACCCGGCTTTATCGAGGTGCGCATAATGATCATGTCTTCGAGATGGTGACGCAGACCAGGGCGCGGCTGGCACCTTTTCGACGGGCACAGTTCCGTTTGCCGGGGCGCTTGGCAAAATCCTATGAGGAGCACGGCCGGATCGTGACCGCGATCATGCGCGCGGACGCCGCGGCCGCGGGGCAGGCGGCCTATTCCCATGTGGAAATTGTCAGCGATGCCAGCGCGGTATTTGCAACGGCCGGGGAGTAGAGAGGACGCGGCGCCCGAAATCAAGCGCCGCCCCCGCTACAAGACAAAGGGCTCCGACAACCAAACGCTCCAGTTGTTTCGCGGCGTCTACTCCGCGGCTTCGACGAAACGGTGGCGTTCGTAGAGGAACTTCAGCACGGCCTCGCGGCATTTGAGATATGTCCGGTCGGAGGCGAGTTCGATGCGATGGCGCGGACGAGACATGGTCACATCGAGCACTTCACCGATCCGGGCCGCCGGGCCATTGGTCATCATGACGATGCGATCGGACAACAATACCGCTTCGTCGACGTCATGGGTGATCATCACCATCGTATTGCCAAGCCGGGCGTGGATTTCCATCACCGCGTCCTGAAGATGGGCGCGGGTCAGCGCGTCGAGCGCGCCGAAAGGCTCGTCCAGCAACAGGATCTTCGGCTCCATTGACAGCGCGCGGGCAATGCCGACGCGCTGTTTCATGCCCCCTGATATTTCCGAAGGCCGCTTATCCCTGGCATGCGCCATCTGCACGAGGTCGAGGTTGGCCATGACCCAGTCGTGCCGCTCGGCCTTGGTCTTTGTTCGGCTGAAGACCTTGGTGACGGCGAGATTGACGTTCTCGTAGACCGTCAGCCAGGGCAGCAGCGAATGGTTCTGGAAGACGACGGCGCGTTCCGGACCCGGTTCGTTGACCTCGCGGTTTTCAAGCAGCACGGCGCCTGCGGATACCGGAGTCAGGCCGGCAATCAGGTTGAGCAGGGTAGACTTGCCGCAGCCGGAATGGCCGATGATCGAGACGAATTCACCCTCGGAAATCGTCAGGTTGATGTCCTTCAGCACCTCGGCGCGCACGCCGCCCCGATCGAAATGTTTGTCGATATGGTCGAGTTTGAGATAGGCGTTCATAGGTGCGTTCCTCAGTTGGCCATGGCGCCGCGGGTGACGAGTTTGCCGAGCGCAGCCACCAGCTTGTCAAGGGCGAAGCCGACGATGCCGATATAGGCGAGCGCGACGATGATGTCCGGAAGGCGCGACGAGTTCCATGCGTCCCAGATGAAGAAGCCGATGCCGACGCCGCCCGTCAGCATTTCGGCCGCGACGATGGCGAGCCAAGAGAGGCCGACGCCGATCCTGAGGCCGGTGAAGATATAGGGCGCTGCCGAAGGCAGCATGATCTTCCAGAAAAACTCGAACTGGTTGAGGCGCAGCACTTCGGCGACGTTGCGGTAGTCCTGCGGGATATTGCGGACGCCGACGGCGGTGTTGATGATGACAGGCCAGATCGACGTGATGAAGATCACGAAGATTGCCGAAGGATTGGAATCCTGGAAGGCTGCCAGCGACAGCGGCAGCCAGGCGAGCGGCGGGACCGTGCGCAGCACCTGGAAGATCGGATCGAGGCCGCGCATCGCCCAGATCGACTGACCGATGATCGCCCCGATGATGACGCCGGCGACTGCGGCAAGGCCAAAGCCATACACGACGCGCTGCAGCGAAACGAGCACGCGCCAGCCAAGCCCGATATCCTGGGAGCCGTAGTTGAAGAACGGATAGGCGATCAGGTCGTAGCTCTCCTGCCAGACCTGATGCGGCGAGGGCAAGGACGCATCCGTCGATGAACAGAGCACCTGCCAGACGAGCAGGATGAGCGCCAGCACCACGGCCGGCGGAACGACATTGCGAAGTGCGGTCAGCGCCGCTCGACGAAAATCGATCCGCGATCCATGCTTGCCGGAAAATGGCAGAACCTTTGCCGCCGGCTTGGCAGAGGCGACCGTGGAGGGATTTTGTTTATTTGCCAGGGCGGACATCGACGCGCTCCTCATACGAATGAAAGGCCGGCGCGCCGATCGCGCGCCGGAGCGGGTCAGGCGACGGCCTTGATCGAAAGGCTGTCGAGATAGGCGGAGGGATTTTCAGGGTCGAAGACCTTGCCGTCGAAGAAAGTCTCCTTGCCGCGAGACGACGATGCGGGAATATCGGCCGCCGCGACGCCGAGATCCTTGGCGGCCTCGCGCCAGATGTCTTCGCGATTCACCTGGTTGACCAGCGCCTTGACGTCGGTGCTCGCCGGCAGATTTCCCCAGCGGATGTTTTCCGTCATGAACCAGGTATCGTGGCTCTTGAACGGGTAGGAGGCACCGTCCTTCCAGAACTTCATGTAGAGGTCGGTGGCCTTGACCTCGCGGCCGTTGCCATAATTGATATCGCCCTTGAGGCGGCCGAGCACGTCCTTGGTCGGAACGTTGAACCACTGGCGCTTGCCGAGAATGTCGGCCATCTCCGCCTTGTTGTCCATGCTTTCGCACCATTGCTGAGCTTCCATGACAGCCATCAGCAGCGCCTTGGCAGCATTGGGATTCTTTTCGATCCAGTCGGCGCGCAGCCCGAGCGCTTTTTCGGGATGGCCCTTCCAGAGCTCGCCGGTGGTGGCGGCGGTGAAGCCGATGCCCTGATTGACGAGCTGCTCGTTCCACGGTTCGCCCACACAGAAGACGTCCATGTTGCCAACCTTCATATTGGCAACCATCTGCGGCGGCGGCACGACGATGGTCGAAACGTCCTTGTTCGGATCGATGCCGCCGGCGGCGAGCCAGTAACGGATCCAGAGGTCATGGGTGCCGCCCGGGAAGGTCATCGCGGCCTTGATCTCCTTGCCTTCCGTCTTCTTTTTCTCGAAGGCGGCCTTCAGCTTAGAGGCATCGAGCTGCACGCCGGTTTCGGCATATTCCTTGGCGACGGAAATGCCCTGGCTGTCGAGGTTGAGCCGGGCGAGGATTGCCATCGGCACCGGCTTATTGTTCTGCGTCACCTTGCCGGTGTGCATGAGATAGGGGAGCGGCGAGAGAATATGGGCGCCGTCGATGCCATTGGCCGCGCCGCCCAGCACGAGATTATCGCGGGTCGCACCCCAGGACGCCTGTTTGGCCACATCCGCTTCCGGAAGGCCATGCTTGTCGAAAAAGCCCTTTTCCTTGGCGATGATCAGCGGTGCGGAATCGGTGAGCGCGATAAAGCCGAGCTTGACACCTTTCACCTCGGGCCCTGCTCCGGCTGCGAAGGCGCCCGATGGAAAGGCAGTCTTGACGGCGCCGATGAGGGCAGCCGCTGCAGTCGTCTTGAGCATGCCGCGGCGGGTCATGCCGGTTGTCGAAATCCCAGTCGTCGAATTTTTTGTCATGCGCAGGTTCCCTCTGCTGGCTGAATTTGGACACAAAAAAACGCCGCCGGAAATTGCGTCCAAGGGATGAGAGATCCCGGATTGCAAAGACCTTGCGACGTCGGTGTCTAATGCAGGCGCTTATGCCGCGCCTATCCGCCCCGGTCGCCGTTGACCGGTGCATCTAAGAACGTGCAAGCAGCGTGCCAATTTCGAGAGGAGTTGGTAACAGCATGAAGCAAAAGGAGAAATGCCAAGAATTAACGATTGCCTATTTCTTGGGCGCTATCGTTTTCTGCTTCCGTTTTGTGCGATTGCCACGATAGTCACAGCCATGGAAGCGCTCTATTTGTGCAGTGCACGCAACATTAAAGCCGCGATGCAGCTGGCCGGATGGATGTCTTTCCAGCGGCAAAGCTCAACAGGAGAGGGGTAATGCGTGGCGATTGCCTTCGCTCTCACCTCATTCAGTGCAGCAAAGATACAAGTCCGTAGAACGCTGCGGATATTGCTGCCGCCGCCGGCATCGTGACGATCCAGGCTATCACGATGTTGCCGGCCAATCCCCAGCGCACGGCGGAAACACGGCGAGCCGCGCCCACTCCAACGATTGCTCCGGTGATGGTATGCGTCGTCGAAACGGGAATGCCGAGCCACGTCGCTCCGAACAGCGTCAGCGCTCCGCCCGTCTCCGCGCAGAAACCTTGCATGGGGTTGAGCCGGGTGATCTTCGACCCCATGGTATGAACGATCCGCCATCCGCCAAACAGCGTACCGAGAGCCATTGCCGACTGGCAGGTAATGACCACCCAGAACGGCACGTAGAATGTCGGGCCGAGATATCCCTGACTGAACAGGAGCACCGCGATGATGCCCATCGTCTTCTGCGCATCGTTTCCGCCGTGGCCGAGCGAATAGAGCGAAGCGGACACGAACTGCATGATGCGAAAGGTCCGATCCACCGCAAATGGCGTCTGCCGGACGAACAACCAGGAGACGGCGAGTACCAGCACCAGCGCAAGCAGGAAGCCGATGGCTGGTGAAAGGAAAATGGCGCCGACCGTCTTTAGGAGACCATTCCAGACGATCGAGCTGAAGCCCACCTTTGCCAGACCGGCCCCCACCAGCCCACCGACAAGCGCATGCGACGAACTCGATGGAATCCCGAAAATCCAGGTGAGGATATTCCAGATGATGGCGCCCATGAGCGCGGCGAAGATCAGTTGGGGCGAGACGATCGCGGGATCGATGATGCCGGTCCCCAGCGTCTCGGCGACATGCAAGCCGAAGAACAGGAAAGCGATGAAATTGAAGAACGCCGCCCAGGCGACCGCATATTGCGGCCGCAGGACGCGGGTCGAGACGATCGTGGCAATGGAATTGGCCGCATCATGAAGGCCGTTGAGAAAGTCGAAGAACAAAGCGACGACGATAAGGCCGACCAGCAGCGGCAGAGCGAGGGAGGCATCCATCAGACGTTCTCGATGAGAATGCCGCTGATCTCGTTGGCGACATCCTCGAAGCGGTCGACGACTTTCTCCAGCTCTCCGTAGATTTCGCTGCCGATCATGTAGGCCATCGCATTGCCGCTGGCGCCATGACGCAAGAACAGATCCTTCAAACCCTGGTCGTGGAGCTCATCGGAACGTCCCTCCACTCGGGTGACTTCCTCCGCGATGGCGGCGAGACGCTGCGCATTGGCCCCCAATCTGTCGAGCAGGGGTATCGCTTCCGCGACAAGATTTGCCGCCTTGACGATTTCGCTGCCCATCTCCTGCATGAGCGGATCGAAGCTGGATTGCTCGAACAAGCGGATCGTCTTGACTGTCTTGTGCATCATGTCGATCGAATCATCCATCGACTGGATAAGGTCCTTGATGTCTCCCCGGTCGAAGGGCGTGATGAAGCTTCGGCGAACGGCAAGAAGAACGTCACGCGTGATGTCGTCGGCCTCGTCTTCCAATGTGACGATACGTTCGCAGTTTTTCTCGACGTCATTGCCCTTCAGGAGTTGGTCGAGGGCGTAGGCCGCGGCAACGACGGTCTTCGAGTGCTTGGAAAACATGTCGAAGAATCTGTCTTCCCGTGGCATCAGCTTGCGAAAAATGCTCATCATGCCTGGGAACCTTCCTCGTGCGGCCGATTGTCATAAATCTGTCATAAACACGCTCAGGCAATTGAAGCAACATGCAAATTCGGTAATTCATCTACTATGACGCCGAGCAAGAAAAGCAGGAAGCCCCGACCGGACAAGTCCCAGTCACTGCTACGGCAGCTCGCTGCTGTTCCTGAAACGCTGTTCGCCGGTGCATTCCGTCAACAGTACGGCGCTCTTTGCTTTCGCTACGGCGATGCCGGATCCGCGATCGAAATCCTGGTGATCACATCGCGTGAGAGCGCACGCTGGGTCATCCCAAAAGGATGGCCGATGAAAGGGAAAAAGCCTTTCGAAGCAGCGGCAATCGAGGCGTGGGAGGAGGCAGGCGTGCGCGGGGTGGTGAAGAAGAAGCCGGTCGGCCGTTATACCTATCTGAAAGAACTCGACAATGGCGATGTGGCCCCCTGTATCGTCGACATGTTTCAGATTGAAGTCACTGATATCAGCGGCGATTTCAAGGAGCGGGGTCAGCGTATCCTCGAATGGGTCAGCCCGGATGAAGCGGCACGCCGCGTTCGCGAGATCGAACTCAAGTCGCTGCTCGTCCAATTCGAAGCGCGCGGCGGAAAGAAGCTCGATCGCGGCTGACCATCTTCGCCGGCAGATAGCAGCGCCGCGCGTCTTTATCGCTCGAATGGTTCGCCGAGCGAAGCAACGCCGTTCAGTTTCAGCAGGCGACGGTCGGCGGAGATGATGCCGAGCACGATGATCGTGACAAGATAGGGCAGGCTCGACAGCAGCTGCGAGGGAACATCCAGTCCGGTTGCCTGGGCTGCAAGCCCCATCAGCGAGACCGCCCCGAAGAGGCAGGCGCCGAGGAAGATACGGCCGGTGAGCCAAGTCCCGAAGACGACAAGGGCGATGGCGATCCAGCCGCGGCCGGCGATCATTCCATCGGCCCAGAGCGGTGTGTAGACCACCGACGCATAGGCACCGGCGAAGCCCGCCATGGCGCCGCCGAAGGCGATGGCGAGGACGCGGACTGAGATGACCGGATAACCGATGGCATGCGCGGCCTTGGGGTTCTCGCCGACAGCGCGGACGATGAGACCGAGCTTGGTGTAGGCAAATATGGCCCAGAGGGCGAGGGTCGCGGCGAGGGAAATCCACACGACGATGTCCTGGACGAAAAGGCCGCCGATAACCGGCAGTTCCGAAAGTCCGGGAAGGGCGAGCTTCGGAAGTCCTCTGACGGTGAGGCTTTCATAGGTCTTGCCGAAAAGTGCCGAGAGGCCCTGGCCGAGAATGCCGATGGCAAGGCCCGCCGCCACCTGGTTTGCCCGGAATCCGAGGGTGACGAAGGCGAAGAGCAGGGAAAGGACAGCGCCGCCGAACCCGGCGACGACGAAGCCCAGGAGATGTCCGCCGCCCTGATAGACGACGATGAAGGCGAGCACGGCGCCGAAGGCCATCAATCCCTCGACCCCGAGGTTGAGGACGCCGGCGCGCTCGGCCACCAGTTCGCCGAGGGCTGCGAGAAGAAACGGTGTCGCGGCCGCAAGCATGCCGGCAAGAATGAACTCGATGGCGTTCATGACGGGCTCCGGTGGGCGGCGCGGCGCCATTCCAAGCGGTAGCGCACGAAGGCGACGGCGATGAGATAGGCGAGCAGCAGACTGCCCTGGAAGACGCGGACGGCGGCGATCGGCAGGCCGGCCGAGACCATGGCATTGTCGCCACCGATATAGATGACCGCCATGACCAGCGCCGAGACCACGATGCCGATCGGGTGCAGGCCACCGAGATAGGCGACGATGATGGCCGCATAGCCATAACCGCTCGCGACCGAACGCTGCAGCTGGCCGAGCGGACCGGCGACTTCGGCAGCACCGGCAAGACCGGCGGCAAAGCCACCGATCAGCAGCGACAGCCAGATTGCCCAACCCTCCTTGAAGCCGGCATAGCCGGCAGCCCGCGGCGCCAAGCCGCCGACCTGCAGCTTGTAGCCGATGAAGCTCTTCTGCATGAAGACCCAGGCGGCAACCGACAAAGCGAGCGTAATCAGGAAAGAGACGTTGAGGCGGGTCCCGGAAATCAGGGTCGGGACCATCGCATCATACTGGAACATCACCGACTGGGGGAAGTTGAAGCCGTTCGGATCCTTCCAGGGGCCGAGCAGCAGATAGTTCAGCAGCTGCGCCGCAACGAGGCTCAGCATCAGCGAAACGAGGATCTCGTTGGCGTTGAGGCGTACGCGCCAGAAGGCGGTGAGAGAGGCCCAGAGCGCGCCGCCGATGGCGCCGAGCAGCAGCATCGCCGGCCAGATCCACTGGCCCGTTGCCTGAGGAAACCAGACCGGAATGGCCGAGGCGAAGATCGCGCCGAGAATGAACTGGCCTTCGGCGCCGATATTGAAGACCTTGGCGCGAAAGCCGATCGCCAGTCCCTGGGCGATCAGCAGGAGCGGGCCTGCCTTTAAGAGCACTTCCGAAAATGACGCCCAGGAGAGGAAGGGCTCGAAAAGCATCGCGTAGAGGACCGCGACCGGGTCACGGCCCATCAGGATGTAAAGGCCGAGGTTGAGCGCGATCGCTATGACAAGCGCCATGACGGGCGCAAGCAGGCTCGCGGCAAGCGAGGCGCGCTCCCGGCGCACCAGGGTGGGAACGAAAGCAGGGGACCAAGCGCTCATAGACGGACTTTCTCGGGTGAGGCTTGTGCCCCGATCATGTATCGGCCGATCTCTTCGGGCTGTGTGTCCCGCGTTTTTAGCGGCGGGCTGAGCCGGCCGTGATGCAGCACCTGGATGGAATCGCAGAGCTCGAACAGCTCTTCCAGCTCTTCGGAAATAACAAGGATCGCCATGCCCTGATTGCGCAATGCGACCAGACGGCTGCGAATGGCGGATGCGGCGCCGATATCGACGCCCCAGGTCGGCTGCGCCACGAACAGCAATTTGGGAGCCAGCATGATTTCCCGGCCGACGATGAATTTCTGCAGATTGCCGCCGGAAAGCGTCCCGGCTTCCGCATCCGGGCCGGGTGTGCGGACATCATACTGACGGATACAATCCTCGGTGAACGCCGTCGCCCGCGCCTTGTCGAGAAGACCATGGCGCAAAAGCTTCAGCGGATGGGCCGTCAGCAGGCTGTTGAGGATAAGCGACATTTCGGGCACGGCGCCGCGTCCGAGCCGGTCCTCCGGAACGAAGGCAAATCCAAGCGTCCGTCGCGCCGCGGCATCGAGCCTGCCGACATCCATCCCCATCATGTAGATCCGGTCGCGCTGGTCGCGCCCCAGCACCGTCTCGCCCGAGACCAACGCGGCAAGCTCGCTTTGGCCGTTGCCCGAAATACCGGCGATCCCCAGAATTTCACCGGCATGCACTTCGAGGCTGATGCCGGAGAGCGACACCGCAAAGGGATCGTCCGGCTGATAGTCCAGACCGATGATCTCCAGCCGCTTTTCCCCGCCGGACAGCGGCAGCGCCGACAAGGGTTCGGGCATGTCGCGGCCGATCATCATGCGGGCAAGGTCATGGGCATCATGTTCACGCGGGTCGACATTCCCGGTCACGCGGCCGCCGCGCAGAATGGTCGCCCGGTCGCAGATTGCCCGGATTTCCTCGAGCTTGTGGGAGATCAACAGGATGGAAACGCCGCCGTCGCGCAGCCGGCGCAGCGTGTCGAACAGCTTCTCCACCAGTTGCGGCGGCAGGACGGAGGTGGGTTCGTCGAGGATCAGCAGCTTCGGATCGGTCATCAGGCTTCGGATGATCTCCACCCGTTGCCGCTCGCCGACGGACAGCGCATGCACATGGGCGAGCGGGTCGACTTCAAGGCCGAACTCCCGTCCAAGCGTCCGGATGCGTTCCTTGAGCTCAGCCTTGCGGCCCGGCACGACCAGCCGAATATTCTCCAGGACGGTCAGGGTCTCGAACAGCGAAAAATGCTGGAAGACCATGCCGATACCGTTGCGTCTTGCCTCCGCCGGAGAGGCGAGGCGCAAGGGTTTTCCTTCCCAGACGACGTCTCCGTCATCCGGTTGCTCGACGCCGTAGATCAGCTTCATCAGGGTCGATTTTCCCGCGCCATTTTCTCCGAGAATCGCATGGATCGATTGCGGAGCCACGTCCAGATCGATGGCCTGGTTGGCGTGGATCTGGCCGTAGCTCTTCGAAATGCCGCGCAGCGACAGGAGCGGGGTCGTCATGACTTATTTCGGCAGCGGCGTGGACACGCCCTTGACGTGCCAATTCATGGCGATGATCTCGGGGTCGGCCATGGTCGCGCCGGATGCGACGCCTTCGCTGCCGTCGGCCTTGGCGATCGGCCCGGTGAAGGGCGAGAAGCTGCCGTCGGCGATCTTTGCCTCGATTTCCTTGATCTTGGTCATGACGTCAGCCGGAATATCCGGATTCCAGTCGACCACCTCGACGACCTTGTCGGCGACGCCGAGGAAGGCATTGGCGCCCTTGAAGGTACCGGCGAGATGGGCATCGACCGACGCCTTGAAGAACGGCGACCAATCCGTCGCGACGCAGCCGAGATAGGTCTTCGGCGCATATTTCTTCATCGAAGAATTGAGGTTGAAGGCATAGACGCCGGCTTCCTCGCAGGCCGAGATGACGGACGGCGTGTCCTGGGCGTTGGAGAAGATCACGTCGCACTTCTGCGCAATCAGCGCCTTGGCGGCTTCCTGCTCCTTGGCCGGGTCGAACCAGGAGTTGACCCAGACGACCGAGACTTCGATGTCGGGCTTGACCGCCTGGGCGCCGAGCGTGAAGGCATTGATCGAGGTGATGAGCTCGGGGATGGCAAAAGCCGAAACGGAGCCGAGCTTGCCGGTCTTGGAAAGCGCTGCCGCTGCCATGCCGAGCAGATAGGTGCCCTGGAAATATTTGGCGGCGAATGGCGAGAAGTTCGGAGCGACCTGGAAGCCGGAAGCATGCAGGACCGTGACGCTCGGATCACGGCGGGCGATCTGCAGGGCGCCGTTCTGATAGCCGAAAGAGCCCGCGACCAGGAACTTGTTTCCATCGGCGACGGTCTTGTTCATGATGCGATCGGCATCTGGGCCTTCAGCAATATTCTCAAGCACGGTGACCTTCACCTTGTCGCCGTAAGCCGCCTTGATCGGCTCGAGGCCGGCGGCCAGTGCATGTCCCCAGCCGACATCGCCGATCGGCGAAGGGACGACGAGCGTGATGCCGAGCGGCGCGTCGGCGGCCAAAGCAAGGCGGCTGCCGAGCACACCGGCAAGGCCGGTGGCGGCAGCGGCCGTCATCAGGTTTCTGCGGGTCAGTTTGGTCATGGTCTCAGTTCCCTCTTTTGGTTTTCTAGAATTTCACGGCGGATAGGGCAGCTTCCGCTTCGGCAGCCAGCTTGGCCTCGTCGAGCCCGGGGAATTCGCCCTTCTGCCAGACGATGCGGCCATTGATCATGGTTATGTCGGTCGCCATGCCGATGCCGACGCGGGCAATCAGGCTCAGCGGGTCGTGCCGCGTGCCGACATAATCCATGCGGCGGGTGTCGATCGCAAACAGGTCGGCGGCCATGCCGGGCGCCAGTCGGCCGATATCGCGCCGGCCGAGCAGGCTGGCACCCCCTGACGTGCCATAGCCGAGGAAATCGACCGGCGGCGGCACGGGGTGGGTGCGGGTGGAGGAGACGAGGCACTGCAGCATGTAGGCGGAGTGCAGGCAGTGCATCAGGTTGGAATTGTCGTTGGAGGCAGCACCGTCGCAGCCGAGGCCGACGCGCAGGCCGAAAGCGGCCATGGCGGGAATATCGGTGACTTCTGCGCCGACCAGATAGACGGGTTCCGGGCAGTGCGCCACCCCGGTGCCACTGGCCGCCATCTTCCTGAGTTCGTCGTGGGTCAACTCCCAGCAATGGGCATAGAAGGCGTCGGGTCCGGCAAAGCCGAGTTCTTCCAGATAGTCGACCGTGCGCATGCCGTGACGCGCCTGAATGACGGGACTTTCGCCCTCGCCGACATGCGTGTGCATCATGACCCCGCGATCACGCGCCAATGCCACCGATTCCACGAACGTCTCACGGTAGCAGTTCACCGGCTGGCAGGGCGCGACCACGACCTGGCGCATGCTGAAGCGGCTGGTATCGTGATAGGTCTCGATCAGCCGGGCGCAGTCGGCGATGAATTCGTCCGTCGTTTCCAGCATCTCGTCGGGAATGGTCGAGCCTTCCGACTTCGGCAGGGTGTTGCCGCCGCGGCCGGCATGGAAACGCATGCCGAGCAGCTCGGCCGCTTCGAACTGGCGATCGATCAGCCGCTTCCCGGCATGCCGGGGGAAATTATACTGGTGATCCAAGGCCGTGGTGCAGCCATGCTTGATCATCTCGGCCATCGCGGTGACGGAGGAGTGGTAAAAACACTCCTCGTTGAGCTGAGAAAAGATCGGGTAGATGCGGTCGAGCCACTCGATCACCGAGAGCTTCGTCCAGTCGAGATCGGCGCGGTTGCGCACGAAGCACTGGAAGAAGTGATGATGGGTGTTGACCAGGCCTGGATAGACGAACCAGCCGGCAGCATCCTGAACGGTCGTGCCGGCAGGCAGTGCGTCCGCCGCGAGATTTTCGCCGATCGCCACGATCTCTGGGCCGCTAGTCAGCAGATCGACACTGCGATGGACGACCGGTCCCTTGCCCTCGTCGACGATCACGGCCGCGCAATTCTTCAGGAGGTAGCCGGCCATCATCACGCCTCGCCCGGTTCGATCTGGGGTTCGGGCTTCAATTCGTGCAGCCGGTGAATGCCTGGCATCTCGATGAAGTTGTCGAGGGCGCGCAGCGCTCGGGACCAGAGCCGGATGGCGGGATAGGAATCCAGTATGACACCGCCATCGGGAGCCAGCGCCACATAGGGGAAGCAGGCGATATCGGCAATTGTCGGCCGGTCGGCTGCGAGGAAACGCATGCCGCGAAGGCCCTGCTCGACAAGCCCGGCCTCAAGTTCGCGAAGCGCGGCGATGCCCTGGGCCTGCAGCGCGCCGATATCGCCCGGCCGCAGCAGCATTTCGTGAAGCCGCGCTGCCCCGAGGCTTGCCGTCAGCCGGCCGGAGAACGACAGCCATTGCTGCACCCGCGCCGCTTCCTCGGCCCTGCCGCCGCCCAGCCATTCGGGTGCTGCCTTGGTGGCGAGATAGACGAGAATGGCCGAGGATTCGGTCAGGATCAGCTCGCCATCCTCCAGGATCGGAATCGAGCCTGCCGGATTGAGCGCAAGCAACTCGGGGCCGCGATGCTCGGCGCCGGGATGAAAATCGACCGGGCGGAGTTCCAGCTTCACGCCGGTCAGCGCCGCCATCAGGCGCACCTTGTAGCAGCTCGGCGAGAGAATGTAGTCGTAGAGCTTCATTGCGCCACCAGCTGTGCGCCATAGGTATAATTGTGGCGCTTCAGCCAGCGCCGATAGGCGATCGATGTCAGATCGGCCCGCGTCGGGATTTCCATGCCGGGGTCGAGCGGCAGCAGCCGCGGAATCTGATTTTCGAGGATCGAACGGTCCTGCAGAAAGATCGTCTGCTGGAAGTGGATGAGGTCGGTCATCGCGGTCTCGTCGTCAAAGAGCGCCATCCATGGCCAGACGTCGCAGAGGTCCTCGGCCAGCGGCTGCACGAAAAGCGTGATGACATCCCATTCGCTCGGGCGCGGCGGGCAGGTTTTGTAAAGCACGGAGCAGGTCGGTGCCGGCACGCGGTACATATATTCCGTGGTGATGCCGCCGCTTGCCGACTTGGCAGCCTGCGGCTGGTAAAATTTCACCTGCGTCGCCCAGACCTCGTCTTCTTCCTCGCGGATATCGACCTTGTAGTTCTGAACCTCGGTGTGCGGCTCCGCGCCGAGAATGTCGGTGTGGACGAAGGGGAAATGGGCGATGTCGAGAAAATTCTCGACGGCACGCAGCGGCGAGCAGCGCACCCGCACCACGCCGACATCGACGAAGCGGCGGCCGGGCTGGTCGGCCTCGGGAATCGGGAAAAGTTCCTTCTTCGGCGCGCCGAGGGAGGACCAGACATGACCGTAACGCACGCGCACCGGCAGTACACGGCCGTCGCCGCACGTCACCTTGGCATTACCGTCGCCATCGCGCGCCACTTCGATCGGCTCGCCCATCAGTGCCGTCCTGCGACCAGCGCCGTCGAGCTGGCTGAAGAGCCCGACCGGATACCATTCGTCGGTCATCGCCTGCATGGTCATTGGCCGATCTCCTTCCTCTGAAGATCCTCGGCCCGGCGGCGCAGGCTCTCGGCGGCCCGCGAAGCGCCAATGCCCGCCGCGGGGCCGGTGTCCGCCTTCAGCAGCACGTGCATCAGCGTCTGTCCATCTTCTTGAGCGGACAATAGCAGACAGATGGTCCCGGTTGTTACGTCGAACTCGAGCAAACCCTCGGGACTTGCCTTCGCGCCAGCAGCCGCCTCAATCGCCTCAATGCCGGCCAACGCCGTCAGCGAACGCAGGGGAATGAGGCCCTCAAGCCGCGGCGGCTTCGCAGCCGGCGTGCCCACGGCGACCCAGATCACGTTGTCCGCCTCCTCTACGTCATGGGTGGCGACGCGGATGGTTTCCGGTGGCGCCAGCCCTGGATGGGCCGGAATGCGGAGACAGTTTCCGGCCTGACCATAACTCCAGCCGTGATAGATGCAGGAGAGCGCCTCGCCGCGCACGAAGCCGTGAGACAGACGCATGCCGCGATGCGGACAGCGATCGGCCGATGCCGATATGCACCCGGAAGCGCTGCGCCACAGGGCAATCGATCCGGCTGCCGTCCGTGCCGTCATGACGGTGCCGGCGGGCAAATCCCGGGACAGAGCGACTGGCGTCCAAAAGCCGGTCGTAGCGGATGGCATGACTAGAGTTCCCAAACAAAATCATATGCTTGCCGAGCACGTCCCGCCTCCGCATCGAGGCAATTCCGCTCAACCTTATCAGGTTTGCATAATTATTTCGCATTGGCAACATTGAGTAAATAATATGCACGGCGCAAAATACACGGTAGTCGGTACTAGGCTCTTTCGCCGATGATCGTCGTGCGTTCTATGCCCTCGACCCATACGTCGATAGGCCCGAGAGAGCATCCCATCTCCATCATGTCGATCAGCTCCTCCGGCCCGGCAACCTCAAGTTCGATCCGCATGGGACTCGTATGAGAGATGGTGTGCGACAGCCCAAGCTTGGCGGCGTGGCGCCGGATCCAGGGGACAAAGGAGGCGGCCTCGAGATCACCGACGATCGTCATCCGTTCCAGGAGGTGGCTTGTATCTTGTCCCGTCATCACGCTCGCTCTTGCTTCCCCATACTATAACGCCTGGATGACCGTGCGGAAGGGGTCATCGTCAAGGCGAGGATGCTCGGCCGATCATGACGTGCTGCATTGACAAGCCTCTTCCGCTCAGGTCTACTGGTCCACTTACCGGACCAGTAGACCTGAGCGCGGGGAGGGGGAAAGCAATGGATGTTCGAGCAATGCTCGAAGACGACGTTGCGACGCTCGGCGGAGCGCCGAAGAAGTCGATGAAAGACTTCGTCGTCCAGAAGATTGCGACGTTCATAGCGACGGGCATCCTCAAAGTGGGCGATCCCTTGCCAAGCGAGCGCGAATTGGCTTCCGCGCTGTCGGTCAGCCGCGAGACCGTCCGTGGCGCGATCCTCATCCTTTCCACGCATGGGATTCTCTCCGTCGCCCATGGGACCCGAACCGTGGTGGCATCGGAGGATGTCGGCGAATTGGCTGTCCAGGCTGCGCGGTATCGCGACATTGCGGCCTACAGTCTCGACAATGTTCATGAGGCGCGACTTCTCATCGAAGCGCAGGTCGTCAGGGCTGCCGCGGTCAAGATGGAGCCCTCGACGCTTGACTATCTCCGCAAGTCGATCGCAGCACAGGAGGCCGCCTGTGACGATCCTGTCCGTTTCTTGATATGCGACCGGGAATTTCACACCGCTATCTACCGTTCCAGCGGCAACGCGGTGCTGGCTGATATGGCCGCCGACCTCTATTCCTACCTTCTCAGCCACCGAAGGCGCGTCGTATCGCAGCCCGGTAGCATCGCCACCAGCATCGCCGATCACCGGATGATCCTTGCCGGCCTGGAGACGCGGGACCCGGATGCTGCGGCTGCGGCCTTCGCAATCCACGAAACCCGTATTTATACGACGACCAAGTTACTCTTCTCGTAGTTCGCAGGGAGGCGAAACACGATGCATATTCTCATTATCGGCGCGGGAGGAATGATCGGCCGGAAGCTCGCCGCCACACTGGGGCGCAGCGGTTTCCTCGGCGGAGATACAATCACGCGCATGACGCTTGTGGATGTAACGCTTCCGCCGGTGCCCGCCGACATCTCCGTGCCGGCGGAAGCGCTGGCGGCCGATATTTCCGAAAGCGACGCAGCGGCAGCACTTGCGGCGGGTCGGGCCGATGTGATTTTCCATCTCGCCGCGATCGTTTCCGGCGAAGCCGAGCGCAATTTCGACCTCGGCTATCGGGTCAATCTCGACGGCACGCGAGCCTTGCTGGAAGCGATCCGCGGGGAAGGCAGTCGCCAAGCCTATGTCCCCCGTTTCGTCTTCTCCTCGTCGATCGCGGTCTATGGCGCGCCGTTTCCCGATCCCATTCCCGATGACTACGTGCTGGCGCCCCTCACCAGCTACGGAGTCCAGAAAGCGATATCGGAGCTTCTGCTTGCCGACTATTCGCGCCGCGGCTTCGTCGATGGCATCGGAATTCGGTTGCCGACCATCGTCATCCGCCCCGGCGCGCCGAACGCCGCCGCATCGGGCTTCTTTTCCGGAATCCTGCGGGAACCGCTCGCAGGCCAGCGTGCCGTTCTGCCGGTCGAAGAAACGGTCAAGCACTGGCTGGCGAGCCCGCGTTCGGCCGTCAACTTCCTGATCCATGCCGCCACGCTCGATACAGCGTCGCTCGGTGTCCGGCGTACGCTCACCATGCCAGGGGTTGCCGCCACCGTTGCCGACCAGATTGATGCGCTGCGCCGTGCCGCCGGCCCCGAAGCGGCGGATTTGATCGATCGGCGCCGCGACGAGGTCATTGAGGAGATCGTCGCCGGGTGGCCGAAATCCTTTACGCCGCAACGCGCGGCGCAACTCGGATTTACCGCCGAAAGCAGCGTCGATGAGCTGATCGAGGTGTACGTCGCCGAAGATGCTCCGGCTGCATCCCGATGAGGTTGGGGAGACGGCGCGAGCCCGATCATGCGGGAGGGGCCTGACCAGGCACCCCCACAGATGCGGGATTGCCGTGCTTGAGGAACTTGAGAGAGAAGATTACGGCCGCCGGCAAGACATAACGACAATACGAATACATAGCACGTAGCGCTCGATATCTGGGAGGAGAGAGTATGGCAGGCGTTCAATTCGCGGATGTGCGGAAATCATTCGGTGCATTTCCGGTCATCAAAGGCGTGGATATCGATATCGCCGACGGTGAGTTCGTGATCCTGGTCGGCCCCTCGGGTTGCGGCAAATCCACCCTGCTGCGGATGCTGGCCGGACTTGAGAACATTTCCGGCGGCGAGATCAAGATCGGCGGGCGCGTGGTCAACACGCTGCCGCCCAAGGATCGCGACATCGCCATGGTGTTCCAGAACTATGCGCTCTATCCGCATATGACGGTGCAGCAGAACATGGGCTTCTCGCTGATGCTGAACAAGGCGCCGAAAGCGGAAGCCGAGAAGCGGGTGAAATACGCCGCCGGCATCCTCGGTCTCGACAAATTGCTCGACCGTTATCCGCGCCAGCTTTCCGGCGGCCAGCGCCAGCGTGTCGCCATGGGGCGGGCGATCGTGCGCGATCCGGAAGTCTTCCTGTTCGACGAACCGCTCTCCAATCTCGACGCCAAACTGCGCGTCGCCATGCGCGCCGAGATCAAGGAGCTGCACCAGCGGCTGAAAACGACGACGGTCTACGTCACCCACGACCAGATCGAAGCGATGACCATGGCCGACAAGATCGTCGTCATGCATGACGGCGTCGTCGAGCAGGTCGGCACGCCGCTCGAGCTCTACGACAAACCGGCCAATCTCTTCGTTGGCGGCTTCATCGGCTCGCCGGCGATGAACATGATCAAGGGCCGGCTCGATCCGGAGGACCCGACACGATTCAGGGCACCCGACGGCACCGCGCTGCCGGTCGCCAATCCGCCAGTCGACGCCATCGGCCGCGATCTCGTCTATGGGCTTCGCCCGGAATACATCCTGCTCGATGCCAATGGCCTGCCCGGTGAAATCGTGGTGATCGAGCCGACCGGCTACGAGACGCATCTTATCCTCAAGCTCGGCGGCAGCGACCTCAGCTGCGTCTTCCGCGAACGTGTCAACGCGCGGCCGGGCGAAACCCTGCGCGTTGCGATCGACGCCGCGCATGTTCATCTCTTCGATGCCGAGAGCGGCCGGAGATTGACCGACTGAGGCCGGCCGGCGGCGGCGCGGGGCGGAGGAGCCCTCTCGTTGCCTGCAGGCAGGCACACATCCCCTCTCAGGGATGCAATGAGCGGCGTTCACCAAGCGGGAGGTGAGTGCCGGCAAGTTCGTACCCGCTTTTTTTGATGAGGAGGAATCTCATGAGGATCAGAAGACGTGACTTTCTTGCCGCCTCGGCTGCCGTCGCCGGCGCCGCCGGCCTCGGCATCCGGCCATCCCTGGCGCAGGCCGAGCCGACTTACACGCCGGAAAGCGGCGCCAGCCTTCGCCTGCTGCGCTGGACACCGTTCGTCAAGGGCGACGAGGAGGCATGGCTTGCCAACACCAAGAAATTCACCGAAGCGACCGGCGTCGAGGTGCGCATCGACAAGGAAAGCTGGGAGGACATCCGCCCGAAGGCCGCCGTCGCCGCCAATGTCGGCTCCGGCCCCGACCTCATCATGTGCTGGTTCGACGACGCCCACCAATATCCCGACAAGCTGGTCGATCTGACCGAACTCGGCAATTATCTCGGCAACAAGTATGAGGGTTGGTACGACGGCGTGAAGGGTTATGCCACACGCGGCGACACCTTCATCGCCATGCCGCTGACGGCCATCGGCAATGCCGTCGTCTATCGCGACAGCCACGTGAAGGCTGCCGGTTTCAACGAATTCCCCAATGATACCGCAGGCTTCCTCGAGCTTTGCAAGGCGATGAAGGCAAAGGGCACGCCGGCCGGCTTCCCGCACGGCAAGGCAGTCGGCGACGGCAACAACTATGCCCATTGGCTGCTGTGGAGCCATAACGGCATGATGGTCGACGAAAGCGGCAAGGTAACGATCAACAGCCCGGAAACGCTGGCGTCGATCAACTATGCCAAGGAGCTCTATGCGACCTTCATCCCCGGCACCGAAAGCTGGCAGGACGTCAACAACAACCGCGCCTTCCTCGCCGGCCAGGTTTCGCTGATCGCCAACGGCGTCTCGGTCTATTACACCGCCAAGAACGACCCGAAGCTCGCCGAGATCGCCAAGGACATCCGCACGACGAACTTCCCGATTGGTCCTGTCGGCAAAAGCGTGGAACTTTGCCAGACGAGTTCACTGCTTCTCTTCAAGCACAGCAAATATCCGGAAGCGGCCAAGGCCTACATCAAGTTCATGATGGAAGCCGACCAGATGAATGCGTGGATCCAGGGCTCCAGCGCCTATTGCTGCCAGCCGCTCAAGGCATTCGCCAAGAACCCGATCTGGACAGCCGATCCGGTCCACGCGCCCTATGCGCGCGCCTCGGAAAAGCTGCGCCCGAACGGCTATGCCGGCCCGCTCGGTTATGCCTCGGCAGCGACCATGGCCGACTACGTTCTGGTCGACATGTATGCGGCTGCCGTTACCGGCCAGATGTCGCCGGAAGACGCGATGAAGGAAGCCGAACGCCGGGCAAACCGCTACTATCGCGTCTGAGCCACACCTCGAACAAGCGGCATGCCGGCCTTCGGCATGCCGCAAGATCTGGGGGTTCAAAAGGCGATCTGGGAGATAAGCAATGTCGATGGCAAATTCGGGGGATAGACGTGGGCCGGTCTCTTCGCTCCTGCAGAACAACAATGTGCTCGGCTTCCTGTTCATGCTGCCGGCGGCAGTATTCCTCGTCTGTTTTCTGACCTATCCGCTGGGGCTCGGCGTCTGGCTCGGCTTCACCGATACGAGGATCGGTCGCGACGGCATCTTCATCGGACTGGAGAATTACCAGTTCCTGATGGACGACAGCGTCTTCTGGCTGTCGGTCTTCAACACCGTTCTCTATACCTTCGTCGCCTCCGTGCTGAAATTCGCGCTCGGCCTCTGGCTGGCGATGCTGCTCAACCAGCATCTGCCGTTCAAATCCTTCTTCCGGGCAATCGTGCTGCTTCCCTGGGTGGTGCCGACGGTACTTTCGGCGCTCGCCTTCTGGTGGATCTACGATTCCCAATTTTCGATCATCTCCTGGTCGCTGATGCAGCTCGGGCTGATCAGCGGACCGATCAACTTCCTCGGCGACCCGATCAATGCGCGCATCTCCGTTATCGTCGCCAATGTCTGGCGCGGCATTCCCTTCGTGGCGATCTCGCTGCTTGCCGGCCTGCAGACCATTCCAGCATCGCTGCAGGAGGCTGCCTCGCTCGACGGCGCCACCAGCTGGCAGCGTTTCCGCTATGTGACGCTGCCCATGCTGACGCCGATCATCGCCGTCGTCATGACCTTCTCGGTGCTTTTCACCTTTACCGATTTCCAGCTCATCTACGTGCTGACCAAGGGCGGGCCGGTCAACGCCACGCATCTGATGGCGACGCTGTCGTTCCAGCGCGGCATTCCCGGCGGCCAACTCGGCGAGGGGGCGGCCATCGCAGTCGCCATGGTGCCCTTCCTGCTCGGCGCGATCATGTTCAGCTTCTTCGGCCTGCAACGGCGCAAATGGCAGCAGGGCGGCCAGGATTAGGAGCCAAGATTAGGAGAATAACGATGTCGACACCTTCCAACACTGCCGATCAGGCCCTGACCGATAATGCCGAAGGCATGAGCTATCTGAACCGCCTGCCGCGGCGGATCGTGATGCTCTACCTGCCGATGGCCATCTTCGTCTTCGTGCTGCTCTTCCCGTTCTACTGGATGGCGATCACCGCGGTGAAGCCGAACGAGCAGCTGACCGACTATACCAATTACAGCCCGTTCTGGGTGGTAGGAGCAACGCTCGCGCATATCAAATATCTGTTCCTCGAAACCTCCTATCCGGGCTGGCTGTGGAACACGATGCTGGTGGCGGTCTGCTCCACCTTCCTCTCGCTGGTGGCCTCAGTCTTGGGCGCCTATGCCATCGAGCGCGTCCGCTTCACCGGCTCCCGATCGGTCGGCCTGGTGATCTTCCTCGCCTATCTCGTGCCGCCGTCGATCCTCTTCATCCCGCTTGCCTTCATCGTCTTCAAGCTCGGGATCTACGACTCGCGGCTGGCGCTGATCTTCACCTATCCGACCTTCCTCATTCCCTTCTGCACCTGGCTGCTGATGGGCTATTTCCGCTCGATCCCCTTCGAGCTGGAGGAAAGCGCACTGGTGGATGGCGCCAACAGGTGGCAGATCCTCACCAAGATCATCCTGCCGCTGGCCGTCCCCGGGCTGATTTCGGCCGGCATCTTCGCCTTCACGCTGTCCTGGAACGAATTCATCTATGCGCTCACCTTCATCCAGTCATCGGAAAACAAAACCATTCCGGTCGGCGTCCTGACCGAACTGGTGCGCGGCGACGTGTTCGAATGGGGGGCGCTGATGGCCGGTGCACTGTTCGGCTCGCTGCCCGTGGTCATCCTCTATTCGTTCTTCGTGGACTACTATGTCTCCTCGATGACCGGTGCAGTGAAGGAGTAGCTTCCGCTGGATTTCGCTGCGTGGCAGCGATGCGCAAACTGCGCCCTCGCAGTGAAACCAGCGTCCCGGGGTGGTTGTTCGATAATACTTGCTACGCCGCTAATTCGTGTAGGGGCTATTTAGAGATGCGACAGTCTCGTCTCTCGACGTTCTGATCAAGGTCAACGTTGAGCGCAAGGATGACGACCTCCGGCCCGGTCGAGACCATAAGGGGTCGGAATCTTGATGCCCCGTTTGACCACCATGTCGCATAAAGAATTGCATCGCCTCGAAGTTTATTCAGACGATCCGTGATCAGCGCCTGAGCGTCGTCCAGGCCGCTGAGCTGCTTGGGCTCAACCGAAGTCAGGTGCACAGGCTGTTGCAGGCCTCCTCTGCGCCGCCTCGCCGTAGAAGAACGTTCGCAGTGTCTTCTGCGAGAGCGGCGGAAGCAGCTTGTCGCGGAGGAGCTTCAGGTTGGCACGGCCGACTCCCGCTCCGCCCTTGCGACGACCGGGCTTTTTCGGCAAGACCGCCAGGACGCAAAGGGAGCATCCGCTTGAAGCATATCCAAATCATCGGCATCGGCACGGGCAACCCGGAACACCTCACCATACAGGCAATCAACGCCATGAACGCGGCCGACGTGGTCTTCCTGCCGGTCAAGGGCGCCGGCAAGGAAGAGCTTGCCGATATCCGCCGCGAGATCTGCCAACGCTACATCACGCGGCCAGCTGCCCGAATTTCGGAGTTCGCCGTGCCGCAACGGCAGACGGCAGAGAGGAGCTATGCGCAAAGCGTCGATGCCTGGCATGGCGAGATCGCCGGTATCTATGGAGAGCTGATCGCTAGTCTGCCGGATGAGGGCAGCGGCGCCTTTCTCGTCTGGGGCGATCCCAGTCTCTACGACAGCACGATCCGCATCATCGAACGCGTGCGACGGGAAAGCGGCCTGGATTTCGATTACACCGTCATTCCCGGCATCACCAGCATCCAGGCCCTGGCTGCCAGCCACAGGATCCCGATCAACCTCGTCGGCAAGCCGATCGAGATCACCACGGGGCGCCGGCTGGCGCAGGACGGGCTTCGGAGCGACAGCACCATCGTGATGCTCGACGGCGAACAGGCTTTTGCCAAGATCGACGATCCCGATGCCGAGATCTTCTGGGGCGCCTATCTCGGCACCCAGGATGAAATCGTCAGATCGGGCCGGCTTGGCGATATCGCCGCCGACATTGTGACGCTGAGGGCCGAGGCCAGGCAGCGGCACGGCTGGATCATGGACATCTATCTCCTGCGCAAGGGACGCGATTTCGAGGAATAGCCGTTCCGACCCGTTTCTCTCATGCTTTGCCGGCCCGGCCGCGATCATGTAAGAAATGCTCAGAGGATTGAGAATGAGTGTTGAGGCCGCAAGGGCAAACAACAGGACAGGCGAGGCGGATCTGCACGATCACCTGGCAGCAAAAATGCGCGCACGCGGCGCCTGCCCCGCCCTGTCAGCGCCGATGCCGACCGGCGACGGCCTGCTGGTGCGGCTGCGGCCAGCCGGCGGCGCGTTGACGCTGCCGCAATTTGCAAGCCTTGCCCGCTTAGCCGCAGTTCATGGAAACGGCATTCTGGAAATCACTGCACGCGGCAATCTGCAGATCCGCGGGCTCAGCGCCGAGACGGTCGGACCGCTCGCTGCCGATATCGATGCCGCCGGCATTGTCGTGCCGGAGGGGCCGGCGATCGAGATCTCGCCGCTGCACGGCATCGATCCGGAAGAAATAAACGATCCGGCCGCAATGGAATTGGCATTGCGCCGCACGCTCCGCGATCAGCTTCGCTCGCCACGGCTCGCGCCAAAACTATCGCTCGTCGTCGACGGCGGGGGAGCCTTCGGCTTGGCGGCGCTTTCCGCCGATATCCGTATCGTCGCGCAATCCCCCGCAGATTGGCTTGTGGCGATCAATGGCGACGGTGAAAGCGCAACGCCGGTCGCGATCGGTTCTGCGCAGGCGGCGATATCGGCCGTCGGCGACATTCTGAGCCTGTTGGCAGATCTCGGGCAGGCCAGGCGGGCACGCGATATCGATCCGGCGCTGCTGCGGGCGCGTTTTCCGGCGATGGATGGCATTCAGTTCTTTCCGTCCCGCGCGGCAGGGGTGCCGCTTTCCGGACCGCACAGGCTCGCCGACGGCAAAACCCTGCTCGGCGTCAGGCCGGAATTCGGACAGATGAGGACGTCCGATCTCTCCGCCCTGCTCGATCTCGCAGAGAGCCAGGGCGCGACAGCCATCCGGCTTGCGCCGGGTCGCGGTTTCTTCTTGATCGGACTTCCGGCTGATACCGTGCTGGCTATGCAGATTGCCGCGGCCAGACTTGGCTTCAGCGCCCAACCCGGCGACAACAGCGAGCATATCGCCGCCTGCGCCGGCGCCGGCGCCTGCGGCTCCGCCTTCTACGAGACGAGAACTCTGGCGCGCCGCATCATCGCTGCGGCACCTGCCCTCTTCGACGGTTCGCTGACGCTGCATCTGTCAGGCTGCGCCAAGGGCTGCGCCCATGCACGGCCGGCGCTGACCCTGACGGGCTCGCCGGAGGGTTATGACCTCATCCTCAATGGGCTTGCTGCGGATCGGCCGGACGAACGGATCGCTGGCGGTCGGATCGATTTCGCTATAGAGAGGCTCGCCCGCTCCATCGAAGACAACCGAGGCTCTGGCGAATCGGCCGCGGCCTGCCTTACACGGCTTGGCACAACCGGCGTTTCAAAGGCGCTGCGACAGGAATAGGAATGCCAGACTACGATTATATCCGCAGCGGCGACGCGATTTACGAGCGTTCCTTTGCGATCATCCGCGCCGAGGCCGATCTTTCGCGCTTTACCGAAGATCAAGCCGAAATCGCCGTGCGCATGATCCATGCCTGCGGGCTCGTCGAGGCGGCGGAGCATTTCCTGTTCTCCGCCGATGTCGTCGGCGCGGCGCGCGATGCGCTGAAAGGTGGGGCGCCGATCTTCTGCGACGCGGAAATGGTATCCCATGGTGTCACCCGGGCGCGGCTGCCCGCGCTGAACGAGGTGATCTGTACGCTGCGTGATCCCGCGACACCGGAGCTTGCACGCGAGACCGGCAATACCCGCTCGGCCGCCGCCATGCATCTCTGGCTCGATCGGCTCGGCGGAAGCGTTGTCGCCATCGGCAATGCGCCGACCGCCCTTTTCCATCTGCTCGAACTCCTGCGCGACGGCGCCCCGAAACCCGCGGCGATCCTCGGCATGCCTGTGGGCTTCGTCGGTGCCGCCGAATCCAAGGATGCGCTGGCGGAAAATTCCTACGGCGTCCCCTTCGCCATCGTCCGCGGCCGGCTCGGCGGCAGCGCCATGACGGCAGCCGCCATCAATGCACTGGCGAGGCCCGGCCTATGACCACAAGCGGCCGTCTCATCGGCGTCGGGACGGGTCCCGGCGACCCGGAGCTCCTCACCCTCAAAGCCGTGCGCGCCATCGAAGCCGCTGACGTCATCGCCTATTTCGCCAAACAGGGCAGGGGCGGCAACGGCAAGGCGATCGTCGAACCGCTGCTGAAATCCGGGGTGACGCTGCTGCCGCTCTATTATCCGGTGACAACCGAGATCGACAAGAACGACGAACGCTACCAGAGGCTGATCACTGAATTCTACGATCAGTCCGCCAAGTCGGTGGCCGACCATCTCGATGCCGGGCTGACAGTCGCCGTTCTCAGTGAAGGCGATCCGCTCTTCTATGGCTCCTATATGCATCTGCATGTCAGACTTTCCCAGCGCTACCCGACGGAAGTGATCCCGGGCATCAGCGCCATGTCGGGCTGCTGGTCGCTGGCCGGCATGCCGATCGTCCAGGGTGACGATGTGCTTTCCGTACTGCCGGGTACGATGCCCGAAACCGAGCTGACACGTCGTCTTGCCGACACGCAAGCCGCCGTCATCATGAAGGTCGGCCGCAATCTGCCGAAGATCCGCCGGGCCTTGGCGGCAGCCGGCCGGCTTGCGGAAGCCGTCTATGTCGAGCGCGGCACCATGGCCAATGCGGCGATGGAAAAGCTTGCCGACAGGAGCGATGGCGATGCGCCGTATTTTTCGCTCGTGCTGGTGCCTGGCTGGGAGGCGAGCCGATGAGCGGCAGGCTTTTCGTGATCGGCACCGGCCCCGGCAATCCCGAGCAGATGACGCCGGAGGCTTTGGCCGTCGTCGACCAGGCAACGGATTTCTTCGGCTACGGACCCTATCTCGACAGGCTGCAACTCCGCGACGATCAGCTGCGCCATGCCTCGGACAATCGCGAGGAACTCGACCGGGCGGGGGCAGCCCTGGCCATGGCGGCTGACGGCGCGAAAGTCTGCGTCGTCTCCGGCGGCGACCCCGGCGTCTTTGCCATGGCCGCCGCCGTCTGCGAGGCGATCGAGAACGGGCCGGCCGCCTGGCGCTCGGTCGATCTCACCATTCTGCCCGGCATCACGGCAATGCTGGCCGTGGCGGCAAGAGCCGGCGCCCCGCTTGGTCACGATTTCTGCGCCATATCGCTGTCTGATAATCTAAAGCCTTGGAATATAATCGAAACCCGCCTTGAGCTGGCGGCGAAAGCGGGTTTCGTCATCGCGCTCTACAATCCGATCAGCCGGGCGCGGCCGTGGCAACTCGGCGATGCCTTCAAGCTGTTGCGCAACCATCTGCCGGCAACAACGCCGGTTATTTTCGGGCGCGCCGCCGGGCGCCCGGACGAACGCATCGCATTACAGCAGCTGTCGCAAGCGGACGCGTCGATTGCCGATATGGCGACCTGCATCATCATCGGCTCCGCCGAGACACGCGTCGTCGCGCGGCCGGGCAGGCTGGACCTCGTCTATACCCCGCGGTTCATGGCGGGAGGAAACAGGTGATCGATCACTGCCAGCGCCGCTTCGACCGTGTCGACCGTCGTGACCGCGGAGGCCGGCGCACGCGCGACCATCAACACCTCGATGCCGAGCAGCCGGGCTGCCTCGATCTTCGCATAGGTGGCGGCACCGCCGCTGTTTTTGGCGACGATGATGTCGATGTGGTGCTGCCTCAGGAGATCGCATTCGCCTTCCAGCGTGAACGGACCGCGATCAAGCAGATAATCGACATGATCAAGCGCAAGCGGCGGCTCGACAGGATCGACGCTGCGGACAAGATAGTGATGTTGCGGCGCGGCTTCCGCATGATGCGCGCCCTGCCGGCCCGTCGCCAGGAAGACATGGCGGGGGGAAGGGCCGAGCGCTTCGATAGCCGCCGGAATGCTCTGCACCTCCCGCCAGCGATCGCCGGCTTCGCGTTGCCATTCGGGACGGCGCAGAGCGATCGCTGCGATACCGGTGACCTCAGCGGCAAAAGCGGCATTGGCCGAAATCCGTTCGGCAAAAGGATGCGTGGCGTCGATCAGCAGATGATAGCCGCCGGCCGTCAGGAAATCGGCGAGTGCGGCAGCGCCGCCGAAACCGCCGATGCGGACCGGAACAGGCTGTACGGCCGGTTTCTCGGTGCGTCCGGCAAGCGACAGCATAACATCGCAATCGTCGCGCGCCGCGAGCGCCGCGGCCAACAAGCGCGCCTCGCTGGTGCCGCCCAGGATCAGGATGCGGGGTCTTCCCATGTCTGATATCTCTCCTGCGTCCGGCCAGCGCTGGCTGACTATTATCGGCATCGGCGAAGATGGTCCAGAAGGGTTGGGTGAGGAGGCGAAGAGGCTGATCGCGGCAGCACCTGCCGTCTTCGGCGGTGCGCGCCATCATGCACTCGCGGCCTCGCTGATATCAGGCGAAAAGCTTTCCTGGCGGAGCCCGTTCGAACGCTCGGTCGACGCCATTCTTGAAAGGCGCGGCACGCCTGTTGTCGTGCTCGCCTCCGGCGACCCCTTCCTCTACGGCGTCGGCGCAACGCTCTCCCGCCACGTGGCGGCGGACGAGATGCGCATCATTCCGGCGTCCTCGGCCTTCAGCCTTGCTGCCTCCCGCCTTGGCTGGCCGCTGCAGGAGGTCGCGACGGTCTCGCTGCATGGACGGCCGATCGACCTGATCCGGCCGCATCTGCATCCCGGGCGGCGCATCCTCGCGCTCACCTCGGACGAAAAGGGGCCAGGCGATCTGGCTGCCCTGCTTGCCGCGACCGGCTTCGGTCAGTCGCAGCTTACCGTGCTCGAGGCGCTTGGCGGCGCGCGGGAGCGGCAAAGACGTGCTGTGGCGGCGGATTTCGATCTCGTGGACATCGATCCTCTGAATGTCTGCGCCGTCGATGTTGCGGCAGGGGAGGGGGCTCGCATCCTGCCTTATGCTGCAGGGATCGAGGACGAGCTGTTCGAGCATGACGGACAAATCACCAAGCGTGAAATCCGGGCGATGACGCTTTCGGCGCTCGCGCCGCGTCACGGCGAACTGCTCTGGGATATCGGCGCCGGCGCGGGCTCGATCGGCATCGAATGGATGCTCGCCGATCCCAGTCTGAAGGCAATCGCTGTCGAGCAATCGCCGGAGCGGGCCGCACGGGTCGCCCGCAATGCAACCGCCTTCGGCGTGCCGCATCTTGCCGTTGTCGAGGGGACAGCGCCCCTCGCGCTGAAGGGCCTGCCGGAACCGGATGTGATTTTCCTCGGGGGCGGCGGCAGCGAACCGGGTGTTATCGAGACTGCGATCGCCGCGCTGAAGCGGGGAGGGCGGCTCGTTGCCAATGCCGTGACGCTGGAGATGGAAGCCGCGCTGCTCGGCGAACATGCCAAACGCGGCGGCTCCCTCACGCGGATCGAAATATCGCGCGCCCAGCCCGTCGGCGGCATGAGCGGCTGGCGGCCGGCGATGCCGGTGACGCAGTGGCGCTGGACGAAAGGATGACGAGATGACGGTGCATTTCATCGGCGCTGGCCCAGGTGCTGCGGATCTGATCACGGTGCGCGGCCGCGATCTCATCACCCAATGCCCGGTCTGTCTCTATGCCGGCTCGATCGTCTCGCCCGAACTGCTGCAATATTGCCCGCCGGGCGCACGCATCGTCGATACGGCGCCGATGTCGCTTGACGAGATCGAGGCGGAATATCTTCGCGCTGCCGCGGCCGGCCAGGATGTCGCCCGGCTGCATTCCGGCGATCTCTCCGTCTGGAGTGCGGTGGCCGAACAGGTGCGCCGGCTGCAAAAACACGGCATCGACTATACGATGACGCCAGGTGTTCCAGCCTTTGCCGCCGCCGCCTCGACGCTTGGGCGCGAGCTGACGATCCCGGCAGTGGCGCAGAGCCTGGTGCTGACCCGCGTTTCCGGCCGCGCATCACCGATGCCGAACGACGAGACGCTGGCAAAATTCGGCGCGACGGGCGCCACGCTGGCGATCCATCTGGCCATCCATGCGCTGAGCCAAGTGGTGGAGGAATTGACCCCGCTTTACGGCGTCGACTGCCCGGTCGCGATCGTCGTCAAGGCCTCCTGGCCGGACGAGCGCATCCTGCACGGCACGCTTGCCGATATCGAGGCAAAGGTTGCGGCCGAACCGATCGAACGCATGGCGATCATCTTCGTCGGCCCGTCGCTCGCGGCCGCGGATTTTCGCGAGAGCTCACTCTATGATCCGGCCTATCAACGCCGGTTCAGAGGTAGAGAATAAGTTCAGGCGACAGGGCGGATATCCGTGCTGGAAAAATCATTGCCTTTGAAAAGAAGAGGCTCGTCACGAGCGGCTGCAAGCGCATAGGAAAAACAATCGCCGAAATTCAAGGAAGCGGGATGGCGGCCTTGGCCGTAACGTCGCCAGGCATGGCGGGCTGCCTCGGCGAGTTCGGCATCGATGGCGACAATCTCGACATCGATCCTGTCGAGAAACAAATCAAGTTCATGACCACCCGTCTCGCCATAGCGCGTTTCGATAACCATGGAAGCCTCCAACACCCCGGCGGCCGACACCAACCGCAACGGATCGCTGGCAATTCTATCGAGGAATTCCGCAGCCTCCGGCGCCTTGAACAAAACGGCAAGGATCGCGGAGGTATCGATCACCATCAGGTCGGCAATCCGTTCTCGTTATAGCCGAGAATGTCGTCGGCACTGCGATTGTCGAGAATCCGCAGCGCCTGGATCCGGTTCTGGATCGCCTCGACGTCGCGCAGCAGTTCCTCCTTGCGTGGACGACGGATGACCCGCCGCAAACGCTCCTCAAGCGCGCGCCGGGTCGCCATCGTAATATTTTCACCGGTCTTTTCCGCAAGCTCGCGGGCGAGCTTTTCGGTAACGGGATCTTTGATGTTGAGAGCCATGAGGATACCAAGATACCTAGTTGGTACATTCGTACCTAATCCGGCTCTCTCTTTCAATTCAAACCCTCGCGTTGAGATAATCCATGCTGGTGCGAAGCGCCCCGGCCGGGTCCTTGACCGCATGAACTTCCGCTGCAAAGGGCTCAAAAGAGAACGGACCCTTATAGCCAGCCTGCAGCAGCGCTCTGATCTGCCCGGCATTGTCGAGCCGGTCGTCGCCGTCCACGAGCACGCGATGGGAATCGCGCATATCGGCAACGGAAACGGAGGGATCACTGACGCCGGAGATGTGTACGAGGCCGGCCAGCTCAGGGAAGGTCGCCGCTTCGCCGGCAAGGTGATGGTGGAAGGTGTCGTGGACGAGCCTGAAGGTCGATTCCGCGCCGAGTTCTCTGATTGCCTCGGCCGCCTCGGTCTTCGAGCGCAGCGAGCAGATCTCGAAACCGAGCGGCTCGACGAGACCGATAATGCCGGCTTTCTCGAGCATCGGCTTCAGCGCGGCCAGAGACTGGCGCAGATTGACCTGCCGTTCGCCATCGGAGCAGCCGGTGCCGTCGTTCTTCGGCACGAGGACGAGCGCCTTGGCGCCCGACGCGCTGGCATAGTCGATCAGTTCCTGCGCTTCGCCAGCCCTGGTCGCGTTCCACTCGTTGAAGCGCTGCAGGGCGTTGATCGAGATGATCGTTACGCCATGGCGGGCAGCCGCGTCCTTGATCGTTTCGGGTTTGGTGCCGTCAAGGATGGCATTGCCCGAAAGGTCGTTGCGGATCTCGACGGCATCGATGCCGAGCGATCTGGCCAGTGCAAAAAAATCGTCGATGGCGAGCGACGGCGCAGCCATGTGGTTGAGCGCAAAACGGATCGTAGTCATGCTTGATATCTCCTCCTGATCTCCGCGTCACAGCGGAGCAGTCCTCGTAAATGGGTCAGCGAATCTCTATCGGAATTCGCGTCGCAATCCATCCGTCATTGCCGGCGGCCGCTTTCATTGCTGAGAGAATTTCCAGCGAAATGATGGAATTCCATCATTGTTTAGATGTTCTCCGAGATATGAATATCGAAAGGCAGGAAGAGCTGACCAGGAACGGCCGTTTCGCCGTTTTCGATGGCGCTCGTCATCAGCACCATCAGTTCCTTGCAGAGGGCGGGCAGGGGGGTGCCGATCGCCATGGCGACGATATCGTCGGCAAGACCGGCTTTGCTATCGGGGGTCAGCTCGTTGACCACGAGAACGACCTTGCCGCCGACGCCTTCTTCGCGAAACGCTGAGATTGCCCCCTCCATGCCGCCGCCGCAGACATAGAGGCCGACGAGATCGGAATGTTTCTGCAGCAGTGTCAACGTTGCCTCATGGGTGATTTCGGCAGTCTCGAGATTGATCAGCGTGTCGACGACATCGAACTCCGGCGCATTCTCGCGAAAATAGGAGCGGAATCCGATTTCCCGCAGCTCATGGCCGTGAAAGCGGTGGCTGCCGACGAAACAGGCGACCTTGCCGGGCTGGCGCGCCGTCCGTGCGATCGTCCAGGCGGCGGTGCGCCCGACCTTGCGGTTGTTGACGCCGACATAGGCGTCGCGCACGCCCGTGGCGAGATCGGAGAGCAGCGAGAAGACCGGAATGCCGCGCTCCTTCAGCTCCTCCACCGCCGTCGTCACCGCCGGATAATCCGGGCCGACGAGGGCAACGGCCTGGTTGCGGGCGCCGAGCGTCTTGATCTTTTCGACGATCGCAGCCGGTGTCGCGGCGGAGGGAAATTCGATCTGTGTCTGGATTCGCGCCGTCGTCAGCGCCCGCGCTGCCGTTTCGATCTCGCGCGCGAAGCTCTGGTAGAAGGACTGCGTTGGTTTCTGCAGCAGGAAGGCGAGTTTGTATTGCGGCAGATCCTCGAAGACGCGCTGCTTGATCAGGCCGACGGCGTGATAGCCGATCGACTGCGCCGCATCATAGACCCGCCGCGCCGTTTCCTCGCGCACCCGGTGGCGCGCGTTGAGAACACGGTCGACGGTGGCGACGCTGACGCCGGAGGCGCGGGCAAGGTCGGATATGGTTGGACGGCGCATGAGCGTTCCTGATGGATTCAATCATGAATGCAAGCCATTCATGATGGCTTTTGATAGAATATATCAAGCCTGCATTGAGCGCCTGCCAAAGTCAACCTATTCTCCCAGGCAAAGGGCATAACGGGAGGCGGATAATGGCGACCCAGACAAAGAAACGTGACTACGACCTGCTCGGCGAAAGCGGCCGCACGGCCGTCGAGACGGGGCTGGCGGCAGCCGAATGGTATCACACCGACATTCCGCGCAAGGACATGAAGGCCCTGATGCAGCGCTCCGATGCGCCGGCGATCCGCGATACGGTCATCTGGCTCGGCAGCATGGCGGTCTTGGCCGGGCTTGGCATCTATTTCTGGGGCTCGTGGATCGCGCTGCCCTTCTTCCTTGCCTATGGCGTGCTCTACGGCTCGGCCTCCGACAGCCGCTGGCACGAATGCGGTCATGGCACCGCCTTCAAGACGCGCTGGATGAACGATGCCGTCTATCAGATTGCCTGCTTCATGATCATGCGCAATCCGGTGACCTGGCGCTGGAGCCATGCGCGCCACCACACCGACACGGTGATCGTCGGCCGCGATCCCGAGATCGCCGTCATGCGGCCGCCGGATCTCTTGCGGCTGGTGCTCAATTTCTTCGGCATCCTCGACGCCTGGCATGCGGTCGTCGACATGCTGCGCAATGCCTTCGGCGGCGTCAGCGCGGCGGAAAAAACCTTCATTCCCGAGATGGAGCAGCCGAAGGCGATCCGTTTCGCCCGCATCTGGCTGGCGATCTATGTCGCGACAATCGCCACGGCGATCGCCACGGGCTCGATCCTGCCGCTGATGCTGATCGGCCTGCCGCGCCTTTACGGCGCCTGGCACCATGTGCTGACCGGACTGCTGCAGCATGGCGGCCTTGCCGACAATGTCATCGACCACCGGCTGAACAGCCGTACGGTCTACATGAACCCGATCAGCCGCTTCATCTACTGGAACATGAACTACCACGTCGAACATCACATGTTTCCGATGGTGCCCTACCACGCGCTGCCGCAGTTGCATGCGATGATCAAGCACGACCTGCCGGCGCCGAACCCGTCGATCTTGTCGGGTTATCGCGAGATGATCCCGGCCTTCCTGCGCCAGCTGCGCAACGAGGACTATTTCCTGAAGCGCGAATTGCCGGCCACCGCGCGGCCCTATCGCGAGGAATTCCACAACGAGCTGGCTCAGGCCGCGCAATAACGACAATCGAGGGAGGATAAGATGAGCGGAAATTGGATTGAGGTTTGCGGCAAGGACGAGATCGACGAGGAGGATGTCATCCGCTTCGATCACGACGGGCGCACCTTCGCGGTCTATCGCAGCCCGGATGACGAATTCTTCGCCACCGACGGGCTCTGTACCCATGAACATATCCATCTCGCCGACGGGCTTGTCATGGATGAGATCATCGAATGTCCGAAACATAACGGCCGCTTCAACTACAAGACGGGCGAAGCCAAGGGTGCGCCGGTCTGCGTCAATCTCAAGACCTATCCGGTCAAGATCGAAGACGGCGCCGTCTTCATCTCGCTCTGAGGGAGGCCGGCATCATGGCTCATTACGTCATCCTGGGCGCGGGCGAATGCGGTGCGCGCGCCGCCTTCGCCTTGCGGGAAAAGGGCTTTGCCGGCGAGATAACACTTGTTGGCGCCGAGCCGCTTCCGCCCTATGAACGGCCGCCGCTCTCGAAGGCCGGCTCCACCGATGCAAGCGATCCGAAATTCATCGCCGCGGCGGAAAAATATGTCGAAAACGGCATCCGGCTGCTGACCGGCCTCGAGGCAAGGGATCTCGACACCGCGTCCAGGACCGTCACGCTTTCGGACAATACCGTGCTTTCCTACGACAAGCTTCTGCTTGCGACGGGTGCCGCCGCGCGGTCGTTCCCCGGCGCGCCGCAGGGCAACCCGCATATTCGCGCGCTGAGGACGCATCACGATGCGGCGGCGCTACGCGATGTCATGAAGCCGGGACGGCATATCGCCATCATCGGCGGCGGCTTCATCGGACTGGAACTTGCGGCAACGGCGCGGCTGCTCGGCGCCGAGGTCACGGTCGTCGAAGGGCTGGAACGCGTGCTGAAGCGCGGCGTGCCAGAGGAGATCGCCCATCTCATCACCGAGCGCCACCGCGCCGAGGGCGTCGATATCCGCTGCGGTGTCTCCATCAAGGCGCTGACTACGGAAAACGGCAAAGCCCAGATCAGATTGTCGAGCGGTGAGGCGATCGAAGCCGATCTCGTCCTTGTCGGCATCGGTGCCTGGCCGAATGTCGAGATCGCCGAAAGAGCGGGGCTTACTATCGAAAACGGCATTGCCGTCGATATTCATCTGCAGACCTCGGCGCCGGATGTCTTTGCCGCCGGCGACTGCTGCTCCTTTCCGCTGTCGATCTATGGCGGCCGGCGGGTACGGCTCGAATCCTGGCGCAACGCCCAGGAGCAGGGCACATTGGCTGCGGCCAACATGCTCGGCCTCGACGAGGCCGTTTCATTCGTGCCGTGGTTCTGGTCGGATCAATACGACATGACGCTGCAGATTGCGGGCCTTGCCGAAGGAGCCGTCACGCATCATCGCCGCGATCTCGGCGCAGGCGCCTTCATTCTCTTCCATCTCGACGCCACCGGCCGATTGATCGCCGCAAGCGGCATCGGGCCAGGCAATGCCGTAGCACGAGACATCAGGCTCGCCGAAATGCTGATCGCCGCGCGTGCCCATCCGGACCCGGCAGCACTCGCAGCCAGCGACATCAAGCTGAAATCCCTGCTGGCCGCGTGAGCTGGCCGATATTTTCACCCGATATTTTCAAAGGAATTTGACGATGAAGAAACATAGACGCGCAACCGTCGCCGATCTGCTTGCGGAAAAAGGCAAGCGCCAGTTCACCATGCTGCGCGTCACCACGCTGGAAGAGGCGGAAGCCGCCGAAAAGGCGGGCATCGATATCGTCTCGGTGCCGCCCTCGCTGCTCGGGCCGGTCTTTCGCGAGGCCGCGCCCACTCCCTTTGCCATTCCGGGGCTCGAATATGGCGACCATGTCTCGGCGGAGGATTATCTGCGTGCGGCTTTCGCGGCGCTGAAGGCCGGTGGCGATGCGGTCTATTGCGCCGCAAGCCTGCAGACGATCCGGCGCATGCGGGACGAAGGCATCCCTGTCTGCGGCCATCTCGGGCTGATCCCTTCGAAGGCGACCTGGACCGGCGGCTTCCGCGCCGTCGGCAAGACGGCGGCAAGTGCAGCCGAGATCTGGCGGCAGACCAAGGCGCTGGAAGAGGCCGGCGCCTTCGCCGCCGAAATCGAAGTCGTGCCTGGGGATGTCGCTGCCGCCATCAGCAGCAACACCTCGATGCTGATGATCTCCATGGGGGCGGGCAGCGGCTGCGACGCCCAATATCTCTTCGCCGACGACGTGCTCGGCGCCAATCGCGATCACTATCCCCGCCACGCCAAGGTCTATCGCAACTTCGCCGCCGAACATGACCGGCTGCAGCGCGAACGCATCGCGGCCTTCACCGAGTTCGCCGAGGATGTCAGAACCGGCGCCTATCCGGAAAAGCGCCATCTCGTCGGTATCGACGACGCGGAATTGGAGATTTTTCTGCAGCGACTGAGGGGTGAGACGGGCAATAGCTGAGGGCAATGCCGATCTGATCGCTGCCTTTCGCTCACCCCTCACGCGGTGCCTCCGTAACCACACGATTGCGGCCGGAGGTCTAGGTAAACGCCCGGTCCGTCCACTGCCCGCAACCTCCAGAATATGATAGCCCGCAGCACCCGGAGAAGGGATTGTCTGCTCTCAAACCAGCATCGACTGCTGGGCGGAGATACCCGCCGTCGCGCCCTGCGATATTGCCATGGTGACCGAGGCCATGGCTGGGTTGGCGAGGTCGCCGGCGGCGTAGATGCCTGGCGTGCTGGTTTCGCGGCGCTCGTCGATCTTGAGGGCGATGCCGAAGGGCGTATTGACCGTGGAGAGGCCCACTGATTCATGCAGGCTTGCAGACGGCTTGTTGCGCGGATGCGCGAACAGGATGTCGACCGCGGCATTGCCGCCGCTTTCGATATTGACGGTGGTGAGATGGCCCCGGTGATGGGCGATTTCGGCGATCCGGCCATCAACGACAGGGATGTTGCGGCGCGCCAGATCGGCCCGGATATCGGGTGAAATGTCGTGACCATCGGCGAAGACCGTCAAGGTTTCGGTCCAGTCGTGATACAGCCTGACATAATTGTGCGACGGCGGGCCGGACCAGACGAGGCCCCAATGCTGGTCGGCGACTTCAAAGCCATCGCAATAGGGGCAGGGCACGATGGATGTGCCCCAGCTTTCGGCAAAGCCCGGAACATCAGGCATCTGGTCGGCAACGCCGTAACTCAGGATCAGGCGGCGCGCCCCAAGGCTTTCGCCATCACCAGTGAGGATGGAGAAGTCGTCGATGGCGCCGGAGACGCTGTCGGCCCGGGCATTGACGAGCCTGATCGTGGGATAACGCGCGAGCTGCTGCCGCGCCTCGGCCAGGATGTCCAGCGGTGGCTTGTGATCGTGGCCGAGCAGACCATGCGAGTGGCCGGCGAAGCGATTGCGCGGCAGGCCGGTATCGAGAACGGTGACCTTGCGGCGGGCACGGCCGAGCTGAAGGGCGGCGGCGAGGCCGGCAAAGCTGCCGCCGATGATGATGACGTCATCCATGGTGATGGGCTCCGTGTTGCGGATGGGGGGTTGGGGTGGCGTGGCGCGAAATGGCGGCCAGCGATACGCGCTCGAGACGGGCAGCGAGCAGGGCTCCGGCATCGCCGAGACAGTCGCCCATCACTGTATTGACCGGCCAGACGATGCCGCATTCGAGATTGCCGGGCTCCCTCGGGAAACTTGATTTGGAGGACAGGGTAAAATCCAATCTCTGGCTTGTAAATTTCCGATACTGCGTGGTATCTTATTGCAAGAATTAAGATACTGTCAAGGATCGTAATTGTCGTGACCGAAAAAGACAGCCAGGCCCGGCGCGGCCGGCCCGCCAACGAGGCGCTTGGCCAAACGATCGCCGACGCCGCGTGCGAACTCTTTGTGGAATTGGGCTTTCAAGCGACGACATTGGAAAAGGTCGCCCAGCGAGCGAGGATATCCAAGCTCAGCATCTATCGGCACTTCGAGAACAAGGAGGCGCTGTTCAGTGCGGCCATTGCGGCCCACTGCCATCAGTTTGCACCACAGGCCCTTTTTGAAGGCATCGACGGTTCGGCCGAACATCAGCTCATGGCGGTGGGATCATCCCTGCTTCGCACGCTGTTGAGCCCGGAGGTGCGCAGTGTCGAAGCCATGATCATGGCAGACAAGACGAATCAAAAGTCGTTAAGCAAGCTCCATTACGAAGCCGGCCCCGCCTATGTCGTCGCCCAAATCGAGGCCCTGCTGCGTCAGTTGCACACGAAGGCGGTTCTGAACGTGCCCAATCCTCTCCAGTCCGCCCGCTTATTTGCCGCGCTTATCAAAGGATCCGATCTCCTGATTATCGCACGCTTCGATGAGGCGAGAGCAGAAGACGATAACGAAATCGAATCCTATTGCCGGTCGGCCGTCGCCATGTTCATCGCCGCGCACGGTGGCAACAACCAGGCGGGCGGATAGCTTGATTAAGAACGGATCAGAACAAGGGTATGGCATGGCAGAGGAAAATGTCTATCAGGTAGCCGACTGGAAAGGCCAAAGCGGGGAGCGATGGGTCGCTTACCAGGCCCGGCTCGATGCCATGATGGCGGTGTTCGGCCAGGCCGCGATCGAAGCCGCGGCACCCGCGACAGGCGAACGCGTGCTGGACGTCGGCTGCGGCGCGGGGGCGTCCAGTCTGGATCTGGCCGCCCGCGTCGGCGCCGGGGGCCATGTGCTAGGCGTGGACATATCCGCACCGCTGATCGGCAGAGCGCGCGCACTTGCGCCACAGGATACGCCGGTCCTGTTCCAGGTGGCCGACGCCAGCAGCACCGAGTTGCCCGAGGGCGCGTTCGACATCCTGTTCTCGCGCTTCGGAGTGATGTTCTTTGACGATCCTACCGTGGCGTTCGCTCATATGCGCCGTGCGCTCAAGCCGGGCGCGCGGGTCGCTTTCGTCTGCTGGCGCTCCATGGCCGAGAACGATTGGGTTCGCTTGCCGATTGGCGCGATGAAGGGCATCCTCCCGCCGACGGCGCCGCCCGATCCCGAAGCGTCCGGCCCGTTCTCGTTTGGCGACCAGGGGCGGGTGACGCGCATTCTAACGGCGGCTGGCTTCACCGATGTCGCTATCGCGCCCTTCGATGCCTCTATCCCATTCGGCAAGGGGGAGACGCGGGATGCGGCGCTCGACGACGCGGTGAAGATGACACTCGAAGTCGGCCCGCTGGCGCGCGCTCTCGCTGATCAGCCCGACGATATCCGCGCCCGCGCCTCGGCTGCGGTTCGTGCCGTCTTCGCGGACTGCCACGGTGAGCGGTCGGTGATGATCAACGGCGCGGCGTGGATCGTCACCGCGCGCAATGCGGCAAGCTGACAGGGATTAACAGGGGCAGATGCCCCGTCTCGATGGCTCGGCGTCGGCCGTGACGCGATCGACCCCGCAGTGCTTGCGGTCGGAACGCATAGGAGGCAGGGCGGCGGGCTTATGTCCCAGGTCGAACCGCTGCCATTGGTTTATATCAAGCTCATCGGCAACTACCTCTGGAACAGAATTGACCGCCCCCTCGAACGATTGGGGCCAATCATCAGGGCAGATGAGGAGGCGAGGAGCGCCAGCGACGAAGGCCTTGAGCGGCAAGCGAAAGGCAAACATGGCACGCTGAGCCACCCCCAACCGCCTCCGCCACCGTCTTCGCGCTGGGGAGAAGGGCGAAGCCGCCATTGGCTTCCGTCCCGGCCTGTGTCAGGAATTATCCGTTCGATTCATTCGGAACGGAGTATTCGGTCCCCTGTGACGATCGGCTTTGCGCATGCGGAATTGATTGCGGTGCTCGTCGCGGTGACGGGGGACGAGCCGCGTGTGATGACCATCCGCTCCGGCAATGCGCTGCCGTCCGGCCCTTTCGAAATGGGGCATCGCACGCTGCAATCGGGGCTGCGCGAATGGGTGCAGGAGCAGACCGAGCACCCCGTCGGCTATCTCGAACAGCTCTATACCTTCGCCGATCGCGACCGGAACAACGACATCCCAGGCGGACGAACGATCTCGATCAGCTATCTCGGCCTCGTCAGCGAACAGTCGGGCGCCGGGCGGCCGGGATGGCACGGCTGGTACGAATATTTCCCCTGGGAAGACCATCGCCAGGGCCGCCCAGTCGTGCTCAATGAAATCATGGCGCGTCTGAAGATCTGGGCCGATGCCGATCCGGCTAGGCGCGACCATCGCCATCGCCGGGCGGATTTCACCTTCGGCCTCGACGGTGGCGGCTGGAACGAGGATCTGGCGCTGCAGCGCTACGAACTGCTTTACGAGGCGGGCCTCGTCGCGGAAGCCGGATGCGGGGCGGAGGCCAATCTCGGCCGGGCGATGTTTGCCGATCACCGCCGTATTCTCGCGACCGGCATCGCCCGGCTGCGCGCCAAGATCAAATACCGCCCCGTCGTCTTCGAGCTGATGCCGGAGAGTTTTACGCTGCTGAGACTCCAGCGCACCATCGAGGCCTTGGCGGGGCTGACGCTGCACAAGCAGAACTTCCGCCGCCTCATCGAACAGCAGGAACTGGTCGAGGAAACCGGCGGCACCGAAAGCGAAACCGGCGGCCGGCCGGCCAAGCTCTTCCGCTTCCGCCACACCGTTCTCGAAGAACGGGCTCTCGCCGGAACGAAATTACCGCTCTCCCGCAATTGACATATACTCATTGTGAGAATATCTGATTGCCTATGATATGCTCAAAGAGAGCATAATTAGGAGCCGGTCATGAATTATCCTGTTTCCGCATCCTCGCTCTATGAGCGCGTCAGCCGCGTCATTCCCAAAGCCGAATGGATGACCTTCGAAAATGACGTCGACGCGATCCTTGAACTCAAGCGCCGCCGCAACGCCGTCATTCTCGCGCATAACTATCAGACACCGGAGATCTTCCACGGCGTGGCCGACATCGTCGGCGACAGCCTGGCGCTCGCCCGCAAGGCGATCGAGGTCGATGCCGATGTCATCGTGCTGGCCGGCGTGCATTTCATGGCCGAGACCGCCAAGCTGCTGAACCCCGAAAAAACCGTGCTGATCCCGGATCTCGGCGCCGGCTGTTCTCTGGCGGATTCGATCACGCCCGAGGATATCGCCCTGCTGCGCCAGGCCCATCCCGGCGTGCCCATCATCACCTATGTCAACACCTCGGCCGCGGTGAAGGCCGCCTCCGACATCTGCTGCACCTCGGGCAATGCCAAGCAGGTCGTGGAATCGCTCGGCGTGCCGAAGGTGCTGATGATCCCCGACGAATATCTGGCGCGCAACGTCGCCCGCGAGACGGATGTCGAGATCATCGCCTGGCATGGCCATTGCGAGGTGCATGAACTCTTCACTGCCGAGGATGTGCGCCAACTGCGCGAAAACCATCCCGGCGTCACCGTGCTCGCCCATCCCGAATGCCCGCCCGACGTCGTGGCGGAAGCCGATTTCGCTGGCTCCACCGCCGTGATGTCGGACTATGTCGGCAGGCAGAAGCCGGCGCGCGTCGTGCTGCTCACCGAATGCTCGATGAGCGACAATGTCGCCGTGCATCATCCCGATGTCGAGTTCATTCGCCCCTGCAATCTCTGCCCGCATATGAAGCGGATCACGCTGGCCAATATCCGCGCCGCCCTTGAGGAAAACCGCCACGAGGTGACGGTCGATCCGGCAATTGCCGTGGCCGCCCGCCGCGCCGTCGAGAGGATGCTGGCGATATGACCGAGGTCCTCGAGCATCTTGCCGGACGCACGGTGATCGTCGGCAGCGGCCTTGCGGGATTGATGACCGCGCTGACGCTGGCGCCGGAACCCTGCGTCATCGTCACCCGCGCCGCCCTCGGAGCGGAAACGTCGAGCGCCTGGGCGCAGGGCGGCATCGCCGCCAGCATGGGCGCCGACGATAGCACGGCGCTGCATCTTGCCGATACGCTTGCCGCCGGTGACGGGCTCTGCGATCCCATGATTGCCGCCGGCATCATCGCCGAAGCACCAGCGGCAATTGCCGCGCTGGAGCGAGCCGGCGTGCGTTTCGACCGGAATGCCGCCGGCGAACTGTCACTCGGGCTGGAGGCGGCCCATAACCACCGCCGCATCGTCCATGCCGAAGGCGATGGCTCGGGTGCTGCGATCATCGCCGCGCTGATCGAGGCGGTGATGAAAATACCCGTGATATCAGTCCTCGAAGGCTTCGAGGCGCGGCGGATTCTGATGGAGGGCGAAAAGGTCGCCGGCCTGCTCTGCGCGACCGCGAAGGGGGCCGCCATCCTGCCGACATCGAAGCTGGTGCTCGCCACCGGCGGCATTGGCGGGCTCTACGACGCCACCACCAATCCGATGGGCAATTTCGGCCAGGGGATCGCGCTTGCGGCAAGGGCCGGCGCTGATCTCGCCGATATGGAATTCGTCCAGTTCCATCCGACCGCACTCGATTCACGCCGCAGGCCGCTGGCGCTCATCAGCGAGGCGGTGCGCGGCGAGGGGGCTTTGCTCGTCAACGAACGGGGCGACCGTTTCATGGCCCGCATATCAGGCGCCGAACTTGCGCCGCGCGACGTGGTGGCGCGTGCGATCAGCGCCGAAATCGCCCGCGGCGGCAAAGTCTTCCTCGATGCCCGCACTGCTCTCGGCAGCCGCTTTGCTGCGCGTTTTCCCGTCATCTCCGCCCTTTGCGGCGAGGCCGGCATCGATCCGGAAAAAGACCTCATCCCGGTGCGCCCGGCCGTTCACTATCACATGGGCGGCGTTGCCACGGATCCAAACGGCCGCAGCTCGGTTCCCGGTCTCTGGGTTGCCGGAGAGGCGGCCTCGACCGGCCTGCATGGCGCCAACCGGCTTGCCAGCAATTCGCTGCTGGAGGCGGCTGTCATGGGCATGCGGGTAGCACGCGACATGTCGGGCATGCCCGCAAGTGCTGCCGGCGCCATCTCCGCCGAGAGACTGCCGGCGGCTGCCGATGCATCGCTCGTCCGGCCAATCGTCTCGCGTCATCTCGGCGTGCTGCGCAATGCCGGCGCCATTCATGGCGCGATCGCCGCACTGCTGCCGCTTGCCGAAGGCAACGGCCCTGCCGCCGATCCGGCCATCGTCGCGCTCTCGATCGCCGTCTTTGCCAGCCTGCGGATGGAATCGCGCGGCGCTCATGCCCGCACCGATTTTCCGCTGAAGCTCGGCGATGCAAACCGCCGCCGGATGCGCCTTTCCCAAGTGCTGGAGATCGCCCGCGCGACCCCGCCCTATGCCCTTGCCCCGTCCTATGCTCTTGCAAGGAGTGCCTGAGATGAGCCTCGTTCCTCTTCCGCGCCTGATCGTCGAACCGCTGGTGCGGGCCGCACTTCTCGAAGATCTGGGTCTTGCCGGCGACATCACCTCGGCTTCGGTCATCCCTGGAGATCACCGCTCGACGGTGGTGATGGCTGCGCGTCAGCCGGGCGTGATCGCCGGTCTCGATGCCGCCGAACTCGCCTTTTCCCTCGTCGATCCGGAGATCGTCATGCGCCGCCATATCCAGGACGGCGACGCGGTTAAACCCGGCGAGGTGATCGCCACCATCGAAGGCCCGTCGCGCGGCCTGCTGAGCGCCGAGCGCACTGCGCTGAACTTCCTCGGTCACCTCTCGGGCATTGCGACCGTGACGGCCGGGATTGCCGCCGCCATCAGGGGCACCAAGGCTTCCGTCGCCTGCACGCGCAAGACGACGCCGGGGCTGCGGGCGCTGGAGAAATATGCGGTGCGGGCCGGCGGCGGCATGAACCACCGTTTCGCCCTTTATGACGCGGTGCTGATCAAGGACAATCACGTCGCCATCGCCGGCGGCGTCACCGAGGCGATCCGCCGGGCGCGCGCCGGCATCGGCCATATGGTGAAGATCGAGGTCGAAGTGGACACGCTCGATCAGCTGCGGGAAGCGATGGCGACCGGCGTCGACGCCGTTCTGCTCGACAACATGACGCCGGATCAGCTGCGCGAAGCCGTCGCCATCGTCGCCGGCCGGGCCATCACCGAGGCATCCGGCCGCGTCACGCCGGCAACGGCCGCCGCGATCGCCGCCTCCGGCGTCGATCTCATTTCCGTCGGTTGGCTGACGCACAGCGCGCCGGTGCTGGATATCGGGCTCGATTTCGTCGAGGCCGCGTCCACGGCGGTAACGGGCCCGAAACGGATTGCACAGCTTCTGTGACCCTTCAGGCCTGTTTCGGCTGGGCTTCCTTGTCGCTGTCGAATTCCAGCAGTTCGATCATCACGCCGAGATCCGGCACCGTATCGTAATAGGCATAACGCCCATGGCCGCCGTCGAATTCGCCGCGCTGGAGCAGGCGGTGGCCCTTGTCTTCCAGATAGCGGTTTCGCTTGGTGAGGTTCTTCGTTTTAAAGGCGATGTGATGACACCCGGGGCCTTTTTCCTCCAATAGGTCACGCCAGGCGCTCTTTTCCGGGCCGGGCTGCAGGAACTCGACATCGATATTGCCGAACTTGAACATGATGATGCGGCAGCCGACCTCGGCGGGCTTGCCGTGATAGACAGCCTGCGCCTCATCCGGCTCGGCGGCCTTGCCTTCCGGCGGCACCGGTTTGCCTGTCAGATCCGAGAACCAGGCGGCGGACTTCTGCACGTCGTCGGTCACGAAGCAGATCTGCATGACGGCATCTTCGTCGAGCAAACGCTTGTCCATCGGAATTTCCTTTCTGCGAAGGGGTGGGACGGCCCGCCGTTTCGGAAACGGACCGCCCCTCTCAGAGAAACCTCGAGCCAGAACCGCTCTAGCCGAGAATGGTCTTGTAGTTTTCCTTGATCTTGGCGATCGCGTCGTCGACGCTCATGTCGGGATCGCTCCAGAAGTTGAAGGCCACGTCCCAGATCGAGTTCTCCCAGTCGGCGTCGCTGATGGCGTGCGGGTTTTGCACCTGATGCTTCGGATCGGCAACGATGCGGAGCACTTCCTTGGAGCAGGCATCGAGACTGTCCTGCGGCGCATCGAGGCGCACCGGCGTCGAGCCCTTGGCCTTGGCGAATTCCGCCTGGACGTTCGGATCGACGACGATCGCCGCAAAGTCGAGTTCGGCCTTGTCCTTATCCGCAGGCTGGCCGCCGAGCAGGCCCCAGCTGTCGACGCTGGCAGCCACGGCTTTTGCGCCCGGGATCTGGATGCAGCCGAAATCCTTGCCGGCGGTCTTGCCGGCCGCCAGCCATTCGCCCTTCATCCAGTCGCCATGGATCTGCATCAGCGCCTTGCCGGTGATGACGAGGTTGGTGGTGAGGTTCCATTCGCGGTTGGCCGAACCTTCGTCGGCCGCCTGCTGGAATTTGCGCAGATAGTCGAAGACCTGGCGGAACTCAGGCGTGTCGAAGACGGTGGGATCCGGTTTTTCGCCATAGATCCTGTTGAAGAAATCCGGTCCGCCGATCGTCGCCGCCAGCGCGTGGGTGAGGTAGCCCACCTGCCATTGCTGGCCGCCGACGGCCAGCGGAATGACGCCGGCCGCCTTGATCTTGTCGAAGTCGGCAAACATTTCGTCGAGCGATTTCCAGGCCGTCGGATCGATGCCGACTTTCTTGGCGACATCCATATTGTAATAGACCATGCCGTCGATGTGCAGCGCCGTCGGCACCTTCATCACCTGATCGTCGACGACCATCGAATGGGCCACCGCATCCGGATACCTGTCGGGGTAGCCGTGCTCCTTGAAGAAATCCGTCAGCGGCCGGCCGAGACCGGCTTTCGTCAGATCGCGATAGACGCCGGGATTGGACTCCATGAACAGGTTCGGCGGGTTGCCGCCGGCAACGAGGTTCATCAGGTTGACGTTGGAGCCGGTGTCATGCGGGATGGCGATGTCGGTCCAGCTGTCGCCTTTGGCTTCCAGGTTCTTCTTGAGCACGTTCAGCGCCGCCACTTCGGGAGGCGCCGACCAGGTGTGGTAGATCACGAGATCGGTCGCTTGCGCGCCGAGGGGAGCAGCGCCCGCAAGCATGGCGGCGGTGATGCCGGCAAGTATCCTGTTCATCATTTCCATTCCTCCCTTTGGTTGCTCATTCACATTCGTCGCCCGGTGCGGGCGTCAAAGACATTGGTCTTGCCGCGCGGAAAGTCGGCTCGCACCGTCTGGCCGGCACTGAGGTCGGCGGCGCGGTCCGGATCGACGCGCAGCGCCAGCAATTGATCGCCGAAGCCGAGATAGGCGGTGGCATCGGAGCCGGTGCGTTCGGCATGTCTGAGCGGCAGCTCGAAGCTTGCCGCTGCATGGGCGAGTGGCTGATCGGCGACGACGAAATGCTCCGGCCTGAGGCCGATGATGACCTCGGCGCCGTTTTCCGGCGGCTGCGAAAACGCGTAGTCGCCGAGATCCATGACATCGCCCGTATCGAAGCCCGCCTTGACGCAATGTCCATCCACCTTCAGCCGCGCCGGGCGGAGATTCATCGCCGGCGCGCCGATGAAGCCGGCGACGAAAAGATTGGCGGGCTTGCCATAGATCTCGTCGGGCGTACCGAATTGCTGGATGACGCCGCCGTCCATGACCGCGATCTTCGTCGCCATGGTCATCGCTTCGATCTGGTCATGGGTGACATAGACGACAGTCGGCCTCAGCGTGTCGTGCAGCTTCTTGATCTCCAGGCGCATCTCGGTGCGAAGCTTGGCATCGAGATTGGACAGCGGCTCGTCGAAGAGAATGACGCCGGCCTGCTTGACGAGCGCCCGGCCGATCGCCACGCGCTGGCGCTGGCCGCCGGAGAGCTGGCCGGGTTTGCGGGCAAGCAGCGGCTCGATCTGCAGCAGCCTGGCGGCAGCGGCGATGCGCCGCTCGACCTCCGCCCGGTCAAGGCGGCTGGCGGCAAGGCCGAATTTCAGGTTTCCGTAGACGGTCTTGGTCGGATAGAGCGCATAGGACTGGAAGACCATGGCCAGGCCTCGATCCCTCGGATCGAGATCGGTGACGTCGCGCTCGCCGATCGTGATGCGGCCGTCGGAGACTTCGAGCAGGCCGGCAAGCAGATTGAGCAGCGTGGTCTTGCCGCAGCCGGAAGGGCCGAGCAGCACCAGGAAATCGCCATCCTCGACCGCGAGATTGAGATCGTCGAGGATCGTCACCGCGCCGAACGATTTGACGATATGTTCGAAGGAAACGCGCGGCATGGGTCAACCCTTGATCGCGCCGGCGGTGATCCCCTGAACGAAGAACTTGCCGACGAGGAAATAGATGACGAGGGGCGGAATGGCGGTGAGCAGGGCGGCCGCCATGTTGTCGTTATAGGCGACCACGCCTGTGGAGACGGTGATGAGATTGGCGAGGATGACGGTCATCGGCCGGGTGCCGAGCCCGCCGAAGGTGACGCCGATCAGATAGTCGTTCCAGATCGAGGTGATCTGCAGGATCAGCACGACGATCAGGATATTGCCCGACATCGGCAGGATGATCTCGATGAAGATCCGCCAGAAGGAGCCGGAATCGATGATCGCGGCCCGCATGATTTCCTGGGGAATATCCTTGTAATAATTGCGAAAGATCAGCGTCAGCACCGGCATGGCCAGCACCGCGTGCACCACGGCGATGCCCCAGAGCGTGCCGTAGATGCCGATCGCCGCGGTGATGCGGATCAGCGGATACATGATGACCTGGAAGGGCACGAAGGCGCAGATGAAGAGCAGGAAGAGAAAGGCGTTCGCCCAGCGCACATTCCAGAGCGCCAGCGCATAACCCGTGACGATCGACAGCGCGATCGACAGGATCAGCGACGGGAAGAGGATCAGCACCGAATTCCAGAAGCCGACCTTGAGGCCGTTGCAGTTGATGCCGGAGCAGGCCTTGTTCCAGGCGTGGTCCCAGGCTTCGAGCGTCCAGACGTGCGGCAGCGAAAAGATCGCGCCTTCGCGGATCTGGTCCATCGTCTTGAACGAGGTGACGACGACGACGTAGAGGGGCACGCAGAAAAACAGCGCGCACATGGTCAGGAACAGCAATATGGCGACGGAGCGCCCGGGAATACGTTTCCTCTTGCGGGGGAAGAAGGGCTGGCGCGGGCCGGGTGAAGCCTTCGTCGCCTCGTCCAGCACGTCTGCCTGCGTCACCACGGTCATCGCGAACCCCCGTTCGCCCGGCGCTGCTGCCAGGTGGTGATCAGCACCAGCGGCAGGAAGATCAGCGCGGTGATGACGAGCATGGTGATGGCGGCGGCCGAGGCATAACCGATATTGCTCTTTGCCGAGAGCGCGTTGATGGTGAAATAGGCCGGCACCCAGGTGGAATTGCCCGGCCCGCCATTGGTCATCGCCACAATCACGTCATAGGCCTTGATGACCCCGAGCGAGAGCAGTATGGCGCAGGTGATGAAGGTGAACTTCATCATCGGAATGATGATCTCTAGATAGAGCCGCCAGAAGCTGACGCCGTCGAGGCGCGCGGCACTCCAGATTTCGGTGTTGATCGATTTCAGGCCGGCGAGCATAAGCGCCATGTAGAAGCCGGAACTTTGCCAGATCGAGGCGAGGATGATCGCGTACATGGCAGTCTCGGGGCTCGCCAGCCAGTTGAAGCTGACCGAGGTGAAGCCGAGGCCATGCAGGAAATTCTGAAGTCCGAGCTGCGGATTGAAGATCCAGCGCCAGGCAGCACCGGTGACGATCAGCGAGACGGCAAGCGGATAGAGGAAAACCGTGCGGAAGAAGCTCTCGCCGCGCCATTCGCGATCGATCATCGCGGCGAGGACGAAGCCGAAGACGATGGCAAGTGCGCTGCCGATACCGAGAATGACGAGATTGTGCAGGGAGATCGCCCAGCCGGCATCGTTGAAGAGCCGCTCATACTGGCGCGTCCACTCGCTCCAGTCGATTTCATATTCCGGAACGCGGCGGCTGCGGGTCAGCGAAAGCCATGCCGTCCAGCCGATCGCGCCGATGAATGCGACGAAGGTGACGGCGACAGCCGGCGCGAGAGCCAGCTGGGGCATCATCCGGCTCCAGCGTAGTTGCATCTCTTCCTCCCAGACCCAACGCTCCCACATCGGACCAAGCCCGATAAACAGGCTTGTATTATCGTTAAACTATGATCAAAAATGCCCATGCGTCAACCGAGGATTTTCGGCCGATTTCGCTCCGAAAGAACAGAAAGCTCAGCCAAACAAGCCAAACGCGACCGGAACGAGGGAGAAGACATATGGAAAATCAGCGACTTATACCGCAACTGGGTTTCGGCACCTATGGCCGCAACGGCAATGAGGGCATCGACGCCATCCTCTGCGCACTGGAGACGGGCTACCGGCATCTCGATACCGCACAGACCTATGATACCGAATTCGAAACCGGCGAAGCCTTGCGCCGGTCCGCCATTGCGCGGGGCGAGGTTTTCATGACGACGAAGATCTCGACCGACAATTTCGGCGAGGGCAAGCTCATCCCGTCACTCGAAAAGAGCCTGGAAGCGATGCGCATCGACCAAGTCGACCTGACGCTCATCCATTGGCCGGCGCCGAACGGCGCCATTCCCTTGAAGGTCTATCTCTCGCAGATCGCCGAGGCGCAGGAGAGGGGACTGACGCGGCTGATCGGCGTCTCCAACTTCACCATCGCGCTGCTGCAACAGGCAGAAGAAATCGTCGGAAAAGGGCGGATCGTCAACAATCAATTCGAGCTCAACCCGCTGATACAGAACAACAAACTAGCTGAATACTGTCAGCGGAACGACATCATCGTCACCTGCTATCTGCCGATCGCCCGCGGCACGCTTTCCGGGGATACGGTGCTCGGCGCGATCGCCGGCAATCATGGCGCGACGGTCGAGCAGGTGATCATCGCCTTTGAACTCGCCAAGGGCTATTGCGCCATTCCGACGTCGGGCCGGGCCGAACGCATCCGTTCAAATTTCGCCGCCGGCAAACTGCGGCTGAAACAGGAGGAGATCGCCCTCATCGAGGCGCTCGATCGCAACCAGCGTACCATCGATCCCGACTGGGGTCCCGATTGGGATTGAATCCGCCGGCGGTTGACAATTCCGATCGTGACGTTCAATTGTGATTTTGTATTATCGTTAATTCAAAATTGGCTTCTGTTGATCGAAACACAGTTGACGGCGGCGCCCGGCGCTGCCGGTGAGGAGGAAACATGCTTGGAATAACCGGCTACGGCCATGTCGCCATCAAGGTCAAGGACCTCGACGCCTCGCTCGATTTCTACCGCGAACGCCTTGGCTTTCCCGAGATGCTGCGCCTGAAGAACGACGACGGCTCGACCTGGCTCGTCTATCTCCGCATCACCGACGACCACTATCTCGAAATCTTCCCCGGCGCCGAAAACGACCGGGCGCCCGGCTGGAACGCCAACGGCGTCAACCACATGTGCTTTACGATCGACGATCTGGATGCGACGGCGACAAGGATCCGGGCGGCCGGCATCAAGCTCACCGCCGAGATCAAGGCGGGGCTCGACGGCAATCGCCAGGCATGGATCGAGGATCCCGACGGCAACCGCATCGAGCTGATGGAGATGCATCCCGACTGCCTGCAGTACCAGGGTATCAAGCGGCTGCAGGCCGAAGGAAAATGACGCCACTGCATAATTCCTCAGATCGGATTCGATTTCAGGATAAAATTATGCAGTAATTCAAAGTGTTACAGCGTCCGTTGCGCGTCCGAAAAGAAGCGCGGCGCTGGAAAGGAGAGCCGCCGGACTAGGTCCCGCGGCTGTTCCTTCCACTCTCCCCCGTGGAAGCTTTCGCTTTCCCGGTGGAAGCTTTCGCTTTCCACCGGAGGAGGTTATGGAAGGAAGATTAAGCATCAGGACATATAGCCGCCCTCACGATGACCAGATCGAGCGTCCGCCTCAAAGACATTGCCGACAAGACCGGATTCTCCGTGAACACGGTCTCGCTGGCGCTTCGCGGCAGTCCGCGCATTCCGGAGGAGACGCGCCAGCTGATCCGCGGCATCGCCGAGGCGCTCAACTACCTGCCGAACCATATCGCCAAGTCGCTGGTCAGCCGTGAAACGAAGACGATCGGCCTCATCCTCACCGACATCACCAATCCGACGTTGATGCGCACGGCGCAGGCGATCGAACTGGAGCTCGCCGACAAGGGCTACGGCACGCTTTTTGCCACCTCCAACAACGATGCGGAGGAAGAGATCAGGGCGTTGGAAATGTTCCGCTCGCGCCAGGTCGACGGCATGCTCATCTATCCCCGCAGCCACCGCAAGCTCGATCATATCCGCAAGATCCGCCAGTCGAATTATCCGATCGTGCTGCTGGTCGGCGATCCGGATTCCGGCATCGACGCGGTCTGCGTCGATGAGAGGCGCGGCGCCTACAAGGCGACGCGGCATCTGATCGACACCGGCCATCGCAGGATCGGCATCATCGACAGCGCCAATCCGCTCGGCAATCTGGAAAAGAGCGAAGGCTACCTGCAGGCGCTTTCGGAAGCCGGCATTGCCTTCGAGCCGGCGCTGACGGCCGACCCGCAGGGCCATTCCGTGATCAAGGGCTATTGGGCGATGGACCAGCTGATGAGCGTGGCCGACCGGCCGACCGGCGTCTTTGCCGCCAATGATTCCCTGGCGATCGGCGCCTTGCGCTGGTGCCAGAAGAACGGCGTCAATGTGCCTAGGGATGTCGCCATCATCGGCTTCGACAATATCGAATTCGCCGAACATGCAGCCACGCCGATTTCGAGCGTCAACTACGCCGTCGACATCGTCACCGAGCTTGCCGTCGAGCGCCTGATGCGGCTCGTCGCCGCCAAGGATGCGCTGCCCGACCCGCGCGTTACCATGATCGAGCCGGATCTCGTCATCCGGGAAAGTACCACCGGCCGAAGCTGAGAACCGGGCCGGCGCGAAGGGAGCAAAGACATGCGCTATCCGATCTCCTACCAGCTTTATTCCTCGCGCAATTTTCCGCCGCTTTTTGCCCAGTTTCCCGAGCTGAAGGCTTTCGGCTACGATGCGATCGAACCCTGGCTTCCGGCCTATGAGGCCGATGCCAAAGCTTTCCGCACGGCGCTCGACGACGCCGGGCTGAAGTGCCACTGCTTTCATATGCCGCTGAAAGGGCTGGTCGAAGAGCCGCAGCGTTTCATCGACATCGCGCTGACGATCGGCGCCACTATCATGATCCCGCCCTATGTGGCGCCGGAAGAGCGCGGCACCGCGGCAGATTATTGGAGGAACCTCGGCGCGCAGTTGGCCGAAGGGGCGCAGCAGGCGGCAGAGCACGGGCTCAAGCTTGCCTGGCACAACCACGATTTCGAATTCTTTCCGCTGGCCGACGGGTCACGGCCGATCGACCATATCTTCGACGGCGGCGGCGACAATGCCTGGTTCGAGATCGATTGCGGCTGGATCACCCGGGCCGGCGCCGATCCGGCGGCCGAACTCAAGAGATTCGCCGACCGCATCATCGCCATCCAGATGAAGGACATGGCGCCCGGAGGCACTGCGGCGGAAGACGGTTGGGTGGCGACCGGCGACGGCATCATCGACTATGAAAAGCTCGTACCACTCTTCCGTCAGACAAAGACTGAGCATATCGTCACCGAGCATGACAATCCGGCCGACTGGCGCCGCTTCGCCCGGCGTTCGATCGCGCGCATCAAGGCGCTTGGCCTGTAGCGCGGCGGCGATTTTGTCGGGGACAGCCTGTGATACCGGGCCGTCGTTTGCTCAATAACCTGCCGCCAGGGTACGCAAACCGCATCCTGACGGAAGTGTTGGCAAAGCATCTTCTCGGCGAGCGACATGCGAAAATGCAAATAATCGATGAAATTTCTTCTTTTTTATAGCAAAGCCGCTATGCGCGGCGGCTTTATAGCTTTAACATAATGTCTTGACCGCCGGTGCGTTTGCGCGCCTTGGCTTTCGGGGGTGAGAACCGAGATGCAACGGACATCCGGGCAAATGTCGACGAACAGGCTGTGCCTGCTCGGAAGACCGCGATTGCTGGCGGCGGGGAAGGAACTCCCCTTGCCGGAGAAGTCTTATTTTCTTCTCGCCATGCTCGCTGCCGAAGCCGATCTCGAACTCGACCGCGAAACCGTCAGGCGGCAACTCTGGCAATCGGAGCTGCCGGAAAAGCGGGCAGGTAGTCTGCGCCAGCTCCTGGCGCGCATCGAACAGAGCATTCCCGCCGACCTTCCGCCGCTGCTGACCGCGACCCGAACCCATATCGGCCTTGCCGCCGGCTGGGAGGTCGATGTTCATATCCTGAAACAGAAAGGGCCGCTCGCACCCGAAGACGGCGGCCTCCTGAACGGCGAATTGCTCGAAGGCGTCAAATCGCCGACGCAGGGCGCCGAGGACTGGCTGACCTTCGAGCGCCAGCGCATCGACGAATTGCGCTCCACCCATCTCGCCCGGCTGGTCGAAACATCAGACGACAGATCTGATGAAGAGCAGGTCACGCTTGCCAGGCGCCTGCTGGAACTCGATCCTGCCAGTGAGACCGCTTATCGTGCCCTGATGCGCACCTATGTCAGGATGAACGATCCGGCAGCGGCGCGTCAGGCCTATCTGAAGTGCAAAAGCCAACTGAAGGACGACTTCGACACCGAGCCGGAGGAAAGCACCACCGCTCTTGCCCGCGAACTGAACCTGGTGCCGGCGGCACAAGCGGCTTCAGGCCATTCCCAGCCGGGGCCGAACCTCGCGATCACTCTGCTTGGCCAGCCGCGCATCATCATCCTGCCGCCGGAAAGCATTTTTACCGATCCGCTGATGGAGCGCGTCGGCAGGGCGCTTCTCGAAGACGTCACCATCGGCCTCAGTCAGCAGCGCGGCTTCAAGGTGATCGCGGCGCATACGAGTCTGGAAATCCTCAGCCGTTCGATCGATCCGTCGCGCGCCGTGCCCGGTCCGCTCGACCTCAGCTTCGACTATGCGGTCTACGTCACCATCCAGGGCCGCGACGAGGATGTCTTTGCGACCTGCCGCCTGACGCGGACGACGACATCGGAGGTGATCTGGGCCATCGAGTTGCCACTGGTCATGCAGAAGATCAGCGAATCCTTCGCGCATCTGACGCGGCGGATCGTTTCCTCGCTCGCCGACACGATCGAGCGCCACGAACTGGCGATGCCGATCGGCGAGGCGCCGCCATCCGCCTATCGTCTCTATCTGGAAGGCAAGCGGCTGATCGCCCAGACCGATCTGCAGCATCTGCGCCAGGCGCGCAAATGGTTCAAATCCTCGCTCAATCGTTATGAGCATTTCTCGGCTGCGCATGCCGGCGTGTCGCGCGCGCTCGGTATGGAATGGCTGATCCGCGGCATGCGCGACAAGGAACTGCTCGATGAGGCGAACGGCGCTGCCCGGCAGGCGCAGCAGTCCGACCCGAACAGCGGCCGGGCCTACCGCGAGCTCGGATTCGTGGCGCTCTATCGCCGCCGCTTCGACGAAAGCCTGGAATATTTCCAGCAGGCCCAGGATCTCAATCCCAATGATGCCGACATCCTCGCCGATTTCGCCGACGCGCTTTCCCATGATGGCGATTTCGATCGGGCGCTGGAGCTCAGCCGCGCGGCCTTCAAACTCAATCCGCTGCCGCCGGACTATTATTACTGGAACCTCGGCGGCATCCATTTCATGCGCGAAGAGTATGAAATGGCGATCGAGGCGCTGGAACCGGTGAAGGCCAAGCAGGCAACCGCCCGCCTGCTCGCCGCCTCGCATGCTATGGCGGGCGATACGGCCAAGGCCAGGAATTATGCCAGGGTGGTGCTGGAAAACTTCCCCGATTTCCGCAGCGAGGACATCCGCCATTTCGTCCCCGATCGCGATCCCGCCTATACCGAACCGCTGATACAGGGCCTGCATCTTGCCGGTCTTCCCTGATTGCGCGGCCTTTTAACGAAGCCTGTAACGCTTAAATGACGCAGGTAATGTTTCCCTCTGATGGTTAACGGCAGCAAGGCGCTGCCCAACCAATCGGAGATGGAACATGAAGACGAATGCTGAAAGCACTGCAGTTCAGACACCGTCGCTGCGCTTCTCTGCAGCTGCCAGAGCAGCCATGAAGCAGGATGAACTCAACGTTTCCGCCAATGCGCTCGAGAGCCTGACGCATGCGCTGAGGTTCCGCTAAGGAACAAATCGGTATGTCCGCTTTCACCGACCTTGAAACGCTTGCCGGTGACCTCAAACGATCATCGGCAGGCGTCAGCGATTATCATGACCGCGCCGTCACGCCGGCGCAGACCTTCGCGGCCATCAGGCCGCATCTGCGCGAATTCGGCATCACCCGCGTCGGTCTCTTGACGGCGCTCGACGTCCTGAACATCCCCGTCGCCTTCGCAACGAGGCCGAACAGCCATACGCTCTCGGTCTTTCAGGGCAAGGGTATCGACAACGAGGCCGCCATGACCTCGGCGGCGATGGAGGCGGTCGAGACGCGGATCGCCGAAATTGCCCCCGCCGACCTGACGCAGGCGACCGTCGAGAGCATGCGGGCGGAGCGTGCCGCCATGATCGACCTCGACAATGTCGCACGCTGCGCGCCCGACGAGATCGGCAGCCGTCCCATTCCCTGGTGCTCCGGGCTCGACATCCTGTCCGGCAGCAGCGTCTTCGTACCCTGGTGGCTTGTCGGTCTCGACCATCGCGGCGAGAGGCCGCCGGGCTTCGAGCAGTCGAGCGATGGGCTGGCCTCCGGCAACACGCCGTCCGAGGCGGTCCTGCATGGGCTTTGCGAGCTGGTGGAGCGTGACGCCTGGGCTCTGACCCAGCTGAAATCGCCGGAGCGCCTGAAGGAAAGCCGCATCGACCCGGCCTCCTTCGGCGATGCGGTGATCGACGTCATGACCGACCGGATCACCCGCGCCGGCATGAAACTGCTGCTGCTCGACATGACGACGGATATCGGTATTCCCGCCTTTTTGGCCGTCATCATGCCCGGCAATCTTTCCGACCGTGTCGACGCGCGCTGGTCGCATGTCTGCGGCGGCTGCGGTTGCCACCCCGATCCCGTGCGCGCCGCGCTGCGCGCCATTACCGAAGCGGCGCAGAGCCGGCTGACTGCGATTGCCGGCAGCCGCGACGATTTCTCGCCGCGCATCTATCAGCGGCTCGACAGGAGTGCGGCGATGCAGCAGGTGGTCGAACTGTGCGAGGGCGACGGCCGGATGCGCCCATTCCAGCCCCGTCATCACCGCAAAGCGACGATCCAGGAGACCATCGGCCATATTGCCGACCGGCTGGTGGCCACCGGCATCGAGCAGATCGTGGTCGTGCCGTTTCCGCACCCGGCCCTGCCGGTCTCCGTCGTCAGAGTGATCGTGCCCGGCCTGGAGGTCGATATCTCAGGCCAGTACATCCAGCTCGGCATGCGCGCCGTCAACACCATAAGAGGAGCCGAATCATGAAGGTGCTGTTCGTCGGCCCGAGCCTGGGCAGCGATCTTGCCGCGGCAAGGGCGATGTCTTCCTGCATCGACTTCCGGCCGCCGGCCGCCGCCGGCGACATTCTGAAAGCCGTTGAGGACGGCGCCACCGCGATCGGCCTCGTCGATGGCTATTTCGGCGATCTGCCTTCGGTCTGGCACAAGGAAATTCTGTACGCGCTCGAACACGATGTCGCCGTTGCCGGCGGCGCCAGCATGGGCGCGTTGCGGGCAGCCGAATGCGCCCCCTTCGGCATGGTCGGGCTCGGCTCGATCTTCGAGGATTATGAGTCAGGGCGGCTGCTCGACGACGAGGCCGTCGCGCTGGTGCATGCGCCGCAGGAACTTGGCTGGCTGCCGCTTTCCGTGCCCTGGGTCGATTTCGAGCCGACGATCGATGCGCTTTACGCCAGCGGCGAGATTTCACCCGGCGAGCGCAAGAAGCTTCTGCTTGCCGGCCGTTTCCTGCATTTTTCCGAGCGCACCTATGCGAAGGTGGCCGACGAGTGCCATTTCCGTAAACCGCGCCGCGACCACATCCTCGCCACCATTCGCGGCAACCGCGTCGAGCGCAAGCGCAACGACGCGCGGCTGGTATTGGAATGGCTGCGCAGGGACAAATTCCTTCCCGTCAACCGTGACTGGCATTTTGCCGCAACCTCGCACTGGGACCTCCTGCACGCCGAAGTCACGCGCAATGCGGTTGCTGTAACGCTTGAATAACGGTCGCGGCACAAAGATGCAGTAGTGGATGGAATCGTAGGGTTTCACGGCCAACGAAGGCGGGAACGATGTTTGAACAACACAACGAAGGTACAGGCAGCGAATACGCAAGGATCTTCCGGCTGCTGTCGGTAGCCAAGGAGGAGGCTGAAAAGCTTCAGCTGCGTAATCTGATGCACCTGACGAACATGGCGCTGCTGCAGGTCGTTATCGATTGGGACGGCATAGATCCCGACAGGGAGCTTGACGTCAATCTCGAGAAGCTGCTCGGCAGCAAAGCCAAGATCGCAATGAAGGATGCCAGCGAGAATCTAATTCTGATCGATCGCCATTGACCCTCATGCGGCCCGTTGGATTGCGTGAAGGACCGGTTTATTCGGCCGCGTCAGCGTCCAACTGTTCGGTGTTGGCGATCGCCTGGACGAGCTTCAGAATCTTCTTGCGAAGAGCTTCGTTCTTGATCGAAAAGAACGCCGCATTGAGAAGGACGCCTTCGCGCGAAATAACGAATTCCTCGCTTGGAGCAGGGTTGTCGTTGGCCGTAGCAGGGGTCGACAGGTCGTCGAAAAACGTCCTGACATCGACCTTCAGCGCGCCGGCGATTTCGACCAGCATGCTGGCGGAAACGCGGTTGGAACCCTTTTCGTATTTCTGGATCTGCTGGAACGTTACGCCGACACGATCTCCCAGTTCCGTCTGAGAAACTTTCCTCAACAGACGCTGGATGCGGATCGTCTTTCCGACGTGAACATCTACTGAGTGCGGTTCTTCTTTCATTTATTTCCCTCCTGATACAGCGGAGATCAGGCCATTTGCCATATCTCCGCCTGACAACTTTTACCCGAGATGAATAAAGCTAGCAATTGCTCGGTTGTAAGTCGTCCCAAACCGATACAACGCGTCTGCGTCATTATCTCACCACACATCACCAGCAAAAAACATGCCAAAGTAGCACTTTTGCCGGGCACGTCATTGTTTTCGTGATGTTGACGCCTGTCGGCGGGGCGTGTGCAGCGAATCCGGGGGTGATATGCATAAAAACAATGAGCGAAGAGCGTTGCCTCACCCGGTCCATGCAAATGCGCTTTAAGTCTTTGATAACCACTGCGCTCTTTTGGGGTGGTGCTTTTTAGAACGCCCAGAGACGCTGCGCATTGGCGAAAAGCAGCTTCGAGCGCTCGGCCTCATCAACGCCGGAAAGCATAGCATGGGTCGCCGCGACCCAGGTGGAGAGGCCGCCGCCGAGCGTGCAGACCGGCCAGTCGCTGCCCCAGACGACACGATCCCAGCCGAAACTTGCGATCACATGTTCGATATAGGGCCGCAGCGTTTGCGCCGTCCAGGTCTCGGCATCCGCATAGGCAACGACGCCCGAGACCTTGCAGACGACGTTCGGCCGCCGGGCAATTTCGGATATGCCGGCCTTCCAGGGCTCAAAGGCATCCGAGCGGATATCGGGCACGCCGCAATGGTCGAGCACGAACTGCACATCGGGCGCGAGATCGACGAGGGCCGCCACCCGGCCTGCCTGATGCGGCAAGGTGCAGAGGTCGAAGGTCAGGCCGCTGCCGCCGATGCGCCGGATGTTTTCGCGGAACAGGGCGCCTTCGGAGACATCGTCGGGCACGACATGCAGCACGCGGCGGAACCCCTTGACGAAAGGATCGGCCTTCTGTCGCTCGAGATAGGCGGCAAAACCTTGCTCCTCCGGTCGGCAGGAGACGATGGCGCCGGCAAGCAGACTGCCTTCCTTTTTGGCGATGTCGGCAACGTGATCGGTCTCGGCCTGCATGGCGGCGGGATCGACGTCGACCTCCATATGCAGCGCCGTGGTGATGCCGCAGCGCCGGGCCTCAGTCGCATAGGTCTCGTAGAGGAAATCACGATCGAGAGCGGGCGCCTGGGCAAGCCAGGGATAGGGCAGCGCCGACCGATCGATGATGTGCAGATGGGTGTCGATGAACACGCTCTCTCCTCCAAGAGTGGTTTTGCGGCAACCTATCCCTGGTGAATGGATTGTTCAAATAGAAATTCCCGGCGGTTAAAAATTCCAACTTTTGTTGGATTTCCGCGACAGCTTATAGGCTGGCCGTGTCTTCCCGAACCGATAGAATACGGTCGATAAGACCCCATTCCAATGCTTCTTCCGCCGTCATGAAGCGGTCGCGATCCATCCCGCGCTCGAAGTCTTCATAGGAGCGTCCGCAATGCTCCGCATAGAGCCGCGTCATGCGCTGCTTGGTCTTGAGGATTTCTTCGGCGTGAATCAGCATGTCCGAAGCCTGCCCTTGGAAGCCACCGGAGGGCTGGTGAATGAGGATACTGGCGTTGGGCAATGCAGCTCTTTCGCCGGCCTCGCCTGCCATCAGCAGGAACGATCCCATTGACCGGGCTGTCCCCATGCAAAGCGTATGAACCGGCGCGCGGATAAAGCGCATGGTGTCATACATGGCGAGGCCGCTGGTCACGGCACCGCCCGGCGAATTGATGTAAAGATTGATCGGCTTCTTTGGATTCTCGGCCTCAAGAAACAGCAATTGCGCGCAGACCAGAGCGGAAACGGTGTCGTTAACCTCGCCGTTGAGGAAAATGATGCGTTCGCGCAGAAGACGGGAGTAAATGTCAAAAGATCTCTCTCCTCTGCTGGATTGTTCTATGACCATAGGGACGAGTTGCATCGCTTCGCGCATCGGCGAACTCCAATCTTCCAGAATTTAACGGGGCTTGCCGCGTCAGGCGGCGAGCATGACGGGCGGACTGTTGCTGTTCGCGGCCGCTTTCGCCATCCGGTCGAGCCTCGCGTCGGTCAGTTCGTGGATAATGCGCAGGCGGGTGCCGCCGGTCGCGTTCGGGACGATCGTGAACGTCACCGAGCTTTCAAGGAAAGGTGGAGCGTTGTCGCGCAGGCTATAACGGACTTCCTCGCCAGGTGTGACAGTGGCCGGTTCGGGATCGGCCAAAGCGTCTTTTGGCAACCAGTTTTCCCGAAATTCGGGGATGCTGATTGCACGCCAGACTTTGTGCGGCGGTTCATCCAGATCGAATTCCAGTTCGATGCCGTCTTTATGCTCGGTGGCCTTTCCGTCGTTCATTGGTCCATATCCTTCAGCAAGACCTTGAGAGCTTCGATGCGGGCAGGCCAGTAGGCACGATATTTCGCCAACCATTGCGCGATGAGAGCCAGTCCCTCCGGATCGACTTCGTAATTCACGAAACGCCCCTGCCGTTCTTCCCTCACGAGCTTTGCGTTCCGCAAAACCGAGAGATGTTGCGACATTGCCGGTTGACTGATCTCCATGCCCGCGCGCAAGGCGCTGGCGTTCATGCCGCCCGCCGCCAGCTTCTCGAAGATCGCGCGGCGGGTTGGGTCGGCCAAGGCTCGGAAAATGTCGTTCTCGATCATGTCGACACATAAGCACGAACTTATGCGATTCGCAAGTCTGCTTCGCGACGGCCTTTTCCGAGGGGACCCGTCAGCCGGAATGGCCGACATCGGCGCCGGCGAGCAGCGAAAGCTGCGCGGCGGTCTTCTGCACCAGCATGATCGTCTGGGTGATATCGGGCGCGGACGGCGCATTAACGAGCGCGATGAAGGGGCAGGTGAGGGCGGCGATGCAGCGTCGGTCCGGCCCGAGCACCGGGGCGGAAAGGTTGTAGACGCCCGCCGTCTGGGCGCTTGCCATCATCTCGTAGCCGCGCTCGCGGATCTGCTCGAGGCGGTCGTAGAAATCGGGCCCGAGTTCGATGTCGGCGCGGCTGCGCACATGTTCCGAGATCATCATCTCCCGCTCCTCCTCGCTGCGGAAGGCGAGCAGCACATGCCCCGAACCGGTGTCGAAGAGGCTGATATGGGCGCCGATGCGGATCGAGAACCCCCAATAGTCAGGCGCCTCCTGTTGAGCGATGACAACCGCCGCACCGCGATCGAAGACGGCAAGGTGATTGGCCTGGCGCGTCCGCTGGGCGAGATCGCGCATCAGCGGCGTGGCATAGGAGGCGAGCCGGCGCACCGGCGCGTGCAACTGGGCAAGACCGAAGAGCTTCAATGTCAGCGAATAGCGATCGCCGTCCAGCCGGGTGACGTAACCGCGGCGCACCAGGCGATCGAGCATGCGGTAGAATTCATTGGGGCTGCGGTCGAGCCGCTTGGCGATATCGGCCTGGGTGAGGCCGGTATCGACACCGGCGAGCAGTTCCAGGATATCGAGGCCCTTGTCGAGGGCAGGAGCGCGGTAGCGGTCTGACTCGTCGGTCTCCATTCCTTCCTCCTGTGAATACCATTCTGCATATACGCAGAACTGCAGCCGGAAAAGGAAAACTTCACGCTTGACCCTTGGCCAATCGTCTGTTTGTCTATAAACAGACAAATCATGACTGAAGACGTCGCCCGATATCAGGTGAAACCGCGTGGCCTTCCTGGCACCAGGACTGGGCGGCAAGCCACCAACAATATCTTGCCGGACGACCGTCGAAGCGCGCAAAATGAGAAAAGGCCCGAGCCTCGCCCCCGAGCCTCATCAAGACAAACCGCATTCCGTCGTCCAGCATAGACAATTCCAGAAAAGGCCCGTGATATGACAAACAGACTTTCCGGCAAGACCGTTCTCATCACCGCCGCCGGCCAGGGCATCGGCCGGGCGACGGCGACAGCCTTTGCCGCGGTCGGCGCCAAGGTCCACGCGACCGACATCAACACCGAGGCGCTGGCGACGCTGGCCGCCGAAACCGGCGTTTCCACCCACAGACTGAACGTGCTCGAAGACGATGCGGTCACGGCCCTCGTCGCCGAGATCGGCGCTGTCGACGTGCTGTTCAACTGCGCCGGCTTCGTTCATGCCGGCTCTATCCTCGAGATGAAGGATTCCGATCTCGAATTCGCCTTCGACCTCAACGTCAAGGCGATGATCCGCACCATCCGGGCCGTGCTGCCGGGCATGATCGAAAGCAAGGACGGGTCCATCGTCAACATGGCCTCCGTCGCCTCCAGCATCAAGGGCGTGCCGAACCGCTTCGCTTATGGCGTCACCAAGGCGGCGGTGATCGGGCTGACCAAATCCGTCGCCGCCGATTACGTCGGCCAGGGCATTCGCTGCAACGCCATCTGCCCCGGCACGGTGGAAAGCCCGTCGCTGCAGGACCGCATGCGCGCCCAGGGCGATTACGATGCGGCGCGCGCCGCCTTCATCGCCCGCCAGCCGATGGGCCGGCTGGGCTCGCCGGAGGAGATCGCCGATCTCGCCGTCTATCTCGCCGGCGCGACCTACACGTCGGGCCAGGCGATCGCCATCGACGGCGGCTGGACGATCTGATTTCAGCCGGTAGTCCTGCCGGCTGATCCAGCCACCGCAATCGGCCCATACAATGATAATCGGGAGGAACACCCATGACCCGCATCACCGATCTTCGCGTCTTCGATCTCCGCTTTCCCACGTCGCAAAGCCTGGACGGATCCGATGCGATGAACCCCGATCCGGATTATTCGGCCGCCTATGTCATTCTCGATACGGACGCGCCTGATCTTGCCGGCCATGGGCTGACCTTCACCATCGGCCGTGGCAACGACATCTGCTGCATGGCGATCGAGGTGATGCGCCACCTCGTCGTCGGCGCCGATCTTGCCGAGATTCTCGCCCATCCCGGCCGGTTCTGGCGGCATCTGACCAGCGACAGCCAGCTGCGCTGGATCGGCCCGGACAAGGGCGCCATTCATCTGGCGACCGGCGCGGTGGTCAATGCCGTCTGGGATTTGCTGGCCAAACAGGCCGGCAAGCCGGTCTGGCGGCTCGTTGCCGATATGTCGCCGGAAGAGATCGCCGATATCGTCGATTACCGCTATCTCACCGATGTTCTCACCCGTGACGAGGCGATCGAGATCCTGAAGCGCGCCGAAGCGGGCAAGGCCGAACGCATCGCCATCCTCGAAAAAGACGGCTATGCCTGCTACACGACCTCGGCCGGCTGGCTCGGCTATGGCGACGAAAAGCTGCGCCGCCTGTGCCAGGAGGCGATCGACGCCGGCTTCGACCATATCAAGATGAAGGTCGGCCGCGACCTGGAAGACGATATCCGGCGTCTGAGGATCGCCCGCGAGGTGATCGGCCCCGATCGTTACCTGATGATCGACGCCAACCAGGTCTGGGATGTCGGCCAGGCGATCGACTGGGTCAAGGCGCTCTCCTTCGCCAAGCCCTTCTTCATCGAGGAACCCACCAGCCCCGATGATGTTGCCGGCCACCGCAAGATCCGCCAGGCGATCGGCCCGGTGAAGGTCGCGACCGGAGAAATGTGCCAGAACCGCATCATGTTCAAGCAGTTCATCGCCGAAGGCGCGATCGATATCGTCCAGATCGATTCCTGCCGCATGGGCGGGCTGAACGAGGTTCTCTCGGTGCTGCTGATCGCCGCCAAGTTCGGCCTGCCGGTCTGGCCGCATGCCGGCGGCGTCGGCCTCTGCGAATATGTACAGCATCTGTCGATGATCGATTACGTCGCGGTCTCAGGCACCAAGGACGGCCGCGTCATCGAATATGTCGATCATCTGCACGAACACTTCCTCGACCCCTGCCGGATCGAGAACGCCGCCTATATGCCGCCCAGCCTGCCGGGCTTCTCCATCGAGATGAAACCGGCCTCGATCAGCAACTATACGTTTCGAGGTTAAGGAAACCTCGCCGGCCGCATGTTAAATTCCTGATTTCGACAGTCTTTCTTGTCGATGATGGGCTTCCAATCTGACGGAACCGCTCCAATTCACTTGCAGGCGGCGAAGCTTGCCTTTTGAGGCGCCGAGGAATATTTTCGTCGTGTGAATGCGGAGGGGGGCCAGCACCAGCAGGCCAGCAAATTTTATTGAACCCTGGACAATAGATGTTTGCGATCGAGCCATGCCCAAGTTTCACCACGTCAGGAGACTGTGCGCTTATTTGCTGATCGTCGCGGCAATGCTGCTGTCGATCGGCACGGCATATGCCGCCATTACCGAGGAGAGCGGGCGCCGCGTCGCGCTCGTCATCGGCAACTCGGTCTATAAGACGCTGCCCTCGCTGCCCAATCCCGCCAATGACGTCGAAGAGGTCGCGACCACGCTGCGGGCTGCCGGTTTCGACGTGACGATCGGCGTCAATGTCGACCGTATCGGGCTTGAGGATACGGTGCGCCGTTTCCTGCGTTCGACCAGCAATGCCGAGGCGGGCCTGATCTATTATTCGGGCCATGGCATCCAGGTCGGCGGGCAGAATTTCATCGTGCCGGTCGATGCGACACTGGAGACGCCCTATGACGTCGAGACGCAGACCATGCCGCTCGACCTCATCCTGAACCATCTCAAGCAGAATTCGCGGGTGCAGCTGATCTTCCTCGACGCCTGCCGCAACAATCCCTTCAACGCCCAGAAATTCTGGATGGCCGAAAAGCTGGAACCGGTCGGCGCCACACGCGGACTGGCGCGCATCGACAGCGATCTCGGCAGCCTGATCGCTTTCTCCACCGAACCGGGCCAGGTGGCGCTCGATGGCACGGGCGCGCTTAGCCCCTATTCCGAATCCTTCATCAAGCGCGCCAGCGAACCCAACAAGGAAATCCGCCAGGTCCTGACCGATGTGCGCCGCGATGTGATCGCCATGACCGGCGGCAAGCAGGTTCCCTGGGAAAACTCGTCGCTGACCGACAGCTTCTATTTCATTCCGGCGCCGCCGCCGCCGAGCGTCGAACCGATGCAGCAGGTGAGCGTGCCGGAGGGTGCCACCGCCACCAAACTGCCGATCGCCCCGCCGCATGACGAGACCGGCGCAGCACTGCTCGTCACCCTCAACCAGCTTCCAAAGACCGGCAAGCTCAGCTTCGACGGCAAACCCGTCGAGCAGGGCGCGAAGATCCCTGTGGCAGCCCTGACGGCGCTGACCTTTGATTCATCCGGCGTTGCCGCCGGAACCGTCGGCCTGATCGGCTATACCGTCAGCGACCCCTATGGCCAGGCGACCCAGGGCGTGGTGGCAATTACCGTCTCGGCGGATGCCGGCGCCAAGCTCGCCCAGCTGGAACAGCAAAAACAGGTGCGGCTTGCCGATGCCGATGCCTATTTGAAGACCTTGCCGCGCGACGTCAGCGCAACGATCGGCGTCGGCCCCGTCGAAGCCGGCCTGCCTGCCGTCCCGGCATCGGCCACCGAAATGACCTTCAAGGTCGCGGCCCTGCCCGACAAGGGCACACTGCGCGCCGGTGACCGGGTGATCGGGCTTGGCCACGTGCTGGAGGCCGCCGATATTCCGACCCTTTCCTACGAGCCGCAGATCGGCACCGAAAACCAGCCTTTCGCCCTGACGCTGCAGGCCGCCAATGACGACCTGGCGCCGGCCACCATCACCTTCAAACCGGCGCTCGACGCCTGCGATACCGCGGCCGCGGCACCCCTCGACCTGCAGGGCGTGACCGCCGGAAAACTGCCGAACGAGATCGACCCCTCCTCCGCACTGCCGGCCTGCACGGAGGCGGTCAAGGCCTATCCTGAGGTGGCGCGTTTCGTCTACCAGCTCGGCCGCGCCCAGCTTGCCAATCGCGATACGAAGACGGCTTTTGCCACGATCACGAAGGCGATGGATGCCGGGCATGTCCGGGCGATCTATGAGCTGTCGAGCCTTTATGAATTCGGTGCCTCCGTCCCGCGCGACGCAGCCAAGGCAAGCGAGATCGCCAAGGGCGGTGCGGCCAAGGGCGATCCATTCGCCCTACACAGCTACGGCAAGGCCCTTTACTACGGCCGTGGCACCAAGGCCGATCAGCAGCTGGGGTTGCGCCTGATGCTGCAGGCCGCCGATCTCGGCCATACCTACGCGATGAACGAACTTGGCTATATCTTCCTGAACGGCGTCAACGTGCCGGCCGATCCGGAGCGCGGCATCCGTTTCTACGAGGCCGGCGTCCAGCGCAACGACATCTATTCGCTGAACAATCTTGCCCTCGTCTACCGTTTCGGAAAAGGCGCTCCGGAGGATCTCCCGAAAGCGCTCGACCTTTTCACGCGGGCAGCGGAGGGCGGTCAGCCCTATGCCCCGACCAATCTTGGACGCATGTATCGGGACGGCATCGGCGTTGCCGCCGACAAGGCGGAAGCGGTGAAATGGCTGGAGATGGGCGCAGAACGCGGCGACTATTGGGGGGCGCTGGACCGCGCGATCCTGGCGAAGGAAGACGGTGCGGACGCTGACAGCCTGGCAACGGCGGCGCGTTATTTCGCGCTGGCCACCGCCGTCAACATGCCGGGCAGCGGCGACCCGAAGAACCAGGCGAAGGCGGCACTCAAGGCCTTGCCGAATGCTGCAAAGAAGAAAGCGGAAAAAACCTTCACTGCCGAGTTGACCGCTCAAGAGCAAAAGGCGCTTCCGAAGACCAAGTCGCTCGACGACAGGCTCGTTCAGCTCGCCAAGGCGACATGGGTCAAGCGAAATCCGAGGTACGATCTCTTCTAAGACGGCGATCTGGGGGCGCCCTTCATGACAAGAAAGCTCATCATCCGTGTTCTGCTTTGCTCGACCTTCCTTGCAGGTTCAGGCGCAATCTTGCAGAGTTGCATTTTCGATCCTGGCGCGAAAACGCTGTTCACCAGCGAAGAGCCGGCCAGGAACGTTACTCCGGCCCGGAACGTTACGCCGGCCAGAAAAACCACACCCACCATTAAAAAAGTGGCCGTGCAGAACACTCAACCGGCTTTCACCCGTTCTGAGAATAGTTCCAGCGGGAATTCCGGCTCTGGTGGCGGCGGCTCATCGAGTTCCAGCGGCGGTTCGTGGTCCGATCGCCGTCTGAAGACCGATATCCGCCGGCTCGGCATCTCGGCTGAGGGCATACCGGTCTACGCGTTCCGCTATGTCTGGGGCGGCCCGATATTCGTCGGCACCATGGCGCAGGATCTGCTGGAGATCAGACCTGAGGCGGTCATCGATACCGGAACGGGCTACTATATGGTCGATTATGACAAGCTCGATATTGCGATGATTTCGCTGCCGGAGGATGCGTCTCCGCCGACGGATGAAGCCGCAATGGCGCTTGCCATGCAAGCGCGGCTAAGCTCTCCGGCTTCCGTCCAGCCGGCAATGTAATCGAGAAAGCCGAGCGCGTGCCGATATCGCGGGACAGGGATACCGTTACCGGGAACTCTCTCGTCAGCCAGGCTGGGACCCTTGTCGGCGTTCTCATCGGCATTGCGCTCTCGGCCTATCTGCAGCTTGAGCCCGGCAAGGCGATGGCGCTCGCCGTGTTCTGCCTTCTCCTGGCCTGGATCGTCGTCGAGGGCACCCCGGCTGCGCGTCGGGCCTGGACATCGCGAGAGAGGCGGGACGAGGCTCCCGCCATCTTCTGGCGGCGCATCGGAACGAAGCTCGTCGGCCTCGCTGCACTTTTGGGCGTGGTCGTCATCGCCTGTTCGGTCTTTCCGTTTTTCACACAGTCGTCGGCGGTCCAATGGTTCATCGAGGCCGGCCACACGACCATCGTCATTTCCATCGCGCTTGCTGCGGCCACCATCCTCTACATCGTAGCCACCGATCAGATCGCCGAAGAGCCCGACGATTATCTCCATCAGGTCGGGCGCGCGGTGCTGATGCAGGATTTTCGCGACGAGGACGTGCTGTTCGCGTTGCGCCTGCTCGCAATCAAATGCTTCTTTCTCGTGCTGATGTTTTCAGGGGGCATGGCGGCTCTTACCGATCTTGCCGACAAGCCGGCATGGGCGTATCCGCCGCTCTCCGCGGCCTGGTTCGAAGGTCTCATGCGGCTCGTCTTTCTCCTCGACGTCGTGCTTGCCGCCGGCGGCTATATTGCCACCTTCAAGCTTTTTGGCTGGCATGTCAGAGCAACGGAGACGACGGCGCTCGGCTGGCTGGTCTGCCTCATCTGTTATGAGCCGCTCTTCCCGGCGATCTCGCATGCCTTCGTGCCCTATGGCGACGGGCCGGGCTGGGAAACGGTGATCCAGGAGGGCTCGGCCATCTTCATCCTCTGGAGCGTCGCGACGCTGTTCTGCACCCTGATCTACGTCTGGGCGACCGTCGCCTTCGGGCCGCGATTTTCCAACCTGACCCATCGCGGCATCATCACAACAGGCCCCTATCGCTTCATCAAACACCCGGCCTATGTCTCGAAGAACATCTCCTGGTGGCTGTTTGCATTTCCAAGCTTCATTGCCGGCGGCCTGACGGAGGGGCTTGCCCGGGCCGGCATGCTGGCAATCGTCAGTCTTATCTACGTCATGCGCGCCCGTGCCGAAGAGCGCATGCTGAGCCGGGATCCCGCCTATCGGGACTATACTGAGAGCGTCGCCACCCATGGGCTCTTGGCGATGGCGAAACGGCGGCTGGCGCCGACAGCGCCGCGCGTCTGAAAAGACCCGCAAAGGACTTAAACCAGAGGGAGATCGGCGAGGTCGGCCCCTTCATCCGCCTGCCGGCACCTTCTCCCCGCTCGCGGGGCGAAGGGGATATGCCGCAACCTCTCCGTTCCCCACTAACCTCTCGCGGGGCACGTCCCCTCTCCCCGCGAGCGGGGAGAGGGTTAGGGTGAGGGGCAACTTGCGGGTACGAACCGGACAGCCGACAGCCGCTGTCATACTTTGAATTATGCAGCAGACCGGTGACATGACGCTTCCGCCGTCAGCCATCCAGCCCCCTGAAGCGCACCGGCTGGTAACCGCGCATCAGCAGGCTGCCGAGCGAATAGGTGTTGCGGCAGACGCGGCCCTTGCAGGCATTCGGTGAGGCCTCCATCACCTCCACCTTGCGGTCGTCGGTAAAGCGCATGAACAAGAGCACATGCGAGCCGGGCTTGTTCAGCGCGTCGCCCGGCCGCATCGACCAGGGGTCGGAGAGGCGCTTGGTGATGCCGGGGATGGCGCGCGTCGTCACATGCATCTTCAGGCCCCAGGCGTCGCTGACGAAGCCGGAGCAGTCGACGCCGAGGATGTTGGATTGCGGCGCGCTCTTGGTGCAGACATTGCCGGCGGCCTGGCCCTTTTCCACCCCGCCGATGAAATTCTCGAGCGGCGTCTTGCAACCCCAGCAATAGGGAACGCCCTTGACCGTCTGGCCGCGCTTGCCGATCAGGTAGGTCGGGCGGCGCAGCCGGTTCATGTTGTCGCAGCCAGGCCCGGGATCCTTGCCATAGGCCGTCGGCGTCACCAGCCAATTCAGCGTCTCGAAGCCGATCGCCCGCTCGATGACGTCGCTGCGCGATTTCGGCACGATCGCCACCTTCGGCGTCTTGCCCGGTTTGCCGGCATTCGGCTGCTTGGCGGGGCTGGCGACGGCAAGCTTGCGGCCGGGCTCCCTGCCGTCGAGCCGCAGCACCTGCGCCCGGCTCTCCAGCGATCTTAAATAGAGCACGTCGCCACGCGGGCCGATCGCCACGAAGCGCCTGGAGAAGACCGTGCCCGGTTCGATCGGCAGGTCGTAGACCCGGTCGATTGTCCCGTTCGGCGTGAACCGCACCACCAGCATGCCGGTGCGTTCGGGTCGGTCGGCCGGCACTAGCTCGACCAGCGCATAGGGCCGGCCTGTTGTGTCGATGTCGAGCAGTTCGACGGTGCCGATCCGCCCTTCGGAGGTCAGCTGCAGCGACAGGAAATTCTCCTCCGAGCTGCTGCGCCGCAGCAGGATCTCAGCCTTGTCGTTGGCGGCCGAGACTTCGGCGACGATATCGCCGAGCCCGCGGCTCGGCACATATTGCTTGACCGGTGGTCGGACCTCGGACCGGCTCACGCTGCGGCCGATCTCGTCGATGATGCTGTTCAGCGGCCCGGGCGATACCGAGCCCATCGAGGCGAAGACCGAGCGGGTGTAGTCGTCGGCATCGCCGTCGCCATCGACGGCGCGCAGCGTCTGCGACCGACCGTCGGCATCGGTGGCGCGCTCGAGCGGCACGACGCCATCGGACCAGAGGTAGAGTTCGTTGTGGACGACGGCGAGATCCTCCGGCGTGGCATTCTCCGGCAGCGGCAGGATCTCCGGATCGGCCTGCGAACGTTCGGCGTCGACGGCGAGCACGCGGCCGTTGTTCTGGTCGAGAATGTAGATGGTGCCGTTGTCACCGACGGTGATCGCCGCAGGCCCGGATGCCTCCACTTCCTCGTTGGACGAGATGATGCCGACCGAACGCGCGCCGTCGCCGCTGCGAAGCTCTATGATTGTCGTGTCTTTGGCAAGACCTGGCGAGGCGACTGCAAGTGCCGCGGCAAACAGAATATGCGACCCCAAACCACGCATTGCCTCGACCCTCGAAAAGACTGCCAAGCCATTCAAAATGGTAAGATAGATGCGCCCCATCAGCAAGCTGTTGCTTTCCAAACGATTTGGAGATCTGCGCCTGGAATAGTACAAGATCATCGTCTCGAAGATTTGCTGGCAGGAAATGCTTATGCTGGAATGGAACGGTGACGAACTGGCGCTTGATATCAGCCTGCTGGAGCAGGTTCGCGCCGCACGGATCGGTTTTTCCGATCGCGTCTGCGCGGCGTCTGCCAGCAAGGACGACAAACATCTGGCGCAACTGCGCTCCGAGCCGACCTATCTGATGGCCGAGTTCCTCTATTCGATGAAGGTTTTCGGCATCAACACGGCCGAGGATATCGAACGCTTCGCCGATCTGCACAATGATTACGTGGTTTCGCTGACCCGCGATCCGGCCAAGCTGCAGCGCCTGGGGCTGTCGCAGGATCGGGCGCTCGCCTCGATGTTCACCGCCGACACCAAGCCGCGGCTGATCCAGAACTGGGCGGAAAAATCAGGCGCGATCGACCAGTCCAATCTCGCCCGTTTCCTGGTCGCGGTGATGTCGAGCGAGACCTGCCGCAAGACGCTGATCGATTTCGAGACGGCGGGCTTCATGCAGCGCAAGCGCTCGCCCTACGGCACCATGGTCGTCTGGTCGACGGGAATGATCGAGGAGATCTTCGGCGAGATGCTGCGCGACCTGCGCCTCAGCCTGCAGCAATTGAAGATCCTCTAATGCATGTCGCCCGGAAGTGTGCAGCGGTTCCGGGGCAACGACATGCATAAAACAAAGAGCGAAAGCGCCTCTGCCAGTCGATTTCAACCCTCCCAATCGATTGGTGCCAAGCGCCGTTGCCATCCTCCCAGCCTCTCCCTATTGTCGGGGCGCTTGTCGCGTAATGGCGCCCATAAGACGGATGTGACGACGATGACGAAATCCTGGCTCATAACCCTGTCGATCGGCCTGCTGCTGGCGCTGCAAATGCCCAAGCTTAGTCAGGCCGGCCCGGTCGAGGATGCGCTGGCGGCGCGCAACCCCGCGCTGGCAGCGTTGCGCCAACAGGACGAAAAGGCCTTTGCTGCGGCGACCGCCATCATCGCCGAACATGAGCGCGCCGAGGGGCTGGCGCCCGGCGAGGCCAAGCTGCCCGATGCGACCTCGCCCGGCCGCGACATGGGCTCCGGCCCCGGCAAGGAATTCGCGATCGACAATCCGGATATTCTCTGGCTCTACAATTCCTCGCCCGAGGGCATGAGCGACCTGATCTCGATTTTGAAATCAGCCGGGCAAAAACCCAAGAACTAACGGCCCTCCCGCCAGTCGAACCGGACTATAACAAGCGGCGGATATTGCCGAGCTCGAGTCTTGCTCACGTCTTTTTCCTGCCGGAGACTTTCAGGCTCCAAATAATTTGTAACCCTCCCTCAAGCAAGACGGCCGAAACCATCCCAATTTCGCCGGTCAGTGCTATTCTCATCTTCAACACAGTGTGAGATTGTTCGAAGAGGAGGTTTTCCAATGCTGAACCGCAAAGCCATCCTAGCAGCAGCCACCTTTCTTTCACTCTTTTCGGTGGTTCCCGCCGTCGAGGCGCAGAACGAACGCACACTGACCGAAGCCCCGGCCCAGACCGGCCCCGTCAGCATCACCTTCGATCGCGCAGAAGCCAAATACGCCATCGGCGAAGTGGTCGGCCTCTTCATCCAGTCGAGCGAAAACGCCTATGTCACGGTGCTGAACGTTTCGCCGAACGGCGCGGTGGTGAAGCTTTTCCCGAACAAGTATCAGACCGATGCACTCATCGGCGCCGGCAAGCGTGTGCAGGTGCCGGATCCGGCCAGCGGCGCCCGGCTGCAGGTTTCAGGTCCGGTCGGCCAGGAGCAGATCAAGGTCTTCTATTCCTCCAAGCCGCTGACCATCTTCGCCGATCTCGGCGGCAGCGGCAGCGGCATGTTCCGCTCGATCGACGGCGGCATGGATGCCGTGTCCCGCAGCCTTGAGGAAGCCCGCAGCCTCGGCACCAAGATCAGCAGCAAGACGCTGATGCTGACGACGGTCGATAGTCTGCCCGCGGCTCCTCCCGTCGCAGCCGCCCCTGCCGCAAAACCCGCACCGGTCGAGCAGGCTGCAAAGCTGCCCGTTGCGCCGAAACCGGCAGCCGCTCCGAAGCCGGTGACGAAACAGGAAGTTGCCAAGAAGCCGGAAACGGTGGTGGAAAAACCGAAGCCCGTTGCCCCGAAAAAAGTCGCGCCGAAACCCGTCGAGCAGGCCACCACACAGCCGCCGAAGAAATACAAGATCGTCACCAATCTGGCGCCCGGCCAGGAACTTGCCGCCGACGAACTGGAGCTGATCGGCCCTGCCGACACAACCTCATCCACCCGGCCGACCCAATATAAGCAGCCGACGCAGTACAAGCAGCCGGCCCAGTCTTCTCAGACCAAGATGCCGAAACTGCCGATGCCGCAGATCAAGATGCCGCAATTCAAGCTGCCCGGTGGCTTCAGCATCAAGATGCCGCAGCTGAACCTTGGCCGTTCGGCCGAACCGGATCAAGCCGGCGAGGAGATCGAGGTCGGCAACGCCGATACGCCTGTTTGCACCGCCCTTCTCGACAAACTGAACACCGCCGTCGCCGCCAAGGATATCACCGCTGCCGCTTCCGAGGCCGATGCGATCGCCGTCAGCGCTGATTGCGGCCAGTTCCAGGTGAATGCCCAGCGCCGCGTCGCAGCCCTCAGGCTTTCCGCCGCGCAGGAGATGATGGCCGCCGACAGACCGGTCGCCGATTACGAACCGCTGCTTGTCGCTGCCGACAGTCCGCAGGTGCTGTGGCAGGCTTCCGCCACGCTCGGCGAGATCTATTTCTCCGCTCGCCGCTTCGCCGATGCCGCCGCCGATTACCAGCAGGCGATCGAGATCATCAAGAACGAGACCCGCACGCCGAAGGCGCCGCCGGCCGAAACGATTTCCGATCTCATCCAGCGCGCCGCCCAGGCCCGCATCCTTGCCGCGAATCCTTCGAGCGACAATCCGCAAGGCAGCTTCGTGCCGGCCGAGAAGGATCACCGCAGCGGCGTGCTCGGCGGCATCTATTCCGAGAATGTGCGCGGCATCGTGCCGGTCTCCATTCCGGTGCCGATCACCTTCGATTTCGACAAGTCGAGCTTCACCTCGATCGGCACCGAGGCCGCCGAGGAACTGCTGGAAGCGCTGAAGGAGCAGAAGCCCGGTCGCATCATCCTCGTCGGCCATACCGACCGGCGCGGCGCTGACGATTATAATCAGAAGCTGTCCGAGCGCCGCGCCCAGGCCGTCGCCGATTTCCTGAAGAGCCACGGCATCGACGCGACGATCGATGCCGAGGGCCGCGGCGCCTCCGAGCCGGTCGACGTGACCGCAACCGCAAACCTCACCGAAGACGATGTCGATGCGTTGAACCGGCGCGTCGAATGGCGCCGCGAATAGCGGGGGCGAGGGGAGTTTGGCCATGTCCGCATCCGTTTCCATGGCCGCCGCATTAGCCCTCCTCACGCTGGCGGCCACCGACAGCCTGGCAAGGACGATCGAGGCGCCCGAGCGCGGCGCGGTCCGGGCGGTGCTGGTCGGCATCGATCTCTATCGCAATGTCCCGCCGCTGCATGGCGCCGTCGCCGATGCCGAGGACCTTTCCCTGTCGCTGCGCTCGGTCGGCGTCGAAGACATGACGCTCCTGAAGAATGGCGCAGCCGATCGCGAGGGCATTTTTCAAGCGATCGGGGCCGTGACGGAGCGGGCAGGGCCTGGCGACCTCGTCGTGCTCGGCATTGCCGGTCACGGGTCGAGCGAGCCGGAACGCGTCAAGGGCTCGAAACCGAGCGGCCGCGACGAGGTCTATGTGCTGGCCGGCTTCGACACCCGGCTGCCCGGATCGCGCGAGCGCATCTTCGGCGACGAGTTCAAGGTGCTGATCCGCAACCTCGAGGCCAAGGGCGCCGATGTCGTCTTCATCGCCGATACCTGCCATGCCGGCGGCATGACCCGCGACGTCGATCCGCGCGGCGCCGAGATCACCTGGCGTCAGGCGCCGTCCTATACGATCGAGGAGGATGACCTCGCGCCGATCTCGACGACGGCGGATGCGTTGTCCACCGGCTTCGATTTCAAACGGCTGACCTTCCTTGCCGCCGTCGACGAGAACACCAAGTCGCCCGAGATCACGATCCCCGGCATTCCGCAGAAGCGCGGCGCGCTGAGTTATGCCACCGCCCGCGCCTTCGAGGGGGCTGCGGACCGCAACGGCGACGGCGCCGTCAGCCGCCGCGAACTCTTCGAATATGTGCGCCAGGCGGTCTATCAGTTCACCGACCAGCGGCAGAACATCTTTACCGAAAGCCCGCCCGGAACCGATCTCGACCGTGCGGTCGTCTATGCCTACGAAGGGGCGGGGGCGCAGGCGGCGGCGGAGAAATCAAACACTCCGCTGCCCACCGAGCCTACGCCGATCAGCGTCGCCGCCCTGGGGTCCGAGCCGGTTCTGCAGGGGATCGACGCAGCTGTCACGCCATTCAAGGTGACCGAGGGTGCCGATGCCGAACTCGTCTTCGATCCGGAAAATCGCGAGGCGATTGCCGGCGGCGATGTCGTCGCCTCCGGCGTCGGCGCCGGCGACATGCCTTTTGTCGTCGACCGGATGGCCGCGCTCGAAACGCTGAAGCGGCTGTCGGAGACAAACCCGCAAACCGTGCGCGTGACGCCGTCCGACACCGTCCATGGCGAAGGCGAGCGCGTCGGCGTCACGGTTTCGGATCTATCGGGCCGCAAGCTCGTGCTCTTCGACGTCACCGGCGATGGCACCGTGCAGTTCCTCTATCCCAACGAGAAGGAGGCCGATGCCGAGATGTCTCAGACCTTCGACCTCGATCTTTCGGTCGTCGCGCCGTTTGGCACCGACCTGCTCGTCGCCGTCACCTCTGAAACCCCGATGCCGCAGCTTGTGGAGTTCCTGAAGCAAAACGACAGGCGCCGCACCGCCGGCAATATCGCCAGGCGCCTCGGCGAATTCCTCCCCGAGGGCGCCCGCGTCGGATTTACGGTCCTCTATACCTCCGCCGGAGCCAAGCTATGAGCACGTCGATCAGCAGGGTCCTCACGATTGCCTCCGCCATGCTGCTTCTGACCTCTCCAGCTCTTGCGCAGCAGGATACCGATTTTGCCGGCGAGGATGGCGGGCGCGTCATCGGCGGCCAGGCGGCGAGAAAAGGCGAATGGCCCTGGCAGGTGAAGATCCTGGCGCCCGACCCCGAACAGCGCGGCCGCTTCGGCGGCCATTGCGGCGGCTCGCTGATCGCGCCGCGCTGGATCTTGACGGCCGCCCATTGCGTCACCAGCGGCCGCTCCGGCAAGCAGGATCTCTTCGCCCGGGATCTGCTGATCGTCGAGGGCAAGTCGAAGATCGACAAGGTGATCGCGGTCGACGGGCCCGACAAGCCCGGCCTTGCCGTTGATGACGTTGTTATCCACGAGGATTTCGACCGCAAGGTCTTCGCCAACGACATTGCCCTCATCAAGCTCGCCGAGCCCGCCAAATCGAAGCCGGCGATCCTTGCCTCGGCCTCGGATGAGGCGGTGGAGGCCGCGGGCCACCCCGCCGTCGTCACCGGCTGGGGTTACACCAAGGCAGACCACGGGTGGGATGACAAATATCTGCCGACCGAACTGCAGGAAGTCGAACTGCCGATCGTGCCGCGCGAGGACTGCCGCGCCGCCTATCGTGACAGCTCGATGCGGATGAACCCGATCGACGAGCGCAATGTCTGCGCCGGTTATGCCGAAGGCGGCAAGGATGCCTGCCAGGGCGACAGCGGCGGACCGCTCGTCGCCCAGCGTCCCGACAAAAGCTGGATCCAGCTCGGCATCGTCAGCTGGGGCGCCGGCTGCGCCGAGGCCGAACATTACGGCGTCTATACCCGCGTCGCTGCCTTCCGCGGCTGGATCGCCGCAAAGACCGATGGCGATGTGCCTGATGTCGAAGGATCGGCGAAAGGCGATCAGGTCGCGTCAACCACCACCGGCGCCGGAACGAAGCAGCAAAAATCCGGGCAGGAAGAGGCCAACCTCACCATCACCTCGCCGCCCAGCGGCGACGCCCCGCCCGCCGGCGATACCCCGCCCGCCGGCAATAGCGCGCCTGCCGGCACGACTGAAACGCCAAGCCCCGACATGCCCGCGGACAAACCCGTCACCGGGCCTGCAGACGCCGAACCCGACGTCCAATCCCCGACCGTCCAGACGCCAGTGATCCAAGGCTCCCCCGGCGATCGCGCGCTGCTGATAGGCATCGACGATTACGAGATGCGCGAGGCCAAATTGACCGGCTCCGCCAGCGACGTGAAGGCGATGCAGGTCTTCCTCGCCAAGACGCTCGCCTACCGCCCGGAACAGATCCACACATTGACCAACCGCAAGGCGACCCGCGAGGCGATCCTGGCCGAGATCGACGACTGGCTGGTGCGCCAGTCGACGCCGGGAAGCCGTGTCTTCCTCTATTTCAGCGGCCAGGGCTCGGAGGAAATGGGCGCCGAGGAAACGACGAGCCCGACGCTGGTGGCAGCCGATGCGAAACTGGTGCGCGAGGGTGGCAAGGTGACGGTCACCAACCAGATCCGCGAAACCGAGATCGCCGCACGGCTGAACAGCCTCAAGGACCGCCGCGTCACCCTGCTGATCGACGCCTGCCATGTCGGCCCCGGCAGCCGCAGCGCGGTCGCAGCACCCTCCGGCACCGTGCGCTGCCTCGGCCCGGCACTGGCAGCCATCGAACCGCCGAACAAGTCAGGCAAGGAAGCGAAATTCTCCTTCGGTGGCGAAAGCGCCATGGTCTGGTCGGCCGTCAATGCAGGGCAGTGGGCGCTCGTCGATCGCGAGGCCAAGCCGGCGCTCGGTGTTTTCACCCGCCACTTCATCGAAGGCGTGCAGGATGGCGTGGCACGCGCCGCCGACAAGCCGAATGTCAGCAATGCCGCCCTTCTCGATTATGTCCGGCGCAAATCCGACGAATATTGCCGGACGCATGCCGAGGATTGCCGCTTCACGCCGGTCCCGCAATTCTACGGCCTGCCGGATGCGCTAGGCCGCGACGTGATCACCGGCGAGGAGGCGAAGACGCCGGTCGCCGCCGTCGAAAATACGCTGAAGAGCGACAATGAGGCCGGTGTTGCCGTCGACATGCTGCCCGGCACCGCCGTCAGCATCGGCGACAAGGTGGCGATGCGCGTCTCTACCAAGAAGTCCGGTTACCTGATCCTGGTCGATATCGACGCCGCTGGCAAGCTGACGCAGCTCTACCCGAACAAGCGCTCGATGGGCCTGAAGCCGACGGCCAAGAGCGGCGACAACCGGCTCGATCCGGCCCGGCCGGTCGTCGTGCCCGATGCGCGCAATCCCTATATCGGCTTCGAATATCAGGTCGAGGGTCCGGCCGGCGTCGGTATGGTCGTCGCCATCCTCAGCGACAAGCCGATCGAAGTGCTCGACCTGCCGGATGTGCCGACACCGCTGGTCGGCCAGCGCGCCGCCTTCAACTATGTCTACGATCTCGCCCGAAGCCTCAGGATCGTCGGCGACGACGAGACCGGCGCCCAGGGCAAATGGTCGTTCGATTCCAAATTCTATCGCATCCGCTGAAGAGGAGCGAACCATGCCGAAATCCACTCTGCTGGCCGGTCTTGCCGCTTCCCTGATGGCGTTTGCCCCAGTCCATGCCGGCGAGACCGGCGACAGCAAGGCGGTGCTTGCCGCCCAGGCGGGGCTTGCCGCCGAGCTCATCGACCGCACCCTGGCAAAGGAAGGGGCGGCCAATATCATGGTGTCGCCGGCAAGCCTTGCGGCCGCCCTCGGTCTCGCAAGCCTCGGCGCCTCCGATGAGGGCAAGGCGGCAATCGCCAAGAGCCTCGGCTTCGCCGGCGAAGTGAAGGGACCGGAAAAGGTGCTTGCCGCCATGACGGGGGAAAAGCCGGCCGCGGCCGATGCGCCTTTGGCGACGGCGGTTGCGATCGTCTTCGACGACAGACTGGTGCTCGTTGCCGATGCGCTTCCCATGCTCGCCGGTCACCGGGTCAAACCTTCGATCGAGGATCTCGACGGGCCGAAATCGGTCGAGAACATCAACGGCTGGGTGAAGAACGCCACGCGGGGCGCCATTCCGTCGATCCTCGACGCACCGCCCGGCGGCGGCTTCGTCAGCCTCGGCGCACTCTCCTTCAAGGCGCGCTGGAAGACCTCCTTCGAGAAGGAGAGCCCGGCAAGCCCATTTCAGCGCCCGGATGGCTCGACGATTTCGGTGCCGATGATGCATCTTGCCAGCGACGGGCAGAGGTTTCGCTCCGATGAAAAATTCACCGCCGTCGATCTTGCCTATGCCGGCGAGAGCTACAGCATGGTCGTGGTGGCGGCGCGCTCCGGCAAGGGTGTCGGCGGCACGGATCTGAAGGCGCTCGCTTCCTGGCTTCAGGGCGAGAAATTCGAGGCCGCCAAGGGCGAAATCTTCCTGCCCCGCTTTTCCCTGAACGACGGGCGTGATTTGATGCCGGTACTGAATGCGATGGGCGTGGCGCCCGAGAAGGCCAAGGATGCGGGTTTTCCGGGTTTCACCAAGGAAAACATCCGCTTGTCCCATGTCCTGCAGAAGACCATGATCAAGGTTGACGAAAACGGCACGGAGGCGGCGGCAGCCACGGCTGTCATCACGGAACGCAGCATCGAGCCGACACTTGTTCGCGTCATCGCCGATGCCCGTTTTGCCTTCGCGCTTCGCGATACGAAGACCGGCCTGCTGCTCGCCGCAGGCCTGATCGGTGACCCGCTTCTGGCGGGTGAATAGAATTCGGTTTCATGAATGAATGCAGGGGGACACGTGCATGAGAAGTGATCTGATCGCCCGCTACACGATCGGCGAGCCGATCTATGAAAACGAGTTCATCGTCTATCCCGCCCAGGACAAGCGGATGGACCATGCGGTCTTCATCGTCACGCCCGATATAGCGCTAAAATTGGACAAGGCGCGTTTCGAGCGCGTCTGGACCTCGATCAACGAGGCCAAATCGCTGACGGCGCGGCGCTTCGTCGAAATCGAGGACCTTATTCCGCCGTCGCCGGAAGACGACAATTTCTATATCGTCGAGAAGCGGCCGTCGAAGACGCTGCACCAGTACCTCGACGAAACGGAGATGGTGGCCTACGAGCGCGCCGTCGAGATCGGCCGCCACATCCTCGAGGGCCTGGCGACGCTGCACGGCGCCGGTTACGCCCACAATGCACTGACCGACCAGTGCATCTATGTCTCCGAGGATTATTCCGGCCTGTCGGTGCGGATCGGCAACCTGCACCTGATCTCGAAGATCGGCGAGCATATCATACCGCCCTATGTGCCGGAATTCGGGGCGCCGGAGATCTATGCCAGCGGCACCTTCTCCGCCTCGCCGGCGCTCGATATCTACGCCATGGGCATGATCGCCTACAAGCTCTTCCTGCCGCGGCAGACCTATGCCAGCGTCTTCGACAGCGTCATGGTCTGGGAAGACGAGCACCAGCGCGAGCAGAGCTGGAAGAACATCCATCTCGATCCGTCCAACGTCTTTCCCCGCCTTGATGTGCTGACCCCCGGTTTTCCCGAGGGTCTGGCAAACCTTGTGGAAAGGATGCTGAGCCGCGACCCGGCCGGGCGACCGCGCACAGGCGCCGATGCGCTGGGCGAATATGCCCGGGTGACCACAGGCATCCAGCCAATGTCATGGGATCCGCGCGGCGGCATGCAGCAGCCGGAACCGCCGAAGCCGAAAAAATGGACGCTGGCCAAGCTCTCGATGATCGGAGCGCTGCTCTTGATCTGCATCGGCGTCGGTGTCGTCACCATCCCCAAACTGCTGCGCCCGGATCCGAAGCTCGTCGCCGATGTCGACACCTGGAAGAAGGAGGCCGAAAGCCGCAAACAGAAGGCGATCGCCGCCAAGGCGCCGGAGCGCCCTTCCGGTGACCAGGCGAAACTCGCCTATGACACCGGTTCTGCGGCGCTGACCTCGGCCGATGCGCTGCTCAAGGACGAAGACTACGACAAGGCCCTTCCGGGCTATCAGACGGCTGCCATCAATCTCGGCAATGCGCTGATCGCCATCTCCAAGGAGAATGCCGAGAAGGCAAAAGCTGCCGCCTCTGCCGCAGGCGGCGACAAGGCGCCGGGTTTTGCCGAGGCCGATACCAAGATGAAGACTGCCGCCGAGGCCGCCGCCGCCAAACAGATGCACGCTGCCGTCGGCGCCTATGACGAGTCGAAAACGACGTTTGACGATGTCGCCAAGGCGCTCACCGCGCTCACCGCAGCCGAAAAGGACGCGGCGGCCAAACGCGAAACCGTCAACCGCATCGGCGCCGGCGATAGCCCCGACGTCGCCAAGGCGAGCGGGCTGATGACCGAAGCCAAGGCCAAGGCCGAGCAATGGCAGACGCCGGCGGCGACCTCAGGCTATGGCGACGCCGCCAAACTGTTCGACGCCGTCATCGCCGATGTCATGGCGGCGAAGGACGAGGCCACCGCGCTGAAGCAGAAGGTCACCGATCTCAACGCCTCGATCGCCACTCGCGCCGGTGCGGCCGATCCGACGCTAGCAGCCCTCGCGCCGAAGATCGGCGAGGCCGACGACCGCTACACCGCCGAGGCCTACAAGCTCGCGATCATTGCCTACCAGCCGATCCTCGCCGATCTCGAGGCGCTGTCGGCGCGCGGCTTCTGCCCGGTTTCGCCGACCCTTGCCTTCGAAACCGTGCCGGCCGGAAGTTATTCGCTGGAGAATGTCCGGCTGATGACCTCCTCGATGAAGGAACTCGGCGGCATGCTCGGCGTTGCCAATGGCGCAGTGAAGATCGACAAGTCTTTCTGCATGCAGACGAAGGCCGTCAGCCGCGCCGAAATGGCGGAATATTACACCGCCATCTCAGATCAGACCGCCGCCCAGGCCTATGCCGACAATCCGCAGCAGCCGGCCGACGACGTGCCGCTTGCCGTGGCGCAGAACTATACCGCCTGGCTGTCGAAACAGCTGAACGCCCCCGTCCACCTGCCGTCGGCAACCGAATGGATGGCAAGTGCGGCGAAGATCCCGCCGGAAAAACTGCCCGATAACGGCGACATCATCCTGCAATGGAGCGCCACCCCCTGCGAAGCCGGCGGCAACGTCGCCTTCATGGCGCAGGAGGGCTCCACCTTCGTCGTCTGCTCGGATGCTTCGGCCGGCGGGATTTTCCGGGTTACTGCAGAATTGCGGTGAGGATCGGAAGGGTGGAGATTGAAGGGGGAAAGCTGGGTGCCGCTGACTATCGGCTGCGCGGGATGATGCGCCCGCCCGACCGCGATGGGACAATGTCGATTATCGGCAATGTCCCGTTCGGGCCGCGTCGCGGTCAGCCAGGCTGATGGCGATCAAATCCCGAACGGCGTGCAAGTCCGTCAAGACGCAAGCGCCGAGGCCAAGAAAAAATAGAGAATTCTAGCCGCGGGCAAACGCCGCCAGCGTCTCTCCCGCCATCCGATAGCGGATCCATTCCTTCTGCGGCTCCGCGCCGATCGCCTCATAGACGCGGATCGAAGGTTCGTTCCAGTCGAGCACACTCCATTCAAAGCGGCCGCAGTTCTTTTCCAGCGCGATCTGTGCCAGGCGCCGCAACAGCGCCTTGCCGGCTCCCGAGCCGCGCGCGTCCGGTGTTACGTAGAGATCTTCCAGATAAAGGCCGTTCTTCGCCTGCCAAGTCGAATAGCTGAAGAAATAGACCGCCATGCCGATCGCTTGGCCTTCGCGTTCGCAGATCAGCGCATGCGTGACCGAACCGTCGCCGAAGATCGCCGCACGCGTGCTCTCCTCGGTCGCCTCGACCTCGTGGATCGCCTTTTCATAGTCGGCCAATTCGCGGACGAATCGCAGGATCGTTGCCGCATCTGAAGGCGTCGCGGGGCGTATGTTAAGGGTCATGTGAGAGGCTCCTGATCTGGCGCTCCAGATGAAAGAACCGTCCCGACCTGTCAACTGCATGACGTGCGGAGTGCATCTGTGTAGGCTTGCAGTTTTGTTCCCTCACGGCTCCACGGCGGCTCCCGCCATCGAGATGGCGATCAAATCCCGAACGGCGTGAAGATCCGCCAAGATGTAAGCGCAGCGGCCAGGAATATCCGGAGCCGGCTGAACCAGATCAGGCACCATGATGGTCATCGCTCCGGCGCCTGATGCGGAGAGAACTCCATTTCGGGAGTCTTCCAGGGCAACGCATTCCGATATGGGCAGGTTGAGCCGCTCGGCGGCCAGCAGGTATGGAGCGGGATCCGGTTTTCCCACCGTGTAATCGCCATAGGCAATAATGGTTTGGAACCGGCGGCCTTGCAGCCCGGCGGCCGAAAGATGCGCCTCGACGGCCGTCCGATCCGATGAGGTGACGATGGCCGAAGGGATCCGCGCCGCTTCGAGGAAGGATAGGATTTCCGGCAAGCCTGCCTTCGTTCGTAAATCCGTTTGCACCATCTGCGTGAAGAGTTCCGAAGCCTGCCTCCAGAGATCCTCCAGAGGGGCATCCTTGCCGAACCGGGCCAACAGGAGTTCGCGCACACGGGAAGCCGGCAAACCGATGGTTTCAAGATAGGCCGAGAGAGGCAATTCGAAACCCGCATTCCGTGCAGCCGTGATCGTCGCATCCCGATACAGCGCCTCGGTATCGAACATCAAACCGTCCATGTCGAACAGAACGGCTTTGGGGGCACGGGGCAGGCGCTGCATGTATGGCTTTCGACAAAGGGGATTCGCTTGAGTGTATACTGGCTTGCCGTGACTGCACCATGGCCTATGGGTCGTCACCGTCATGACGAATAGAGGGAGGGGTTCCGGCAGATCGACAAATATGCTACTGAGTAGCAAATTCGGCTCAATGGAGATAAACCGATGAGTGTCAAATCGTCGATCTCGCTGACCGACCAGCAGGACGCCTTTGCCCGTTCGCTGGTGGAAAGCGGCCGGTATTCCAGCATGAGTTCCGTTCTTCAGCAGGGCTTGGAACTCCTCCGCCAAAAGACGGAGGCAGAGGCCGTCGAAACGGCAGCGCTTCGCGAATTGGTCCAGCGGCGTCTGAAAGGCCCGATGATTTCCACGACGGAAATGGAAAGCCGCGTCGAGGCGATGATCGAGCGGAAGCGGCGGGCTGTTCGTGTGGAGCCTTGAATATTCCGAGGATGCCGAACGCGATTTTGAGCTGATTTTCGATCATCTCTTCGAGTCCCACGTCGAACTCGGAGACTTGGCCGACGAGGCGTTGGAGCGTACCGCTGAACGAATCCGCAAGTTGCGTGTCGAAATCGATCGTCTCGTCGATACGCCTTATACCGGCACATTGCGGGCCGACATTGACCCTGGAATCCGGTTTCTTCGGCGGGATAAGGCGGCTATCTGGTTCGTGCCGGTGGAAAGTCGTCGCACGATCACTATCGCTGCAATTTTCTACGGCGCGCAGGACCATATCAGACATATGCTCGCACGTATGCTGGCTGGATAAGGTCCCTACTGGTGGCAGTTGCTACGCTTCGTCGGAAAGCATGGTTCAAAAACGCCTTCCATGATTTCCGATCATGTGGACGGCCTTTCCGCCCCAGGGATGTCACCTGTCGACGCAACGCAGGGCGCTCCGAGATAAAGCCATGGGCGCCATTTTTCCTGATTCCACAGCCTCGCGTTCAAGCGGTGCCTCTCGACAGTTTTCAATTCCAAATTTCAAAATACGCGCGTATATTGATCGCGGGGACTGTAGTACCCGTGCCTTGAGGGGTCGAGGACAATGTGCTGGAATACATCATCAGCATTTACGCCGGTCGGATTCGCTTTGCGAGGACCGGCATCTCGCAAGATCGTATGGACGCTGGGCGACGCGGCGCGTCTCCTGATCAACGACTGGCCTTGCGATGACGGCGAGGAATATGTGGCTGCCGTGAAAGCCTGCGTCGACGCATTGAGCGGGAAGATTGCCCCGGAACAATTCCGGGAAGCGCTTCTGCGTGCGGCCGATGAGGCGGGGATCGCGGCTCTATCGCTCGTCCCGCGGGGACTGGGAGAGCGGCGGCCGGACCTTCCTCCGATGATGCTAACCTAGGCCGTATTTCCAGGGGCTACCTGCCTATCGACGTCAGGCTTGCGCCGGGAGCGGCCGTCGCTGATGCATGTCGCCCGGAAGTGTGCAGCGGTTCCGGAGGTACGACATGCATAAAAACAAAGAGCTAAAGCACGTCGCTTGAACCACGTTTCATGCGACGCGCTTTAGAGCAATTCCAGGAAAAGTGCGAAGCGGGTTTCCCAGGCAAAGCGCGAAGCGCTTTTGCCGGGAATTGCGTAAAAACAAAAGAATAGAGCGGTTCTGCGCTTCCGTTAAAAGCTGAACCGCTCTAGACCGCTCGAACTTCGGCAAGTCGCTGTTTCGCGTATTCGTCATCCCAACAGACGGCGGCTTCCCATGCGGCCGATGCTTGCGCGGCGATGTCATACGCCCCGGCTTCCAGATCGGCAGCATTATGGGGCAAGACGAGGTCAAGGTCGGGGACGTCGATATGCGACTCATCCCAGTCGATCAGTGCGACGCGGTCCGTGGTCATGCGGATGTTGGCAGGGTTGTTGGGATTACCGTGGACGACGCTTGCCTCACGTCCGATAAGCCGTGCCCACGCCGCGCGGCATCGAGCGACGCCATCTGGCGGCATCGCGGCAAGGTCGATCCTCGTCCCCGTCTCGGCATGCAGGAGGTCCGTCGAGGATCGCCACCCTGGGCGCTGCGGCCAGCCTTGCGTCAAACGATGCAGTTCGCGGAGGGTCTCGGCGACACGACGCCAGTCGCCCTCGGTCTCGGGTGGTCCGCCATGCATGTATGTCATAACCATCAGGCCATCCGCGAATAGCCGGCCGTCGTCTGCCGGGATCGGCACCGGCACGCTCAGACCTTCACGGTCAAGGTGCCGGAGGAGTTCAACCTCCCACGCCAGATCAGCATTGCTCCTGGTACCCAGACGACCGACTGCAAGTTGCCCGTGGATGTGCACGCTCCAGACATCATTGGCGACCCCGCCAGCCAGCCGTTCGATGCGAACCGCGTCCTTGCCCCACAGCTCCAGTGCTTCCCATCCCACTCGCGGCACCCTCGATCAACCCGATTGAGACTTGGGTAAACCAAGCGCAGGATCGGGACAACACCCGGTCGCATTGCGCCCCATATTGCTCATAGAACCACCTGTTTCCTTTTTCCGAAAGCGGACATGGCACAGGTTTGAGAAGCGGTCATTGGGAAAGCCATTGCGTTCGTACTCAGGCTTTGGTCGCCTCCGCTCTGGTCGTTGGCTTCAGCAAGATGATGAGAAGCAAGCCGGCGACGATGAGTGCCGCGCCTTCGAGATGATAGCGTTGCAACTGTTCGCCGAGGAACAGGTAGGCGAGCACGGCGATAAAGATCGTCTGGATGTAAAGCAGCACGCCCGCCCGCGCCGCACCCAGGGCCTCGATGCTGCGATTGAAGAGATAATACATAACCGCGCCACCCGGGATCGCGACATAGCCGAGCGCGATAAGGCCGCTGGCATTCAGCGTCGAGCGCTCGTCGGAGACAAGCTCAAACAGGTAGAAGGGCAGCGCCGTCAGCACCGCTGCACCGAGGAGCAGCACCAGGAGCGCAAGGCGATTCACATCGAATTTCGCCCGGCGGAGCAGGACGGTATAGAGGCTGAAACAGAACGCGCCAGCGACGATCCACAACTCCCCGGGATTGAGGTCGAGACGCAAGAGCGCAGCCGGGCTGCCCTTGACGATGATGACCACGATCCCGAAAAAGGCGAGGATCGATCCGATCACCTGCCAGCGTCCCATCGGCTCAGCCAGAATGAAACGGGCAAGAATCATGGTGATGATCGGGATCAGGGCGATGATGATGCCGGCGGTCGTGGCATCGGCATGTTCAAGGCCGACAAAAATCAGGCCCTGGCAGACGCCAAGCCCCACACCGCCGATGGCGAGCAGCTCGAGGCCGCGAGCCCGCACCAGCGCGACCATGGCGCCGAAATGCCGGTACACGATGGGCATCAGGATCGCCCAGGCGATCAGCACGCGCCAGAAGCAAAGCGCCCAGGGCGGCATCTCCGAAGAGACCCATTTCGCGGCGATATAGACGCCGGCCGACAGCAGCCAGCAGAAAACCCCCACGGAATAGGCGGCTGCAAGCGAACCGCCCGCCGCCTGTTCCGTCCCGACCGTGTCGCGATGGACCGCCAAGACATGTATCGCCATGGCCCAGTTATGCCACAATTCCCGTGCGCTGCACAGATGAAGGCGGCGGTATCCCTGGTTGCTAAGCCGCCGTCTGCTGGCGGGACGAGTATGCAGTCAAGCGGCTTGCCGAAGTTCGCCCGGTCTGAGCAGTTGCGGCGGGAAATCGGCTCTCCTGAAGAGGCGGCACGGCCGTCTGCGTGAATCCCATCCCGATGAAGCAGCGATGACCGCTTCGAAGCGTTGCACACGCATCGCGGCCCCTGCGATTCTGCACCGTTTCATGATCCGGGTGATGCGTATCGAGAGGCTGGCTCTCATTTTCCCCGGCTACCGACCAGGGCGCGTGGCCGGTAAATTTTCTCCATTCGATCAAGCATTTCGCTTGACTGCCAAACGGCATACTCGGCGTCGCGGAGACCAGGGCTCGGTGACGCAACGTCAAAAGGGTGAACATCATGGACAGACTTTTCTATGTTGGCGTGTCGGCCGCTCTCTTTGCGGCCTTTGCCTTTTCGCTCAATTTCGTCGTGCCCTTCATCATCGGTGACTATTCCACCTTTGATTTTGCCCTCATCCGTCACGTCGTCTCGGCACTCGTCGGGCTTTACATTCTGTTTTCCGAGAAGGGTGTCATGCGCCACCTCACTCTTCGAAACTGCCTGCAAGCCATCTGGCTCGCCTTCGTCGGCTATGTCGGCTACTTCCTGACAGTGACCGGAGCGGCCCTCTTTGCCGGCCCAGTCATCGCTCCGGCCTTTCTCGGGCTGGTGCCAATCGTATTGATGGTCATTGGCAATCAGCGTCAGGCATCATTGCCTTGGCGATCCCTCATGGTGCCTCTGGCACTGGTGCTGGTGGGTCTTGTTCTCGCCAATGGCACGGCATTCACGGCCGAAGGACTGGACTCTGTGCAATCATTGTGGATTGGCGTGCCGCTGGCGCTTGCTGCCGTGGGCCTTTGGGTCTGGTTCGCGCTTTCCAATCAGGCGGCACTCGCCGCACGGCCGGACATGCCCTCCGGCGTGTGGTCGGCGCTGATACTGGTGGGCGGCGGCGTCTTGATGCTGGCCTTCTATCCCATCGGTGCCGCGATGGACCTCTTCCGGCTTCCTATATTGGGATTCGGCTGGAGCGCTGCCGGCAACCTCTATGTCTGGGGCACAACTCTCGCGCTGCTGGCCACCGTAGGCGGCGTCTGGGCCTGGAATATCGCCTCCCGCAGCCTGCCGGTTGCCTTGGCCGCGCAATTGATCGTCTCAGAGACTGCCTTCGGCGTGATCGGCGGACTTGTCGTGCATGCCCGCTGGCCAACTCCGATCGAAGTCGCTGGGGTTGTCGTCCTGATCGCCGGCGTCGTTCTGTCGGTTCGGATTTTCTATAATCGCCAATTTGCATCTGGAAAGACAGTGCTTGCGAACGAGTGACCCGCTGGACACAGGGCCAAAAACAGGCGCAGGCATCAAAGATGCAATCACGTTCAACGTAAAATCCGCTTTTGATGCAAACATGCCGCCTCGCCACTCCGATGCGTTGTCCGCTTTCAAGCCACCGCTTGGCTCTACGATTGATATGAGGACGCCAAGCAGCCTTCGCCTTCGACACCGAAAGGTCCGCTTAGGACCGAACTCCGCCATGGCTCAGATGGACCAAAAGCGAACTCCCCGGTGAGGTCGGCTGTCCAAAGGCTTGCGTGCGGTGGAGTGGCGGCGGCCAGTAAAATCACCGGCCGCCCTTCACATTCAGCAGGGAGCCGAGGGCCGGCTCCCCGTCCTATACCATGGCGGCGGCGGCCCGCAGCTCGAGCCTTCGGCATAGCGGGTCGTCTGTCAGGCCTCGGATTTCAGCTTGCCGCCGACCGCCCAGGAATCCTTGGCGATCTCCGTTATCAGGATTTCCAGCGATTCCGGCGGGCACGCGAGGGTCTCGACGGCGGCCTTGGTTGCTTCGCGCGCGAAGGCGCGTTTCTGATCGTCGGTGCGGCCGGGATGCATCTGCAGGTGAAGAATGGGCATGGTCTCTTCCTTGGTCAGGTTGGTGATGTCCGTCGTCTTGGCGCGGGCATGGCGACCATGTTGTAAATTCGTCGGTTGATAAATAAGCTGTTGGTATCGTCATTCGAAACCAACAGGTAGGCAATCGTGGACAAGCTGGCCGGCATGGCGATGTTCGTCAGGGTCATCGACAATGGCAGTTTCGCGGCGGCCGCGGAGATCGCGCAAGTGTCGCCTGCCATGGTTGCCAAGCACATCAAGACGATCGAGACCCGGCTCGGGGCGAAGCTGATCCATCGCACCACGCGGCGCCATCAGCTTACAGAGGTCGGCCAGCTCTATTACGAGCGCTGCAAACGCGCGCTTTCCGAAGTGGCGCTGGCCGAGGCTTCGGCGAGCGAGCTGCAATCGGCGCCGCGCGGCCGGCTTCGGTTGGTGGCGCCGGTCAGCTTCGGCACGCAAGTCCTGGTGCCGGCGCTGATCGATTACCAGAACGCCTATCCCGACGTCAGCATCGAACTGTCGCTCGACAACAATGTCCATGATCTCGTCGGCGAGGGGTTCGAGCTCGGTATCCACATCGGCCCGCTCGCCGACAGCGGCCTGGTCGCCCGCCCGCTCACGCCCTACCGGCGGATTCTCGCTGCCTCGCCGGACTATCTTGCCCGCCATGGCCGGCCGGCCTCGCCGGAGGCTCTGGCGAACCACCTCTGCCTCGGCCACTCCTATTGGCGCATGCAGGATCGCTGGCACCTGGTCGGGCCGGGCGGCGAACTGCGCGATGTGTTGATCTCCGGAAAATTCTCGACCAACCAGGGAGCGGCGCTGCGCATGGCAGCACTCAGCGGCGCGGGAATTGCGCTTCAGCCGGAACTGCTGCTCGCCGCCGATATCACTGAAGGACGGCTTGAACGGGTACTGCCGGAATGGTCCTACAAGCCCGTCCCGATGCACCTCGTCTATGCGCCGAACCGGCGGCCGACAGCGATGTTGCGGACGGTGATCGATTTCCTGGTGGAACGGTTTGGCTGACGACGCTCGGCCAAGGCCGATGTCGCTCGTAAGGTTTAGCCTTGAGCTCTGTCCCCGGCTCCGGACTTACGCCTGGGGATAATCATTGAAGGCGACTATTTGCCGCGCCGCTTTAAAGCCTATGGACGTCGAAGTTTCCGCATCTAGATGATGATCGGTTGTGGATAGCGTTTGATCAACTGCCTGTCTCCCAGCGGAGCAACTCAATGCAAATCACAAAGCTTGTTTTCGGACTTTTGCTCATCGCTATCGTGCAGCCTGACCCTTCGGCTCACGCCGACGAGTTGGTGCGATTCGACAGCGCAGTCGTAAAGCCAAGTCCATTCCTGGAACGCAAGGCAAGGGAACAAGGTGTCAGTCTCCCGCAGGCCCAAGTCACGCACTTGCTGGGATATCTAAGCCGACCACAGGGAGATGGTCCCTTTCCGGCTATCGTCGTCATGCACGGTTGTGGCGGTATCCATGAGAACGTCAAGACTTACTGGCCGCAGCGGTTGACCTCATGGGGATATGTCGTGCTGGTGGTCGACAGCTTCACGACCCGCAACATCGACAACACCTGTGAGAGCTATCTTCCTGACCGGGTATTCGATGCCTACGGGGCTCTCGATTTCCTATCAACATGCACCTTCGTTGATGCCCGACATGTGGGGCTGATGGGCTTTTCCGCTGGTGGCATCGCGACGCTGGAAGCCACGAAAACCGAGGGCAACGAACAGTTCATGGATCGGAAGTTCGAGGCTGCAGTCGGGTACTATCCGGTTTGCGCTCCCCACGAGGGCGATGCGACGGTGCCAACTTTGATCCTCATTGGCGACGTGGACGATTGGAGCTCAGCCGAAAGGTGTCGGCAGAGGGTTTCTCACATCAGTGGCAAAGGTCCGCCGATCGAACTCGATATCTATCCAGGTGCGTACCATGCCTTCGATGCTCCAGACGTCACAGTGGCAAAGACGGCATTCGGTCATCGGGAAGAATTAACGCGCCTGCTGCTGAGCAGTCCTTCATCAGAGTGAAGGCATTCCTGCACGAGTATCTCTCGAACTGAACGAACTGGCGGCAATTTGGCGGCGACGCGGGCTCGATGATGCGTCAGTCAGGTTCGCTTGCCGGCGATCAGCGGTGCTGATCGTTCTCGCCTTCCAGTCAGGCAAGCTTCGGGGCTCAACTCGGATTCGATGCAATAAAGTTCACCGATCGGCTTCACGTTTGAAGCCCATCAGCAATCTACCCTCATTGAAGCAGGACAAGAGATGGACAGAATATTCATCGTAGGCAATGGCGGAAGTGGCAAGTCCTGGCTGGCCGGGCAACTAGCCCATAAATTGCAAATCCCAGCAGTTCATCTCGACGATCTTCATTGGCTACCGAATTTTGCCGGAGAGCGTCCGCGTGATGAGCGCGACCGACTGGTGACCCAGGCTGCGGGCAACAGCTCTTGGGTGATGGAGGGTATTTACGGTTCGATCCTCAGGCAGGTGATGACGCGTGTGACAACTCTCATTTGGCTCGACGTCTCTGACGATGAGTGTATTTCAAACCTTCTGCAACGAGGCCAGACCGGCGGCGGGACCGTGGAACAGTTCGAGGAATTGCTGGAATACACGCGTGGTTACCGTCTTCGGAAGAACCACATGAATTCCTTCGACGCACATCAACGTTTTTTCGAGGAGCATCCGTTGCAAAAGGTAAGGCTGTCCAGCCGCTCGGATGTTGCGACCTTCCTGGCGGCAATCTGAAGCCGAAGCTACGCGCCGCCTTAGTGATAGGTCACGATGGGATGGAACATCCTTTTCAGGAAGGGGCGGAGAGCTTCCTGCACGTGGCTCCTTGGAATTTGATGCCCACACTCAAACATGTGAAGCGTCACCGGGACGCCTGCATTGGATAGAGCTTTTGAGAACAGTTCAGCATGGGCAACCGGCGCACGGTCGTCATGCTTTCCATGCAGCGACAGCGTCTCCGACCGAACTTCGGGCGCGTAATGCAGCGCAGAGCGAGCCAGAAAGGCCTCTCTCGACAGGCCCGCCTCCTTCTCGATAGCCCACCGCAAACCGTCTGAACTCGCGTGATAAGCGACTTCAAGATCGTAGACGCCGCCCGAGAGAATGACTCCCCGCAGATCAGAAATCTGGGTGGCAACCATTGCCGATGCAACGGCGCCACGACTGTTTCCATAGAGGACCATTCGGCTAGGGTCGACGGAAGGCTGTTCCCTCAGGAAGCCGAGAGCCGCAATGATCGCCTGCTGAGTTTTGGGACCGCAGAAATCTGGAGGCCCATCTGACGCCCCGAAACCGGGCTGCGAGACTGCCGCCGCAGTGATATTCAAACCAGAACAGAACCGAAGCAAGGCGCCGCTATCGACCGCCTCTATCCCTCCAAGCAGACGGCCACCCTGGTTGCCGTGGACAAACAGGATTGCGCCTGCGGGCGTTTCGGTTGCGGCCTGAGCTTGAAAGAGCTCGACCGTGGCTCCGTCACCCCGATCAATGAGATGTCGAGTTACTACCGGCATAACCACCATCAGGTTTTCTCGTGCGGGACAGACAATAGTACAACTTTTGGTATTGGCAACGTCCGTGATTGCTTGACGCGTCCTTTGGCATTCCCAGGGCATGCCGCTATTTGACCACCTCCGGCAAACCGCGGCCGGAATCGCCAAGGCGACGCCAGTCTGATGAGGTGAAGTTGACTGTGAACGCTTGTTGCTCCTTGTTGGCCGTTTCTTGCCTGATATGCATGCCGCGAATGAAGAGCGGCCGGATTTTGCAAGAGGCACAACCTGAAAGTATTCGCTCGACCGTCCCCGTTCGCTCCTCACATTGCCGAGGAGTTGTGGAGCAAACTTGGTCATGAAGGGACACTGGCTTTCGTTCCATGGCCAAGTTTCGATCCTGAATTGGCGGAGGAGGAGATGCGCGAGTACGTGGTGCAGATCAACGGCAAGGTTCGTCACCGTTTCCGAGCGGCGGCCTATCTGGGGGAGGGTTTGCTGGCGGCAGCTCGATCAGAGCCTGAGGTGGTGACTTTGCTTGCCGGCAGGACCGTTGTGAAGGAAATAGCGGTCCCGGGTCGATTGGTGAACTATGTCACAAAAGGGTAAGGTTTGCTTCAAGGAGCAACGATGGCTGTAACCAGCAAAAACTCAATTTATGACAGCCGCTGGCCGTCTATGTTTCCTGCTGAGAAACAACGGATCGCGGGCTGCTTCGAGGGTGATGTCGCATTGTTTCACCAGCGCCCGAACACGACGCTTGGCGTTTAACTCGGGCATCGTAGCCAAAATTAACAACGTCACGCATCGAGCGCACCTCGTTTGGCAATCGAGATCAGCTCCTTGAAGTGAGTCACAATTCTACCTTCACGGCTGGCGTCCTCCGCTTCCCAACCGAACTTCCACGCGTCGTGACGCGCAAGCCAATCCCCCAGAGCAGCGCTATCACCGGTCGGCATCCTATGGGCCGCGAGGTATGGGTTCTCGTGAGCCTTCAGTCCGAGCACCCGCGCCCTCGAGCCTGCTTCCTGTAAATCGATCAGCTCTTCAATTGTCATACGCGATCCCCCACGATGGCATCGACGGTAGCATCGAAGTCCGCGCATGCAAGCGAATGCTAAATTATGGGTTAATTTGGGACAGTTTCGATTGGAGAGCGCCTCTGGTCGGTCGGGCGTTGCACCGGAGTGTCAATGCTTCCTGTGCTTCATACTTGCCCCGCCGCCAATTGATCGCAGGAGCAGCAAATAAATCAGACGTACTGCCTAATTTCAGCACACCTCCTGACGAATTTATGCGCAACCATAAGTGTTGATTATAGAATTTTTTACACGTAATAATGCGCCCGCTGAGCGCTACAAGCAGATAGGAGCGGAGTACTTTCAAGGCGGATATTGCAAGTTCGACGAGTTAACGGAGCAAAGGAGCGCATGATGGACCTACAAACAGTTCTGACGTTTAGCTTGGCTTTCTTCGTATTCGCAGCAAGCCCTGGCCCTGACAACCTGGCGATCCTGTCGAAGACCGTGTCCAGCGGCCCGGCGCACGGCGTCGCCTATGGGGTCGGCGTCGTTTGCAGCATCTTCCTGTTCGTCATCTTCGCGGCCATCGGTTTCAACGCCATTGCTCAATACATGAACGAAAATCTACGTTTGATCCAATATGTCGGCGCTATCTACCTGATTTACACAGGGGTCACGATGTGGCGTTCGAAGCCGAACATCAAACCTCGTGTGATGAGGGGCGGCCTGATCCGCCTGTTCATTACGGGTTTTCTTCTCAATATCTCCAATCCCAAAATGCCGATTTTCTATCTGGCGCTACTGCCGGGCGTCTTGGGCATCCGGCCACTGACCATCCCCGACACCGTGGAACTGCTGGCGGTCATAGCCCTGATAGAGGTGGTCGTGGTCGGAGGACATGTGCTCATCGGCTCTAAAGCGAAAACGGCACTGGCCGATCCGAAAAAGATCGGCATCCTCAACCGTGGCGCTGGAGCTTTGATGGTCGGGGCAGGGGTGCTTGTCGCCAGCAGATGATGCCGCCTCGAAGGCGTAGCGCCGAATAGTGACGCGATGACGGAAGCCCACGATGCGATAAGAGAACGTGCGGGATGGCTGACTGGCATCAACGGCTTGTCGGCCCCGAAAGGTCAGAGGACTTCGAACGTCCGCTTCGGGCCGAGAGCGGAAGACCGGCCTCGGCTGGAATGCGCCGATACCTTTGATAAAGTCGCGTCGAGATCGTGCGGCAGCTCTGGATTGCGGCTGGCGCGCCAAGGTGTAGCTCCCTTTATGCTGGTTTCGGCATCGGCGTCG
>NZ_JACHYZ010000007.1:0-355301 GCF_014193215.1 Rhizobium sp. BK112
ATCCGCCAATCCGCTTGAGGTTCTTTAGAACGAAAGACTTCGTCGCCAGCAGCGCCGCCGCCCTCGTTCAGTGAGGGGGCTTATAGAACTAACCCCTTTTCCAAGTCAACACACCTAGCCAAAGTTTTTTGACATTTTTGTAACAGGTTGATTCGGCTGGGGTTTTTGTCGGTGGATATTATCCACAGGGCGGATTCCCGGGACAGATTCCTGGAAAATCCTTTACCTGCTGGTCAAAAATCGATCGGAAAGTCGTTCTCAACCCCGAAAGATCGCGAAAAAACAGCGCCTTGAGCCGATTTATGGTTAACAGAGGATTAAACCGTCTCCGACCGGCGAGCTCTAAATTTCCGTCACAAATCAGCGGCTGACATTTCGGAACCTATCACCGACTTGGGTGTTTTCTTTCCCATTGAAGGAAGGAGACCGACATGGCTGCCAATACCGATGATATCAGAGCAACTGTCAGCAAGGACATCGCCGCACTCCAACAGGAAGTCTCGCGCCTGCAGAAGATGATTTCCGCTCAAGGCGCCGAAGCCTATTACGAAGTACGCGGCCGCGCCGGCAAGGCATACGACGAAGCCCTGCCCCGGGCAAAGAACGCCGTCGCCCAAATTAGGGCCGAAGGTGCGGCCGCCGCCGGCGCCGCCCGCGAGCATCCGACCGCAACGACCACTGCGCTGGCGCTTGCCGGCGCCATTGGCTTCCTCGCCGGATATCTGCTTTCCGGCAGTTCGCAGCCGCAGCCTCGCCACTGGTGGCGCTAAACAGACCACAGCCACCCATAAACCGGTTTTTACGCACCCGCCGATCCGTTTTTCGGCAGGGTGCGTAAATGCTTATGTCTTACAAAAACCAATTTTTAATGTGAGCTATGGGAACATAAAAAACGAAGGGAGGATCATCATGGAAAACAAGAGGGCCAACTGCATCATCGAAGTCAGCGTCGACGGCGCCAATGGCCGTCACGCGGTCGGCATCATGAATATGCGCCAGGCACTCGACCTGCCGGAAATGCCAAGCCTTTCTTATACACATCCGGACCCGGTCAAGGCCGCCGCCGGTATTGTCGTCAGCCGCCAAGAACTGGCGGGCTTCATGGCCTGCCACTGAGGCAGCGTTACCCTGTCAAAGCCCTGACGGCGCTTTATCCCAAAGCGCCGAAATTGTTTTGCGGCGTCTTTTATTCCCCTCGTTTTTTTGTTCCGATTGCTGGCATCCTTGTTCCGTTCATGCCAAGAAACGGCATCAAAAGCAGGACAAGGACGGCAGATGAGGGAGCGGCGCCCACCGCATAAGACGCGCGAGCGAACAAAGCCCGCCGATAACGCCGCGGCTAAGCGGGTGACCCTTCCCCGTGCCCTTTCCAAGCTCGGTTATTGCTCCCGCACCCAGGCCGAACGGCTGATTGCCGAAAACCGCGTTGCCGTCGACGGCCGCACGGTCAGCGAGACCTCGGCATGGGTCGATCTTAGCACTGCCAGGATCAGCATCGACGGCCTGGTCATCGCTGCCGAAGCGAAAATCTATCTGATGCTCAACAAGCCCCGCGGTCTCGTCACCACCCGCCACGATCCCGAAGGCAGGCCGACGGTATATGATTGCCTCAGGGATTTCGACATCCCGCATCTCTCTCCGGTCGGCCGGCTCGACAAGGCGAGCGAGGGCCTGCTGCTTTTCACCAACGACACCGAATTCGCTCAGATCCTGCTCGATCCGGTCACGCATGTGACGAAGACCTATCATGTCCAGATCGACGGCATCATGGACGACGAGGGCATTGCCGCGATGACATCGGGCATCCGCCACGACGGCGAGCTGCTGACGGCAACCGCCGCACGGCGCCTGCGCCAGGGCGACAGGAACTCATGGATCGAGGTCGAGCTGGACGAGGGCCGCAACCGCCAGATCCGCCGCATGCTGGAAGCGCTCGGAAGCGAATGCCTGCGCCTCGTGCGCGTTGCAATCGGCGGGCTCGCACTCGGCGAACTGCCGAAAGGCGCGGTGCGTGCCCTGACAGAGACAGAATTGCAGGCATTGCGCCGGAAGGCCGGGATGGAAAAGGCGAGGCGCAATTGACTGAAATGACGGAGATGGCGCCGCACTATTTCTGGCAGGAGATTCACCCGTCGGGCACCTTTGCCGATGATGGCGAGTTCACCTCCTTCTATGTCGCCGTTCTCGAAGACGGCCGCCAGCTTCGCCTGCCGATCCGCGCGCTGGCGGATGGCGATCACGCTCTCGCTTCACTGATCGTCAACCAGGCGAGCTTCGCCGTTCTCGATGCGCTCGCCGAAAGCCTCGCCGAAAAGATCAGGCCGATGCGCATCGATGTCGTCGCCGGTCTGCCGACCCTCGGCCTGACGCTGGCCGCCGCCGTGGCGCAAAAGCTCGGCCACAGCCGCTACGTCCCGCTCGGAACCTCACGCAAATTCTGGTATCGCGACGAGCTCTCCGTTGCCCTGTCCTCGATCACCACGCCGATGCAGCAGAAACGCCTCTATATCGATCCGCGCATGCTGCCGCTGCTCAAGGGACGGCGCGTCGCGCTGATCGACGATGTGATTTCCAGCGGCACCTCGATCGTCGCGGGCCTCAACCTGCTGACAGGCTGCGGCATCGAACCCGTCGTCATCGCCGCCGCCATGCTGCAATCGGAGCGCTGGCGCGAAAGCCTCGCGGCCGCTGGGCCGCAATGGACCACGCGCACCGTCGGCGTCTTCGCAACGCCTATTCTGGAGCGGAACGAAGCAGGCCGCTGGCAGGCACCATCGGCCAGACGCGGGACATGAGGATTGTTCTTCTTTGCTTGAGGGCGCCTCTGTCCAGCCTCGGCTTGACTTCCCCAGCAATAAAACTAGAGCAGGAAGTCTTCACCCAATAATCAAGGATAGTCGAGCGCCGTGCGAATTCTCTCCGAAGCCCATTTCCCCGAATTGCCGAACTATTATCGCGGCAAGGTGCGCGAGAATTACGATCTTCCGGACGGACGCCGTATCATAATCAGCACCGACCGGCTGAGCGCTTTCGACCGCATCCTTACCTGCATCCCCTATAAGGGCCAGGTCCTGACGCAGACAGCGCGCTTTTGGTTCGAGGCGACGAAGGACATCTGCCCCAACCACGTTCTCGACTATCCGGATGCGAATGTCGTCATCGGCAAGCGGCTCGACATCCTGCCGGTCGAGATCGTCGTGCGCGGTTATCTCGCCGGCACCACCGGTACCTCGATCCTGACGCTTTATAAAAAGGGTGAGCGCGAGATGTACGGCATGCGTCTGCCCGACGGCATGCGCGACAATCAGATCCTGCCCGAGCCCGTCATCACGCCGACCAGCAAGGAATTCGATGGCGGCCATGACGAGCCGCTGACGCCTGCCGAAATCGTCAGCCGCGGCCTTTTGAGCAAGGAGCAGTGGGACACTCTGTCGGGATATGCGCTCGCCCTTTTTGCGCGCGGCCAAGAAATGGCGGCCAAGCGCGGTCTGATCCTCGTCGACACCAAATATGAATTCGGCACCGATGGCGACGGCAACATCATTCTCGCTGACGAGATCCACACCCCCGATAGTAGCCGTTACTGGCTTGCCGAAAGCTACCCGGCAAGTTTTGCCGCCGGAAAACGTCCGGAAAGTTTCGACAAGGATTTCGTCCGCGCCTGGGTTGCCGAGCGCTGTGATCCCTATAAGGACGAGATCCCTGAAATTCCTGTCGAACTGATCGAGCAGACCTCGGCCGTCTATATCAAGGCTTACGAGGCGATTACCGGCGAGCGCTTTGTTCCCGACAATAGCGGCGAGACGCCGCTTGCCCGCGTGCGAGGCAGCCTCGCTCCCTATTTCCCTTGACATGGCGATACATGAAAGCTGCCAGGCCGAGCATTGGCTTGGCAGCCTCCCTCCAATCGCGCTAGCATCAGAAAAAAGGGGCATCGGGCTCGGCCGGGCGGGGGACAGATGACGAGAAGGCCGAGACGCAAAGCCGAGGAAACGCGGGAGGACATCCTCTCCATGGCAGAGGTGCTGTTTCGTGAGCGCGGTTACCTCGCGGTGTCAATCGCCGATATCGCCAGTGCATTGCACATGTCACCCGCCAATGTCTTCAAGCATTTCCGTTCCAAGGTCGCGCTGGTCGATGCGATCGCCGGACGCCATCTCGACAATGCCACCGAGCGTTTCGCAGCCTTCGACCAGAATCTGCCGCCGAAGGAGCAATTGCTCCGCTTCGTCCTGCGCCTGCTGGAAGGTCATCTGCAGGACATTCAGAAAAATCCTTACATCTTCGAAATGGTGCTTTCGACGATCGAGGCCAAACTCGAGGCCGGCAACCGTTATCGCGCCCGAATCGAGTTGAAGCTCGGCGAGATCATCCGCGAGGGTATCGCGGAGGGGCGTTATCATTGCCGCGATCCCGAGCGCGCCGCACACACCGTCGCAGACCTCCTGGCCTGCGTATTGCACCCCATCCTCATCGCCCGCGACGACAAGGAAACCCTCGTGCACCGCGCCGAGGATATCGTCGGCTTTGTCGATGCCGCACTGCAAAATAACGCTTGCTAAGTGACGATTGCTGACTTACGTCACTTCATAAAGCTTTTGTTAAATTCGGATAATGGCATTTGAAGCCAGATCAATCCTGACGCTTATATAAGCCTGCGTTCGGCCGGGCCGAGCCTGCGGATTGAACGCCGATTGCCACCGAACAGGGAATTCAGAATGATACGGCGTGCCCTCCTCCTCTCCACGGCCCTGGCGTTCGGCGCATTGCTCGCCGCCTGCAGCGACAATGCCGGCAAGCCCGCCGGCAATGCCGGTGCGGGCGCAGCACAACAGGCCTCGCCCGTCGGCGTGATCACCCTGAAAAAAGCCAGTTTCCCGATCACGACGATCCTTCCCGGCCGCGCCGAGACATTTCAGACAGCCGATATCCGGCCGCAGGTAAGCGGCCTTATCCGCGAGATCGCCTTTAAAGAAGGCGGCGAGATCAAGAAGGGCGACCTTCTCTACCAGATCGAGGATGCGCCCTATATCGCCGCCGTCGAGCAGGCCAAGGCGGCAATCTCCAAGGCGCAAGCCAGCGTGCCGAGCGCTGAAAGCAATCTCGACCGCTATCAGCGCCTCGTCGGCAGCGGCGCCACCCAGATCGAATTCGAAACAGCAAAGACGACGCTGCTCCAGGCCAAGGCCGAAGTCGAGTCGGCGAAGGCAGCACTTTCCGCCGCCCAGATCGACCTCGACCATACCAAGATCATCGCCCCCTTCGACGGCGTCATCGACCAGACGGCCTATAATGTCGGCAACGTCGTCTCGGCCAACCAGACGACGGCGCTGACGACGATCCGCCAGCTCGATCCGATCTACATCTCGCTGACGGAATCGAGCACCAACCTCTTGAAGCTGCGCGACGCGATGACCGCCGGCGACATCAAGGGTGCAGACAACGTCGCCTTCCACCTGATCCTCGAAGACGGCAAGGAATATAACCAGCAGGGCAAGCTCGACATGTCGAAGCAGGTGGTCAGCGAGACCACAGGCACCTTCATCATCCGCGTGCTCTTTCCCAATCCCGATCGCATCGTCCTGCCCGGCATGTATGTCCGGGCAACCGTCGAGCTTGGCGCCGAGGCCGGTTATGCATTGCCGCAGCTGGCGACGAGCCGTGATGCCAACGGCCGGCTGACGGCACAGTTCATTTCCGCCGAAGGCAAGGTCGAAACCCGTGCCTTCGAGAACAGTTCGCCCTCCAACAATTCCTGGCTCGTGACCGAAGGCATCAAGGACGGCGATCAGCTGATCGTCAGCGGCCTGCAATCGATCACATCAGGCATGCCGGTGAAACCGGTCCCGATGAAGATCAACGACAATGGCGTGGTCGTGGCTGCCGAGCAGCCAGCGGCCGGTGATGCTGAGAAGCCTGCAGCGAAATAATCGCTGAAGCCCCGCATCGTCACCGTCTCAGCCGCACAGGAACAACCGATGGCCAAGTTTTTCATCCGACGTCCGATTTTCGCCTGGGTCATTGCGATCACCATCATGCTCGCCGGCCTGCTGGCGATCTTCACGCTGTCGATCTCGCAATATCCCGACATCGCCCCGACGACGGTTCGCATCAACGCCACCTATCGCGGCGCCAGCGCTGAGACCGTCGAAAAATCGGTGACGACGATCATCGAGGATGGCATGACCGGCCTCGACGATCTCACATACATGACCTCAACCTCATCGACGGGCTCGGCCAGCATCCAGCTCACCTTCGGGACGAGCGCCGATCCCGATATCGCCCAGGTGCAGGTGCAGAACAAGCTGCAGCTGGTTCAGTCGCAGCTTCCAAGCGACGTCATCGATGCCGGCATCAGCGTCACCCGCTCGACCTCGAGCATCCTGCTCGTCGGCTCGCTGGTTTCGACCGACGGCAAGCGCAACTCGGTCGATCTCGGCAACATCATGTCGACGTCCATCGAGGATCAGATCCAACGCCTGGAAGGCGTTGGCAGCATCAACGTCTTCGGTTCGGGATACGCCATGCGCGTCTGGCTCGATCCCTTCAAGCTCTTGAAGTACCAGTTGACGCCGAGCGACGTCACATCAGCCATCCAGGCGCAGAACACCCAGGTCTCCGTTGGTTCGCTCGGCGCCCAGCCGGCTACCCCCGGCCAGCAGATCAACGTCACCATCACCGCCCAAAGCCAGCTGACCACCGTCGCCGACTTCGAGCACATCATCCTGAAGGTCGAAAAGGACGGCGCGACCGTGCGCCTGAGCGATGTCTCGCGCATCGAGATCGGTCAGGAAAGCTACGGCGGCGGTTCGCGGTATAACGGCCAGCCGTCGACCGGTTTTGCCGTCAACCTGGCGATTGGCGCCAACGCCATCGATACCGCCGCCCGTGTGCGCTCCGCGCTCGAGGTCATCGGCCGCGGCCTGCCGGCAGGTGTCGCGATCACCTATCCCTACGACACCACGCCCTTCGTCGAGCTGTCGATCGAGAAGGTCGTCCATACCCTGATCGAGGCGATCGTGCTGGTTTTCGTCGTCCTCCTCATCTTCCTGCAGAACCTGCGGGCGACGCTGATCCCGACGATTGCGGTGCCCGTGGTGTTGCTCGGCACCTTCGGAGTGCTGGCGGTCACCGGCTACTCGATCAATACGTTGACGATGTTCGCCATGGTGCTGGCGATCGGCCTTCTTGTCGACGACGCCATCGTCGTCGTCGAAAACGTCGAACGCATCATGACCGAAGAGAAGCTCTCGCCACTTGAGGCGACGGAAAAATCGATGGGAGAGATCACCGGCGCCATTGTCGGCATCGCGCTCGTGCTGACTGCCGTCTTCATTCCGATGGCCTTCTTCGGCGGTTCGACCGGCATCATCTATCGCCAGTTCTCGATCACCATCGTCTCGGCCATGCTGCTGTCGGCGCTCGTCGCCCTGGTGCTGACGCCTGCACTTTGCGCCACAATGCTGAAGCCGGTCGGCGAACACAGGAAACACCGCGTCGGCGACTGGTTCAACCGCAACTTCACGCGCTCGACCAACGGCTATATCAGCGCCATCGGCTATCTGCTGAAGCGGCCGATCCGCGTCATGCTGGTCTTCCTCCTCGTCGGCGCCGGCTGCGCCTATCTCTTCACCCGTCTGCCGAGCTCCTTCCTGCCTCAGGAAGATCAGGGCGTGCTGTTGACCATCGTCACCACGCCGCCGGGCTCGACCACGCAGCAAACCCAGGCAGTCGTCGAGAAGGTTGAGAAATACTATCGTGAAAACGAGAAGGACGCCGTCGAATCCGTGTTTGGCGCGCTCGGCTTCGGCTTCAACGGTTCCGGCCAGAACAGCGCCATCGTCTTCACCAAGCTCAAGGATTTCGCACAGCGCACCGATCCGACGCTGAGCGCCCAGTCGGTCGTCAACCGCGCGTTGCGCAGCTTCTTTGCCATCCGCGAGGCGCAGGTCTTCGCGCTCCTGCCCCCGGCGATTCAGGGTCTCGGCGTATCGAGCGGCTTCTCCATGTATCTCGTCGACACCGGCGGCCACGGCAACGACGCCCTGACGGCCGCCTCCAAGCGGCTGATCCAGATGGGCAACACCTCGGGCAAGATCGTGGCGCTGCGCAGCAGCAACAAGGAAGTCGAGCCGCAGATGCGCATCGTGCTCGATCAGGAGAAGATCGGCGCTATGGGCGTCGACATCGCCTCGGTCAACTCGATGCTGTCGATCATCTTCACCGGCCGCGACGTCAACGACTTCACGCTGAACGGCGAGATCAAGCCGGTCTATGTTCAGGGCGATGCGCCCTTCCGCATGCAGCCGGATGATCTCGACCATTGGTACGCGCGCAACACTGCCGGTGAAATGGTACCCTTCTCCGCCTTTACCAAGACGGAGTGGGTGAAAGGCGCGCCATCGCTTGCCCGCTTCAACGCCGTTAGCGCCATTCCGCTCGACGGCGCTTCCGCACCCGGTGTCTCCTCCGGCGATGCGATGAACGAAATGGAAGCGCTGACCGAACAGCTCGGCGGCGGTTATACGGTCGCCTGGCAGGGCATCTCCTATCAGGAGCGCCTTTCCGGTTCGCAGGCGCCGATGCTCTACGCGATCTCGGTTCTCGTCGTCTTCCTCTGCCTGGCGGCACTTTACGAAAGCTGGTCGATCCCCTTCTCGGTGATCATGGCGGTACCCGTCGGCATTCTCGGGGCACTGGCGGCGGCAACGCTCTTCGGCCAGGCAAACGACGTCTATTTCAAGGTCGGCCTGCTCACCACCATAGGGCTGGCGGCGAAGAACGCGATTCTGATCGTCGAATTCGCCAAGGACCGTATGGAAAGCGGCATGGGGCTCTACGAAGCCACGCTGGAGGCGGCAAGATTGCGCCTGCGGCCGATCATCATGACCTCACTTGCCTTCATTCTCGGCGTCGTGCCGCTGGCGATCGCGACTGGCGCTGGCTCGGCGGCACAGAACGCCATCGGCATAGGCGTTCTCGGCGGCATGCTGGCGGCGACGATGCTCGGAATTTTCTTCGTACCGTCCTTTTTCGTTGTCATCCGACGCATCTTTGCCACACGCGGCAAAAATGCGGCAGGAGTGTGATATAAATGCACTGTGATAATGCTGTTCCGATTGCTACATTGCGCCCGACTGCTTCGGTGTGTGTTTTTGGTAACGAGGCGCGGCGCGCGTTAGTGAAGCATGAAGCTTCGGACAAGAATTGACTTGCTCGAGTACAGGATGAAATGAATGGTATCTCTTCGTTTTGCCACCCCGGCATTATTGTTATTGTTGTCGGGCTGCGTTGTTGGCCCGGATCATGTTCCTCCTGAAATGCCGCTGCCCGCCAAATTCGGAGAAGGCGGAACGAAGAGTGATGGTGATGTTGCTACCGCAGCCTGGTGGACCGCCTTCAACGATTCGAGGCTGAACGGCTACGTCAACGCGGGCCTTGAGCAGAACCTGACAGTCCAGCAGGCGATCGAACGCATCAATGCGGCCTCCGCCGCCGTCACCACCGCCGGAGCCGGCGGCCTTCCGAACCTGACGGTTGGCGCGTCGCACACGATCAGCGGTCAGAAGGGCGAACTGCGCACGCAACTCGACACGCGCAACACCAGCGCCGGCGACGTCCAGCTGAGCTGGCTGCTCGATCTCTTTGGCCTCTACAAGCGCAGCACCGAAAGCGCGCTCGCTTCGCTCGATTCCGCTTACGCATCGGCTGATGTCGCCAAGCTGACCCTCGTCCAGGACCTGGTCTCGAGCTATATCGACGTTCGCTACTATCAGCAGCGCCTGGCGCTTTCGAAGGCCAACCTGAAGTCTCGTCAGGAAACCTACGAACTGACCAAGTTCCAGCTTGAAGCCGGCGCCGCCTCGCGTCTCGACGTCGTTCAGGCCGAAGGCCTCGTACAGTCCACGCTCGCCGAAATTCCGGGCCTTGAAACCAACATCCGCATATCAGCCCATCACATCGCCACGCTGCTCGGCCTGCCGGCCTCGGCCCTCGTCGACGAACTGCTGAGGGGCGCCGGTCAGCCGGTATTCCGCGGCGGCATCAACTCCGGCATCCCGGCCGATCTGATCCGCAACCGTCCCGACATTCGCGTCGCCGAGCGTGATCTCGCCGCCGCAACGGCCAATATCGGTGTTGCCCAGGCCCAGCTCTATCCGAGCATCTCGCTCAGCGGCTCGATCTCGCCATCCTACATCAACCAGCGCGGCGTCCACGGTGGCCTGACCCCCTGGTCCTTCGGTCCGACCCTCAACCTGCCGATCTTCGATGGCGGCCGCCTGCGCGCCAACGTCAAGTCGGCCCAGTCCGATGCCGCTACGGCCTACCTCAACTGGAAGTCGACGGTGCTGACCGCCGTCGAACAGGTCGAGAACGCGCTTGCGGCTGTCCGGCGCGACGCCCGTACGGTCGCCGCACTTCAGGCCCAGGTCAAGACCACCCAGGAAACGCTCGAGCTTTCCACCGCATCCTACAAGGACGGCGCCTCTTCACTGCTCGACGTTCTCGACGCGCAGCGCCAGGTTTCGCTGGCTCAGGCAAGCCTTGCCCAGTCCGTCCAACAGATGGCCAAGGACTACGTCTCGCTGAACATCGCAGTCGGCGGCGGCTATGCGCCCGGCGGCAAGACCACCGCACCCAATACCACAGCAGCGGTGAAGCCCGCCAAGAGCTGATCGGCGTTTGGCCCTTCTGAAAAGGCAGAGCCCCGCGATCGTCTCGCGGGGCTTTTTCGTTGCCGCCGAACTCTCCTCCAGCTAATTACACACAGGACGAATTTGGATTCGACAAGCTGAGATAGCTGAGGTAAGCCTTTGATTAAACGATTAATCAGAGCGCCGTCGATTATGGCTCCATCGCGTTCGGGACCAAATCTCAGCAGGATAGCGACGTCGCTCGGCGTCTCCGTCGCCACGGTCTCCAATGCGCTCTCCGGCAAGGGCCGGGTCTCCGGCCAATTGATCGAAAGAATCCGTGAACATGCAGCCGAGCTCGGCTATGTCCCAAGCCAGGCCGGCAGGGCGCTCAGGACCGGCCGCAGCGGCGTTCTCGGCCTGGTGCTACCCGATATCGCCAATCCGCTGTTCCCGAAGATCGCTCAGGCGATCGAATTCGCCGCCTCGGCTGCGGGTTACGGCGTGCTGATCGCGGATTCCCGCGGCGATATCGCCACCCAGACCGAAGCGATCGACCGTCTGGTCGAGCGTGGCGTCGATGGCATGATCGTCATTCCCCGCCGCGCCACCCGCATCTCGTCCACCACCTGTCCGGTCGCCATCATCGACACTCCCTCGACGCCGGGCAACACCGTTTCCGCCGATCATTGGCAGGGCGGCCGCGAAATCGCCGACCACCTCGCGGATCTCGGCCATCGCCACATCCTCATCATCGGCAACAATCAGGAATCCAGCGTTCAGAACGACCGCGTCGGCGGCATCCGCGCCGGCATGCGCCCGGGCATGCATTCCGAAACACTATGGATCGATAGGCTCGAGCAGGATGGCGGCAGGGGCTGCCCGCTCGGCCTTGCCGAAAAGGCCAGGCAGGGATTCACCGCTTTCGCAGCCCTTTCCGATTTGCAGGCGCTACGCGCGCTGACGGAGTTACAGCAGGCCGGCGTCAACGTTCCCGCCGATGTCAGCGTCACCGGCTTCGACGACCTCATCTGGTCGCCTGTTGTCACGCCGTCGCTGACGACGGTGCGGATGGACATGGATAGGATTGCCGGGATTGCCGTGTCGGCGCTGGTCGCTACGATAAGAGCAAACCGCATCCGGGAGGGCATGCTCGTTACCGCGGAGATCGAACGCGTTGCCATGCAGTTGATCGTCCGCCAATCATCCGGGCCTGCGAAGCCGGCACCAGAAACCTCAGAGCCGAAAACCTGAGAGATGGGGAACGTGTAAGATGAAAAAAGCTCCCATTGCCTCGGCAGTACTCCTGCTTGATACCATGCCCGGCCCAATCGAGACCGAGATCGATGTAGGCCTGCCGCCACACGGCGCGCTCGCCTGCGATCTACCAGTTGCCGACACGGCAAGTCTCAAACGGTTCGGATGAAATCATGGGCGTCTGGATCGACACGGACATGGGCTTCGACGACATCGCCGCCATTCTGGTGGTGGGACAGTCGGAATTCGAGATCGACGGCCTATCGCTGGTCTTCGGCAATACGCCGCTGCCGCAGGTAAGAATGAATGCCGCCGGCGCCGCCAGCGCCTTCGGCTGGAACTTCCCCATCCACACCGGTCGCGCCATGCCCGTTCTCGGCAAGCTTGAGACCGCTCAGGCGATCCTTGGGGAAACCGGCATCCCGACATCAGGCAAGAGCCTGCCGCAGGCACCCGCCCTTGCCGAAAGCGATGCCTTCACAGGGCTCTGCCGCTGGCTGGAACGCCAGGGCCAGCACCGCATCCTGGCGCTCGGCCCGCTCACCAACATCGCTGCCGTGGCGCTCGCCCGGCCTGATCTTGCCGCCCGCATCACCGAACTCGTCTGGATGGGCGGCGGCGTCACATCAGGCAACCATACGGCCTCCGCCGAGTTCAACGCACTTGCCGACCCGGAAGCGCTTTCGATCGTCATTGCCCACGGCCTGCCGCTGCGCATGGTCGATCTCGATCTCTGCCGCAAGGTGCTGGCAAGGCCCGAGGATGCCGAGCCGGTGCGCAATGCCGGCGGCGCCAATGCCGAGCTGATCGCGGATATGTTCTCAGGCTATATCCGCATCGCCACCAGCCGCGGCCGCCCCGCCATGGCGATCTACGATCCCTCCGCCGCCGTCGCCTTTGTCGCCCCCGATATCGTCAGCTTCCGTCCCGCGCGCATCGACGTCGAGCTGCAGGGCGCCCTCACCCGTGGCCGCACCGTTGTCGAGACCCGCGCCACACATGCGAGTTTCAATGCCCAATTCGCCGCCGACATCGATGCTGACATGGCCCGTGTCATCATTCTCGCTGCCCTGGTCAACGAGGCCCGCAAATGAACGCCAGCCCTCGCCAGGAACCCGCCGACCTCAATGATCCCGCTTTGCGCGCCCGCGCCGTTACTGCTGCGCGCGGCGATGCCCCCTTCGACGTGCTGATCACCGGCGGCCGGTTGCTCGATGCGGTGACGGGCCTGATCCGCGAGGCCGATATCGGCCTTGTCGGTGCGCTGATCGCCAGTGTCCATGCGCCGGCAAACCGAACGGATGCCGCCGAGATCATCGATGCGACGGGCAGCATCCTGACGCCCGGCCTGATCGACACGCACATGCATGTCGAAAGTTCGATGGTGACACCGGCCGAATATGCTAGCGCCGTTTTGGCGCGCGGCGTCACATCAATCGTCTGGGATCCGCATGAATTCGGCAACGTCCATGGTCTCGACGGCGTGCGCTGGGCGATCGAGGCCGCGCGTTCCCTGCCGCTGCGCATGATCCTGCTCGCCCCCTCCTGCGTGCCGTCTGCGCCGGGCCTGGAACTTGCCGGCGCCGATTTCGATGCCACCGTCGTCGCCGAAATGCTGCGCTCCTCGACAGTCGGCGGCGTCGCCGAGGTCATGAATATGCGCGGCGTCATCGACGGCGATCCACGCATGACTGATATCGTCAATGCCGGCCTTGCCGCCGGCAAGCTCATCTGCGGCCACGCACGCGGCCTCGAAGGCGCCGATCTCAATGCCTTCATGGCATCAGGTATCACCTCCGACCATGAACTCACCTCCGGTGCCGATTTCCTCGCCAAGCTTTCCGCCGGCCTGACAATCGAGCTGCGCGGCTCTCACGATCATCTGTTGCGGGAATTCGTCGAGGTTCTGAACGGTCTCGGCCACCTGCCCCCGACCGTGACGCTCTGCACCGACGACGTTTTTCCCGATGAGCTTCAGGAAGGCGGCGGCCTCGACGACGTCGTCAGGCGCCTGGTGCGCTACGGCATGAAGCCGGACTGGGCGATCCGGGCCGCGACCTTCAACGCCGCACAGCGTCTGAAGCGTCCCGATCTCGGCCTTGTCGCCGCGGGCCGCCGGGCCGACATCGTGCTCTTCGAGGACCTTACGGATTTCCGGGCGCGGGTGGTCGTATCAGGCGGCCGCGTCGTCGCTCACAACGGCCGCATGCAGCGTGCCGTCCAGCAGATTGATTCGGCGCCGCTCGTCAATTCGGTGAAGCTGCCGCCGCTGACCGAGGATGATTTCCGCATTCCGGCGACGGGCGAGCGTGTCCGTGTCGCCACCATCGACCGGCCACGCTTCACGCAATGGGGCGAGGTCGAAACCGAGGTGCGGGATGGTTTCGTCGTGCCGCCGGCCGGTAGCGCCATGATCGCCGTCGCCCATCGTCACGGCAAGGCCGACGGCACCCCACGCGTCGGTTTCCTCACCGGCTGGGGCGAATGGCGCGGCGCCTTCTGCACCACCGTCTCGCATGACAGCCACAACCTCACCGTCTTCGGCGGCAATGCGCGCGACATGATGCTCGCCGCCAACGCCGTCATATCAGCCGGCGGCGGCATGGCGGTCGCCAAAGACGGTCGAATCGAAGCGCTCCTGCCGCTGCCACTCTCCGGCCTGGTGACGGATGCAGCGCTTGAGGACACAGCCCTGACCTTTACCGATATCCGCAAGGCCATGGACAAGATCGTCGACTGGAAACCGCCCTATCGGGTCTTCAAGGCCTGCTTCGGCGCCACACTCGCCTGCAATGCCGGCCCGCACCAGACGGACCGCGGGATTGCCGATGTGGGGACGGGGAGAGTGATGGAGAGTCCGGTGCTGGAAGCTTGGTAAGTCAGGACGCACAGATCATAATGCGAAGGAGTGCTGCTGTAGCCCAAACACCAGTCATGCCTTCAACTCCCGCTCCACCAACGCCACCCAATAAGCCGTCCCGTATCCAAGCGCCCCATCGTTGAAATCATAAGCCGTATTGTGATGCAACGCCCCGTCCACCGCCGGCCCATTGCCGAGCCAGACGTAACAACCCGGCGCATTCTGCGCGAAGAAAGCGAAATCGTCGCCCGCCGTCGACGGCGGAAAGCTTGTCAGCACCTTTCCGCCGAACGCCGATCGGGCCGCTGCGAGCGCCCGCGCGGTCGCATCCGGATCATTGATGACAGGCGGAATCCGCCGCTCGAATGCATAGTCGACTGATATGCCGTACATAGCAGCAGTGCCATGCGCCAGTCGGCCGATCTCGGTCTCCAACTGATCGCGCACCTCGGGCGAATAAGCTCGCGCCGTTCCGCCGATCTCGACCGTATCCGGAATGACGTTCAGCGCCTTCGGGTCGCCTGCCTGCAGGGAGCAGGCGCTGACGACGGCCGGCTGCAGCGGATCGACCACCCGTCCGACGATCGTCTGCAGCGACGACAGGAAGGTGCCGGCGGCCGTGATTGGATCGCGCCCGAGATGTGGCTTGGCGCCGTGTGTGCCGGTCCCACGAAAGGTCGTGCGCCAGCTATCGGAGGAGGCAAGCTGCGGCCCCTCGACCACGGCGATCTCATCGACCGCAAGTCCTGGCATATTGTGCAATCCATAAACGGCATCGCACGGAAAAAGCCGAAACAGCCCCTCCTCGACCATGCGCCTGGCTCCGCCCCGCCCCTCTTCGGCGGGTTGGAAGATGAAATGCACCGTGCCGGAAAAATTCCGCGTCACCGCCAGATGCCGCGCGGCGCCAAGAAGCATCGCCGTATGTCCATCGTGCCCACAGGCGTGCATCTTGCCGGGTACGGTCGATTTATAAGGCCGCTCCACCAGCTCGGGCACGGCGAGCGCATCCATATCGGCGCGTAGCCCGATCCTGCGCGCGCCCCTCCCGACCTGCAACGTACCGACCACGCCGGTGTCGCCGAGGCCGCGATGCACGGTGATACCGGCATCATCGAGAAGCCTCGCGACGATGCCGGCGGTGCGCTCTTCCTCGAAACCAAGTTCGGGATGGGCGTGCAGGTCGCGGCGCAAGGCCATGAGAAACGGCAGATCGTCCTCGATCCGGGCGGGAATGCTCATCGGGCGATGCTCCTGGGGCCTGGATATCCTGTCATGCGAAACGGGCGCCCAACCGGCGCCCGCCTCAGATCATCCGTTGTTTATCAAACAAGGCGCGAGTTCAACCCTCACGCCTCTTCGACGAACACCTCCTCGCGCTTCTTCTTGACGCTCGGCAGGAAGACGACGATGAGGACGGCAACCGCAATGGCCAGAAGAATGGCGCTGATCGGCCGCGTGACGAAAGTCGTCGGATCGCCGCGCGAGAGGATCATGGCGCGCCGCAGGTTCTCCTCGAGCAGCGGCCCGAGCACGAAGCCGAGCAGAAGCGGCGCCGGCTCGCAGCGAAGCTTGGCCAGCACATAGCCGATGAGCCCGAAGAAGGCGACGGCATAGAGGTCGTAGACGTTGGCATTGACGCTGTAGACCCCGATCGAGCAGAAAGCCATGATGACGGGGAAGAGCACGTAGTAAGGCACGGTCAACAATTTCACCCAGAGCCCGATCAGCGGCAGGTTGAGGATGACCAGCATCAGGTTGCCGATCCACATCGAGGCGATGATGCCCCAGAACAGCGCCGGCTGCTCGGTGGCGACATTCGGACCCGGCACGATGCCCTGAATGATCATCGCGCCGATCATCAGCGCCATGACGGGATTGGCAGGAATGCCGAGCGTGAGCAGCGGAATGAACGAGGTCTGCGCACCGGCATTGTTTGCCGATTCCGGCCCTGCGACGCCGGCAACCGCACCCTTGCCGAATTCCTCCGGCGTCTTCGACATCCGCTTTTCCACCGTATAGGAGGCGAAGGAGGCAAGGATGGCGCCACCGCCCGGCAGGATGCCGAGCGCCGAACCGATCGCCGTGCCGCGAATGACCGGGGCGATCATCTCCTTGAATTCCTGGCGCGACGGCAGCAGGCCGGACACCTTGGCCATCAGCACCGTGCGTGTCGATTCGCCCTCGAGGTTGCGCAGGATTTCCGCCACCCCGAAAACGCCGACGGCGAGCGCCACGAAATTCAGCCCGTCTGCATATTCACGGATGCCGAGCGTGAAGCGCGGCGTGCCGGTATAGATGTCGGTGCCGACAAGGCCGAGCAGCAGCCCGAGCGCCACCATCGCTAAGGCCTTGACAACGGAACCATGCGCCAGTGCGATCGAGGAGACGAGGCCAACGATCATCAGCGAGAAATATTCCGCCGAGCCGAATTGCAGCGCGATTGCGGTGAGCGGCGGCGCGAAGATCGCGACGAGAAAGGTCGACACGGTGCCAGCGAAGAACGAGCCGAGCGCGGCGATCGCAAGCGCTGCCCCCGCCCTGCCCTTGCGGGCCATCTGGTAACCGTCGATCGCGGTGACGGCCGAGGAAGATTCGCCTGGCATGTTGATGAGGATCGCCGTCGTCGAGCCACCATACTGCGCGCCGTAATAGATGCCGGCGAGCATGATGAGCGACGAAACCGGCTCGAGCTGGAAGGTGATCGGCAAGAGCATGGCGATCGTCGCCGTGGCGCCGATGCCGGGCAGCACGCCGATCAGCGTGCCGAGCAGCACGCCGATCAGGCAGAAGAACAGGTTTTCCGGAGTGCCGGCTGTCGCAAAGCCGAGCGCGAGATTGCTGAAAAGATCCATCATCGCCTCCTAGAACCGGACCCAGGGGCCGAAACGCTCGAACGGCAAGCCGAGCCCGTAGCTGAACACCGCGACCGAAAAGATCGTCAGCAGCAACGACAGCACGATCGCAAAGAACAGGTTCATCTTTTGCGATGCGAAACAGGCGATGAAGGCGGTGAGGAACAAGGACGGTGCGAAGCCGAGCCCGCGCACGGTCAGCCCGAAAAAGACTGGCGCCGGCAGGATGAAGAGCATGCCGCGCCAGGCAAACGGGTCGATCGGCTCGCCCTCGACCCGAAGGGCCTGAATGAAGATGATCGCACCGAGAAGCACGAGCACGCCGGCAAGCAGCAACGGAAAATAGCCTGGCCCCATACGCACCGTCGTGCCGAGGTCGAGCCCCAGCGACTGGATGGCGAAGAAAGCCCCGGAGGCGACGAAAAGCGCGCCGCAGATCGCATTGGTGGTATCGAAACTGATGGATTTCATGGTGTCTCCTGGGGTTGGAGATGGTTCACGTCACGCCGCGGCAAAGGAGCTAGCCCCTCATCCGCCTGCCGCCACCCTCTCCCCGTAAACGGGGGTCCGGAGGACGGGTCGAGACAAGTGGCTCGACCCCGGTAAGTTAGGGTGAGGGGCTCGTCCGGCATGCCCGGACGAGGACAAGCCTTAGTCGGCATATTCGCCAGCGGCCTCGATCACCGTTTTCCAACGGGCGATCTCGCTTTCGAGCTTGGCTTTCAGTGCGGCCGGCGTCGCATCGGCGTCTGAGGATGGTGCGGTGCCGAGCTCGGCAAAGCGGGCGCCGACATTCGGATCCTTCAGCGCCACCTGCAGCGATTTCGACAGACGCTCGTTGATCTCGGCCGGCGTGCCCTTCGGCGTATAGATGCCATGCCAGATGCCGACTTCAAAACCCGGCAGGCCGGCTTCGACGGCCGTCGGAATGTCCTTCATCACGTCGAGGCGCTTGGGCGAGGTTACGGCATAAGCCTTGATCGTGCCGCCCTGGATCTGCTTGGTCGTGTTGGTCGTCTGGTCGCACATGACGTCGACCTGGCCGCCGAGCAGGTCGGTCATGGCAGGGCCGGTACCCTTGTAGGGCACGGTCGTCAGCGGTGTCTGGATGGCGCTCATGAACATCATGCCGCAGAGATGCGAAGCCGCACCGATGCCGGCATTGGCGACCGTCACCTTGTCCTTGTTGGCCTTGATATAGTCGATCAGCCCCTTGAGGTCGGTCGGCTCCATGTCCTTGCGTGCAACGATCGTCATCGGCACTTCGGTGACGAGGCCGACATAATCGAAAGCGCCGAGCGTGTCGTAGGCGAGCTTGCGGTAGAGCGTGGCGCTGGTCGCCATGCCGATATGGTGCAGCAGAATGGTGTAACCGTCGGGATCGGCATTTGCCACGCGGCCGGCGCCGAGCGTGCCGCCGGCGCCGCCGACATTTTCGACGACGATCTGCTGGCCGAGATCCTTCGACATGGATTCTGCGACCAGGCGCGCCACGGTATCGGTCGGGCCGCCGGCCGCAAAGGGCACGACCATGGTAATGGTGCGCTCGGGATAGGTCTGCGCCGAAGCGACGCCGGCGAGAAGAGAGACCGCGGCAGCCGCGGTCAGGCCGAGCATGGCCTTCAGAATTTTCATCGTTTCCTCCCTGATGAAACAAGCAAGCCCGCCGACACATCCTCCGCGCCGGTTGGGATGGCCTATTTGCCGCCGGGAAAAATCGACCTGCAATCATTGCAGCCGCTTTCGAAAGGCGATTTTGCAAAAGTGCAATGCAGCATGGGTCGATTCGGAAACAAACGGCCGGTGCGATGGGTGGAAATCCACCCATCGCACCGGAGGATAATCGACTTGAGATTGGAAAGAGTGCGCGGCCACAGCCGGAATCGTCACTCGGAAAACAGGCATTTTCCGAAAGCAGTCAGCTTTCGATAATCATCATCCGCTTGTCGAGACCGTATTTCTGCATCTTTTCATAGAGGGTCTTGCGGGAAATGCCGAGTGACTCATAGACCGCCTTGAGGCTGCCGCCATGCGCCACCAGCGCGGTTGCAATCACCCCTCGCTCGAATTCAGCGACGCGTTCCGCAAGCCCCGTCGCCTCCTCGGCCTGCCGCCCGCCATTGTCGAGACCGAGGACCAGCCGGTCGGCGGCGTTCCTCAATTCACGCACATTGCCGGGCCAGTCGCGTTGGGCAATGTCGGAGATCACCTCCGGCGGCACGGGCATCTCGTCGCGGCCGTAGCGGGCCGCCGCCTCCCGCACCAGTTGCAGGAAAAGCAGCGGAACGTCCGCCCGCCGCTGCGACAGCGACGGCACGTGCAGCGTCGCAACGTTCAGCCGATAGAAGAGGTCGGCGCGGAAGCGCCCGGCTGCCACCTCCGCCTCCAGATCGACCTTGCTTGTGGCGATGAACCGCACGTCGAGCGCCACCACTTCGTTCGATCCGAGCCGCGAGATCACCCGCTCCTGCAGTACCCGCAGGAACTTGGCCTGCAGGTCGAAGGGCATGGAGCCGATCTCGTCGAGCAGGATCGTGCCGCCGCGCCCGTGTTCGAATTTTCCGTAGCGCGGCCTCACCGCGCCCGGAAAGGCCCCCACCTCATGGCCGAAGAGTTCGCTCTCGATCAGGTTTGCCGGCAGTGCGGCGCAATTGATCGCGATGAACGGCCGGCTTGCCCGGGCGCTGATATCGTGGAGCGCCCGGGCCACCACTTCCTTGCCGGCTCCCGTTTCGCCGACGATAAGCGTATCGGCATCGCTCGCCCCGATCGCCCGGATACGGTAGCGCAAATCCACCATCACCTGCGTGCGCCCCGGCAGCCGCGCCTCGATATCGTCGCGTTTGCCGGCGACCGCTTTCAGCAGCCGGTTTTCGAGCACGAGGCCGCGCCGCTCCATCGCCCGGCGGATGACGCCGGCAAGCATTTCGGGCGTGAACGGCTTCTCGATGAAATCATAGGCGCCTTCGCGCATCGCCTTCACCGCGAGCTGCACGTCGCCGTGGCCGGTGACAAGAATGACCGGCACCTCTGGATCGAGCTCGCGGATCTTCTGCATCAGCGTCATGCCGTCCATGCCGGGCATGCGGATGTCGCTGACGACGACACCGGGAAAGCTGTAGCCGATCAGCTCCAGCACGTGGTCGCCGTTCGAAAAGGTCTCGACGCTGAAGCCGGAGAGCTCCAACGCCTGCGCCGTCGAGCGGCGCAATTCCTCCTCGTCGTCAACCAGCAGGATCTTCGCATCGTTCATTCCGCCGCCTCCGGCATCAGCCCTGCCGCCGACTGCAGCTCGATGCGGAACACCGCGCCCCCTTCGGGATGATTGGCCGCCTCAAGGCTGCCGCCAAAATCCTTGATGATGTTGTAGGAGATCGAAAGCCCGAGGCCGAGCCCCTTGCCGACGCCCTTCGTCGTGAAGAAGGGATCGAAGATACGCTGGGCAATCGCCGCCGGCACGCCCGGCCCGTGATCCCGCACCGTCAGCACCACTTTGCCGGCCTCCTCGAAGGCCGAAACCTCGATGCGCCTGTCGTCCAGCCCTTCCACCGCATCGGCCGCATTCGAGATCACGTTCACCAGCACCTGTTGCAGACGCACCGAACCGGCGCGCACGACGGGTGGACGTGGGCCTAGACCGAGCAGGAGTTCGGCATCCGCCGCCTTCAGCCGCCAGGCGATGATCTCGAGCGTGTCATGCATCGCCTCGTCGAGAGAAACCGAGCCGAGCTTCTCGTTCGGTTTGCGGGCGAAGTTGCGCAGGTGCCGGCTGATCGCGGCCATGCGGTCAATGAGCCCGCCGATACGCCGGATATTGTCCCGCGCCTCCTCCGTCCGGCCCCGATCGATGAGAACGGAGGCGCTGTCCGTATAGGTCTTCGCCGCGGCGAGCGGCTGGTTGAACTCGTGCGAAAGAGCGGCCGACATCTGTCCGAGGCCGGCGAGCTTTCCGGCCTGGATCAGATCGGCCTGTGTCTGGCGGAGTTGTTGCTCGGTCAGGCGCCGCTCGGCGATCTCTTCTTCAATGCGGCTGTTGACGCGGGCAAGATCGGCTGTGCGTTCCTCGACGCGCCGCTCCAGCTCGTTGCGGGCGTCGGCCTGCATCTGCATGCGCTCGGCAAGCCGCGCCCGCCGCTGGCGAATGACCGCGACCGCGAGCCCGGCAATGCAGAGGATGAGAAAGACCGCCGCAAGCGCGGTGCGCGCCTGGGCGCGGATGGAACTCGTCTCCATCAGCACGTTCACGGTCCAGTCCTCGGCCGGCATGTAGTGCGAGAGCACCAGATATTCGCTCGAGCCGCGCTCGCCGGCGAGCGTCATCAACTCATGCGGCTCGAAGCGCTGACGCGTCACCGGCAACGCCGTCAGCCTGGCATTGGCATACCGCCGCGACGCTTCCGTGCGTGCGATGCGATCGGCCGTCAGCGGCAGGATAGCGCCATAGAGCCATTCGGGGCTGCCGGACATGAAGATGATGCCCTCCGGATCGGAGACGAAGATCTTGTATTCGCCGCCGCCCCAGGAGGATTCGATCATGTCGATATCGACTTTGAAAACGATGACGCCCCGAATATCCGCGCCGGTCCGGATCGGCGCGGCAAAATAATAGCCGCGCTTCAGCGAGGTGGTGCCGAGCGCGTAGAACCTTGCCTGCCGGCCTGCGATCGCATCCTGAAAATAGGGCCGGTAGCTGAAATTCTGTCCGACGAAGCTTCCCGGTCCGTCGTAATTGCTCGCCGCGATCGTCTCGCCATCCGGTTTGACCACATAGATGTCGGAGGATTTCAGCAGCCCGTTGATCTCCTTGAGATAGAGATTGGCGGCATCGCGTAGCGCCGCATCCTCAGGCGCGCTCACCAGTTCCTTGATGTCGTCGTGATCGGCAATCAGCGCCGGCAGCGCCTCGTAGCGGTTGAGGTGGCCGCTGAGCGCCGACACGGCAAGGCGCAGCGCCGTTCCTGCCTGCGCCGAGGCTTCCCCCATATAAGCGCGTGTCGCAATCGCGCTTCCATAAGTGAAGAAGGCGAAGATGATCAGCGGCACGACGAGCAACGCCGCTATCGCACGATACCTCGAAGACAGATCCGGCTCCTCCCCTTTCTGCCTCCACTCCCCAGCGAGGCATACCCGACGCCCTCAAGTCTAGCGCATCGGCCCGAAAATCGGAATCGATTTTCGGAAAGCACGATGCGTAGATTCAAAATGTTAGAGCGTCCTTTGTGCGTCCGAAAGGATGCACAAAGGACGCTCTAACAACCCTGGCAAGGTTTTCCAAGGGCCAGCCGAAACTTGACACTTAACGACCTCGGATATCCTATTGCCGCATCGCAAGGAAGCCCATCATGAGCGACGATCAGACACCCGCCGACAGCAAGCTCACCACATCCAAGCGCCGCTGGGCGGCCGAGGGCAAGTTCCTGACTGGCCGCATCAGCCGACCTGAAACCGAGCGTCTGCCGCCCGGCCAGCACCTCGTCAAGAACTGGCCGGTGCTCGATCTCGGCCAGCAGCCTGTTGTCTCGACGGATACGTGGCGGCTCGACGTGCGCGGCCTCGTCGAAACACCGCTCACCCTCACCTGGACCGCCTTCCAGGCGATCGAGCAGAGCACTGGGGTGAGCGATATCCACTGCGTCACCACATGGTCGCGCTACGACAACAAATGGAAGGGCGTCTCGACGCGTGATCTGCTCGACCTCGCCACGCCGAAGCCCGAAGCCGGTTACGTCATGCTGACCAGTTATGACGGCTATACCACCAACCTGCCGCTCGCTGATTTCGCCGCCGAGGACGCGATCCTTGCTACCGCCTGGGAAGGCCTGCCGCTGACGCCGGATCACGGCGGCCCGATGCGCCTGGTCGTGCCGCATCTTTATTTCTGGAAAAGCGCCAAATGGCTGCGCCGCATCGAGCTGATGCCCGACGACGAGGCTGGCTTCTGGGAAAAGAACGGCTACCATATCTACGGCGATCCATGGCGCGAGCAGCGCTATTCCGACGATTGAGCCTTCGGCCGCAGGAAGTGGCGAAGCCAAAAAAAACCAAGGCCGAACAATGCAGCGAGCCCGGTCAGCGACGCCATGCTGGCTGGATGAAGTGGCACCTTGCCCCAGTGTGGCTTGATGACATCGGCGGTGTTGAAGGCCTCGCCGCTGAACCGGCAGGTGACGAGCGCAAGGCCGCGCCGCGTCATGTCGGCGTCGACGGCGGAAATGATTTCATTCGCGGCAGCCCTCTCTTGCGGCATCTCGCGCATCGACAGCAAGACCGCCTTGGCCGCCGCGAGATAGGCATGGGCGCATTCGTTGAACGGGCTTTCCTCGTCCGTCACGCTGCCCGGCACCCGGCCCCAGAGACAATAGGAATACTGGATCTCGGCATAGTTCAGGACGCGGCGGAACGGCTCGTTGGTATCGACGGCACGGGAAGCAAGGTCGATGATCCCACTGCGATAGTCTGCAATCACCGCCATCTCGCCATGGGAAATTTCCGGAATATCCAGTCCGGTATGGCTGCCGCCGCCGCTAGGGCTATGGGCAAGAGCGCTTCCAGCAACCACACAAAAAAAGACGGCGGTGGCAAACGCCGTCGACACGAGTGGTATGGTTCTGCTGCTTGTCATGGCCGCCCGAAAAGTTCAGGGCGCCGGCAAGCGGCGCCCTTCGATGCGTTCAGTGAAATGCCGTTGCCGGCCGGCCGCGTTGCCCGTCCTTAACGGCAAGCCGCTTTTCCGCCAGCACTCCGAAGGCAAGGCCCAAGGTTGTCCAGAGGATCACATGCATGCCGAGCGAAGTCGTGCGGAACCGCCAGAGGACCATCGCCGAGAAGTTCTCCGGCACCTCGTTGATCGGCGGCAGCAGATAGAGCACGACGCCGATGAAGACGAGATAAGCGATTCCGGCGATGATCGCGCCATTCCAGAGACCGAAACGCCCCGCGAGGCGGCGCGACAGCGCCACCGCGGCAATCAGCGCGGCGAGCGAGACGACGATCATCAGGAAGAACAGTTCGGTCCTGACGCCGATCGTATCGGGATTGCCGACCGCCGGCGGGTTGGCCGGATACTTGATACCGGGAACGAGGACGATCGCCACGAAGGCGGCAATGGCGATGACGGCCGAGGTGCCGCGCGCCGAAAGGCTGCTGAAACGGCCGTGCACGAAAGCGAAGGCGAGAGCGAAGAGCCCGCCAACGGCAACGCTGTAGGCCATGACGCCGGTGAAAAGGCCGAGACCGGCCTGCGTGGCGCGGCTGACGATTTCAGGTTCGGCAGCTTCACCGGCCGCCTGGGCACTCGCCTCCTCGAAGGCGATCGCCGCATCGACCAGCGGCTCGCCGAAGATATGCGCAAAAGCGAAAACGAGGATGCCAGCAATCAGGCCCGCGAGCATGCCGCGAAGCAGAAGATTTCCAACCATGTCAGGAACTCCCCTAAAGCATGTCGCGCAAAAGTGTGCAGCGATTTTGCGATAACGACATGCGAAAACAAAGACCTAAAGTGAGGCGCGAATCTGAAAGATCGCGACGCGCTTTAGTGGCAGGGAAAGCCGAGGAGATGACGGCCGTCATGCACGAATTCGTGCACATACATCCCGTTGAACAGCGCCATCGCGCCTTCCTCGGTGCCGACAAAATAGAGAACGATGAGCATCAGCAGGCCACCGAAGATCGCCCATGGCAGGATCTCTCCCAGGGGGATCGGCGCCGGTGCCGCGACGGGCGCAAAAGTGGTGTCAGACATGTATTCCTCCGGGAATGACGCGTTCAGTCGAAAGAGTGCTTGTGCAGTAGGGTCTGACTTCCAGCGCGAAGAGCTTTCGACACGCTGGTCACAGTGGCGCGACCGCGCCGGATTTCCACCGGCTTCCAAACCCGCAACAGCACGGTTATATCTGCACGCCGAAGAGACTGTCAACGAAACTTCACAAGCCGGCCAAGGGCCGTCCTGCGCCGCTACAGCCGCACTCCGGGAGATCAGAACGACCGTGAATACGCGCCTCACCTGGATCTGCCACGGCGCGACGATGGCGAGCCGCAAGGCCCTGTTCCCGCTCGACGAACCGCTGGAAGGCAAGGCGGCGGAAGAAGCCGACAGGATGGCCGCCCTGCCCCGCGCCGATCGCGTTGCCACGAGCCCCGCTTTGCGCGCCCGCCAGACTGTTGACGCGCTCCGCCTCCAAGCCCGGATCGATCCGGCGCTTCGCGACTGCGACCATGGCCGCTGGGCCGGCAGATCGATCGCCGCGATAGAGGCGGAAGAGCCTGAGAGCCTCATGGCCTGGATGAGCGATCCGGAAGCGGCCCCGCATGGCGGCGAGAGCCTTCTTGATTTGAGAACACGCGTCGCCGACTGGATGGAGAGCGAATCCGCCCTCGGCGGCCATGTGATCGCCGTCAGTCACGCAGCCGTCATCCGGGCGGCGGTCGCCCATGTGCTTCAGGCGCCGCTCTCCTCTTTCTGGCTGAGCGACATCGAGCCGCTCGCCGTCATTCGCATGACCAGCAATGGACGACGCTGGTCTCTGCGCTTCCAGCATTAGAGCGCCGTGCGTCCTTTCGGACGCACAAGGACGCTCGGACACTTTCAATCCTCGCATCGCGCTGTCCGAAAATCGATTCCGATTTTCGGACCGATGCTTTAGCGAGTCCTGATCATATCCAGCCTTACACAAGCAAATCGCGTCATCTCTGTTGAACCCGGTTTCGCGGGGACTACTTCCTTATCCCAAGGAGATGGAAGAATGACATATGATTGGAGTGGGGAGCGCACGCGGCGCCTGCGTTTGATGCGTGTCGCCACAGTCACAGTTCTGGTCGGTCTCATCGTCAGCGTCCCGCTGCTGATCGTCACCGCCTGAAGCACGAAAAAGGGCGAGCGATGCCATGGCACGCTCGCCTTCGTTTTTTCCGCACCTGCCATTCTGCCAACCACGAAGAGGGCTCGCTCGGCGTTTTCCTCTGGCGCCAACGGTCCCTCGACGGCACATCAGGAGGCTGAAGCCTCGGATAATTCGCCTTCTGGTTTCAACGAACATTTCAGACTTTCGTGCTACTTCCGCGAAGGGTGGAGATGGAGAAGGCGCAGTGCCGGTATTTTTCCAGAGCAGGGCCGGAAGGCAATGTGTTTCGATCGTCGGGTTCGGGATTACTCTCTGGCTCCTCTGCACCCTGTTGCAGCTTGACGACAGCCTTGTCTACTTCATGACCGGTTTCGGCGAGTACGGCGCCGACAAGCTCGTTCTGGCGCTCGGCATCGCCGGCGCCATGAGCTTCATCTATTCGGTGCTGCGCATAGCCGACCTGCGCAAGGAAACGGAACTGCGCGCCACCGCCCAGGCAAAGGCCGATTGGACCGCAACCCACGACCATCTCACCAAACTGCCGAACCGCTACGCCTTCGAGCGCAAGATCCTCTCGCGGCCGATCAAGGACGATGAGGCCGAGATCGAGGAGTGGGATCGCAACGTCACTCTCTTCTCCGTCGACCTCGACGGCTTCAAGAAAGTCAACGATCTCGTGGGCCACAAGGGCGGCGACGTCCTGTTGATCGAGGTTGCCAGACGCATCTGTGCACTCGGCAATGCCGATTGCGTCTATCGCTTCGGCGGCGACGAATTCATCGTCGTCGCCTTCGCCCTGACGGCGCAGCGCGAGGAGCGTTTTGCCAAGCTGCTGATCCAGGCGGTCACCCGGCCGATCCATATCGATGGCTTTGCCGTCGAGGTCGGCGCCAGCGTCGGCTACGACCGCTGGGCCGAGGGAGCCGAACCACTGGAAGACGCCGCCCACCGTGCCGACCTCGCCATGTATGAGGCGAAATCACGCGGACCGAACCACTATTTCGTCTTCGAACCTTCGATGCAGGACAAGGTGACCGAACGCGCCGCACTGGAAACCAGGCTGCGCGCCGCGATCTCCAACAAGGCGATCAAACCCTTCTACCAGCCGCTGATCGATCTGAAGACCGGCCAGCTCTGCGGCTTCGAGGCGCTGGCGCGCTGGATCGGCGACGATGGCGTCAACATCCCGCCGCCTGTTTTCATCGGCATCGCCGAGGAAACCGGCATGATCACTGCATTGTTCGAGGATCTTCTCGCCCAGGCCTGCAGCGACGCACTCACCTGGCCGGAGCATGTGATGTTGTCTTTCAACGTCTCGCCGGTGCAGATGGAAGACAGGCTGCTGACCTCCCGCATCCTCAAGGTGCTTTCGGCAAGCCGGTTGCCGCCGCAGCGCCTGGAAGTGGAGATCACCGAAAACGCGCTGATCCAGGATCCCGCCATCGCCGCCGTCATTCTCGACGAACTGCATGCGGCCGGCATCCAGATCGCGCTCGACGATTTCGGCACCGGCTATTCGAGCCTCGCCCAGCTCGCCCGCTATCGTTTCGACAAGATCAAGATCGACAAAAGCTTCATCGCCACCTATCGCGACGACGAACGCCAGGAAAAGATCGTCCGCGCCATGCTCGGCCTCGGCCGGAGCCTCAACATCAAGACGACCGCGGAAGGCGTCGAGGAGCATGGGCAGCTCGCCTTCCTGCTGCAGCTCGGCTGCGACATCGGCCAGGGCTATCTCTTCGGCAAGGCGATGCCCGCCGCCGAGGCGGGCATCTTCATCAGCGATCGCAATGCCAGTCTGGCCTCGACGGCCTGACGGGACGTCTTAAAACACCTGGCGCAGGATCACGAAGAGCAGGAAGGCGATCGCAATCGAGGCCGGCAGCGTCAGCACCCAAGCCATCAGCATGTTGCGCACGGTCGACCATTGCAGGCCGGAACCGTTCGCCGCCATGGTGCCGGCGACGCCTGACGACAGCACACGTGTGGTCGAGACCGGCAGGCCGAGATCATCGGCCGAAGCGATGGTGACCATCGCACGACTTCGGCTGCCGCGCGGCGGCAAAAACACGTGGAGGCCCGAATATTCCCTTTCCGTCAGGAGGCCCGACGCTAAGTTCAGCTATCGTCACGCCCGCGCGGAGTCTGAGAATGTCATCGACCGACCTCCTCCTGACCTTCAATGCCGGTTCCTCGACCGTCAAGATCGGCATTTTTACGATGGAGGGTGATGCGGCGCGACGCCTCGGCAAGGGCGTGATCGATTTCCGCGCCGAACCGCTCTCGCTCGGCCTGACCAGGGGATCGCAGACATTCGAGATGCCATTGAAGGCCGAAATGACGGAAGACCTGCACGGCGTTATCGACGAGACCTTGGCGCATCTCGCCGACCATTTCGACACGACCGCCACACGCGCCGCCGGCCACCGCGTCGTCCATGGCGGCGATCGCTTCACGAAGGTGATCGCCCTCGACGACGCAGCAATCGATGCGATCGATGCGCTGACCCCGCTTGCGCCCCTGCACCAGCCGCAGGCGCTGCGTTTCATCCGCGCGCTCCGGCATCTGAAGCCGCATCTCACCCAGACGGCCTCCTTCGACACCGCCTTCCATGCCACGCAGGACGATCTCGTTCGCCGCTTCGCCATTCCCCGTGCGCTGCATGACGAGGGCGTCAAGCGCTACGGCTTCCACGGCCTCTCCTATAAATTCATCGCCGGCGAGCTTGCCCGCAAGGCGCCACGCGCGGCAAAGACCGTCGTCGCCCATCTCGGCAGCGGCGCCAGCCTCTGCGCGCTGGACGGCGGCGTCAGCCGCGATTGCAGCATGGGCTTTTCGACGCTCGACGGCATCCCGATGGCGACACGCCCAGGCCCGCTCGATCCCGGCGTCATCCTGCATCTGGCCGGAGAGAGAAAACAGTCCTTCGAGGCGATCGAAGACCTGCTCTATCACCGCTCCGGCCTGCTCGGCGTCTCCGGCATCAGCGCCGATACGCGCGATCTGCTGAAGGATGGACGGCCGGAGGCGCGTCAGGCGATCGACCTCTTTACGTTGCGCATCGCCGGCGAGATCGGCCGCATGGCGGCGACACTCGGCGGCCTTGACGCCATCGTCTTCACCGCCGGTATCGGCGAACATCAACCGGCGATCCGCGCCGGCGTTGCCAAGCGGCTGTCCTGGCTTGGCCTTGCGATCGACGAAAAGGCCAATGCCGCCAATGATTTCACGATCAGCACTGGGGAAAGCCGCATCGCCGCTCATGTCATCGCCACCGATGAGGAGCAGGTCATCGCCGACGAGGCGCTGACCCTTCTTCGTGGTGGATGATCCAGATCAATAACAGGCTGACGCCGGCCGATAGAATTGACGTTGAACACGTTTTCGAACGGGAGAAATCCATGGAAAAGCATGTCTCGACCGCCGCCCTGACCGATGCCGAACTCGCCCTGATCGACCGCTATTGGCGCGCCGCCAACTATCTCTCGGTCGGTCAGATCTATCTGCTCGCCAATCCGCTGCTGCGCGAGCCGCTGAAACCGGAGCACATCAAACCCCGCTTGCTCGGCCATTGGGGCACGACACCCGGCCTCAACTTCATCTATGCGCATCTGAACCGTCTCATCCGCGCTCGCGACCTCGATATCATCTACATGTGTGGCCCCGGCCATGGCGGGCCGGGCATGGTCGCCAACACCTATCTCGAAGGCATCTACAGTGAAATCTATCCCGATATTTCCGAGGATACGGAGGGCATGCGCAAGCTCTTCCGGCAATTCTCCTTTCCTGGCGGCATTCCGAGCCACGCCGCACCCGAAACACCGGGCTCGATCCACGAGGGCGGCGAGCTCGGCTACGCCCTCGTCCATGCCTATGGCGCCGCCTTCGACAATCCCGATCTGATCGTCGCCTGCGTCGTCGGCGACGGCGAGGCCGAAACCGGGCCGCTGGCGGCGAGCTGGCATTCCAACAAGTTTCTGAACCCAGCCCGCGATGGCGCCGTGCTGCCGATCCTGCATCTGAACGGCTACAAGATCGCCAATCCGACCATTCTTGGCCGCGCCAGTCACGAGGATTTGCAGAGCCTCTTTGAAGGCTATGGCTACGAGCCCTTCTTCGTCGAGGGTCACGAACCGCGCGACATGCACCAGCAGATGGCCGCAACCTTCGACAGGGTCTTCGATCGCATTCGCGAAATCCAGGAGGAAGCACGCAATGGCAAGGCGCCCGATATCTGCCCGCGCTGGCCGATGATCGTGCTGCGCAGCCCGAAGGGCTGGACAGGACCGAAGGAGGTTGACGGCAAGAAGGTCGAAGGCTTCTGGCGCTCCCACCAGGTGCCGGTCTCCAACTGCCGCGAGAATGACGGCCATCGCAAGATCCTCGAGGACTGGATGCGCGGCTATGATCCGGAAGACCTGTTCGGCGCCGACGGCCGGCTGAAACCGGAACTGCGGGCGCTGGCACCGGCCGGCGAACACCGCATGGGCGCCAATCCGCACGCCAATGGCGGATTGCTGCGCAAGGAGCTCGATGTTCCCGATATCAGCGCCTATGCGGTCGAGATCGGCAAGCGCGGCAGCGCCATGGTGCAGTCGACGGAAATCCTCGGCCATTATCTGCGCGACACGATGAAGCGCAATGCGGAGGCCGCCAACTTCCGTATCTTCGGTCCTGACGAAACGGAATCAAACCGTCTCGGCAGCGTCTTCGAAGTCACCGACCGTGTCTGGATGGAGGATATCGAACCCTACGACATCCACCTCTCCCGCGACGGCCGTGTCATGGAGGTGCTGAGCGAACATCTCTGCCAGGGCTGGCTTGAAGGCTATCTGCTGACCGGCCGGCACGGCCTGTTCTCGTGCTACGAAGCCTTCATCCACATTATCGATTCCATGTTCAACCAGCACGCCAAATGGCTGAAGGTGACGCGCGAACTCGAATGGAGAAAGCCGATCTCGTCGCTCAACTACCTGCTGACCTCCCATGTCTGGCGCCAGGACCACAACGGCTTCAGCCACCAGGATCCCGGCTTCGTCGACCTCGTCGCCAACAAGAAGGCCGATATCGTCCGCATCTATCTGCCGCCGGATGCCAATACCCTGCTCTGGGTCGGCGACCATTGCCTGCGCACCTATGACCGCATCAACGTCATCGTCGCCGGCAAGCAGCCGGAGCCGCAATGGCTGTCGATGGACGAGGCGGTGAAACATTGCGAGGCCGGCATCGGCATCTGGCACTGGGCGAGCAACGAGGACGACACGATCCTGCCCGATCTCGTCATGGCCTGCGCCGGCGACGTGCCGACCATGGAGACGCTGGCTGCCGTCGATCTTCTGCGCAAGGCCATTCCGGAGCTGAAGATCCGCACCGTCAACGTCGTCGACCTCCTGGCGCTGCAATCCAGCGATCAACATCCGCACGGCCTGACCGACGGGGCCTTCGACGCGATCTTCACATCAGACAAGCCTGTCATTTTCGCCTATCACGGCTATCCCTATCTCATTCACCGCCTGACCTATAAGCGCACCAACCACCGCAACATCCATGTCCGCGGCTTCATCGAGGAGGGCACGACGACGACGCCCTTCGATATGACCGTCCTCAACGAACTCGACCGCTTCCATCTCGCCATCGAAGCGATCGAGCGTGTACCCGGCCTGAAAGAAAAGGCAGGCGAAGCGCTCGCCGCCTTCCGCGGCAAACTTGCGGAGCATCACGCCTATGTCCGCGAGCATGGCGAGGACATGCCGGAGGTGCGGAACTGGACGTGGCCAGCGGCGTGAAGCGAAAACCAAACAGGACCGCAGCGAACCGGCCCGCAGAGATCATCCGTCGGGCGCGACACGTCACGCGCCTTCAAGCCGACCCTTTTCCTTGATGCGCCAGACCCGCGGCGTTTCGCCGGTATATTTGAGAAAAAAACGCGAGAAATAGGCCGGATCGGCAAAGCCGAGCCGAAACCCGATCTGCTGGACGCTGCCAAGTGTGAAAACGAGCTGGCGTTTCGCCTCTTCGATGAGTTTGCCGGCGAGCAATTCATGGGGGGTGTTGCCGGTCATCGACCGGACGATACGGGTAAGATGCGTCGGCGAAACTCCAAGCTCCCTGGCGTAGAAGGACGCGGGCTTGTGCGATCGGAAATGGCGTTGAATGAGCTCGTTCAGCATTTCCAGCCGCCGCTCGTTCTCGTCGGGCGGGAGCTCGTGCATGTTTCCTTGATGGGAAATCCTCGCAGTCAGCCTGAGCACCAAGCCGACATAGGCCGCCAACACCTCGTTGCGGCCGCTGCGCCGGTTTTCGAATTCGTCGCCCAGCCGCCTCAACGTCTGCATCACATAGGCTGCCTCGGCATCCTCAGGATCGAGTAGCGTCAGATGCGGTGTCGCCAGCCATTCGCCGAGCTGGCTTCGCTCGCCAAGCGGATGGCTGAGATGGGATCTCAATAGGGTGATCACCAAGCCGTCGATGTCGCGTGAAAAACGAAAGCCGTGATTGAGCCCAGGCGGGACCGTGATGACTGCCGGCGGCAGGATGGCATGGCTCTTTTCGCCGAAGATCGCATCGCCGGAACCGCCTTCGATGTACAATATCTGAAAGAAGCTTTCGTGGCGGTGCGGGCGAATTTCCCATTGATGCAGGCTGCTGCGGGAGCGAATTGTTTCGCAATGCAACCAAAAATCCGGCCCTCGCCCGGTATTTTCGCCGTAAAGTTCGTAGGTCGGAACATGTTTGCTCATGGGGCTCCTCCCGCACCAATGTTCGATTAGTGCAATTTTTAGGCGGAGATGTCCATTGCTGCGGCGAGAGCGGCACGGCAGAATCTGGCAAAACGCAAAAGTGCAGGGAGGAAGCATTTGCGAACCCAGGTCACCATCATCGGTTCGGGACCGTCCGGCCTGCTGCTCGGTCAGCTTCTCGCGGAAGCCGGTATCGACAATGTCGTTCTCGATCGTGTGAACAAGGAATACATCCTTGGGCGGGTTCGCGCCGGTGTTCTGGAGGAAGGCACCGTCGGGCTGCTGGACCAGGCCAAAGCGGGTGCGCGGCTGCATGCCGAGGGCCTGCCGCATGACGGTTTCTCACTGGCCTTCGACGGACGTGACCATCGTATCGACCTGCACGAATTGACCGGCGGCAGGCGTGTCACCGTTTACGGACAGACCGAAGTGACGCGCGATCTCATGGAGCGGCGCGAAGCGAGCGGCTCCCTATCGATCTACGATGCCGTCAATGTCACGCCGCATGACTTCGACGGCCATTCTCCTTTCGTCACCTACACCAAGGACGGCGCAACACAACGCATCGATTGCGATTTCATCGCCGGCTGCGACGGCTTTCACGGCGTCAGCCGCAAGGCCATCCCAGAAAAGGCGATCAGGAGTTTCGAGAAGGTCTACCCTTTCGGCTGGCTGGGCGTCCTGGCCGATGTGGCGCCGGTGAGCCATGAACTGATCTACGCCAACCATCCCACGGGCTTTGCGCTCTGTTCGATGCGCTCGGCCACGCGCAGCCGCTACTATATCCAATGCGCGCTCGACGAGAAGATCGAGGACTGGAGCGACGATCGCTTCTGGGACGAGTTGCGAAGACGACTGCCGACCCATCACGCCGAGGCACTGGTGACCGCGCCGTCCTTCGAGAAATCCATCGCCCCATTGCGCTCCTTCGTCGCCGAACCGATGCGCTTCGGCCGGCTTTTCCTCGTCGGCGACGCCGCCCATATCGTACCGCCGACCGGCGCCAAGGGGTTGAACCTTGCCGCCAGCGACGTCCACTACCTTTTCTCCGGGCTGATCGAGCATTACCGCGAACGCTCGAATAGCGGCATCGACGCGTATTCGCAGAAGGCGCTCGCCCGGGTGTGGAAGGCCGTACGGTTTTCCTGGTGGATGACGACGATGATGCACCGTTTTCCCGATACCGGTGATTTCGAACAGAAGATCCAGGAGGCGGAGCTCGACTATCTCACCCATTCCCGCGCCGCCTCGACGGTGCTCGCGGAAAACTATGTGGGATTGCCATTCTGACGGGGAGATTGGCGATGGATGCAAGCCACGTTGAACACGGAGCTGGCCGTCCATTGTTTCCGCTCCCGTTCATAACCGTGTGAACATGAATTCCGGGATTTATTTCATTTTACATCACCATTTCGCATGACAAGCTAACGCTCAATTTTGAGAGGTTGGCGGATACGGCGCGGGAGTGCGCCCAAAAGGGAGAGAGAGAATGAAGAAGCTGTTTCTGGCCGCCGTTGCGGCCATCGCCATAGGCACGAGCGCCTATGCCGAGACCATCAAGGTCGGCGTCATCGGCCCGTTCTCCGGTCCGTTCGCGCTGCAGGGCAAGAACTTCAAGGCCGGCATCGACGCCTATATGGCGGTCAACGGCAACAAGGTCGGCAGCGACACGGTCGAAATCGTCTATCGCGACGTACCGCAGGCCGATCCCGCCCAATCCAAGGCGCTGGCGCAGGAACTGATCGTCAAGGAGAAGGTCCAATATCTCACAGGCTTCTATTTCACGCCCGATGCCATGGCAGTGACGCCGATCCTGAAGCAGGGCAACGTGCCGATGGTCATCATGAACGCCGCCACCTCGGCGATCGTCACCAAGAGCCCGCTCGTCGTCCGCACCTCCTTCACCACCTGGCAGACCTCGACGCCGATCGCCAAGGTCGCCTTCGACGCCGGCGTCAAAAAGGTGATTTCGGTCGTCAGCGATTACGGCCCCGGTATCGACGCCGAGAATGCCTTCAAGGCGGGGTTCGAAAAGGCCGGCGGTCAGGTGGTCGAGGCAATCCGCATGCCGCTTGCGACCAACGACTTCAGCCCGATCATGCAGCGCATCAAGGATTCCGGCGCGCAGGGCGTCTTCGCCTTCCTGCCATCGGGGCCGACGACACTCGGCTTCGTCAAGGCGTACAACGACAATGGCCTGAAGGCCGCCGGCATCAAGTTCTTCGCGCCGGGCGATCTGACGCAGGAATCCGACTTGCCGGCGCTGGGCGATGCCGCGCTCGGCATTCAGACGACCTTCCACTACGCGGTGTCGCACGACTCTCCTGAGAACAAGGCTTTCGTCGAGGCGGCTGCCAAAGCGATCGGCAACAAGGCCGAACTCTCCTTCCCCGCGGTCAGCGCCTATGACGGCATGTATGTGATCTACAAGATGATCGAGGCGACGGGCGGCAAGCAGGATGCCGAGAAGGCCGTCGATGCGGTCAAGGGTCTTGCCTGGGTAAGCCCACGCGGCCCGGTTTCGATCGATCCGGAAAGCCGTCACATCACGCAGAACATCTATCTGCGCGAAGTCGTCAAAGCCGATGACGGGACCTATATCAACAAGGAAGTCCAGACCTTCGAGAAACAGGGCGATCCAGGCCTGGCGGCGGCCAAATAACCTACGCCATCCTGATTTGCGACGGGTTTGGCGATTGCCGGGCAGGCTTCCGATCTCCGGAGCTGCCAAGGCGCGCCAAGCCCGTCGCATCGAAGCAAGGTAGTTCCATGCAGACAGTCTTCAGCATAGCCGTCGATGCCTTTGCCTACGGCATGGTGCTCTTCGTGATATCGATTGGCCTTTCCGTCACCATGGGGCTGATGCGTGTCGTCAACCTCGCTCACGGCGCCTTCGCGATGATCGGGGGCTATATCGCCTCCTATGTCGCCCGCGACCTCGGCCTTGGTTATGCCGTGGCGGTCCTCGCCGCCGTTGTGATCACCATCATCGTCGCAATCCCGGTCGAGCGCTTCCTCTACCGCCGGATCTATGGCGCGCCCGAGCTGACCCAGGTGCTGATGACGATCGGCCTCACCTTCTGCATCATCGGCATCGCAAACTACCTGATGGGGCCGACGCTGAAGACCATACCGCTGCCCGCTGCGTTGCAAGGATCAGCCGATCTCGGCTTCCGCACCATTCCCGTTCACCGGCTCTTTGTCATCCTCTGTGGCCTGGCCGTTGCACTCGCGCTCTGGTTTGCGATCGACAGGACGAGCTTCGGCGTCAAGCTGCGCGCCTCCGTCGATGATGCGGCGATGGCTGCAGCACTCGGCGTGCGCACCGAGATCATCTATGCGGTGAGCTTTGCCGTTGCCGTCGGGCTTGCCGCGTTCGGCGGCGTGGTCGGCGCCGAACTCCTACCGGTCGAACCCTATTACGCGCTGCGCTATATGGTCACCTTCCTGGTCGTCGTCTCCGTCGGCGGCGCGGGTTCCATTCCGGGCGCGCTGATCGCCTGCCTGTTGCTCGGCGCGATCGATACGACCGGGCGGTATCTGATGCCTGAATTCGGCGAATTCTTCTTCTATCTCGCCGTGATCGCGATCATCTGCGTCTTCCCGCGCGGCCTTGCCGGAAGGGCGAAATGAGATGGCAATTGTGATCAACAACGAAAACGGACGTCTCCAGCATCGGCGCGGCACCATCGGCCGGGATCTCGCCGGAATAGCGGTCATGGCAGCCATTGCCGCGCTCGGCTATTTCGCCTTCCCCGATAATCTCGCCCTTCTGACCCGGATGATCACGATCGCGCTGCTCGTCCTGTCGCTCGATCTCGTGACCGGTTATTGCGGCGTCGCAACGCTCGGCCATGCAGCACTTTTCGGCTCCGGCGCCTATGCCGCCGGGATCCTGTCGGCACATTACGGCATCAATGATCCGCTGCTGATGATGTTGGCCGGCATAACAGGCGGCGCGGTTGCCGGGCTCTTCTGCGGCGCAATCATCCTGCGTGCGCATGGCTTGCCGCAACTGGTGCTGTCAATTGCGCTCATCAACCTCTTCCATGAATTCGCCAACAAGGCGTCGTCATGGACAGGCGGCAGCGATGGGCTTTCCGGCATCGCGCCGGATCCGGTCTTCGGCCTCTTCGAATTCGACCTTTACGGACATACCGCCTTCTTCTTCGGAATGGCGCTGCTGCTGATCGTCTTCGTGCTGCTGCGGTTCCTGGTCCGCTCACCCTTCGGCATGCTCTGCCGCGCCATCAAGCAGGACCCGCTGCGCGTTCGCGCCATGGGCGCTTCGCCTAAGGCCGCTCTCATCAGGATGTATGGAATCTCGGGCGCGGTTGCCGGTGTCGGCGGCGCCTTAAATGCGATCTCGACACAGGTCGTCGGCCTGGACAGCCTGTCTTTCACCCAATCGGCCGAAGCGCTTGTCATGCTGGTGCTCGGCGGCACCGGTTCTCTCTTCGGCGCGCTCTCCGGCACTGTCATCTTCATGCTCTTTGAAGATTATGTCTCGGCCGCCAATCCCTTTCATTGGCTGACGATGGTCGGCGCGCTGCTGATCGCCGTCGTGCTCTTTGCGCCGAAAGGCCTCTATGGCACAGCCGCGGCCTTCATTGGACGTCGCACGGAGCAACGCTCATGAGCCCCGTCTTCGAAGTCGCCAATCTCAGGAAAGCCTTCGGCGGCCTTGCCGTCACCAACGATGTATCGCTCGCAATGTCGCCAGGCGATCGCATCGCATTGATCGGCCCGAACGGCGCCGGCAAGACCACCTTCGTCAACCTCGTGACCGGCAATCTGTCGCCCGATTCCGGCGAGGTTCGCCTCGGCGGCGAAAGGGTGACGAAAGTCGATGCGATCGGCAGGGTCAAGCGCGGCCTTGTCCGCTCCTTTCAGGTGACACGGCTTTTCCAGGAGATGACGCCAGCCGAGCATGTGGGGCTTGCCGTCCTCCAACGCGACGGAAAGACCGGCCATATGTTCGGAAATTTCCTGCGAATGCCTGACGTCATGGCGGAAGTCGACGATCTCTTGGGAAAGCTCGGATTGGCTTTGCTGATGCATCGCAAGGTCAGCGAGATCGCCTATGGCCAGCAGCGGCTTCTCGAGATCGCCGTGGCACTGGCGCTGAGACCGAAGGTGCTGCTGCTCGACGAGCCGGCAGCCGGCGTGCCGCAGAGCGATACCGGCCGCATCGAGCAGGCGCTTGCCGATCTGCCCGCCGATCTCGCCGTGCTGATGATTGAACACGACATGGACCTCGTCTTCCGTTTTGCAAAACGCGTCATCGTGCTTGCATCAGGCGCAATCATCTTCGACGGCCTGCCTGAAGACGTCACCAAGGATGCGCGCGTGCGCGAGGCCTATCTCGGGAGCTATGCCAATGCCAGCCATATCGCTTGAGGTCGAAAATCTGTCGGCGGGATATGGGCCGACGAGAGTGCTCGAAGGCATTTCTCTCTCCGTGCCGGCGGGCGCACGGCTGGCCGTGCTCGGCCGCAACGGCATGGGCAAGACCACGTTCTTGGCAACGCTTGCCGGCCAGACCAAGCGCTACGAGGGCAGCATCCGCCTCGGCGGTTCGGATGTCACCACGGCAGCCAGCGCGACACGGGCGCATAAGGGCCTGGGATATGTGCCGCAGACGCGCTGCGTCTTCCCGACGCTGACGGTCGAAGAGAACCTTTTCGTCGGCTTGAAGACGCGGCCGAGGACGGCGCTGGAGGAAGCCTATGCCATGTTCCCGCGTCTGAAGGAGCGCCGCCGCAACCTCGGCAGCCAACTCTCGGGCGGCGAGCAGCAGATGCTCTCGACGGCCCGCACCATTCTCGGCCGCCCCTCCGTCCTGTTGCTCGACGAACCGCTGGAGGGCCTCGCCCCCGTTATCTGCGAGGAATTGATGGCTGCCTTTGCCGAACTCGCCAAGACGGGAGACATGACGATCCTCCTGGTCGAACAGCGTATCCAGAGCGCGCTCGATTTCGCCGATCAGGTCGTCATTCTCGAACGAGGGCGACTGGCCTGGGCGGGAACGCCGGAGCGCCTCACCAGCGATCACGAGGCTGTCGAGAGCCTGCTCGGGGTCGGCGGCCTGCATTGACGCACGGCCGGAGCGGCCGATCAATCCCTCGTCCTGTCTTCACCGTTGCGCCGGACAGACAGAGGAATTCATCCAGTATATCGTCATTATGACGTCATCGTTGGCCTGCCACTATTATACTGCCTGGAACGTCTTGTGCCGGCGAAAATGGTAATCGTCTGAAGAGGCGGGAAATGCTCTGATCGACAAGGCAGCAGCAGCGCGAGACAGGCGTAAAAGCTTGGATCATAGGCAGAATCTGCGTCGATTGTGCCTTTTTTACTTGGAAGCTGGAGCAATAGCCGGTTGATTTATCCGATGCTTCATCGATTTCTGTTGTCAACACACTCGATAAAGTTGCACACTGGAACAGCAGATCAAACGGGGGGATAGAAATGGCAAACCACAAGCCGGTCGCAGGTGACGTGTACCAGCCTATTTTCAACATCGACAACCCGATCGACGGCAACATCCTGGACAACACCAGTTCCACCGATGCCGATGGAGATCGGGTGCGCCTCAACTTCGTGAATGGACAGCGAATTCCGCAACCGGCCGATCCGGATGGACCCGCCACGACGACGACAATCGAGGGAAAATACGGCACGCTGACCGTCTATTCCAACGGCAACTACACGTACGAACTCGATCACTCCAACCCGATCGTGGCCGCGCTCGGCCCAGGAGATCAACTCGCCGACCAGTTCAATTTCAAGATCTCGGATGGCAAAGGCGCCACCGACTTCGGCCTGCTCAATATCGCGGTCGACCTGCCGGAACGCGGCGACGTCTTCGTTAACTTCGAGGATGTCGGCAAACACGACTTCCCTACAGGCTATAAAGGTTTCGATTGGGGCGCCTGGTACGATGGTGACGACGCGACTGTGCGGGAGGAAGCGGATGGCAACCACTATCTGGGAGGAGGCGTGTTCTGGACACCCATCCAAGCCGCCGATGGCGGTGACTTTCAGATCGAGCAATTCAGTGTCGCAAACGGCACATCGGACTATGACAACGTTCTAACGATCGAAGGCAAGTTGAACGGCGATACCGTATTCTTGGTCACGGTCAACGTCACCGCCGACAGCATTCATGACCCGCAAATGATCGATCTCAGCGCCTACGGCCCGATCGACTACCTCATACTCGACACCGAACCCGTGATCACCGAAACGAGCGGCCCGGATTATTATGGTGCGCAATACGACAACTTCCATTTCATCGTTTGACGGATGGGGAAAAAGGCATCGTATCGCCGACATCTTTGCATCTTCGCCAAGCGCTCTCTGCTGTCGCTATTTGATACCAATATCTTGCGATAGCTGACCGAGTTGCGTCTTGCTAGCATAGGATCGTGCGAGGAGGCACGGTTATGCTGGGATGGAGGAATTGATGCAGCCAGTCGGGATCAGGTTAGCGGCGGTCATGTTCTCGCTTGCCGTATGGGCTATTATTATCGCTGTCGCATCCCATTTTTGGGCGACGAAGATGCCTGTATTGCTTTTGACGCTTTACAGATAGGTCTGTCCTCGGCGTTGGCGGCTGCAGACCAGGGGCAACTGGTTTCCCCTCGCCGCGACATCTGGCGCTGCTACCAACGTGCTACCACGGCCTTCGGAACCGGCTCAAAATCGAGCCGCATAAATCGCTATTTCTGCAATAAGGAGATGGTAGCGGAGGAGGGATTTGAACCCCCGACACAAGGATTATGATTCCTCTGCTCTGACCTACTGAGCTACTCCGCCACTGGTCAACGATACCCGCTCGCGAAGCGATGCCGGTTCGTGGGATGAGCGGCTTATAAGGTGCGCTTCGGCTTTGTGTCAAGCGCATGATCGAGAAAAACGGTGGGCTTTATAGGGCGCCGTTGCCTCTGGCTTTCAGGCGGCGACGGGGCCGGCCAAAAGGGCCTTCAGCGAAGCTTCCGCCGACGGTTCGCGCTCGGAGCGCTCGATGAAGCCGCCGCCGAAGACGCGGGCGTTGTCGCCGGGGGCGGAATAAAGCGCGCAGGCCTGGCCGGGCGCGATGCCTGCCTCGCCGACCGTCAGGTCGACATAGGTGCCGGTCGCATCGACATGCAGCACGGCAGGTGCCGGCGCCCTCGTCGAGCGGACTTTGGCGTAGCAGGCAAAGCCGTCGCCGGAAGCGGCTTCCGCAAGCGTCTCGTCGCCCAGCCAGTTGACATCGCGCAGGTAGACGCGGTGCGTTTCCAGAGCCTCTTTCGGCCCGACGATGACGCGGCGCGAACGGGCGTCGAGAAAGACGACGTAGAGCGGCTCGCCGGTGGCGATGCCGATGCCGCGGCGCTGACCGATGGTGAAATGCAGGATACCCTCATGGGTCCCGAGCACGCGGCCATCGAGATGGACGATCTCACCGGCCAGCGCCGCATTCGGCTTCAGCTTGGTGATGATGTCGGAATATTTGCCCTGCGGCACGAAGCAGATGTCCTGGCTGTCGGCCTTCTTGGCGACGACGAGGCCCATTTCTTCGGCGAGCCTGCGGGTCTCGGCCTTCGGCAGGCCGCCCAAGGGAAAGCGCAGATAGTCGATCTGTTCCTGCGTCGTGGCGAAGAGGAAATAGCTCTGGTCGCGGTCGGCATCGGCCGGGCGGAACAGCGCGCGGCGGCCGGGATTCTCCGGCGAAGGGTTCGGGCCCGAGCGGATATAGTGGCCGGTCGCCAGCGCATCGGCGCCGAGCTCCTTGGCGGTCGCCAGCAGATCGGCGAATTTGACGGTCTGGTTGCAGGACACGCAGGGGATCGGCGTTTCGCCCGCCACATAGCTTTCGGCGAAGGGATTGATTACCGTCTCGCGAAAACGCTTTTCGTAATCGAGCACATAATGCGGGATGCCGAGCGTTTCGCAGACGCGGCGCGCATCGTCGATATCCTGGCCGGCGCAGCAGGAGCCGGCGCGATGAACGGCGGCGCCATGATCGTAAAGCTGCAGCGTGATGCCGAGCACATCGTAACCCTGCTGTTTGAGAAGGCCGGCGACGACGGATGAATCGACGCCGCCCGACATGGCGACGACGACACGGGTCTCTTCCGGCTTCTTATCAAAATCCAGTGTGTTCAACGATGATGCCAATTCTGCTTGGGTCACGATCCGCCCTTGCGCTGCAATTGCGGCGGATTTGCTGATCTCCGGCGGGATCGGCCGCCGTCTCTCGATGAGGGACCGATATAGAAAGGATTGTCCCTGGACGCAAGGGGCGGGCCTTCGGACGCCCGATAGTTTCGAATTCGCGTGGAAAAGAAGGCGCAGCCGAAACCGCGCCTCGGAAGCGAGGGGTGCGGCTCAGGTGCCGATCAGCTTGTTGCAGGCGAATGCGATACCCGGATTGACGATGATGGCAGTCACGAGCGCCAGTCCGATCATCGAGAATGAATAGCGTTTCATATACATCCTCCTTCCAGCCCACGAGAATTATGCCGGTTCGGCCGCCGTTCTCAAAATAACGAATGCTTGATGGTCTCAAGCGGCATGCCTGCTCCTCGGACGGCTGAACCCAGCTCCCGCGCAAGCACCGCCGTTTGTCACCCGCATGAGGAAGCGGCCTTCAGCGCGTGGCCGTGGATCAGCACCTCTGCCTCGTGCTGCGGCATCGGCCGGCCAAGCAGATAGCCCTGCACCTCGCGGAAACCTTCGGCGCGCAGCTTCTGCAACTGCTCTTCGGTCTCGATCCCCTCGGCCAGCGTCGTTGCGTTGAAACCGGAACCGATACCGACGACGGCGCGCACGATGGCAAGATTGCCGGCATCCGTCTCGATGCCTGAAACGAAGCTGCGATCGAGCTTGATCTTGTCGAAGGGGAAAGCCCTGAGATAGCTCAGCGACGAATAACCCGTACCGAAATCGTCGATGGCGATGCGGATCCCAAGCTCCTTCAGTGCCCGCAGCAGCGGCAGGCTTTGATCGGCATCGGTCAGGAAGACGGATTCGGTAATTTCGATCTCAAGCCGGTCGGCATTCAGCCCCGTTTCGTTGAGCGCCGCGACTACGGTCGAAAGCAGGCTCGCATGCCGGAACTGGCTGACGGAGAGATTGACGGCGATCCTCAGATGGGCGGGCCAGCCGGCGGCGGCACGACAGGCTTCCCGGATCACCCAGTCGCCGATCGGTACGATGAGGCCGGTCTCCTCGGCGAGCGGAATGAAATCCATCGGCGCCACCAGGCCGCGCTTGGGATGGCGCCAGCGGATCAGCGCCTCGAAGCCGGCGATGCCGTCATTGTCGAGCTGCACGATCGGCTGGTAATGCAGCTCGAACCGGCGCTTCTCCAGCGCCTCCCACAGCTCTGCGGTCATCACATGCCGCCGCTCGGCGGCAAGCCGCATCTCCGTCTCGTAAAAGCGATAGGTCGAGCGCCCGCTCTCCTTGGCGGCATAGAGCGCCAGATCCGCATGGCGCATCAGCACATCCGCGTCGCCGGCATGATCCGGCGCCAAGGCGATGCCGATGCTGCAGGTGGCATGCTCCCGGGCGCCGTCGAGATCGAAGGCATGGCTAAGCGTCTGCAGCAACCGCTGTGCAAAACGCCCGACCCGCTCAGGCTCGCCGAGTTCGAGCACGATGGCGAACTCATCGCCGCCGAGACGGGCGACGAGATCGCCCTCCTCCGCCAATTGCAGCAGACGGTCCGACACCTGGCAAAGCAGAGCGTCGCCGGCGGCATGCCCCTTGCTGTCGTTGATATGCTTGAAATGATCGATGTCGATATAGAGCAGCGCGATCGGGCTCTCTGTGGTCGCTTCGGCCACGCGCTTATCGATATGTTCAGAAAATGCTGCCCGGTTCGGTAAGCCGGTCAGGGCATCATGCATAGCAAGATGGGCAAGCTTTGCCTCGATGGCACGCTCCTCCGTGACATCCTGCGAAATGCCAAGCAGATAGCGCGGCGCATGGCCCTCCGGCGCCGGCAGGACGCGCTTGACGGTGCGCAGGATGCGTTGCGCTCCGTCGGGACGCAGCATCGTCTCTTCGAAGCTGATCGTCCTCTTGGCTTCGAAGGCCCGGCGATCCTGCTCACGGAAAGCGTCTGTCTGGCCGGCGGCAAACAGCGCCCGGTCGGTTCGGCCGGCCACATCCCGCGCCTTCATGCCGACGATGTCGCCGCAGGCCTCGTTGAAGAGAATGTAAAGCCCGTCCGCTTCCATGTCCTTGACGAAGACCCCGACCGGCAGATTGTCGACGATGCTGTCGAGAAGCGAGCGTGCATCGCTCATCTGGCGCCTGGCGGCGTTGACCTCGGTGCGGTCCTGCACGATTGCCAGGATCGCCGCCCGTCCCTCGAAACGCACTTCACGGCCATAGGTCAGCACCTCGAAGGTCTCGCCGTTCGCCTTGAGATGAAGCCAGCGCTCCGCCTTTTCCATGTCGGTACGGCCGTTGACGGCCTCGATCATCCGTTCCCGCTCATGCTGGGGGCGGATATCCAGAACCGTCATGCGCCGGTATTCGTCCGCGCCATAGCCGTAAAGGGCTACCGCCGCTTCGTTGACGCTGAGAAACCGCAGCGATACCGGATCATAGACCCACATCGGGGATGGGTGCGTTGCAAACAATGACCGGAAGTCATCGTTCAGTGCCTCGATCTGCTCGGTCTTCTGCAAAGGGGCCATGGAAATTCACGCGCGGTTGATGCCGATGCCAGGGTATACTGAGAAAAGTTAAATAAAATCAGAATCATACTCGGCCTAAACTTTAGGCTTCCGCCTGTGAAACGAGCAAACGGCGCTCTGCCTCATCTTCAATAAAATAATTTGGATGCCCCGGAACAATTGCGTCGATCGTGCGTTCGGGGTCATCGATGTCGCATTGCTGAGGAGGGTTTCATGGGCAGGTTCGGCACGACGACGGATTACAGCAGGATTAGGCATTGGATCGAGGCGCGTGGCGGCCATCCCGCCCGTATCAAGAACGCAGCGGATAGCGAAACCGTTCGCGTCGATTTTTCCTCTGAAACGCAGGAAGAGATTTCCTGGGACGAATTCTACGAGGGTCTGGACGGCAGCCGGCTTGCCTTCCTTCACCGCACGAAGGCTGAAGACGATATCGCCCGTTTCGGCAAGATCGTCCGCCGAAAACGCCGGCCGCACTGAGATCCATTCGATTCCGACACAACAAAAACCCGGCGCCGTTTCCCGCGCCGGGTTTTTGTTGTCATTCTTGCCGGATCGAGATCCCGAGGAGGAAACTCAGTCGATGTTGAAAGTGAGCAGCTTTGCCTGGCGGATCGCCTGATGGGCCGTCAGCTGCGCAAGCACGGCGTCGTCAACCTCGCCGTCGACATAGAGCAGCGCAATGGCGTCGCCGCCCTGCTTGTCACGACCGAGCTGGAAGTTGGCGATGTTGACGCCGGCCGCTCCGAGCGTCGTGCCAATGAAGCCGATCATGCCTGGGACGTCGGTATTGGTGATATAGATCATGTGCGAGCCGACATCGGCATCGAGGTTGATACCCTTGATCTGGATGAAGCGCGGCTTGCCATCCGAAAACACCGTGCCGGCGACCGAGCGCGTCATGCTTTCGGTCGTCACCGTCAGCTTGATGTAACCGTCGAATACACCCGTCTTGTCGCGCTTGACCTCGGACAGCACGACACCCTTTTCCTTGACCATGATCGGCGCCGAAACCATGTTGACGTCGGCGACCTGCGGCCGGATGAGGCCGGCGAGCACGGCACTCGTCAGCGCCCGCGTGTTCATGTTGGCGGTGATGCCGTCATAAAGGATTTCGATTTCCTTGATCGGCTCTTCGGTGACCTGGCCGACAAAGGCGCCGAGAACGTCGGCAAGGCGGATGAAGGGCTTCAGGATCGGCGCTTCCTCAGCCGTGATCGACGGCATGTTGATGGCGTTGGAGACCGCACCATTGACGAGGTAATCGGCCATCTGTTCGGCCACCTGCAGAGCGACGTTCTCCTGCGCTTCGGTCGTTGAGGCGCCGAGATGCGGCGTGCAGACGACGTTCGGCAGGCCGAAGAGCGGACTTTCCTTGGCGGGCTCGACCTCGAACACGTCGAAGGCGGCACCCGCGACATGCCCCGACTTGATCGCTTCGGCAAGCGCTGCCTCATCGACCAGGCCGCCGCGGGCGCAGTTGATGATGCGCACGCCGGGCTTGGTCTTTGCCAGTGCTTCCTTGTTGAGGATGCCGCGCGTCTTGTCGGTCATCGGCACATGCAGCGTGATGAAATCGGCGCGGGCGAAAAGCTCTTCCAGCTCGACCTTGGTGACGCCCATCTCCTCGGCGCGCTCCTTGGAAAGGAACGGGTCGTAGGCGACGACGTGCATCTTCAGGCCGATGGCGCGCGCGCAGACGATCGAGCCGATATTGCCGGCGCCGATGACGCCGAGCGTCTTGCCGGTGATCTCGACACCCATGAACTTCGACTTCTCCCACTTGCCGGCCTGCGTCGAGGTATCGGCGGCCGGAAGCTGGCGGGCGACGGCGAACATCAGCGCAATCGCGTGTTCGGCTGTCGTGATCGAGTTGCCGAAGGGCGTGTTCATGACGATGATGCCGCGGCGCGAGGCGGCCGGGATATCGACATTGTCGACGCCGATACCGGCGCGGCCGACCACCTTGAGGTTTTTCGCCCCTTCGATGATCTTTTCCGTCACCTTGGTGGCGGAGCGGATAGCCAGGCCATCATAATTGCCGATGACTTCGAGCAGACGGTCCTTGTCCTTGCCGAGCTGCGGTTCGAAATCGACTTCGACGCCGCGGTCGCGAAAGATCTGGACGGCGGTTTCCGACAATTCGTCGGATACGAGAACGCGAGGTGCCATGAGGGCCTCCTTCAAAAGTGTTCAGCGATGAATGAAATCAGAAATGCTGGGCTCCGCCGCCTTGTGGCGGAGCCGGATGCGATCACCTCAGGCGGCGGCCTGAGCGAGCTGTGCCTTCTGGGTTTCGAAGGCCCAGGAAAGCCATGGCATGAGCTTCTGCATGTCGGATGCCTCGATCGTGGCGCCGGCCCAGATGCGCAGGCCGGACGGCGCGTCGCGGTAATGGCCGACATCGAAAGCGACGCCTTCCTTTTCCAGGAGGCCGACCAGACCCTTGGCGAAATTCGCCTGGCCGTCGTCATCGAGGGCTGCGATGTCCTTGTCGACGATCTTCAGGCAGACGGAGGTGTTGGAGGCGGTTTCCGCCTTGACGGCGAGATTGGCGATCCAGTCGTTTGCCGCGACGAAATCGTGGATGACCTTGGCATTGGCATCGGCGCGCGCAATCAGCGCCTTGAGGCCGCCGAGACCCTTGGCCCAGACGAGCGCATCGATATAGTCCTCGACGCAGAGCATCGACGGCGTGTTGATCGTCTCGCCCTGGAAGATGCCTTCCGTCAGCTTGCCGCCCGAGGTCATGCGGAAGATCTTCGGCAGCGGCCAGGCCGGCGTGTAGGTGACGAGGCGCTCGACTGCGCGCGGCGAAAGAATGATGACGCCGTGTGCGCCCTCGCCGCCCAGAACCTTCTGCCAGGAGAAGGTGACGACGTCGAGCTTGGCGAAATCGAGTTCCTGGGCGAAAGCCGCCGAGGTGGCGTCGCAGATCGTCAGGCCCTTGCGGTCGGCAGGAATGAAATCGGCGTTCGGCACGCGCACGCCCGAGGTGGTGCCGTTCCAGGTGAAGACCACGTCGCGGTCGAAATCGACGGTCGCGAGATCGGGAAGCTCGCCGTAACCGGCTTCGAGCTTGCGCACGTCCTTGAGCTTCAACTGCTTGACGACATCGGTGACCCAGCCGGCGCCGAAGCTTTCCCAGGCGAGCATATCGACGCCGCGTTCGCCGAGCAGCGACCAGAGCGCCATTTCGACGGCGCCGGTATCGGAAGCCGGGACGATGCCGATGCGGTAATCTGCCGGCACTTCGAGAATTTCACGGGTAAGGTCGATGGCCTGCTTCAGCTTGGTCTTGCCGACCTTCGCGCGGTGCGAACGGCCAAGAGCCGCGTCGGAAAGGGCTTCGAGCGACCAACCGGGACGCTTCGAGCAAGGGCCAGAAGAAAAATGAGTATTGTGCGGACGGATGTCCGGCTTTGCGGTCTTCGCCATGATGCTATCCTCTCAGATAGAAAGCCCTTCGTTGGGGAAGGGTGTCCCGCCGCCGTGTGTATGGATCGGACGCGTCATAGTCAAGATGGAAGTGTCGCAGAGAGAGGATATTTTGACGCAGGAGAGGTGGCCAAAATGAAAAAGCCGCCCGGAGCGAGGGCGGCTTTCTGATCTGGTGGCTGGATCGAACTTATTTGTAGACCGGCTGCTGCAGCGGAATTTCCGGCGGCGGCTCATAGCTCGCCTGGGCGCATCCGCCGAAGAGATAACGGGCGCCGACGCGGGCTTCATGGGCGCTGAGGCCCTTGTCACGGCCCGGGCCGCCATTGTCCGAATAGCCGAACATGTTGCCGCCGTCGATATGCAGGTAACGGTAACCGACATCGGCCTTGATGTTGCAGGTGACGTCGATCGAGGCGCCGGCCATGAGCGCGTAGGTGAAGCGCCAGTTGCCCTTGCCGCCATGGGTGACCTCGTCGTCGCAGAAGCTGCCGTCATCGGCGCAGGCAACGTTGCGCAGGTTCTTCCACTTGACGTAGGAACCGCCGATACCGGCGCCGACATAAGGCGTGACATAGCCGTAGGTGCCGAGATCAACGTAAGCGTTGGCGAGCAATGTGTAGGCGGTTAGCGAGGAGCGGTCGCTCGAGGTGCAATCCACCAGCGGGAAGCCGCACTGTCCGACCGTCGAACCGTGGAAATCCGCCTGCGTGAGATAGTCGAAGGTCAGGTCGGTGCGCAGATAGCTGTTGATCTGATAACCGACACCACCGCCGACCGTCCATGCGTCGTCGAGGTCGGCACGGTCGAAATCGACCTCCGTCGCATTGCTGCCCTGAAAATAGCGGGCGCCACGCAGATCGGTGAAGGCATAACCGACATCGCCGCGCAAGTACCAGCCCGTCGCTTCGCTGACCGCCACCTCGGGCGGCTGCTCCGGGATCGGCTCGGCAGGGGCGAGGTCCGCGGAATAGGCGTTTGTCGCGATCAACAATGCGGCGAAGATGCCGGACAAGCTTCTTTTCATGGATCCCACTCCAAAATCCCGTTGCGTCGGCAGGCTCAGTCGCTGCCAATCTGATACGCTTCGGATGGATAATGAATGGGAAACGTTAAAAGCTGCTTAACCACGATCATTTACCTAGATGCCGAGGCATTCGCGGCCCGAGCATAGATCAGTTTGGATCGTGGGGAGCGGCTTGGCAGTAATCGGCTCACGATAGCGGGCATGCATAACGAAAAAGCCGGCGCTGATGCACCGGCTTTTTCGTTATTCTTTCCTCATTGGATCAGGCGGCGGTCCGGACGTTCGAGATCGTGCCGATCAGCTCGTTGACGATGCGTTCGATCTGGGCACGGTCGTCGCCTTCGGCCATGACACGGATCAACGGCTCAGTGCCCGAGGGGCGGATGACGAGCCGGCCGTTCCTGGCGAGTTCGGCTTCGGCATCGGCGATCGCCTTTTGCACCTGGATATCTTCCAGCGGCTTGCCACCGCTGATGCGGACATTGCGCAGGAGCTGCGGCACCGGCTCGAAACGGCGGCAGACTTCGCTGACGGTCCGGCCGGTGCGCTTGACCGCGGCCAGGATCTGCAGAGCAGCGACGAGACCGTCGCCGGTCGTGCCGTAATCCGACAGCACGATATGACCGGACTGCTCGCCGCCGACATTGTAATTATTCTGGCGCATATGCTCGACGACATAGCGGTCGCCGACTTTCGTGCGGGCAAGCGCCATGCCGCGGTCGTCGAGGAAGCGCTCGAGGCCGAGGTTGGACATCACGGTGGCGACGATGCCATTGCCGCGCAACTGCTGGCTCTCGGCCCAGCTCTCGGCGATGACCGCCATGAGCTGATCGCCGTCGACGATCGAACCGTTTTCGTCGATGATGATGACGCGATCCGCATCGCCGTCGAGGGCGATACCGATATCGGCACGAACCTCGTCCACCTTCTTCTGCAGCGCGACGGGGCTGGTGGAGCCGCAATTGAGATTGATATTGGTGCCGTTCGGCTCGTTGCCGATGGTGACGACGTCAGCACCGAGCTCCCAGAGCACGGCGGGCGCCACCTTATAGGCGGCGCCATTGGCGCAGTCGATCGCAATCCTCAGGCCCTGCAGCGTCACATCACGCGGCAAGGTGCGCTTGGCATGTTCGATATAGCGGTCATGCACGCCGTCGACGCGCTTGGCGCGGCCGATATCGTCGGATTTGGCGAGCTGCGCGTTCAGGTCCTTTTCGAGCAGATCCTCGATCTCGGCCTCGATATCGTCGGAAAGCTTATAACCATCGGGGCCAAAGAGCTTGATGCCGTTATCCTCGTACGGATTGTGCGAGGCCGAAATCATCACACCGATATCGCAGCGCAGCGAGCGCGTCAGCATGGCGACGGCAGGCGTCGGGATCGGGCCGAGAATAAAGGCATCGAGGCCTGCGGCGGTAAAGCCTGCGACCATGGCATTCTCAAGCATATAGCCGGAAAGGCGCGTATCCTTGCCGATGACGACTCGGTGGCGGTGGTTGCCGCGGCGGAAGATCGTGCCGGCGGCGATGCCGACCCGCATGGCGAGATCCGGCGTCATCGGGAAGACGTTGGATTGGCCGCGAATGCCATCCGTACCGAAATAGCGTCTTTTCATCTGCACTCCTGTGCTCTCGGCGCGCCATTCAAGGCAGCGCATTCTTCCAAGCGAATCCGGCTTCAGTGAGATCTCGTCAATTCACGAGCGTGATTCATGCTTGCCTCAATTCAGCGGAATGCCACAAAATGCGGCGATCGGCACGTAAATTAGCAAGAAAAATGATTATATCCCGTTACCAATAGAAAAGGCCGGATCTCCCACTTCGGAAATCCGGCCTTGTTCGAGTTGGTCGACGCAGTTAATGCGGCTGCGGTTCGAGACCGCCTTCCGGCTCGTCACCCTTGGTGGCGGGCCGAGCGCCGGCCTTCGGAACGGCCGAGCCGCGGCTTGGCGGCGAATCATCGCCGAGATCGCGGGAAGGCTTCTCGCCGCGGATCAACGCCTTTATCTCTTCGCCGGTCAGGGTCTCGTATTCGAGCAGACCTTCAGCAAGGGCGACGAATTCGTCGTGCTTTTCCGTCAGGATCGTGCGGGCCTGCGTATAGGCTTCGTCGATCAGGCGGCGCACTTCATTGTCGATCTTCTGCGCGGTTGCTTCCGAAACATTCTTCGACTGCGAAACCGAGTGGCCGAGGAAGACTTCCTGCTGGTTCTCGCCATAGGCGACCTGACCGAGCTGATCGGAGAAGCCCCACTGCGTGACCATGGCGCGGGCAAGCTTGGTCGCCTGTTCGATGTCGGAGGAGGCACCTGAGGTGATGTTCTCCTTGCCGAAGGTGAGCTCCTCGGCGACGCGGCCGCCCATCATGATGCAGAGGCGCGAAACCATCCACTTGTAGCTCATCGAGTAGCGATCGCCCTCGGGAAGCTGCATGACCATGCCGAGCGCACGGCCGCGCGGAATGATCGTCGCCTTGTGCAGCGGATCGGCGACGGCGACATTGAGCGCGGTAATGGCGTGTCCAGCCTCATGGTAAGCGGTGAGCTTCTTTTCCGCCTCGGTCATCGCCGAAGAACGGCGCTCGGCGCCCATCATGATCTTGTCCTTGGCGTCTTCGAATTCCTGCATGGTGACGACGCGCTTGTTGCGGCGGGCGGCCATGAGGGCGGCTTCGTTGACCAGGTTCATCAGGTCGGCGCCGGAGAAACCGGGCGTGCCGCGGGCGAGAACCTTGAGATCGACATTCGGCGCCAGCGGAACGTTGCGGGCATGCACCTTGAGGATACGCTCGCGGCCGACGATGTCGGGGTTCGGCACCACGACCTGACGGTCGAAACGGCCGGGACGCAGCAGCGCCGGATCGAGAACGTCGGGACGGTTGGTGGCGGCGATCAGGATCACGCCCTCATTCGCCTCGAAGCCATCCATCTCAACCAGCAACTGGTTCAGCGTCTGCTCGCGTTCATCGTTGCCGCCGCCGAGACCGGCGCCGCGATGGCGGCCGACGGCATCGATTTCGTCGATGAAGATGATGCAGGGAGCATTCTTCTTGGCCTGCTCGAACATATCGCGCACGCGGCTTGCACCGACGCCGACGAACATTTCGACGAAGTCGGAGCCCGAAATGGTGAAGAAGGGCACGTTGGCTTCGCCGGCGACCGAGCGGGCGAGCAGTGTCTTGCCGGTACCCGGAGGGCCGACGAGCAGCACGCCGCGCGGAATCTTGCCGCCGAGACGCTGGAATTTCTGCGGATCACGCAGGAATTCGACGATTTCCTCGAGATCCTGCTTGGCCTCGTCGACACCGGCGACGTCTTCGAAAGTCACGCGGCCATGCGCTTCGGTCAAAAGCTTGGCCTTGGACTTGCCAAAGCCCATCGCGCCGCGCGAGCCGCCCTGCATCTGCCGCATGAAAAACAGCCAGACGCCGAGAATCAGAAGCATCGGCAAAAGCGTGCCGAGATAGCTGAGGAAACCCGAAGAGCCGTCCGTTTCAGGACGGGCGGAAACCAGGACGTTCTTCGACTGCAGGCGATCGAGCAGACTGTCGTCGATCACAGGCGAATAGGTCTGGAAGGTGGTGCCATTTTCAACATAGCTTCCGGAGACACGGTTGCCCGTGACCACGACTTCCTTCACGCGGCCCGCATCGACCTCACGCAGAAACTGCGAATAAGGGATTTCGCGGGAGCCCGTCTGCGCCGGCGCCGTCTGAAACATACTGAAAAGGGCGATCAGCAGAAGCGCGATGATCGCCCACAAGGCGAAATTACGTAAGTTAGGGTTCATTGAACTCCCCAGCACTGGAACAGCCGCCTCATGGCGACCGTCTTATTCGTTTCTAACATAGGGTTGCGCCGTGCCGTTGCCAAGGCGACGCCCCATGTCAGATGGTTTTTCCGTCAATACTTCTTAAAGGCAGCCTCGCATAGGGCGCCGTCGCGAAAACCGCCGAAAGCCTGTTGGCAAAGATGAAATCAAATCGTGTCAAAAAGCGGTCGAACGGCGCGGAATAAGGCGTGAGGCGCACCCGGCCGGCCAAATCGTCGGAAAAAATAATGTCAGCCATTGGCAAAACGACCGGCAACGCAGCAGTTGCGCGCTTCAATGCCGCTTTTGGCAGGGTATCATCCCATCTCACCGCAATGCGGTGCTCGTCGTAGGAACCCGATCGGCGGGACTCTATGGACGCGGAACACTCTTCTTCACGCTTTGGTGACCCAGCCGCACCCGGTCCTGCATTCATCCCGGCCGCCTCGATCCTGACGCCGAACGGGGAATTGTTCACAACCTCGAAACGTCCATCCCAGACGCTGCGCTCACCCGGCTGCAATGACAGCGGGAGGATGCCGCGGCTTTCGCGGGCGAGATAGAGCCCGCTACGTCTGAGATCGAACACCACCCTGCCCGCCGTCATCCGCCCTGCCTTGGCCGCTGCGATAAAGGCGAGAATGCCGTCCATCTGCTTGCCGCCCGGTGGAAAATCCCGGCCGCCGAAAACGGCGGCAAGACGGCCAAGCGCGTAATTCAATACAGTTGCTTCGGCCCTCAGGCCGTCGGGAGAGATATGACCAAGCACACCGCCATGCAGCCGGAAATGCAGATCGAGCCAAGCGGCTGCATCTGCCGCGAGCAAAAGACGTTGCCCTTCGGTCTCCGCCCCTGCCTTGGAAGCCACCTCCTCCGCGAGCCGCTGGCGCATGCGCACCCGCTCATAGGTCACATCCTCGTTGCTCGGATCGTCGAGCCAGGAAATCCCACCTGTCTTCAGATAAGCGCGGATATCTGCCCGCCGACTGCCGAGCAGCGGCCGCATGATCCAGATATGACGGTCGAACAGCACCGCATCGGCGATGCCGGTCGAAACCTGTTCGGAGCGCAGACCCCGCATGGCAAGCGTTTCGCGCTGGTCGTCGAAGGTGTGGCCGGTGACGATGAGATCGGCTTTGAAATTTTGGGCGGCGGCTGCCAGCAGGTCATAACGAGCCTCGCGGGCCGCAGCCATGATGCCGGTTTTCGGCTTGTCGCCCTGCCAGATCAGGATGGTGTGGGGAATGCCGAGCGATGCGCAGAGGGCAGCGACCTCGCGCGCCTCGTCTGCGGAGCCGGCGCGCAACGCATGATCGACGGTCGCGGCGCAAAGGGAAATCTTGAGATCGGGCGCGGCCTTTACGGCTTCATCGAGGAGAAGAAGCAGGCCGGTGGAATCGCTGCCGCCCGAGATCGCGACGAGGATGCGCGCAGGGCTTTGAAGCGAAATAAGAAACTGGAGGATCGCCTGTTGCGGCGATGAGGCTTCCGGAGACATGCCGGAAGACCTTAGCAGGCGAGGCGCTTCTGTTCGCTCGCAACCTTGCTTATGACCGCACGCGAGGCCTTGGGATAACGCTTCGAGACTTCGCGCAGTGTGGCGCATGCCGTCTCGGTATTGTCGAGGGCGGCGAGCGACATGCCGAGCTTCAACAGCATTTCCGGCGCCTTTTCGGATGTGCCGTATTTCTGGTGCGCATTGAGGAAAGTCTTGGCCGCCTCATTGTACTTGCCCTGCGAATAGAGCGCTTCGCCGAGCCAGAAATTGGCGTCCGCCGCCCGCGCGCTGCTCGGGTAGCGGGTGATGTACTGCGTGAATTCCTGCTCGGCCGTGCTGTAATCGCCCGATAACACGTGGCCATAAGCCGCCTTGTACTGGTCCGCCTCGCTGCCGAGCGAGGCGGTCTGCTGCGGCGTCCCGGGATTGGCATCGGGAATCGGGCCGGAGCCGATGGTGGCATTTTCATCCACGCTTCCGCCGATCGGATTGCCGTTCTGATCGAACTCGATCGAGCCGAGCTCCTTCGGTGGCTGGCCGAGGCCGGTATTGGCGGGTACGTTGGTGGAGGGAGCCGTTTCGGCTCCCTGCGGTGCTTGAATCACCCTGGCGATGTCGTCGCCGCCGGAAGCAGCCGGCGCGACATCGGTCTCACTCTTCTTGACCGGAGCCTTGGCGGCACCGCCGCCGCCCGTCTTTTCCAGCTGCTGGAAGCGGAATTCATTGTCTTCCTGCTGCTTGCGGATCGTCTCCTGCATCTGCAGAAGCTGAAAGCTCATCTCTTCGATCCGGCCGTTCAGCTGCCGCAGTTGCTCTTCGAGCTGCTGCACACGGACCTCCGCGTCGCCGCTCTGCACCTTGACAACAGGTGGCGCCGCCTGGTTTTCCGCGGATCGGCCGCCAAGATGCAGCCCGAAAAACGAAGCGGAATAGGCCGCTCGTTCGCTCCCGGTCACAGCCGCGAGGCACAGCATGCCTGCCACGACAAGTTTCTTCATATGTATCGTCCTGTCCCAGTGATTCTTCGCACCTCGATGGCACGAACAGGAGATTTTTCCAATTGCTTTCAAAAAGCAACGGAGTCTGGCCAAAGTGTGGTCAAAAAGAAAAGGCGGCCCCTGATGGGACCGCCCGTCGAAAAAGCGAATTGTTGCCGGAAGTTACATACCGGCGCCGCCGAGCACGGTAACCGCGCGGCGGTTCTGCGACCAGCAGGAAATGTCGTCGCAGACGGCGACCGGACGTTCCTTGCCGTAAGAGATCGTCTTCAGGCGCTGCGCCGGGACGCCGCGTGAAGCGAGGTAATCCTTGGCGGCAGCCGCACGGCGGGCGCCGAGCGCGAGGTTGTATTCGCGCGTGCCGCGTTCGTCAGCATGGCCTTCAACGGTGATCTGGTAATTCGGGTAGCGGGCGAGCCACTGGGCCTGACGGTCGAGCGTCTGCGAAGCATCGGCGCGAATCGACGAGGAGTCGGTGTCGAAGAAGATGCGGTCGCCGACATTGACCGTGAAGTCCTGGGCAGAGCCCGGCGTTGCAGCCCCACCAGCACCGGTGCCGAGGCCGAGGTCGCCGGCGCTGTTCGGCGGCTTCTTGGCGCAGCTTGCGAGCGCGAGGCCGGCGATAAGCGCGATCATGACGGGGTTGCGGGCGAAATTCTGCATGCGGCTCATTGCCGGGGTATGAATTCGGCTCATGGCCGGTCTCCTTGCGATTTCATCAGGGTTTCCGGACAGTAACCGCACTCGGTTAACCGCCCCTCAAAGATTATGGTTAACGATTTACTGATTTGTCCCGTAGTCGCCCGGTTTCCATGACTTTGAGGCGACATGAAGGCAGCACCACATCGCCTACTCCAGAAGCGGCGACCAGGCCGGGTCTGAACCGTAGGTCGGCGTCTTGACCAACTGCTCGTTGTAACCGGTCAGATCGATCGAATAGAGCTGCGGGCCGCCGGACCCCGCCGCCTGGCGGAAGAACATCAAAACGCGGCCGTTTGGCGCCCAGGTCGGGCCCTCATTGTGGAAGCCCGTCGTCAGGATGCGCTCGCCCGAGCCGTCCGGCTTCATCACGCCGATCGAGAACTTGCCGCCGGCCTGCTTGGTGAAGGCGATCAGATCGCCGCGCGGCGACCAGACCGGCGTCGAATAGGAACCATCGCCGAAGGAAATGCGCGTCTGGCCGGAGCCGTCGGCATTCATCACGTAGATCTGCGGCTTCCCGCCGCGGTCGCTTTCGAAGCTGACACGGGCACCGTCGGGCGAATAGGAGGGCGAGGTGTCGATCGCAGCCGTCGAGGTCAACCGCGTCGTCGTGCGCGAGCGCAGGTCCATCGTGTAGATGTTGGAATTGCCTTCCTGCTGCAGGCTCATGATCACCTTCTGGCCATCCGGCGAAAAACGCGGCGAGAAGGTCATGCCGGGGAAATTGCCGACGACCTCGCGCTGCCCGGTCTCGAGCTGCAGCAGATAGACCCGCGGCTGCTGGTTGGCAAAGGACATGTAGGTGACTTCCTGCCGGTTCGGCGAGAAGCGCGGCGTCAGCACGAGATCACTGCCATCGGTCAACATGCGCACGTTGAACCCGTCCTGATCCATGATCGCCAGCTGGCGCTTGCGCTGCTGCTTGGTGCCGGATTCGGAAACGAAGACGACGCGGGTGTCGAAATAACCTTCCTCGCCGGTGATCTGCTTGTAGATCGCATCGGCAATGATATGGGCCACGCGGCGCCAGTTCTCCGGCTGGGTGTAAAACTGCTGCCCGGTCATCTGCTGCCCGGCGAACGTGTCCCAGAGACGGAATTCGGCACGAAGGCGACCATCGGCTTCCTGGGTAACGCGGCCAGTCACCAGCGCCTGGGCATTGATGACCTTCCAGTCTTCGAAGCGCGGCGACGCATCCGGATTGGAGATCTTCTCGATAAAGGCCGTCTTGCTGATCGGTGCAAACAACCCGGAACGCTGAAGATCTGCGGCGATGACCTGCGAGACCTGCGCACCCATGTCGCCCTGAAGGAAGTCAGTCACCGCAATCGGCAGCGGCTGCACATTGCCCTTGTTGATGTTGATTTCGACGAGAGCATTTGCAGGCGAGGCGAACGCCGCAATGGTCATGAGACCAGCAGCGACCGCAATAGCGCGGATGAAGGAAAACTTGTTCATGGAGTAAAGGCCTTTCAGCATTTAAATTCCTAGATCGCTGGGATCGAAGTTGACCACGACTTCGTTCCAGGCATCATATTTGTCTTTCGGAAGCGACGAGAAGGGTGCCGATTTCATGATGGCGCGATAGGCCCCCCCGGCCAGCGCCCGTCGAGTGGATTCATTGTCACCACCGACCGCCTCTACGTCAGGTTCGCCGACGATATTGCCGTCCTGATCAAGCTTCATATGCACCTTAATGCGTACGTCGCTCATGCCTTCCATGCCAGGAATAACCGACCAGTTGCCAGCGATGGCGCTCTTCAGCGCATCCATCTCGCTCAAAGATAGCTTGGAGCCACCGTTGCTCTTCTTCGCACCGAGCGATGCCTCCTGCGTCGAGCGCTTGGCGCCACCGGCGGAAGGGTCCGTCTTGTTCAGCAACGCCGCAACCTCGTCGGCATTGAAATCGCTTTTCATCGATGAGGCGGATTTCGCCGTCTCCTGCTTCTGATCCGACTTCTTCTTTTCGGTCGGTATTTCGGCGGCCTTCGGCTGGTCCTGGGTCTTTTCCGGTGGCTTTTCTGCGGGTTTCTGTGGTTCCGGCGGCTTCACCTGCGGCTTGGCAACAGGGGTCGGCACATTGTCCGGCAATGCTTCCGCATCCGGCTTCGGCGGTTCCTCGGGCTTGGCCTGCTCCTCATGTGGCTTTTCTTCCGGCTTCGGCGGCGTCACTTCGACCGGCTTCGGCGGCGGAATGGAGGCGACCTCCTTCGGCTGCTCGACTTCCGTTTCCTCCTTGACGATGTCCTTGACATCGTTTGGGACAGGATCGGTCTTAGGCATCGGCTTTTCGCTCGAATTCGCTGCCGCAGCCTCGGTGGTGCTCGGCTTGGCGTTCGGGACCGGCGGCGTCTTCAGGTCGACATTGTTGTCGCCGGCATTCTCGGCCGGCTGTGCGATCGGTGGCCGCGTCGTCGGCACGGGCGCGGAAGTCTCCTTCTTCGGAGCCTTCTTATCGCCCTGCTGCATCTGGGTGATGGATTCCACCGGCACGAGATCGACCGGCATCGCCTCGAAATCCTCCACCTTGAAGGATTCCGGGGCACTGAGCGACACCATCGCCCAGGTTAGCACCAGGCCATGCAAAACAGCAGATGTGATGACACTGGCCTTCATTTTGAGCGCTATTGGTCCTTCTTCTGCTGCGTCACGAGGCCGATATTCTTGAAGCCTGCGCCCTGAATACGGGCCATGACGTCGGCGATGACGCCGTAAGGCGCGGTCGCGTCGCCGCGCACGAAGATACGTTCGTTATAACCGGTGGTGGCGATCGCCTCGAGCTTGGCGGCGATCTCCGCAGCCGGGATCGGCGTTTCCTGCAGGAACACCTCGCCGTCGTTCTTGACGGAGATGGTGATCGGCTGCGTCTCGGAATTCAGCGCCTTGGCCTGCGTTTCCGGCAGGTCGATCGGCACGCCAACGGTCATCATCGGTGCCGCGACCATGAAGATGATCAGAAGCACGAGCATGACGTCGACGAGCGGCGTCACGTTGATTTCGGAGATCACGGCCCTGTTCCGACCGCCGCGACGGCGGCGTCCGCCGCCCCCGCCGCCATTGCCTCCAACAGCCATACCCATGTCAGAATACTCCGTTGGTTACTGAGCGGCAGCGCGCGGCTGCAGCTTCTCGTCGATCTGGCGCGAAAGTATGGCGGAGAATTCATCCGCGAAACCTTCCATGCGGCCCGAAAGCTTGCCGGCATCGGCAGAGAACTTGTTGTAGGCGATAACCGCCGGGATAGCGGCGACAAGGCCGATCGCCGTGGCAAGCAGCGCTTCGGCGATGCCGGGCGCGACGACCGCAAGGTTGGTCGACTTCGAACCGGCGATCGCCTGGAATGAGGTCATGATGCCGACGACCGTGCCGAAGAGACCGATGAACGGACCGGCCGAGCCGATGGTTGCGAGCGATCCGAGGCGGGCGCCGAGATATTCGGTCTCACGGGCGAGCGTGACGTCCATCGCGCGGTCGATGCGCATCTGCAGGCCGATCGGGGAGCGGGCGCCGCGTTCGAAGGATTTCTTCCACTCCCGCATGGCCGCCACGAAGATCGCAGCCAGCCCGGTATTGTTGCGTTCCGACAGCGAACGGTAGAGTTCTTCCAGCGATTGGCCCGACCAGAAGACCTGCTCGAACTTGTCGAACTGGCGCCGTGCGCGGCCATAAGCCAGGTATTTGTCGATGACGATCGCCCACGTCCACACCGAGGCCGCGATGAGCCCGAGCATGACGAGCTTGACGACGATGCCGGCCTGCATGAAAAGCGACCAGAGGCTGACGTCCGCCGTTGCTGCTGCCAATCCTACTTGTTCCATTGATCCAAAATCCCCGAATCCAAACGCCCGGTGCTAGACCGGGCGGCACAAAGTGATCTCGCAAGAAGTGTTCCGGCGGCCGCCGCCCAAAGCCCTGGTCAAACTTCCAAGCTCATCTTCCGCCTTCTTGCCGTCAAATTTGGTCAAAGGAAGGCGTGCACCGCACAAACTCTGACTTTCCCAGTAAGACACTATTATGGTTAATAGATCGTTAGTGCCGGACTGTGACAGTAAGCCTGGTTTTGGAAGATTTTCGTCCATGGATTACTTGACCGGAGCAAGGTCCGGCTGCCGAAAGAGCGCTCATCCTGCGGCGCGGGAATTCCTTCACATAAAGTTCAAGTTTTGACAAGCCTGAAATCTGGGCGATTCGTGGCTATAGCGGCGTGCTGCCTTCCAGGAATTTCGCCGCCAGTGTTTCCGGCAGTCGCCTCGGGCGCCCCCGAGCGTTGATGACGGCGATGATCACCTTGGCGGCGATCAGCAGCGTCTCGCCGGAGCGGATTTGCTGATTGAGCACCATCTTGGCGCCGCCGGCCTTTTCCGTGTGCGTCAGGATCGTCAGCACATCATCCATGCGCGCCGGGCTCTTGAAGTCGATCTCCATGCGGTGGACGACGAAAACGAGGCCCTCCTCGTCGGCGCTGACGAGCTCGCGCTGCTCGACGCCGAGGCAGCGCAGATAGTCGGTGCGGCCGCGCTCCAGGAAATGCAGGTAACGGGCGTGATAGACCAGGCCGGAGAAGTCCGTATCTTCATAATAGACCCGCTGGACGAGGCGATGTCCGGCCTCCGTCAACTCTCCCGAAATGGAAAAAGGGCGTTCCGTCATAATTTTCTCCAAACTGAGGTGCCCTCTTTGGCGCAACGCTTCCCGACAGGCAAGCATTGAATGCCCGGCAGGCAGGCATTGAATGATTGTCATAATTCCTAACTATTCCCGATAATGAGCGACCGATCAGGAGACGATGTGATGAAGATTGCGGTTATGGGCGGAGACGGTTTCATTGGTTGGCCAACGTCGCTGCATCTCTCCGATGCCGGGCATGACATTCATATCCTCGACAACCTCTCACGCCGCTGGATCGACACCGAACTTGGCGTTCAGTCGCTGACCCCGATGGATTCGATCCAGGAGCGCACCCGCATCTGGCATGCCGAAACCGGACGCCGCATCCACTTCAATCTGATCGATCTCGCCAGGGATTACGAACTTCTGAAGAACTGGCTTTCCGAACACCGCCCGGACGCCGTCATCCATTTCGCCGAACAGCGGGCCGCGCCCTACTCGATGAAAAGCGACCGCCACAAGAACTACACCGTCAACAACAATGTCAGCGCCACGCATAACCTGCTGAACGCGCTGACGGAACTTAACCTGGACGCCCATCTCATCCATCTCGGCACCATGGGCGTCTACGGCTATTCGACGGTCGGCGCGGCGATCCCCGAAGGTTACCTGCCGGTGGACATCGAAACCACAGGCGGCGAGACGGCCAGCCAGGAGATCCTCTATCCCTCCAATCCCGGCTCGATCTATCACATGACCAAGTGCCTGGATCAGCTTCTCTTCCAGTTCTACGCCAAGAACGACGGCCTCAGGATCACCGATCTGCACCAGGGCATCGTCTGGGGCACACATACCGAGCAGACGCGCCGCCACGCGCAGCTCATCAACCGTTTCGACTATGACGGCGATTACGGCACGGTGCTGAACCGCTTCCTCATCCAGGCGGCGATCGGCTATCCGCTGACGGTGCACGGCACCGGCGGCCAGACCCGCGCCTTCATCCATATCCAGGATTCGGTGCGCTGCATCGAACTGGCGCTCGAGAACCCGCCGGCGCGCGGCGCGCGTGTCGAGATCTTCAACCAGATGACGGAAACCCACCGGGTACGCGACCTCGCCGAGATGATTGCCAGGATGAGCGGCGCCCAGATTGCCTGGCTGCCGAACCCGCGCAAGGAAGCCGCTGAAAACGATCTGATCGTCCGGAACGAAAAATTCCGCAATCTCGGCCTCGAGCCGATCACGCTGGAAGCGGGCCTGCTCGGCGAGATCGTCGACGTGGCGAAGAAATTCGCCTATCGCGTCGACCGCTCGCGCGTTCCGGCCGTCTCCGCCTGGACCAAGGACATCGCCGCGACGATCAATCACGATCCGGAAGGCAAACGGCTGAAGTCGGTTTCATGAGCGGTATCTTATGGTGAAGCCCCTCCAGCGATGACTTTTACCTCAAACCTCGCCTATGTCACCCTCGTCACCAATGCCGACTACGCCAAGGGCGCCACCGCCCTGGCAAATTCGCTTCGTCGCACGGGCACAAGCGCCGACATCGTCGTCCTCCACACCGGCGGCGTCGATGCAGGCGCCCTCGCCCCCCTGAAAGCGCTCGACTGTCGCCTGATCGAGGTCCAGCACCTGCCGCTCTCCGACGCCTTCAACGAACGCCATGCGCGTCGCCAGCTCCATTCCGCAGCCCCCTTTACCAAGGGCCGCAAGCCGGATTTCCATTCGCCGCTCGACAATTTCTGCAAGCTCAGGCTGTGGCAGCTCGTCGAATACGAGCGTTGCGTCTTCATTGATGCCGACGCCCTCGTGCTGAAGAATGTCGACAGGCTCTTCCTCTATCCGGAATTTTCCGCCGCCCCCAATGTCTATGAAAGCCTCGCCGACTTCCGCCGCATGAATTCCGGCGTCTTCGTCGCCACGCCCTCGCGTGACACATTCCGGCACATGCTCGAAAGGCTCGACAGGCCGGACGCTTTCTGGCGGCGCACCGATCAGACGTTTCTTGAGACGTTCTTCCCGGATTGGCACGGCCTGCCGGTTTATTTCAACATGCTGCAATATGTATGGTTCACCATGCCGGAGCTTTGGGACTGGAAGAGCATTTCGATCCTGCATTACCAGTATGAAAAACCGTGGGAAAAGGATCATCCCAAGGCAGTGCGACTACAACCTTTGATCGATCTGTGGCACCGTTTCCACGATGACGATGATGTGCCTGAGATCACGGCGCTGAACAATCCGGAAGGGGCAGCATGAAGGTATTGGTATCTGGCGGAACGGGTCTCGTCGGCCGGTATGTCGTCGAGGAACTGCTGGCCGCCGGATATCAGGTGATCGTTGGCGGGCGCCGCGCGCCGCTGCCCCGCCTCTTCTCCCGCCCGGTCGAGTTCGCAGCGCTTTCGCTCGATCCCGACAAGGATCAGATCGACGCTTTCGACGATGCCTATTTCTTCGTCCATGCCGCCTTAAGCCATGTTCCGGGCAAGTATCGCGGCGGAGAGGGTGACGACCCCAAGACCTTCCACAGGTTGAACCTTGACGGCACCGTCCGGCTTTTCGAAGCCGCCAAACGCGCCGGCACGCGCCGCTGCATCTTCCTGTCCAGCCGCGCCGCCTATGGCGAACATCCCGGGGGAACCGAACTGGCGGAGACGATGCTGGCCAAGCCCGAAACACTCTACGGCCAGGTCAAGCTCGATGCCGAACGCGCACTCGCCCACCTCGCAGCACCCGGTTTTGCCGGCGTCAGCCTGAGGGCGACCGGCGTCTATGGCGATCTCTCGCCGAACAAATGGGACGGACTCATCGCCGACTACCTCGCCGGCCAACCGGTTGTCGCCCGCGTGGGAACGGAGGTTCACGGCCGCGACCTCGGGCGGGCGGTACGGCTGATGCTGGAGACGGAAAGCACCCGCATCTCCGGCGAGGTCTTCAACGTCTCGGACATCGCGATCGACACGCACGATATCCTTTCCGCTATTCGCCGCGAGACGAGCTGTCGACACGCGCCGCCGGCTCCTGCCGACAGGGCGGCGCTCAACCCCATGAGCACAGCGAAAATCCGCGCGCTCGGCTGGATGCCCGGGGGAACCTCTCTGTTCGAAGAGACGATGCAGCGGCTGGCCGCTGTATTGCCGACGTCCCGCAGACACAGGTCCACACAAGCCTGACGTTGCAGAATGCGCCGAATTGCAATCGGGAGCCCGAATTGAAAATCGGGGGATTGTCCATGCAGGTCGCAACCATGTCTGCCTCCATCATCTTGCGCGGCGCGCCTTCGACGGCAGCCACATCGGTCGCCGGAAGCGAGGCCGGTCAGGGTGTGCTCAAGCTGCAGCGCACCACTCAGGCGCTGCAGCAGATGCGCCAGACCCTGGCGAACTCGGGGGATGAAGCCAAGGCGAAGGCGCAACGCAAGCTCGAAGAGGCACAGCAGCAGTTGCAGATGCTGCGCAGTTCCAACATGCCGCCTGAGGTGGTCACCCGGCTGGCCGTCGAACTGGCGCGCCAGGTCGGCACCGCCGCCTCCGAATTCGCATCATCAGTCGCGACCGGCAGTCCGGCAACCGCGGTTCCGGTGGATACAGCGGCGGTCGCAACCAGCGGGACCGATGCCGCGCTGACGGATATCTCAGGAGACACTCGGACCGGCGAGACCGGCTCGCAGGAACCGGACGCCGCAGCCAACGCCCGCAAAGCCTATGAAAGCGTTGCCGAGGATGCCCCGAAATTCTCCAACATCTCGGCTGGTGATCGCGAAACGATGGAAGCGTTCAAGGCGGTTGTGCGCGAACTCAAACAGCTGCTCGAAAAGGCGATGCGCGATCTGCAGCAGAACCGGCAGGCCGGGGTCAATGCCATTCCCGACATCGCTGGCTTCTCCATCGCCGCCGCGACGATACCGACAAGCATCGTCGTCTGACGATCCGCAGCCGCCGGCGGGCGAGGCGTGAAACCGGCGTGATGCTGTCGCATCCGGCATTTGCATCGGAGATCCAGCCGTCTATGCTCGGCCAAATCTCTCAGAACCGGCAGATCGAATGACCGCGAAAGAATTGAAAGCGCAGCTGCGCAACGAACGGCTGTCCGCACGCGACGCCATCCCCGCCGAAAAACGTGCCGCCAAAAGTCTCGCGATGGCCGATCATGCCGGCGAGGCCGTTGGTTTTGCGCTGGGTACGATCATCTCCGGCTTCCTGCCGATCCGTTCGGAGGCCGATCTCAGGCCGCTGATGGCACGCTTTGCCGTGCGCGGTGCGCGGCTCTGCGTACCGGCGATCCTCGACCGGCAGACCATCGTCTTTCGCGAGCTGGCCGAAGATGCGCCGCTTGTCGATACCGGTTTCGGTACGGTCGGCCCCGGCGCCGATGCCGCCATTCTCGATCCCGAAATCATGCTGGTGCCGCTTTCGGCCTTCGATGTCCGCGGCCACCGTATCGGCTATGGCGCCGGCCACTACGACCGCGCCATCAGCCGGCTAAGGCAAAAAGGCCTGCATCCGAAGCTTATCGGCATTGCATTCGACTGCCAGGAAGTGGCACATGTGCCCGCTGAGCCGCACGACATAAGCTTGGATGCCATCCTGACAGAAAGCGGCCTTCGCTTTTTTGCCTCTTGGATTGGATAGGGAATGCGGCTGCTTTTTCTGGGTGACATGGTCGGCAAGACGGGACGCACGGCGGTCTGGGACCGCCTCCCCGGCCTGATCTCCGACCTCAAGCTCGATTTCGTCGTCGTCAACGGCGAGAACGCCGCCGGCGGCTTCGGTATCACCGAGGACATTTTTCTGGAGACGATCAATGCCGGCGCCGATGTGGTGACGACAGGCAATCATGTCTGGGACCAGAAGGAAGCCGTTGCTTTTGCCGGGCGGCACGATCAATTCCTGCGGCCGGCCAACTATCCGCAAGGCACGCCCGGCCGCGGCTCCGGCCTTTTCTATGCCCGGAACGGCGCGCGTGTGCTCGTCGCCAACGTCATGGGCCGGGTCTTCATGCACCCGGAACTCGACGATCCCTTCAAATCGGCGGAGGCGATCCTCGACGCCTGCCCGCTGAAGGAGCAGGCCGATGCGATCATCTTCGATTTCCATGCGGAAGCGACCAGCGAGAAGCAGTGCTTCGGCCACTTCGTCGACGGCCGCGCCAGCTTCGTCGTCGGCACCCACACGCATGTGCCGACGGCCGATGCGCAGATCCTGAACGGCGGCACGGCCTATATGTCGGATGCCGGCATGTGCGGCGATTACGACTCCTCCCTCGGCATGGACAAGGAGGAGCCGCTCAACCGCTTCATCTCCAAGATGCCGAAGGGCCGCATGGAAGCAGCCAACGGCCCCGCGACGATCTGCGGCGTCGGCGTCGAGATTTCCGACAGCACCGGACTGGCCGAAAAGATCGGGCCGCTCCGGCTCGGACCGCGGTTGGCCGAGACGGTGCCGGAGTTCTGGCGGTAATTCATCCCGCGACCAACACGCAATTGTGAGCATCCCCAGTCTAGACCCCTGCGACCACTTGCCGCATTCTCCGGCCGCCAATTCAAAGTGATCGAGCGTCGTTAGCGCGCCCTTCGGACGTGCGGCGCTCTCTGTGAAAGCGCCGGAGGGGTGGCATGAAGCCGCAATATCTTGTCCTCGCTATCGCATGCCTTGCAGCCTTCGCCGCGCCGGGTCCTGCCAGGGCACAGGAGCAGCGAACGCCCGTCAGCCAATGCCAGGCGATCGCGCAGACTCTCCCCAAGGCGACCTTTGCAAGCTTTTCCGGCGCCCCGCCGCCGATACCTGCTGTCTCCGAGGGCGAAGACGTCAAATTCACCTTCCTCGGCCATTCCACCTTCGAAATCGACACGCCCGGCGGCATCATCATCGCCACAGACTATAACGGCTGGTACAGGCCGGCGACGTTGCCCGATGTGGTGACCATGAACAAGGCGCACACCACCCACTTCACCTTGACTCCCGATCCCGGCATCAAACATGTTCTGCATGGGTGGAGCGACGTTCCCGGCGAAAAGGCCGACATCGATCTCGTCGTCGGCGATGCCTATATCCGCAATGTTCCGACGGATATCCGCTTCAGCTACGGCCTCGGCGGCTCGCAGGAGAACGGCAATTCCATCTTCATTTTCGAGATCGCCGGCCTCTGCATCGGCCATCTCGGCCACCTGCATTACGAACTGACGGATACCCATTATATCGAGATCGGCCGCCTCGATGTCGTCATGGTGCCGGTCGATGGCGGCCTGACCATGGGCGCCGACAGCATGAGCCGCGTCATCAAGCGGCTGCGCTCGTCGCTGATCCTGCCGATGCACCGCCGCGGCCCGCCGGTCGATGCCTTCGTTTCGATGTTCGGCAAGGATTTCGACGTCGCCTATGCGCCCGACGACAGCATCACCGTCTCGATGCGCACGCTGCCGAAAAAACCGCTGATCTATGTGCTGAAGGGCGTGCGGTAAAAGGCCCGGCGGTTTCCCTCCTGCAGCGCCGCGCGTCTTTTAGACGCGCAAAGGACGCTGTAGCACTGTGAATTGCTGCAATTTTATCCTTAAATCAGTTCCGATTTAAGAATTATGCAGGAGCCTTGCGCGTCAGGCGAATTGCAGATGACGCTTGATGCCGACATCCGGCATCTTGTCGTCGTCGAGATTGGCCTTGGCGATTTCCCAGCCGAATTTCAGCTTGTTGCCTGTGGAAACCCAGATCTCGGCATCGTCGACGTGGAGGGAAAGCATGGTGAGCTTGGGGTCCTTCTTGCCGCCGTCGTACCAGGCGGCAATGATCGAACTCCAGTACTCCTCGATCTTGGAAGGGTCGGGGCGCACTTCGATCACGCCGGCAAGGCAGGCGTGATAATCGTGATCCTTGCCGATGACACAGAAATGTGCGCGGCTGCCGGGCTTGATGGCGCGCACGATGTCGGCATCGGTCTTGGTATAGAACCAGATGGTATTGGTGGTGGGATCGGCATGCGGCGCCATCGGCTGCATGTGCATGTCCAGCCCCGAAATTCCGAGCATGCCGGCATGAACATCGTTGACCTGATCCCAGAGCTGACGTGCTGGATGTTCCTGCGCCTCGCTGAGACTTGCCATGACCGTTCCTTTCGTTGGGTGGAGTTCGATTGAAACGTCATCCCCTCGCCTTTGTTCCGAACTGCTTTTTCCTTGAACGGGTGCCGTTTCGCTCTTATAAGGCGGCCCATTCCGAACAATGAGACGTGAACAGGGGTGCCATGGCTGGCCATTCACAGTTTAAAAACATCATGCACCGCAAGGGCCGTCAGGACGCCGTGCGGTCGAAAATGTTCTCCAAGCTCGCACGCGAAATCACCGTTGCCGCCAAGGCCGGCCTGCCCGACCCGACGATGAACGCCCGCCTCCGCCTGGCGATCCAGAACGCCAAGGCCCAGTCCATGCCGAAGGACAATATCGACCGCGCCATCAAGAAGGCAGCCGGCGCCGACGGCGAAAACTACGATGAAGTCCGCTACGAGGGCTATGGCCCGGGCGGCACGGCGATCATCGTCGAGGCGCTCACCGACAACCGCAACCGCACCGCCTCCAACGTCCGCTCGATCTTCACCAAGGCCGGCGGCGCTCTCGGCGAAACCGGTTCCGTTTCCTTCTCCTTCGACCATGTCGGCGAAATCACCTACAAGCTTTCCGTCGGCGATGCCGACAAGGTGATGGAAGCCGCGATCGAAGCCGGCGCCGACGACGTCGAGACCGACGAAGACGGCCACTACATCACTTGTGGCTTCGAAGCCCTCGGCGAAGTGGCGAAGGCGCTGGAATCGAGCCTCGGCGAAGCCGAAACCGTCAAGGCCATCTGGCGTGCTCAGAACAACGTGCCGGTGGACGAGGAAAAAGCCCAGTCGCTGATGAAGCTCATCGACTCGCTCGAAGACGATGACGACGTGCAAAACGTCTATTCCAACTTCGAAGTCTCGGAAGAAGTGCTGGCGAAGCTCTCCGCCTGAGTTTCCTCAGACACGCGTTAAATAAAACCCGGCCGCAACGCCGGATTTTTTCTTGCGGGCAAGATCCTTGTGTAGATCCTAAGCGGCGGCTCGCATGAAGCTCCCCAGCCCCGCGAAGAGCTCCACCGATTTCAGCCGCGCCTCGATGTCATGGATCGGCATCGAGATGATCACCTCGTCGGCCTCTGTTTCCCGCAGAAACTCCGTCAGTTTCGCTTCGGCCGTCTTTGGCGAGCCAACGACGGCATAACGCAGCGTGTGTTCGACATTCATCTTCTCCATCGGCGACCAGAAGTCCTCCATATCGGCCACCGGACGCGGGAACGGCCCGCGGACATTGCGGCGCAGATTGACGAACTGCTGCTGGGCGGAGGTGAAATGGTACCGCGCCTCCTCGTCCGTCGCCGCCACCGCGCCCATGACGCCGACCATCACATAGGGCTTGTCGAGTGTCGCCGAAGGCTGGAAACGGTCACGGTAGATGGCGATCGCATCGAGCAGCATGTCGGGTGCGAAATGCGAGGCGAAGGCATATGGAAGCCCGAGCATGGCGGCGAGCTGCGCACTGTAAAGGCTGGAACCGAGCAGCCAGATCGGGATATGCGAGCCATTGCCGGGAACGGCGAGGATCGCCTGGTTCTCGACCGGCGTGCCAAGGAGTTGCTGCAATTCCACCACGTCGTTGGGGAAGCTGTTTGCGCCGGCTTCGAGGTTGCGCCGCAGCGCCTGTGCCGTGCGCATATCCGTTCCCGGCGCGCGCCCGAGGCCGAGATCGATGCGGCCGGGGAAAAGCGCCTCCAGCGTGCCGAACTGCTCGGCGATGACGAGCGGCGAATGATTGGGCAGCATGATGCCGCCCGAGCCGATGCGGATGCGCTTGGTCGCAGCCCCGACATGGCCGATGACGACTGATGTGGCGGCACTGGCGATCCCCGGCATGCCGTGATGTTCGGCGAGCCAGAAGCGCTTGTAGCCGAACTCCTCGGCCTTCTCAGCCATCCGCGCCGAACTTTCGAGGGACTGACGCACGGTGCTGCCTTCGGCAACGGGGGAAAGGTCGAGTATGGAGAAGGGAACCATGGAAAACCTGCCGGGCAGTTGAAGGATGCAGCCTATGTAGGTTCGCCCTCGCGCCATTCCAAACCATGCGCGCAAACAAAAAGGGCCGCGCGAGCGCGACCCTGCCAGATGCTGGAAGCGATAGCTTAGCGGTGACGGCGCAGCACATGCACCTCGGCGCTCGGCTGGTGGTGGCCTTGCGGCAGCGTGAAATTGCCGAGCTGGCGGTCCATTTCCAGGGCTTCCGTCGCCAGCCGGTGGATCGCCGCCGTCGTCTCCTCGACCATCGAGGCGTTCTGCTGCGTCATCGCGTCGAGTTCGGCGACAGCGCTATTGATCTCACGCAGCGTATTGGCCTCCTCGCGGGTCGCGCCCATGATCTCGTTGATCTGTCCGTTGATCGCCTCGACATGGGCGCCGATGCCCGTGAGAGCAACGCCCGCCCTTTCCACCAGCGTAACGCCGCTTTCGACCTCATGCGTCGATTTCTGCAGCAGGTTGGAGATCTCCTTCGCCGCGCTCGATGAGCGCTGGGCGAGCTCGCGCACTTCCATGGCGACGACGGCGAAGCCCTTGCCGGATTCACCGGCGCGCGCCGCCTCGACGCCGGCATTGAGCGCCAGGAGGTTGGTCTGAAAGGCGATGTCGTCGATGACCGAGATGATCGTGTTGATCTGGCGCGAGGAAGCCTGGATTGCCTCCATCGCCGCGATCGTCTCCTGCATGATCTGGCCGGAGCCCGTCGTTTCCTTCTTGGCGTCGCGAGCGATGCGCTCGGCCTGTTCGGCCCGCTCGATCTGCTGACGGACCGACTGGGTGATGGCGCTGATCGCATTCGCCGTTTCGGTGATCGAGCCGGCCTGGCGCTCGGTGCGCCCGGCAAGCTCGTCGGCGCCGGTGCGCATCTCCTCGGAGCCGGCGCGCACCGCCATCGAGTTGCCGCCGATTGCCGTCATGGTTTCGCTGAGCGTCGCCAGCGCTTCGTTGAAATTGACCCGCAGGCTTTCGAGCTCGTTCGGGAAGCGTGTATCGATCTGGTAGGCGAGATCGCCGTTCGCCAGATGATGCAGGCCCTCGTCGAGCGCCTCGACCACCTGCTGCAGCGTCTTCGCCTCTGCCTCGCGCTCGGCCAGATTCTGCTGGCGGTCGTGCTCGGCCTGCAGGCGCGTCTCTTCACTGGCGGCTTCGAGCTCGCGGCCTTCGATCAGCGACTGCCGGAAGCGGGCGAGCGCGTTGGCCATCGTGCCGATTTCGTCCTTGCGGTTCAGGCTGCCGATCTCGCTGTCGAGTTTGCCGTCCGCGACATCGCGGGTGACGCCGGCAAGGCGCGCAAGCGGCGAAAACAGGAAATTGGTGACGAGGCCGGTCGCGACCGCCATGACGACGAGCACGCCGATGCCGATCATCGTCAGCAGAGTGGCGATCTCGATCGAGCCGGCATTGAGTTCGCTGAGCAGCACGCTCTCGACCACCAGGAAGCGGTCGCCGCGATAGTCGATGCCGCGGACATAGGCACGGGCGGCACCATCCGCCCGGTTGAAATCGGCAACCGTCATCGCCGAACTGGCAAGTGCGCTCTGGATGAAGGTGAAGGGTGTGGCATCGAGCATGGCAAGCTTGCCGGCCGCATCGAGACCGATAGCCGATCCATCGCCGGAGACGATCGCCGCCCGTGCCGTGCTGCCCTGGACGATGCCCTTGGCAAGGATGCCGGTGACGATGTCGTCGCGCACCTTGAAGAGGATGATGCCCTTGGCCGCTCCGAGCTTGATGATCGGCACGGCATAGAAGATCGCCGATTTGCCGCTGCCGGCATCGACGCGAAGGCCGGAGAAACCTGTCGGCGCGGCATCATCGGTCGCCTTGGCGGTATTCTCGATCGCCTTGGCGAAAGCGATGCCGGCGCCGGTTGCCTTCCAGGCGTCCGACTTCAGGTTCTCGGCGAAATCGTCCTCCTTCTTATAGGAATAGAGGACCGTGCCCTCGAGATCGGCGATCAGCAGGTCGCTGAAGGCGGTATCCTCGAGGTCGCGGGCGACTTCGCCCTGCGTCTTCTCATGGTTCGAATAATAAAAGCCGCTCGGCCCTTCCGGCTTCATAAGCTTCTCGCGCTGGTCGGCCGGGTTGGGATTGTTCGATATGAAAACCTTCTTCAGCTCGGCACGAGCGTCGCCCGAGGTCTTCTCGATGGTTTTCCAGCCGCTCTTCAGGCTGGTGATCGACATTTGCAGCGCCTCGATGCGCGCAATCGAGTTGGCCTGGTTTTCAAGCTGCGCCAGCTGGTCCTGCAGCATGTCGCCGCGGAAGATCAGCACGCTTTCCTTGGCCTTCAGCGCCTGCTCGTCGGAGATGCGGCTGCTGGCGAAATAGGCGAGTACGTCGATGACCGCGATCGACAGCACGGTCAGCAGAATGAATGTGACGATGACCTTGAAGGACAGGGATTGAAATCTCTGTGCCATGTACGACGAACCCCTTCTGAACGCGCTTGCCGGCCTGGCATGCAGCGCATGCCCGATCGACTGACCTGTAAACAGAACATCGGGGGCTTAATCTTCGTGAAAAGACGCCCCTCTCGTATTGACGACTAGAATTCGGGCATCTGTTTTAATTCGCGGTAAATAGCGGGGCCTAAATCCGGGAGTGTTTTTGTTTTGTTCACATATCGATGGCACTTATTTCGCGATCGCTATAGGTTGAACCATGCAAAATACGATTCGCATTGTCGGTATTGATCCCGGACTTCGCCGCACCGGCTGGGGAATCATTGACACGCTGGGCAATTCCCTGCGGTTTGTCGCGTCTGGAACCGTGACCTCCGATGGCGACATGGACCTTGCCTCCCGCCTTTGCCAATTGCACGACGGCCTGGCGGAGATTGTCCATAGCTACAAGCCGGATGAAGCCGCCGTCGAACAGACCTTCGTCAACAAGGATGCGGTGGCGACCTTGAAGCTTGGCCAGGCCCGCGGCATCGCCATGCTGGTGCCGGCGCGTGCCGGCCTGCCGGTTTCGGAATATGCCCCGAACGCCGTAAAAAAGGCCGTCATCGGCGTCGGCCATGGCGAAAAGCACCAGATCCACATGATGCTGAAGATCCTGATGCCGAAAGTCGAATTCAAGGGCGACGATGCTGCCGACGCCCTGGCGATCGCCATCTGCCACGCGCATAATCGCGGCAGTAACAGGATGCGCCAGGCACTGGCCGGTTAATCTATACTTGACTTGTTCCCATCTGCTGAGAGACCGCGACCCATGATCGGCAAGCTGAAAGGCACCATAGACGAGATCGGCGAAGACTATGTGCTCGTCGATGTGCACGGCGTCTGCTACGTCGCCCATTGTTCGGCCCGCACCCTGTCCAAGCTCGGCTCGGCCGGCGAGGCCTGCGTGCTGTTCATCGAGACCTATGTGCGCGAGGACCAGTTGAAGCTCTTCGGCTTCATGAGCGCGCTGGAGCGGGAATGGTTCAACCTGCTCCAGAGCGTCCAGGGCGTCGGCGCCAAGGTGGCACTCGCCGTGCTGTCGACGTTGACGCCGGGCGAACTTGCCAATGCGATCGCCCTACAGGACCGCGCCGCCGTCTCCCGCGCACCGGGCGTTGGTCCGAAAGTGGCGATGCGCCTCGTCACCGAGCTCAAGAACCGGGCGCCGGCCTTTGCCGGCGAAGCGATCAATATCGGCCTCAAACAGGAACTCGGCGAAGGTGTCGCGGCAGCACCTGTCGCCGATGCGGTTTCCGCACTGACCAACCTCGGCTATTCCCGCGACCAGGCGGCGAATGCGATTGCCGCAGCCATGAAGACGGCAGGCGATGGTGCAGACAGCGCCAAGCTGATCCGATTGGGATTGAAGGAACTGGCGCGGTAGAGTAGGATAAACTGTCGATTTTCCGACAAATGACAAATTTTCCGACTCACTCACCAAAATAGGACTACTGATCGATGTGGGGAGAATTTACGCTTTCACCCAAAGGCCAGATAACGCTTCCGAAGGAACTGCGGGATGCTCTCGGTCTTCAGCCCGGCGATCAGCTTGTTTTCTCCATCATCGACGGAGAGGTCGTGATCACACCAAAATCGATCAACTTCAACGATCTCGCAGGCCTTCTCGGATCGCCTCCAAATGGACGTGCTTCCCTGGAGGAGATCGACGCAACGGTGACCGATGCTGCGGGCAGCGATGTGGTCGACGAAGCCACGCGGTCGAAATCGGATGTCGCCGCATGATTGCGTATGGTGTGGATACAAACGTCCTGCTGAGGCTTATTGTCGACGACGATCCGGAGCAAAGGGCTGCCGCGCTGAAGTTCGGTGAAGGTATCGGCAGGGACTATCGTGGATTTCTCTCGCTTCTGAATCTCTTGGAACTGGATTGGGCGTTGCGCGCCCGGTTCGGCTTCAAGAAAAAGGATGTTGTCGAGGCAATCGGCAAATTGACACGCGTCAGAGGATTGGACATCGAGAACCAGACCCTGGTGATCAAGGCCCTGAGGGCCGTGGAAACGCGAAACGCAGATTTTGCCGATGCCTTGATTGGCTACCGCGCCGCGGATGAGGGATGCCAGGCGACCAAGACATTTGACCGGCACGCGTTCAAGACTGTGCCAGGTATGGAGCTTCTGACATGAGCGAACCCGCCCGCCTGATATCACCGGAAAAGCGGGGCGAAGACCTAGATATCACCTTGCGCCCGCAATCGCTGGACGAGTTCACCGGCCAGGCGGAAGCGCGCGCCAATCTCAAGGTCTTCATCGAGGCGGCGAAAAACCGTGGCGAAGCGCTGGACCACGTGCTCTTCGTCGGCCCGCCCGGCCTCGGCAAGACGACGCTGGCGCAGATCATGGCGAAGGAGCTCGGCGTCAACTTCCGTTCGACGTCGGGTCCCGTGATCGCCAAGGCTGGCGATCTCGCCGCCCTGCTCACCAACCTCGAGGAGCGAGATGTGCTCTTCATCGACGAGATCCATCGCCTCAACCCCGCCGTCGAGGAAATCCTCTATCCGGCCATGGAGGATTTTCAGCTCGACCTGATCATCGGGGAAGGCCCTGCAGCTCGCTCGGTGAAGATCGACCTGTCGAAATTCACGCTGGTGGCAGCCACCACTCGCCTCGGACTGTTGACGACGCCGCTGCGCGACCGCTTTGGCATTCCGGTCCGCTTGAGCTTCTACACCGTCGAGGAACTGGAACTCATCGTGCGCCGCGGCGCGCGGCTGATGAACCTGCCGATCACCGAAGAGGGCGCCCGCGAGATCGCAAGACGCGCCCGCGGCACCCCGCGCATCGCCGGCCGGCTGTTGCGGCGCGTGCGCGACTTTGCCGAGGTGGCAAGGGCAGAGGCCGTCACCCGCGAGATCGCCGACGAGGCGCTGACCCGCCTGCTGGTCGACAATGTCGGCTTTGACCAGCTCGACAAACGTTACCTTAACATGATCGCGGTCAATTTCGGCGGCGGCCCAGTCGGCATTGAAACCATTGCCGCCGGCCTTTCCGAGCCGCGCGACGCGATCGAGGACATCATCGAGCCCTACATGATCCAGCAGGGTTTCATTCAGCGCACGCCACGCGGCCGCGTTCTGACCGCAATCGCGTGGAAACATCTGGGAATGCAACCACCTAAGGATATGGAGGCTGCGCAGTTCCGGCTGTTTCAGGAGGATAACTGAGTGATCACCCGCCGCGGATTTTTCAAGGTTCTCGGCGGCGGTGTCGCAGGCGTCATGTCACTCGGTGGTTATGCCTTCGCCTATGAACCGCTCGCGCGGCTCGCCATCACCCGCTACCGGCTGACACCGCCGGGATGGACACCGGGGCTGAAGCTCCGCATCGTCGCGCTCGCCGATCTGCACGCCTGCGAACCCTGGATGTCGGCAAGTCGCATTGCCGCGATCTGCCACAGGGCAAATGAACTCGAAGGCGATATGACCATTCTGCTCGGCGATTATGCCGCCGGCATGAACATGGTGACCCAATACGTGCATTCGGGCCAATGGTCGAAGGCGCTCGCCACCTTGCGGGCTCCTCTCGGAGTCCATGCGGTCATGGGCAACCACGATTGGTGGGAGGACCGCACCGCCCAGAAGAACGGCGGGATGGAAACATTCGGACACCGGGCTCTCGCCGATGTCGGAATCCCGGTCTATGGCAACCGCGCCGTTCGGCTCGAAAAGGATGGCCGCGGCTTTTGGCTCGCAGGCCTCGAAGATCAGTTGGCGCTGCTGCCCGGCCGGAAGTGGGGCCGCACGCATATGCTCGGCCTCGACGATCTCGAGGGAACGATGGCTCAGGTGACCGACGATGCGCCTGTCATCCTGCTCGCCCATGAACCCGATATCTTCCCGCGCGTGCCAGAGCGCGTCTCGCTAACGCTATCGGGCCACACGCATGGCGGACAGATCCGGCTGCTGGGCCGTTCGCCGGTCGTGCCCTCGCGTTACGGCAATCGCTACGCCTATGGCCATATGGTTGAGGAGGGGCGTAATATCATCGTGTCCGGCGGCCTCGGCTGTTCCATTGCACCGGTGCGCTTCGGCGTGCCGCCGGAAATCGTCGTGATCGATCTTGGATAGAATGGCATGACCAAGCGCACTCTCATCCGCCTGAATGCGGGCGCCGAGCGTTTCAACTATCGCATCGCCGGCCTCGGTTTTCGCAATGGCCATGTGCTCGTTCATCGCGCCGTGCATGAACCCTTCTGGACCTTTCCGGGTGGCAGGGCGGAAATAGGCGAGACGTCGGAGGAGACGCTGAAACGGGAGATGATGGAAGAACTGGGCGTCGACGTCACCGTCTCCCGCCTGCTCTGGATCGTCGAGAATTTTTTCCACTATGAGCAGCGCGACTGGCATGAGCTCGGCCTCTATTATCTGATGGAGATTCCGCCGGACTTCCCTTTTCAGTCACACGAAATCATCCATCGCGTCGAAGACGGCGACAATCATCTCGAATTCAAATGGGTGTCGGCGACGCGCACGGCCCTGACCGCGCTCGACATCCCGCCCTATTTCATCGCCGATGAAATCGAGAACCTGCCCGCCGCGCCCCGTCACCTCGTCTGGCGGGACGGCAATCTCGATGACGAGGACTGACGCAAACATTCCAGCACGTGTGAAGAGGAGATGTGCCTATGCCGACCTTCGATCCCGTCAGGCCGTTTCGCAAACTTGCCTATAACAATGCGCTTGCCAACCGCCGTCTGCTTCAGGCCTGCGCGGCATTGAAGCCCGGTGAATTCGAGGCCCCGCGCACCAGCTTCTTTCCCTCGCTCAAGGAAACCTTGAACCATATCATCACGGTCGATTGGTTCTATGTCGATGGCCTGGAAGGCGGCACGCTCGGGTTCCAGGCCTTCGAGGTCGACGAACCCTTCGATGACGTTTCCTCGCTGGCAGAGGCGCAGGCGAAGGTCGATCAGCGCCTGATAGCGCTTTGCGAGGCCCTGACGCCGGAGAAGCTGGTCTCCACCGTCCGCCTCCATCGCGGCGCTCGCATCCAGGAGGAGCGGATGGAAGACGTGCTCGCCCACCTCTTCCAGCATCAGACCCATCATCGCGGCCAGGTGCATGCGATGCTTTCCGGCACCAGCGTCGCTCCGCCGCAACTCGACGAGTTCATCGTCGCCGACGATGCGCGGTTCCGTGGCACAGAACTCGCCGAACTCGGCTGGAGCGAAGAGACGCTGATGCGCTGATAATCAGCGTCCTCAGCGCGTCCTATCGGACGCGCTGCGCTTTAGAGCGGTTCGGCTTTTCGCAGAAGCGCAGAACCGCTCTAACTTTTGTTTACACAATTCCGGACGGAAAACCGCTTCGCACTTTTCCTGGAATTGCTCTAGTCCTGCAGTCGCCTCTTCAGCCCGTCGATGATCGTCTTGGTGAGAAGGTCGTAATTCTCGTCGAAGTGATGGTCGCCGGGCAGTTCGATGACTTCGGCGCCGCTATCCTTCAGCGCCGGACAGGCGACATCGTCATCGTCGTCCTTGCCGTAGATGCATTGCACGAGCTTCGGATCGATGTTCTTCACATCGCTGACGGGATCGCCTCCCGCCCCTTCCGTCTTCTGGCCGAGCCAGCCGAGAACGGAAATGACATAGTCGACTTCGTGCGACAGCGACAGCAGCGACAGTTGCGCCACCGCCGACTTTTCAGCCGGCTTGAGGAGCTGATAAGTGGCGGGTACGACATCGGCGCCGAAGGAATAACCGACGAGCAGCACATGCTTCACCTTCCACTGCTTGCGGTAGAAGTCGATGATCTTCGAAAGATCGCCGGCTGTCTCCTCCGGCTTACGCTCGGACCAGAAATAATGGAGCGAATCCACGCCGACGACAGGAATGCCTTCCTTCTGCAGCGTGCCGCCGACCTCCTTGTCGATGTCGCGCCAGCCGCCGTCGCCGGAATAGATCACCGCCATCGTATCGAAGGCGGGCGTCGCCTCGAGCACCGCCAACGGCAGGCCGAGCGGGTTGCCGAAGGCACCGGAGGCAGTGACGAGATCGTCGAGCGTATCGGCAAACACCGTCTGCGCATCATCGGTGGAATCGCGGATTTCTATCTCGGCATGGGCCTTCTTCAATGCCTCGGCATGCGCCCGGCCATCCTTGTTGGCATTAGGCGTGAAGACGGTGATCACAGGGTCCGGCAGAACGCCGTCGCTGAGTCCATAGACTGTGCGTTGACCAACCACCTGCTTGGAAGCCGGCGTGCAAAGTGCCTGGGTGAGCGGAATGCCGGCGACCGGATCGACGGCAAGCGTCTGGCCGATCGTCGCATCCGGCGTTTGCGCCGCGATCGCCAGCGCCAAGGCTCCGCCCTCGCCGATGCCGGCGACGATCGGCAGATGATAGGCGCTGTTGCCGGTCGCGCGCTGCACCTGCTGGCTCAGCGATTCGATATCCGAGACCATGTAGATGCAGCCGTCGTTGAGGCTGACGTCGTACCGGCTGAGCGCCTGGATGTAGGAGGGAAAGTCGATGCCGATGACGACGGCGCCTTCGGCGACCAGCCTGTCGGCCTCGGCCTTCTCATAGTCGCCCCAGCCGGCGGCATCCGAGATCAGCATCACCGTGCCTTTCACCTCTCCTTCCGGCAGGAAGATGTGCGGCGACGGAATGAGCCCGGTTTCGAAGCTCTGCTTGGTTTCCTCGGCGGCATTAGCCGGTGCGGCCGCGAGCATGCAGGCGCATGCCGTGGCAAGAAGGATTGTCCTGATCATTTTCTCACTACCCCTTTCAATCCGCCCCCGATCAGAAATGTCGCGTCCATCAACGCGATCATCGGATTGCCCCCTCCTGAGACCGCAAGATAGCGCGGTTGCCAGTGCGGATGAAACTTGGATTTGAATGCCCGAAGGCCTTTGAAGTTATAGAAGCGCTCGCCGTGTTCGAAAACAGTGCTGCCGATGCGGTCCCAGACGGGCGCCGCCTCGCGTTTCGACATGCCGGAAAGAGGCGCCATGCCGAGATTGAAGTGGGTGAAACCCTGTCCGCGCAGATATTCCATGATCTGCACGAAGAGAAAGTCCATCGAGCCCTTCGGTGCGTCCGGCGAGAAGCGCATCAGATCGATCGTGCTCTCCTCCCTGGATTCGGTGACAAGGATATTGGCGAAAGCGACGATCCTGCCGTCCTTTTTCAGGATGCCGACCGGCTGCGATGAAACGTAATCGGGATCGAAGGCGCCGAGCGAGAAGCCTTTTTCCTTGGCGTTGTGATGCTCGAGCCAGGCGGCGGAAACGGCGGCGAGATCATCGATGACCGAGGCTATGTCCTGCGGCTCGACGACGGCGAATTCCAGCCCGTCGCGCTGGGCGCGGCTTGCCGTCTGGCGAAGGTTCGCCCATTTGCCGCCCTTCATCTCGAAGGTCCTGAGATCGGCAACCGCCAGTTCGCCAAGCTTGAAGGCGCGAAGGCCTGCATCGGCGCAATGGGAAAGCAGCGCCGGTGAGATCTGATAGAACACCGCCCGGCAGCCGGCGGCGCGCGCCGCTTCGACGAAACGCCAGACGAGCTCCTGCACGGCGCGATGCTCGCCGACCGGGTCGAACAGTGCGATCCAGGAGCGGCCCTGCCGGCCATACATGATGAAGGCGTCACCTTTTTCCGAGAACATGATGCTCTTGTCGCCCATGCGCACCAGATTGGCGTCGGCATTGCCCTGCTTCATGACGATCTCGACGGCACGCGCCAGTGCCTCGTCCGTGGCCGGTTCCGGCCGGAAGGCCGCCGGCCGAAGCAGGCTGAAGATGGCGATCGCCGACGAGATGATGGTGATGCCGAGCACGGCGCGCAGCCCGCGCGGCGCCTCGGCGGTAAATTCGAACTGCCACCAGAGCTGGTTGCTGTATTCGACGTCACGATAAACGAAGAGCAGGATGACGACGGCGCCGACGACAATGACGGCAATCGCCATCAGCCAGGACGCCGTCAGCGCCTGGTTGAGCAGCGAGGCATGGCGGGTAAAGAGCCGGCGGCTGACGAAGAGCCCGAAGATGAGGAAGGCGAGAAAAGCGGCTTCAACCAGCGCGATCGCCTTCAACAGCGACAAGGTCAGCGCGGCGACAGCCGAGAACACCGCCACCCACCAGGCGCCGTCGAGCCGCTGGCCGAGGCCGCGTGCGGCGACGACGAGCGCCAGCCCCAGCAGGCTGGAGAGGAAATGCGCCCCTTCGACCATCGGCAGCGGCAGATAGTTGGAGAGGAATTCTAGGTTCTGGTCCGGCGTCGGCGTGACGCTCGAAAACACCAGCATGACGCCGAGCAGCAGCGCAAGAGCCGAGAGCAGCTGCGGCATCAGCCGTCCGCCGATGCGCCGCACGCTGGAGGCGGCCGGATGGTCGACGAAACGACGCAGCTCCGCCGCCGACACCGCGAGCACGGCGATCAGCAGCGGCAGCACATGGTAGACCAGCCGGTAGAGCACCAGCGATCCGAGCACGGCATCGATGTTCACCGCGCTGCCGAGCGACGCGATGATCACGGTCTCGAACACGCCGAGGCCGGCCGGAACGTGGCTGAGCACGCCGAGACCGACGGCGATGGCATAGACGGCGAGGAAGACCGGCCAGCCGATTGCCGTCTGCGGCAGCAGCACGTAGAGCACCGACGCCGAGGCGGCGATATCGAAGGCGGTGACGAGGAACTGGCGCGACCAGGTGCGCGAATCCGGCAGGCGGATTGCCACAGGGCCGAGATCAAGCACGCGCCCGTCACGGCCGATGATCATCACCGCGCCCAGGATGGCGACGATCGAACCGGCGATCAATCGCAGGAGGAAGGCGCTGACACCGATGAGCGGGCCGATCTCGTCGGCGATGATGATGAGGGCGATCGCCGCGACGCCCGCAAGCCCGAGACCGAAGGACAGCGTGACGAAGGCGATGATGCGGCCGATATCCTCCGGCGAGAGCCCGAGACGCGTATAGGCACGGTAACGGATCGCACCGCCTGAAAGCGCGCCGAAGCCGGCGGTATTGCCAACCGCATAGGCGCTGAACGCCGTCAGCGCCACATGCGGAAAAGGCAGTTTCTTGCCGATATATTCGATCGCGTTGAGGTCGTAGAAGATCAGCGAGAGAAAACTCAGCCCCGTGAAGAACAGAGCAAGCAGGATGGCGCTCGGCCGGGTTGCCGCCAGCGCGTCGACGACGTCATCGTAGCGCACCTCGTTGGTCAGCTGCATGATCGCATAACCGACAAGGCAGAAGACCACGAGTGTCGCCGCGGCCGTCAGCGGCGTTCTGTACCGTCTGAATAGCCCGCGAAAAGAAAACCCGCCGTCCGATTCTTCTATATTTTCCAAATTGCCGTGACCCGACATCTCGTACCTGTCGCAACTGCTAGCGTGGCGGGAATCATTTTTGAAAGACGTAACATAGGAGGCATGGAAGCTCTATGAAGCCATGCCGCCGCTACCCCGCCCCGCCCTTTGCGCCTCAATCATCCTCAATTGGGGCGAATTTGCGCAGGCCGGCGTCGCGGCACATTGCATTTTCGTAAGCTTCGAAAGAACTTGGCCCTACGATGGGATTTGAGATCCGGGAGAACGGTTCGATATGCAGGATAGTCCGGCCCTCATGATGCTTGTCCTCGGACGCCTATTGCTGGGCGGCCTCTATGTCGCGGGCGGGATTCATCATTTTTTCGTCATCGTGCCGTTGACCGCGGCAATCGAAGCCCGCGGCGTTCCCTTTGCAAAATGGGTACTGCTCTCGGGCAGCCTGTTCCAGATCGCGGCCGGCCTCCTGCTGATGCTGGGACTTTTCGTCGCGGCGGCGGCATTCGGCCTCATCGTCTTCACCCTTGCCGCCACCATCATGCTGCTGAATTTCTGGGACATGCAGGGTACGGCGCGCGACAGCGCGATCAATACCTGGAAAACCAACATGGCGATCATCGGTGGCCTGCTGATTGCAGCCGCCGGGGCGATGTGAGGGTTTACGCCGCCGGCTCGCTGCCCGCCCGTGCATGCGCGGCGTAGCGCGCCACGGCGGCATCAACCTCCGCGTCGCGATCGCCCGCCACCTGCACGGTCGGCACTGCGAATTCGATGTCGTTTTCCTTGAAGGCATTGCGGATCATCGCCAGCGCATTGCGGCGGATGACGAATTGCTCGCCAGGTTTCGTCATCATCGACAGCCGGATTTCGATTGCGAATTCGCCGAATTGTTCGACACCTTTCATCTTCAGCGTCTCGATGATGTGCGGACCAAATTCCGGATTTTCGAGCAGCGTCTGGCCGATCTGCTTGATCACCTTCTTCGCCTTGACGAGATCGGTGTCGTATTTGACGTTGAGGCTGATCTTGTCGATCGTCCAGTCGCGGTTGAGGTTCTTGACCGCCCCGAGTTCGCCGAACGGCACCGTCGTCAGCGGGCCGCGATGGTGCCTGAGCTTCACCGAACGCAGGCTGAAGGCCTCGACCACGCCCTTGTGGCTGCCGCTCTCGATATATTCGCCGATACGGAAGGCATCGTCCCAGAGATAGAACATGCCGCTGATGACGTCCTTGACGATCGTCTGGGCGCCGAAGCCGACAGCGACGCCGACCACACCGGCGCCGGCGATCAGCGGCCCGATCTCGATACCGAGGCCCGACAGCACCATCAGCACGGCGATGACGGCGATCACCACGGCAAGGATATTGCGGAAGATTGGCAACAGCGTATGTATCCGCGCGCGTTTGGCCTTCTCCTCATCCGTTGTTCCGCCATCCACGGATGAATCGAGCAGCTTGCCGTTGATATAGGCCTTGATGACATGCCAGAGCAGGTCGGCGGCCAACAGGATGACGATGCCGCCGATGACGCCGCGCGCGATCTTGTCGACCATCGTGTCGCCCGCGGCCATCGTATCGGCGCCGACGCCGAGCATATGGCCAAGCCAGATGGCGGCAACGGCAATGATCAATGCCCGCACGCCCCGGTCGAGCAGCACCGTCGCAATCCGGCGCGTGGCCAAGAAGCTCGCTTCGGTCTGCTGCAGCGATCTCACCGCAAGCGTCGAAACGGCGAGTACGCGCGGCAGCAGCAGCACATAGATGCCGAGCCAAAGCAGCCAGTTGAAGCCCGCAACCCAGATGCTCCACAGCAACAGGAAATAGACGGTGAGCGCCCAGGAGGTCCCGTGATCGCGCTTCTCGTCCTTGTGCGGCCGTGACCAGACCGCCTCGATCGCGATCAGCAACAGGCCGATGCCGAGGATATAGCCGACGAGAAGCCGGGCGCTCGAGGTATAGCCAAGCGGTTCCATCGACTGGATCGCCGCCCAGCCGAAGATGAAATAGATGACGAAGGTCGCACAGCGGCGATACCAGAAGAGCGCGACGTCACGTCCCGGCATGATCGGACCGGTGATACCCTGCCGTTCTTCGTCGGCCCGCGCCAGCCCGATGAGATCGACCAGCACGCCGCCGAGGCAGATCGTAAAGCGCTGGACGATGAGCGCGACGACGCAGACGATCGCGATGCTTTGGCTGAACGGCGGCCAGCTGAGGCTGAGAAGCGTGAGCATGGTCGCCGCCGCGAAGATCAGCGCCGGGATGACGCGCGGCGCCAGATGCATGCCCTCCATCTCAATCAGCCGGCGGCGACGGCGGCGGAAGGCATAACGGGCAATGCTTTCGACGATCGCGCCGAGCAGGAAAATCGCCAGGAATTGCGCCACCATCCGCGGCCAGCCGGTGACGGCGATTTCACCGAAGAACAGTGAGGAGGCATTGCCGACCTGCGAGGGCAGCGTCATCGCCGCATCGGAGACCATCGAGACATGCCGGCGGGCATGCTGCAGCAGACCTGACAGAACCGACATCTGGTTTTCAGACGCTGCGTTGGCCGCAGGCGTCGCGGCCATCTGCGTCGACATCCACTGCTTGACCTCGGGCGTCTGCATGAGCTCCATCATCTCACGCACCTGCGCCGGCGGGGTGGCCGCGGCAGGCACTTGCGCCGGCGGCGTCTGGGAAAAGCCAGGCGAAACCGCCGAAAAAAGCGCAAGCAATGCCAATATGCCGAATAGGACGGCCTTCAAGCCCCCTGCCATGCCACGCTTCATGACCGCCTCCGATGAAAAGTCGGCCGCCTGGATGAAGCAGCCCCAACATTTTGCAATGGATACCCGTGACCGTTGCCGCCAGCAAGCAGTAGGAAAACCATACCGATGGCTAGGAGATACCGACATCGCCGCCCTCGAACGAAGCGCCGCGCTCGCTATGTCAGGATGACGGCTTTGTCGGAACGGCGAGTGAAACCGCCGGCCTTCAGGATTTCGGGACCGGTTTTTCCACGTGGCCGCCGAAGCCCGCGCGCATCGCCGACAGCACCTTGTTGGCGAATTCGTCATTGTCGCGCGAGGAGAAGCGGCCATAGAGCGCCGCACTCAGCACCGGCGTCGGCACGCTTTCGTCGATTGCCGCCATGATCGTCCAGCGGCCTTCGCCGCTGTCGGAAACGCGGCCTGCATATTTCGATAGTGCCGGATCGGCATGCAGCGCATCGGCCGTGAGATCGAGCAGCCAGGAAGTGATGACGCTGCCGCGGCGCCAGACTTCGGCAACATCCTGCAGGTTCAGATCGTACTGGAAGTGCTCCGGATGGGCGAGCGGGGCGGTTTCCGCATCGACCTCGTGCGAGGCAGCGCCGATATTGGCGTGCTTCAGGATATTGAGGCCTTCGGCATAGGCGGCCATCAGACCGTATTCGATGCCGTTATGCACCATCTTGACGAAATGGCCGGCGCCATGTGGGCCGCAATGCAGGTAACCCTGTTCGGCGGTGCTGGCCGCCGCCGCTTTGGCGCTCCGGTTCGGCGAGGCTTCCGTCGTGCCGGGGCCGGGCGCCAATGTCGCGAAGATTGGGGAAAGATGCTGGACGATGCCTTTCTCGCCGCCGATCATCAAGCAATAGCCGCGCTCGAGGCCGAAGACGCCGCCGCTGGTGCCGACATCGACATAATGAATGCCCTTGGTGATGAGTTCGGCGCCGCGGCGGATATCGTCGTGGTAATAAGAGTTGCCGCCGTCGATGACGATATCGCCGTTCTCAAGCAGCGGCACCAGGCTCGCCAGCACCTTGTCGACGATCGCCGCCGGCAGCATCAGCCAGATCGCCCGCGGATGGGTGAGCTTCGAGACGAATTCCTCGAGAGAACCACTGCCGGTCGCACCGAGGCCCGTGAGATCGGCGACGCTTTCCGGCCTGGCGTCGTAAACGACGCATTCGTGACCGCCTCGCATCAAGCGCTGGACCATATAATTGCCCATGCGGCCCAAACCAACCATGCCAAGCTGCATATGAATCTCCTGGAAACCGAAATGAAGTATCGAATCCGGAAATTAGCACCCGCAGTGTGACAGGCAAGCGAAGTCTCGGTGATATTGGCGGATGCGACGATTGCGCCGCCGATCTCCTGCAAACCAATGCTTCGTCAAGCGTCAGATGCGCTGGCCGGCTCACCCTTCATTTCGCTGAGGAACATGCCCTCGCGCAGGTTGATGCCATATTCGACGAAGGCCTTCATGCAGCAAAGCATCTGCGTCCAGCCTTCGCAGTTGAGATAGGTGCCGCGCCGGCCGGCATCGTCTTCGCGCCAGCCGGTCTCGGCGATGGTCACCAGCGTGCCGCCATCCTCCAGCGGCTTGAAGTTCATCTCCACCAGCGTCTTGTATCTTGCCTCATCTTCGCCGGTGCCGCCGTCCCATCGCAGCACGATACGGCTTTCCGGCACGAGTTCGATCACTTCGACTGGCGCATCCTTCCACCAAGTCACCGTCGTGCCCTGGACGAGCGGCGCGCTCGCCCCGCCGATCGTGGTGAAATAGCTGTTGAGTTTCTTCGGGTTGACGACGGCGTCGAATACCTCCGCCACGGGGCGGCCGATACGGCCGGAAATGCGGATTCCGAGAGACATGGCACTTCTCCTCTTCTCCATTGTGCTTGTTCCATTGTACTTGGCTTCATTATGTTATAAAAATATAACATGTCAAGCGAATCAACCGACGACCCTGTTTTCAAAGCGCTGGCGCATCATCGCCGCCGCGAAATCCTCGATCTGCTCAAGAATGGCCCCCGCACCACGGGAACTCTCTGCGAGATGTTTCCTCAGATGGACCGCTGCACGGTGATGCAGCATCTGAAAGTGCTGGAGGAGGCAGACCTGGTCATCGCCAGGAAGGAGGGCCGCGAACGCTGGAACCACTTAAACAGCCTGCCGATCAAGCACATCTACGACCGCTGGATCAGCGCCTATGCCGGCCATGCGCTCTCTATACTCGACCGGCTGAGAAGCGATCTCGAAGGCCAGCCCGAATAAAATGCCGACTGTCCAACCGCCTTGTCGCCCGGCCCGCCACAGCCCTATGCTGGCGGCAAAGCATGGGACAGGACAGATGATGATAACAGGGGCCGGCATACGCCGCATGCGGCTGTTGCGCAGCATGAAGCAGGAACATCTCGCCGAACTCCTCGGCGTCAACCAGGCGACGGTCTCACGCTGGGAGCGCGATCAGCTCGCCCTCTCATCCGAACAGGCCGTCAAGCTGGAACGGATTTTCGCTGCGCCTCGACATGCGGCAGTCGATGCGGCGCTGAAGCGGCTGGTCGAGGATTCCGTTCGCCCAGTGCATCTGATCTGCGACCGCACCCACCGGCTGCTATCAGCCTCCCGCCCGCGGCAGGCGGAATGGCGGGCGCCGCTCGCTGCCTTTCTCGGCCGTTCTCTGTTCTCTTACGCTTCCGCCGAAATCACCGCGGCCGAGCAGTCGCTGGAGGAGCGCGGCTGGCATGCAGGCAGGCTCTCGTCGCTGATTCTCGAGACCGGCGCCAACGGCAATGCGCAGCTGCCCATTGCGGCCGGGCACGTGAGCTGGGAAAGGATCATGCTTTCCGATGGCAGCGCCGGCCGCCTTGTCACGACCATCGGCTGAGCCTGCAGCTTTCCTGCATTCCCATGCATAATTTATGCGTTGTCCGGAAACCTCGGTCTTTATAGCGTCGGCCGCCGAAACGCTCAGGAGACGATGTGATGACGATACTGGTGACGGGAAGTGCCGGCCATCTCGGCGAGGCGCTGATGCGCACTTTGAGGGCGCAAAGCCGCTGGGTGCGCGGCATCGATATCAAGCCCTCGGCTTTCACCGATATGGTCGGCTCGATCGGTGATCGCGCCTTCGTCCGGCAGGTAATGTCTGGTATCAGCCAAGTCATCCATGCCGCAACATTGCACAAGCCGCATGTGGCGACCCACGACAATCGCGATTTCCTCGACATCAATATCGCCGGGACGCTGAACCTGCTCGAAGAAGCCGTCGCCGCAGACGTCGCAAGCTTCGTCTTCACCAGCACCACCAGCACATTCGGCGCGGCATTGACGCCGGCTGCCGGCGAACCGGCGGCATGGGTGACGGAGGACGTGCTTCCGGTCGCAAAAAACATCTACGGCGTCACCAAACTCGCCGCCGAAGGCGTGTGCGAACTCTTCGCCCGCAAATCCGGCCTGCCGGTTGTCATTCTCAGGACATCGCGTTTCTTTCCCGAAAACGACGACGATGCTGATATTCGCAACGGCTATTCGCCGGAGAATGCCCAGGCCAACGAGCTTCTTCATCGCCGCGTCGATATCAGCGATGTGGCCGGCGCCCATCTACTGGCGCTCGAAAAAGCTCCGGCCATCGGCTTCGGCCGCTACATCATCTCCGCCACAACGCCGTTTTCATCAGGCGATCTCGCCGAGATCAGACGCGATGCGCCTGATGTCGTCGAACGCCTGTTTCCGGGTGCGAGCGCCCTCTATGCATCACGCGGCTGGAAGATGTTTCCGGCGCTTGACCGTGTCTATGTCAACGCGCGCGCAAAGCGGGAACTCGGCTGGCAGCCGCGATATGATTTCCGTTTCGTGTTGGATTGCCTACGCGAGAATAGGGAATGGCGAAGCCCTTTGGCGCTAGATGTCGGCTCGAAAGGCTACCATGACCAGACCTTTGTCGAAGGGCCTTATCCGGTCCGATAGAACCACGATCTGGAATACGGATAGGCGAAAGCCCGGCATCCTCGCGGCATGGCCTTTTCGCCGAAAAGCGTCATCCAGATATTATGATCCCGTCATAGACCGTCTGACGGGGATATGGGGCGACGAAATCCAAGGCGTGTTCTGCCATCGGGAAATCGAATCCAAGGCGGGGTGTCATTTGAAGCGGTGTCCAGCCTGCGGGCTGAGCCCGTTTTGAGAGCGCTTTTGACCGAGAGGGTATCTCCATGAAGAATGTCAGACCATAGCATCGCGGCTGTTTGCCGCGGCTCTCGCGGCATCCGCCACCATTCCGGCCGTCGCAATGGCCGAAAATTCCGCTGTCGGCGGCGGCCTCACCTTCGTCAACAAGGGCCTGGTCGGCGTTCGCCCGCCGGATGCGACGTCCCTGCCGACGATGAAAGGGAAGGTGCGATCCACGACCACCGATGGATGTTTACGATCCTGGGTGCCTACAAACGTAGGTGGGCGCCGTGTGTCCAGGCCCACGGGCCTGGCCAGGGACAGCTCCCTTTGGATCGAGTATGGCCCCAGGGATTGTGGTTCCTGTCGAGAGGCGCAGACCGCATCGCGATATATAAGGACGTTTGCGCTGCCGCGCCAGTGGCGGTGGCAGACCGTCCTGATTTAATTGAGATCAGTTCAGGTCCGGGGCGGAGCGGCCGTTCAGCTTGTCGGTGATGCCACGGATGCGGCTCGAAACCTCACTGAGTGCTGCCGCAAGGTTTTCTTCGGTGCGCGCGGTGGCCGCAAGCACCGTGTCGCGGTTGCCGCGCAGCGACTCGAGTTCGGATTCCAGCCCGGCGACGCGGCGCGTCAGCTCGGCAATCTCGTCCATGACCATGATGCCGGCCATGACCGTGATCCTCAGATCGCCGATTTCACCGAACTGTCCCTTGAGGTGGCCGACATAGCCGTCGAAACGGGTGGCGAGATCGGACAGGTGCTCCTCCTGCCCCTCCTCGCAGGCCATGCGATAGGCCTTGCCGTCGATCGTTACCGTCACCTGCGCCATACCAAACTCTTTCTATAAGAGCATGATGCCGAAAAGTGTGAGCGGTTTTCGGACGACATCATGCTCTAACTTTTTAAATTAGAACAGGATTCAGATTTTGGGCCACAGCCCAAAATCATCCTGTTCTAGCGATCCAGAACCGCGCGGATCGTTTCCATGGCCGTCACCAGCCGCCGGGATACCTCGCGATTGACCTCTTCCAGCCGGTTGGCGCGGAATTCGGCCTGATCGAGCTCCTGCGCCAGCCGGGAGCGGTCGGCGTGCACGCGTCGTACCTCGCCCTCGATCTCACCCTGCTCGCGCTGCCGCTCGACGCGCATGTCGACGGCGTTTTCGAGGCTCGAAATCGCCTGTCTCAATTCGTTGAGCGCTGCTTCCATGGTTTTGCCTGTGGGCATCATGTCTTTCCGATTCCCGCACAGAATCCGCGAATCGGCACGCCGCGCCGATCCTGTGATTTCAAAAGGATATGCCGCTCGCAAACGGCCCGTCAATAAATCCTGTCACTTGCCCACCGGCCTATCCTGTGGATGAGCACTTTACACGTGCTCGCCGCAGCAGATTCGTCATTTGTATAATCGCGCGATCAAATGTCAAAAATCGCCGCTGTCCGCCCGGATTTAGCCTGCCATTTATTGACTTGCCCGTTCCAACTGCTATGTCTCTGCCGCTTTCACACGATGGTCTTGGAGGCTCGAGGCCATCCCCCGACACCCGGAACTTGCGGAAAAGCCATGACCTCTCCCGAACAACACGACCGGATGGCGAATGCGATCCGTTTTCTCGCCATGGACGCCGTCGAAAAGGCGAACTCCGGCCACCCGGGCATGCCGATGGGCATGGCTGACGTGGCAACGGTCCTGTTCACCAAATATCTGCGCTTCGATCCAAAGAAGCCGCACTGGCCGAACCGCGATCGCTTCGTGCTATCGGCCGGCCATGGCTCGATGCTGCTCTATTCGCTGCTGTATCTGACCGGCTATCCCGACATGACGGTCGAAGATCTGAAGCAGTTCCGTCAGATCGGTTCGAAGACCGCCGGCCATCCGGAATATGGTCACGCGACCGGCATCGAAACGACGACCGGCCCGCTCGGTCAGGGCATTGCCAATGCCGTCGGCATGGCGATTGCCGAGCGCAAGCTGCGCGAGGAGTTCGGCTCCGACCTGCAGGACCACTACACTTATGTCATCAATGGCGACGGCTGCCTGATGGAAGGCATAAGCCATGAGGCGATCGCGCTTGCCGGCCACTTGAAGCTGAACAAGCTGATCCTCTTCTGGGACAACAATTCGATCACCATCGACGGTGCCGTTTCGCTGTCGGACTCCACCGACCAGATCGCTCGCTTCAAGGCCGTTCACTGGAACACCATCGAGATCGACGGTCACGATCAGGCCGCCATCGCCGAGGCGATCGAAGCCGCCCACAAGTCCGACCGCCCGACCTTCATCGCCTGCAAGACGATCATCGGCTTTGGCGCCCCAAACAAGCAGGGCACCCACAAGGTACACGGCAACCCGCTCGGTGCCGAGGAAATCGCCGCCACCCGCAAGGCGCTGAACTGGGATTACGAGCCCTTCGTCATCCCCTCCGACGTCCTGGACGCATGGCGCGCAGCTGGCACTCGCTCTGACAATATCGTCAAGGCCTGGGAGGAAACTCTCGCCAACGCCGCCGCCAAGGCCGAATTCACGCGCCGCATGGCAGGCGAACTGCCGGAAGGCTTCGACGCCGCGATCAGCGCATACAAGAAGAAGGTCGCCGAAACCAAGCCGACGGTTGCGACCCGCAAGGCTTCGGAAGATGCACTCGAGGTCATCAACGGCTTCCTGCCGGAAACGCTCGGCGGCTCCGCCGACCTGACACCCTCGAACAACACCAAGACTAGCCAGATGCACTCGATCACACCGACGGATTTCGCCGGCCGTTACGTGCATTGGGGCATCCGCGAGCACGGCATGGCCTCTGCCATGAACGGCATTGCGCTGCATGGCGGTCTCATTCCCTATAGCGGCGGCTTTCTGATCTTCTCGGATTATTGCCGCCCGCCGATCCGCCTGGCGGCGCTGATGGGCATTCGCGTCATTCACGTCCTGACGCATGACTCGATCGGCGTCGGCGAAGACGGCCCGACGCATCAGCCGGTCGAACAACTCGCCGGTCTGCGCGCCATCCCGAATCTGATGGTCTTCCGGCCTGCCGACGCCACGGAAACAGCGGAATGCTGGCAGATCGCCATCAAGACGCACAACCGTCCTTCGGGCCTTGCTCTGACGCGCCAGAACCTGCTCGCCGCCCGTACCGAATACAGCGAAAAGAACCTCTGCGAACAGGGCGCCTATACGCTGGCCGGCAATGCCGACGCCAAGGTGACGATCTTCGCCTCCGGCTCGGAAGTCGAAATCGCCGTTGCTGCTCGTACGGCGCTTGAAGCCAAGGGCGTGACCGTCCGTGTCGTATCGGTTCCCTGCACGGAACTGTTCTTCGAGCAGCCGGACGCCTACCGCAAGGAAGTCCTCGGCAATTCGCCGGTCAAGATCGCTGTTGAAGCCGCGGTTCGCGAAGGCTGGGATGCGTTCATCGGACCGGAAGGCACTTTCATCGGTATGAAGAGCTTCGGCGCTTCCGGCCCGGTGAAGGACGTCTACAAGCATTTCGGCATCACCGCCGACGCCGTCGTTGCGGCCGCCGAAGCAAAGCTTTAATGAGGGCGCCTTGAGGCGCTCTCCATCTCCTCAATTCCAGGCCCTGCCTTATCGGGCCCTACTCTATCGGGAGTGAATGCACATGACAGTCAAGGTTGCCATCAACGGTTTCGGCCGCATCGGCCGTAACGTCCTTCGCGCCATCGTCGAATCCGGCCGCACCGACATCGAAGTCGTTGCCATCAACGATCTCGGCCCGGTCGAAACCAACGCCCACCTGCTGCGCTACGACTCGATCCACGGCCGCTTCCCGGCGACGGTGAAGGTCGAGGGTGACATGATCATCGTCGGCAACGGCAAGCCGATCAAGGTCACGGCGATCAAGGATCCGGCAACGCTCCCGCACCGCGAACTCGGCGTCGACATCGCGATGGAATGCACCGGCATCTTCACCGCCCGCGACAAGGCCGCAGCTCATCTGACGGCCGGCGCCAAGCGCGTCATCGTCTCGGCTCCTGCCGATGGCGCCGACCTGACGGTCGTCTTCGGCGTCAACCATGACCAGCTCACCAAGGAGCACCTGGTCATCTCCAACGCGTCATGCACCACCAACTGCCTGGTGCCGGTCGTGAAGGTTCTCGACGACGCCGTCGGCATCGACCACGGCTTCATGACCACCATCCACTCCTACACCGGCGATCAGCCGACGCTCGACACGATGCACAAGGACCTGTATCGCGCCCGCGCGGCCGCCCTTTCTATGATCCCGACCTCGACGGGTGCAGCCAAGGCCGTCGGCCTCGTTCTGCCGCATCTGAAGGGCAAGCTCGACGGCACTTCGATCCGCGTTCCGACCCCGAACGTTTCCGTCGTCGACTTCAAGTTCGTCGCCAAGAAGGCGACCAGCGTCGGCGAAATCAACGAAGCCATCAAGGCTGCTGCAGACGGCAAGCTGAAGGGCATCCTCGGCTACACCGACGAGCCGCTCGTCTCCCGTGACTTCAACCACGACAGCCACTCCTCGATCTTCGCAACCGATCAGACCAAGGTCATGGAAGGCAACTTCGTGCGCGTCCTGTCCTGGTACGACAATGAGTGGGGCTTCTCCAGCCGCATGTCCGATACGGCCGTCGCCTTCGCCAAGCTCATCTAAGAGCCTGACGATTGACTATTGTAAGCGGCCCGGGAAACCGGGCCGTTTTTTGCTATACATGCTCACGCCGCATCATTTCCCATTTCCAGCACCGGATCTGGTAGGATGAGCGGCCTTGGGCATTCGATATGCACAGGCCGTCAGTACCGGCTCGGTTCCCAAGCCGGCACGGCGTCATCCATAACCCCTGCAGCCGCATCGTCGTCTCGGGGAGATAAAGAGAGATGAATGGATTACTTTACCGTTGAAATCGCCGGCCGTGCCGTTGCCAGTTTCCGCTCGGAAAACAGTGAGGAAGCGACGCATTTCTTCGAGGCGGAAGACTTTCGCGACGACCTGACCATCCTGGAATCCGAAGGCAAGCCTCTTTGGGACCGCAAAGCGGCCCTGAGCTTGCGCAAGGCGACAGCCGAGGAAGCAAGCGAGGTCGAGCACGCCTATGAATTCGACGACGATCCTGAACGGACGATCGAGGACGAGTTCGTCGTATTCCTGGTCCCGGTCGCGGATCTGACCGACGAGGGCGAGGACACAGAAGACTGAGCGAGTTGGCAATCCGCTGGCTTGGCGTGCTAGATTGAGGAAATGCGTAGCGCTGCACAATGGCTAGAATGAGCCAAGTGGAGGTGATCAATGGCAGAAGCACAAAAACGCTTGTCCCACACCAGCCTCAAACGGCGGCAGCGGTTTCACCCCAAGCGGGACGTCAGGCCTGCCGTGCTGGCAAAGGCCAATCGTCTGGTCATCTGGGTTGCCGCGTTCATTGGCCTCTCGTTTCTCGCCATCGTCATACTTCAGGCAACGTTGGGATAGCAGAGCAAGAGCCGGCGCTTCTGGCACGAAACGACAGCCGGCTGCTCTCGCTGGGCGGCCGGCATTTCCACCCGATATCGAAAAATCTCCGCGTTCAATTTCCCCGCTCTCCGCATTCGCGCCTGCAATCCATTCTTCCCGTCATTGGACAGCGCAAACGGGCCGCGTGAAAGGAGGGAGCGTGTCTTATCCTGTTGCCATTCGCAGATGCCGGCAGGAAAAATCCGTGCCCGGCTCTTTTGCCCTGCTCTCGCCTGATTTTCCTATACATTCTTTATAGAGAGTTTCTCCCGTAGCATTCCGTATCGGTTGGCCGTCCGGCAACCGTTCAGCAGCATGATGCAGCATCGCGACGAGGTTAAGCCGCAAGGCCTACCCTTCTCTGGCGTTTTGCCGTTTACTGATGGATCGCCGCGCGTGTGGAGGGGTTGAAACGGGACGGATCGGTCCGGGGTGGCCGTATTCGCGAAGCAGTCGATGGAAAGGGGTGGGCATGGAAGCGTTCTATATCGTGGTGCTGGTCTCGACGGCGCTCGTGCTTCTTGCCGCCTTTTCCAGCCTGCTCGCCTTCCGCTTCGGCGCGCCCCTGCTGCTGCTCTTCCTGATGATCGGCCTTGCCGCCGGCGTTGACGGCCTCGGCATCGAGTTCAGCAACAATTATCTCGCCTATATTCTCGGCTCCATCGCGCTGGCCGTCATCCTTTTCGATTCCGGCTTCGGCACGCCGATGCAGGCCTTCCGGCTGGCGGCCGTGCCCTCGCTGGCGCTCGCCTCGGTCGGCGTGCTGATCACCGCCTCGCTCTTTGCCTTTGCCGCCATGTGGCTTTTGAACTTCACCTGGCTGGAAGGTCTGCTGCTCGGCTCGATCGTCGCATCGACGGATGCCGCCGCCGTCTTCTTCCTGCTGCGCATCGGCGGCATCAACATCCGCGACAAGGTGCGCTCGACGCTGGAAGTCGAATCCGGCACCAATGACCCGATGGCGATCTTCCTCACCATCGCCCTCGTCGAGGTGCTGGCGAGCGGCGAGCGTTACGCCGGCATCAATATCGGCATGCTCGCCATGTTCGTGCAGCAGATGGGCCTCGGCGTCATCCTCGGCCTACTCGGCGGCATGATGATCGTGCTGATCGTCAGCAAGCTCGATACCGATCGTGGCCTGACGCCGATCTTCGTGCTGGCGCTCGCCCTTCTCGTCTTCTCCTTCACCGGCGCGGTCGGCGGCAGCGGCTTCCTCGCCGTCTACGTCGCCGGCATTTATGCCGGAAACCGCAAGATGCAGGCGATCGGCACCATCAAGCGCTTCCAGGACGGCATGACCTGGCTGGCGCAGATCATCATGTTCCTGGTCCTCGGCCTGCTCGCCACGCCATCGCAATTTCCGGTCATCATCGTGCCGGCCATCCTGCTCGCCCTCTTCCTGATCTTCGTCGCCCGGCCATTGGCGGTCTGGCTGTCGCTGCTTCCCTTCGATTACACGCAGCAGGAAATCGGTTTCGTCGCGTGGGTCGGCCTGCGCGGCGCCGTTTCCATCCTGCTCGCCATCATGCCGATCCTCGGCGGGCTCCCGAATGGCCAGATCTATTTCAATACCGCCTTCATCATCGTACTGGTCTCGCTGCTCCTCCAGGGCTGGACGATCAAGCCCGTCGCCAAGAAGCTCGGTCTGATCATTCCGCCGCGCATCGGCGCCGTCGACAAGGTCGAGGTCGACCTGCCGGGGGCTGCCAACCACGAACTGCTCTCCTACCGCGTCATCAAGGATAGTCCGGTGCTGCGGGGCGAGCGTATTCCGCGCTGGGCGACACCCTCGCTCGTCATCCGCGACGGCAAGTCGATGCGTTATCAATATGCCGGGCGGCTGCGCGAGAACGATCTCGTCTATCTCTTCATCGTGCCGAGCTATTCCCGCCTGCTCGACCGGCTCTTCGCCAGCCGTGCGCCTGTCGATGACGACGATGCCGAATTCTTCGGAGCCTTCGCGCTCTCCCCCGCCCGCCCCGCCGCCGATCTCGACGCCGCCTATGGACCCGGCCTGCTCAACGAATCCGAAAAGGGCCTGACGATCGCCGAATTGATGCGGCAGCGCCTGGGCGGCAAGGCCGATTATGCCGACCGCGTCCGCCTCGGCTCGATCATCCTCATCGTCCGCGATCTCGACGAGCACGACCACATCACCTCCGTCGGCATGTCGCTCGAAGCCGTCGAGCCGGCGATCACGCTGCCGATCTTCATCAACCTCAAGGACATCATCCAGCGCATCCGCGACCGGTTGAACGGGCGCCGGAACCGCGAAACCAAGGCTGCCGAAAGCGCGCCGAAAACGGCGGCCGGACGCGACGAAGGCACACGCGAAAACGGCCGTTGAACGCCTTGCGTCTCGAATGATCCTTGCTATGGTCGGCGCAACTTCCGCCAACCAAGACTGGATCTGCCCATGCCTTCTTTCAAGACCCTTGACGACCTCACCGACATCCGCGGCAAGCGCGTTCTCGTCCGCGTCGACCTCAATGTTCCGGTCAAGGACGGCAAGGTCACCGATACGACGCGCATCGAGCGCGTGGCGCCGACGATCCTCGAACTGTCTGAGAAGGGCGCCAAGGTGATCCTGCTGGCCCATTTCGGCCGGCCGAAGGATGGCCCTTCGCCTGATCTCTCGCTGTCGCTGATCGCCCCTTCGGTCGAGGAAGTGCTGGATCATGCCGTGCTGACGGCCTCCGACTGCATCGGCGAGGCCGCCGCCTCCGCCGTCGCCGCGATGAATGACGGCGATATCCTGCTTCTGGAAAACACCCGCTTCCACAAGGGCGAAGAAAAGAACGACGCCGACTTCACCAAGGCGCTTGCCGCCAATGGCGATATCTATGTCAACGACGCCTTTTCCGCCGCCCACCGCGCCCATGCCTCGACCGAGGGCCTTGCTCACCACCTGCCGGCCTATGCCGGCCGCACCATGCAGGCCGAGTTGGAGGCGCTGGAAAAAGGCCTCGGCGATCCCGCTCGTCCTGTTGTCGCGATCGTCGGCGGCGCCAAGGTCTCGACCAAGATCGACCTCCTGATGAACCTCGTGAAGAAGGTCGATGCGCTCGTCATCGGCGGCGGCATGGCCAATACCTTCATCGCCGCCCGCGGCACCAATGTCGGCAAGTCGCTCTGCGAACATGATCTCGCCGAAACCGCCAAGCAGATCATGATCGAGGCGGCGACCGCCGGCTGCGCCATCATCCTGCCGGAGGATGGCGTGATCGCCCGCGAGTTCAAGGCAGGTGCTGCCAACGAGACGGTCGATATCAACGCTATTCCCGCCGATGCCATGGTGCTCGATGTCGGCAAAAAATCCGTCGAGGCCATCAACGCCTGGATCGAGCGCGCTGCAACCCTGGTCTGGAACGGCCCGCTCGGCGCCTTCGAGATCGAACCCTTCGATGCCGCAACCGTTGCTGCCGCGAAATACGCCGCGGGGCGCACCGCCGCCGGCAAGCTCACCTCGGTTGCCGGCGGCGGCGACACCGTCTCAGCCCTGAACCATGCCGGCGTTGCCGACGACTTCACCTATGTCTCGACCGCCGGCGGCGCCTTCCTCGAATGGATGGAAGGCAAAGAGCTTCCCGGCGTCGCCGTCCTCAACGGCAGATAATCGCAAAACCTGATTTGACAGGTTTTACATGTGGATAGACCGTGGAGGCCAAGCGCTTTCCGCGGTCTTTTGCTCAGCGCGCGGAAAAAATCCCAGATTTTCAAACGATTGAATTGATTTCAATCGTTTCAATGACTTAGCCTTCCATTTTCCTCTCTATAAACTTCTGTTATCGCCGTCCTATATTCTTAATCGCCGATGTTTAATGCTGTGGAGAGAACGAGATGAGCGAACGACTGGAAGACATTGCAGTGCAGATGGTTACGGGCGGCCGGGGACTGCTCGCAGCTGATGAATCGACCTCCACCATCAAGAAGCGTTTCGACACGATCAATCTCGAATCGACCGAAACGAGCCGTCGCGACTACCGGGAGATGCTCTTCCGCTCCGACGAGGCGATGAAGAAATATATCTCCGGCGTCATCCTTTACGAAGAGACGCTCTTCCAAAAGGCCGCGGACGGCACGCCTTTCGTCGATATCATCCGCGCTGCCGGTTCCATTCCCGGCATCAAGGTCGATACCGGCGCCAAGCCGATGGCCAAGTATCCTGGCGAAACCATCACCGAAGGCCTAGACGGTCTCGGCGAGCGCCTTGCCCGGTATTATGAAGCCGGTGCCCGCTTCGCCAAATGGCGCGGCGTCATCGCCATCTCATCGACGCTGCCGACCCGCGGTTCCGTCCGCGCCAACGCTCAGGCGCTTGCTCGTTATGCCGCACTCTGCCAGGAGGCCAGGATCGTCCCGATCGTCGAGCCGGAATGCCTGATGGACGGCAAGCCGGGCGACCACACTATCGACCGCTGCGCCGAAGTGACCGAATCCACGCTGCGCATCGTTTTCGAGGAACTGGCCGATGCCCGCGTCAGCCTCGAAGGCATGATCCTGAAGCCGAACATGGTGATCGACGGTAAGAATGCCCGCAAAGCCTCGGTCGCGGAAGTCGCCGAACGTACCGTGCAGGTGCTGAAGCGCACGGTTCCGTCAGCGGTTCCCGGCATTGCCTTCCTCTCCGGCGGCCAGTCGACCGAAGAGGCGAGTGCGCATCTTTCCGCCATCAATGCCACAGCCGACCTGCCCTGGTTCGTTACCTTCTCCTACGGCCGCGCCCTGCAGGACAGCGCGCTCAAGGCCTGGAACGGCAAACAGGAAAACGTCGCCGCCGGCCAGCGCGAGTTCACCCACCGCGCCGAGATGAACAGCCTCGCCGCCAAGGGCAGCTGGAAGAAAGACCTGGAAAAGGCAGCCTGATTTTTCAAGCTTGAGATTTGGGCAGGGAGCGGCAAACACAGCTTCCTGCCCTCTCATTGTCACGGCGACAAGAAACCGCTTCGTTCCTTGAAAAACCGTGATTATTCATAGCGGCCTGCCACAACGGGAGCCGCCATGAACACCCTCTCCTACGTCACTGTCGATGTCTTCACCTCCACCCGTTTCGAGGGTAACCCGCTTGCCGTCATTTCCGATGCGCGCGGTCTCAGCGATGCGGCGATGCAGAAGATCGCCACCGAGTTCAACTATTCCGAAGTCACCTTCGTGCTGCCGCCGGAAGACCCGCAAAACTCCGCTCATGTGCGCATCTTCACCCCGACGATGGAAATACCCTTCGCCGGCCATCCGAATGTCGGCACCGCCTATGTGCTCGGCCAGCAGGCGAAGATCTTCGGCAAGCCGGTCGGCGATACGCTGCGCTTCGAGGAAAAGGCCGGCATCGTCGAGGTCAGCCTGAAACGCAGCGGCGGAAAGGTTGTTGCTGCCGCCATCCGCGCACCGCAATCGCTGACGATCGGCGATACCATTGCCGCAGAAACCATTGCGCGCTGCGTCTCGATCGATCCCAGTGTCATCGTCAGCACCACCCATGCCCCGGTCTTTGCGTCCGTCGGGTTGAACTTCGCCGTCTCAGAGCTGAACGGGCTCGAAGCACTGGCCGCTGCCCGTCCGGACCTTGCCGGTTTCCAGGGGGCGGCTGGCCGCCAGGCGACGAACGGCCACGATTTCTCGCTCTTTCTTTATGTCAGAACATCCGATGATCCCTGGCATATCCGCGCTCGCATGTTCGCGCCCCTCGACAACGTGCCCGAGGATCCGGCGACGGGCAGCGCTTCCGCCGCCCTTGGCGCCTATCTCGTCTCGCTTGCGCCAGATCGCGATATGAATGTCCGCATCACCATCGAGCAAGGTGTCGAAATGGGCCGCCGCAGCATCATCGCCCTCGATGTGGTGAAATCAGGCGGCATCGTCACCGATGTCGTCATCTCGGGAAGCTGCGTTCCCGTCATGCGCGGAGAAATCGGCTTGCAAGACTGACGGTCGCAGATCGCGCCGTACCCCAGGTAACCAGGGATTACATCAGGAAGTCGCGCGAAAGCAGTGCCAATGCCCAGACGGCAAAAGCAATCAGCGCGATCTTCCAGAAATCCATCCGTCGCCTCAGGCCGGGAAGCCCGAGCGGCTTGATCAGCTGTATCGCCATGGCAAGGATGAGCAGCAAGGCTATCAGCTTTGTCATGCTTTATTTTTTCCGTTTTTCGGAATGTCACAGGACGGACATTTTTCCGCGCGAACAAGAGAATCTCGACACGCCGTAAAGACATTCCGGGGCACAATCAATCATCTTGAGGCTGGGCTGACGCCGCTCCTGCCTTATGTCCATGCAAATCGCTTAAGACCGAGTCTGGGGAAATGAAGAGAAATCTGCTGTCCGTCGCTGCGCTGCTCTTTGGCACGCTCTTCCTTTTCATGGGCAATGGCCTGCAGGGCATCCTGCTTCCCGTGCGCGGCAATCTCGAAGGTTATGCCACGACGACGCTTGGTCTGCTCGGTACGTCATGGGCTGGGGGCTTTGTCATCGGCTGCCTGGTGGCGCCGAAATTGGTGCGCCGCGTCGGTCATGTGCGCGCCTTTTCCGGCTTCATCTCGATCATCGCCATCATCGCGCTGGTCAGCGGCATCATCATCGATCCGATCTGGTGGGTGATCCTGCGCGCCGTCACCGGCTTCTCCACCGCCGGCACCTCGATGATCATCGAAAGCTGGCTGAACGAGCGCGCCAGCAACGAGAGCCGCGGTGCGATCTTCTCGCTCTATATCGGCATCACATTGCTCGGCGTCGTCGGCGGCCAGATGATGATCCCGCTCGAGGATGTGCGCACGCCTGTCTTGTTCATGATCTGCGGTATCTTCTATTGCATCGCCATGCTGCCGACGACGCTATCGACGGCCGCTTCGCCGCAGCCGTTGAAGGCGGTCCGCCTCGATCTGCCGGCCCTCTATCGCAACTCGCCGGTCTCCTGCCTCGGCATCCTGCTCGTCGGCATCGCCAACGGTGCCTACGGCACGCTCGCTCCTGTATTCGGCGCCGGCGCCGGCCTCTCCGACACCAGCATCGCCATCATGATGAGCTCCACCATCTTCGCTGGCGCCATGATGCAGCTGCCGGCCGGCCGGCTTTCCGACCGTATCGACCGGCGCTACGTGCTCGCCGCCATGTCCGGGATCGCCGCCGTTGCCGGCCTGCTGATCTTTTTTCTCCACCCGACATCCGCCGGCTTGCTGATCGGGCTCGTTGTCCTTTACGGCGCGGTGGCCAATACGCTCTATCCGATCGCCGTCGCCCATGCGAACGACTTCGCGGCGTCGGAGGACTTCGTCAAGGTCTCTGGCGGCCTGCTGCTGCTCTACGGCATCGGCACGGTGATCGGCCCGACGATCGGCGGCCCCGTCATGTCGGTGATCACCCCGCATGCGCTTTTCCTTGTCACCGCCATCGCTCACGTGCTGATCACCGTTTATGCCATCATCAGGAGCCGTATCCGCGCCGCCGTCCCCGTCAGCGACCGCGACGCCTATACGACGATCCCGACCGGCACCTCGCCGATGCTGACACCACAGAGCATGTCGCTTGCCGATCGCGGCGCCGGCAAGGCTGCCGACACCGGAAAGTCTCCCGAAAGCGGCGATCCTGCTGTAAAGTTCGGTTAGAGCAGTTCCAGCAAAAGTGCGCAGCGGTTTTGCGTCCGGAATTGCTTTGACAGAACAGCAAAACGGAGGACGAACCATGAGCTTCATCGATGACGACCGGCCGCAGAAGAAACTCGCCCATGAGATCGGCGCCGATCTCTCCATGCTTTCGGTGGACGAGTTGAAGGCGCGGGTGGAATTGTTGAAGACGGAGATCGCTCGTCTCGAAGCCGAAGCCGCGCGCAAGGCTTCCGGGCGGCAGGCGGCGGAAAGCTTCTTCCGCTCGTGATCCGGTAAACCCCGAAAAACAAGGCTATAGGCGGATAAATGAGCCTGCCTCAAGTCTTACTTCGGTACAGTGTTAATAAAATATTAAGCTTTATAAGGTATTACTATATTCATCCGGATTTTCTCTGGATCTCAGACAGTTTTCCAAGCGGTGAATTGGTCTGATTTTTCTCCCTGTTTTACCTTGAGAGCCGCTTTTGCGGCTCTTCTTTTTCCTATGCCGGCGCGTTTCCACGAAACTGTGGAGATTAACCCTTTCTTAAGAAACGGCTTGCGCATTTGGGCTAATGATACCATCTTAAAGTCATAAAGACCGGGCCTGGAAACTTTTCCGTCGGTGTCGGCGTTACCTGAATATAAAGTAGCTGCGTGCAACAGGGACTATTGCGATGTCGGAAGTTGGATTGAACACGATCAGTTTTGCGGGCCGCGCCGCTGCATCCTCGCAGTTCAAGGCACTTTATGCGGAAGGCATGTCGCTAGTCGAAGAGACCGCCGCCTATCTCGACGGCCAGGGCCGCGCAGCCTCCAAGGTTCTGCCGCGGATGGCCTCGGTTCTTTACGCCGCGGAATCGATGCGTCTCACCACCCGCCTGATGCAGATGGCCTCCTGGCTGCTGTTGCAGCGCGCCGTCAACAATGGCGAAATGTCCCGTGACCAAGTGCTGGCCGAAAAGAACAAGGTCCGCCTCGACGGCTTCAACGTCGACCGCACAGCACCCGGCTGGGGCGACCTGCCGGAATCCTTCCGCGATCTCGTCGAGCGCTCACTGCGTTTGCAGAACCGCATTGCTCTGCTCGACCGCGAGATCTACCGCCCATCCGAAGCCGTGATCGTTCATGACAACCAGAACAGCGTCCAGGCTCAGCTTTCCCTGCTGCAGACCGCCTTCGGCAACAACTGAACGGATCTGCGAGAATTCGATAGAGACCGGCTGCGTCCTGCGCGGCCGGTTTTTTGTTGTCGTCGAACGCCGGCATGCCGACTGCATAATTCAAACTGTTCCAGCGCCGTTTGCGCGTCTGGCAAGACGCGCGGCGCTGTAAGCCACTGCACACGCAAAGAAGCCCGGTGAAACCGGGCTCTCTTCGAATTCCGTCGGGCAGAAGCGATTAGAGGCCGAGGCCGCCGAAACGCTTGTTGAACTTGGAGACGCGGCCACCGCGGTCCATGAGCTGCTGGCTGCCGCCGGTCCAGGCCGGATGCGACTTGGAATCGATTTCAAGGTTCATGACAGCGCCTTCCGAACCCCAGGTCGAGCGGGTTTCGTATTCGGTGCCATCGGTCATGACCACCTTGATCATGTGATATTCGGGATGGATGCCTGCCTTCATAACAATCTTCCTGCGATACCGGAGTTCAATTTGCCGCATGCAGTTGCGGCCAACGAACCGATTGAATAAATGAAGCCGCAGTCGTGATGGCTACGGCTTCCCATTAGGATGCGGTGCCTATACATGAAGGACGCCTAGATAACAAGAGCCAACAGGCCGCATTGCGCGGGTCCTGCGGGCGATCGGAGACGATTTGGCAGAGCAGGCACGGGCTGAAGAAAACAAAAGTCGGTCGCTGCGACCGCTCGGCAGGCTGACGCCCTATGTCATGCGTTATCGCGCCATGGTGGCCGGCGCGCTGATGTCGCTGGCGCTTGCCGCCGTCACCTCGCTGGCGCTGCCGCTTGCCGTGCGCCGCATGATCGATCACGGCTTCACTCATTCCGACGGCCGTTTCATCAACAGCTACTTCGCCATGCTGATGGTCATGGCCATCGTCCTCGCGGTCGCGAGCGCGCTGCGCTATTATTTCGTCATCACCATCGGCGAGCGCATCGTCGCCGATCTACGCCGCGATGTCTTCTCCCATGTGACGAGGCTGTCGCCCTCGTTCTTCGATGTCAACCAGTCCGGCGAGATCGTCTCGCGCCTGACTGCCGATACGACTCAGATCAAGTCCGCCGTCGGCGCCACCGCTTCGGTGGCGCTCAGAAACCTCATCCTCTGTATCGGCGCCATGGGCATGATGATCGTCACCTCGCCGAAGCTTTCGAGCCTCGTCATCGGAGCGATCCCGCTGATCGTCTTCCCGCTCGTCGCCTTCGGCCGCTCGGTGCGCAAGCGCTCGCGCGCCGCCCAGGATACGCTCGCCGACGCCTCCGCCTTCGCCAACGAGACGATCGCCGCGACCCGCACCGTCCAGGCCTTCAACGGCGAGGATGCCGCAGCGACGCGTTACGGCACCGCCGTCGAATCCGCCTATGACGCCGCCCGGGCAGCCATCCGCTCGCGCGCGCTGCTGACGGGGATCGCCATTACGCTGATCTTCGGCAGCGTCGTCGCCGTGCTCTGGGTCGGAGCCCATAGCGTTCTTGCCGGCACCCTTTCTGCCGGCACGCTCGGCCAGTTTCTGCTCTATGCCGTCATCTCCGCCGGTTCGCTGGGCGCGCTGTCGGAGGTCTGGGGCGAACTCTCGCAGGCAGCCGGCGCTGCCGACCGGCTGACCGAACTTCTCGACGAGGTTTCGCCGATTGCCGCCCCCGCCAGTCCGCAGCCGCTTCCGTCCCCTGGCCGCGGCCGCGTCGAATTCGCAGACGTGCATTTCGCCTATCCCTCACGCCCCGGCAAATCGGCGCTGCATGGCTTAAACTTCGCCATCACGCCGGGCGAGACCGTTGCCATCGTCGGCCCTTCCGGTGCCGGCAAGAGCACCGTCTTTTCGCTGCTGCTGCGCTTCTACGATCCGCAGCAGGGCAGCGTGAAGATCGACGGGGTCGACGCCCAGCTGACCACGCCCGACGAGCTGCGTCAGCGCATCGCCATCGTGCCGCAGGACGTCACCATCTTTGCCGCCTCGATCCATGACAACATCGCCTTCGGCCGTCCCGGCGCCTCGCGTGACGAGGTCCGCGCCGCAGCCCTTGCCGCCCAGGCTGACGAATTCATCGCCCGATTGGATAGGGGCTACGAGACGGAAGTCGGCGAACGCGGCATCACGCTCTCCGGCGGCCAGCGCCAGCGCATCGCCATTGCCCGCGCCATCCTGAAGAACGCGCCCGTGCTGCTGCTCGACGAAGCGACCTCCGCCCTCGACGCCGAAAGCGAGACGCTGGTGCAGAAAGCCCTCGACGGCCTTGTCGACGGCCGCACGACGCTGGTCATCGCCCATCGCCTGGCAACGGTTCTGAAAGCCGATCGCATCCTGGTCATGGATCAGGGCCGCGTCGTCGAGGAGGGCACGCATAAGAGCCTGATCGGCCATGGCGGTATCTATGCGCGGCTGGCACGGCTGCAATTCGACGCCGCCAACGAGGATGTACTCGCCGCCGCCAAATAGCCGGCGCGCATCTCTCCAGCCAAAAGCGACTAAAGTCTGAACCTCGCAGCACCTCTCCGCGGTTGCCTTTCGCGCGGTCTGCCCTACCCTCTTCATTCCCCGGGGTGGGGATATCGCTGTAGAAATTCTTGGGAGGAGATGGGAATGGCGCTTTCCGATATGACGCGACGTGCGGGCCTTGTGCTCGGTTTCAGTGTGCTTGCGACCTTTGCCGCCGGCGCAACTGCCGCTGCCGCGGATTTTCCTGATCGCGCGATCACCATGGTCGTGCCCTTCGCGGCCGGCGGCTCGACCGATGTCGTTGCCCGCATCGTCGCGCAGAAGATGTCGGAGGATCTGGGCCAGCAGGTGATCGTCCAGAATGTCGCCGGCGCCGGCGGCAATCTCGGCGCCGGCAATGTCGCCCGCGCTGAACCCGACGGCTACACCATTCTGATGGGCACGGTCGCAACCCACGCCCTCAACCCGCTGATCCTCAAATCGACCCCATACGATCCCGAGAAGGATTTCGCGCCGGTCTCGCTGCTCGTCATCGTGCCCAACGTTCTGGTCGTCAATCCGGAATTGCCGGCAAAGACCGTGCAGGAGTTGATCGCGCTGTTGAAGGCCGAGCCCGACAAATACAGTTACGCTTCGTCGGGCAACGGTACGCCGCTGCATCTTTCCGGCGAACTCTTCAAGTCCATGGCCGGCGTCAGCATGCAGCACATCCCCTATAAGGGTGCCGGCCCGGCATTGAACGACGTCATCGGCAACCAGGTGCCGATCATGTTCGACAACCTGCCCTCTTCATCGAGCCACATCAAGGCCGGTACGCTGCGGGCGCTGGCGGTGACGACGGCCCAGCGCGCGCCCTCCTTCCCCGATGTGCCGACGGTCGCCGAGTCGGGCATACCAGGCTACGAGACCTATACATGGAACGCGCTTTTCGCCCCGGCCAAGACGCCGGACGAGGTGGTCTTGCGCCTCAATGCTTCGGCCAAAAAGGCGCTCGCCGACCCGGCCGTTGCCGAACGGATGAAAGAATTCAGCGCCACCATCGTCGGCTCGACGCCGGAAGAACTTGCCACCCATGTGAAGGCCGAACTCGCCAAATGGGGACCGGTCGTCAAGGGGGCGAATATCCAGATGGAGTGATGCCGGAGCATCATGCCTCTTCCATCGCGAACAGGATTCGGATTTTAGGCCGGCCCGGCCTGAAATCTCTTGTTGTCGCGGCGAAGCGTCCGGCCTCTCCTTTGCTAGCGTCCAATGGAAATGGTGACAATTGGACGCTAAGCAATTCAATTCAAATTAAGGTAGTGGAAAAGCTCGCCATTTTGATCTAGCCTCCGCTACGCTGATGGTTGCAATTCAGCGTTTCGGGAGACATCCATGTATAAATTCGAAGTTTATAAGGATAAGGCCGGCGAGTTCCGCTTCCGCTTCAAGGCATCGAACGGCGAAGCCATGTTCTCGTCCGAGGGCTACAAGGCGAAGGCGTCGGCCGTGAACGCCATCGAATCCATCAAGAAGAACGCACCCGGCGCCGAAATCGTCGATCAGACGAAGGCCGAATCCTGATCAGATCGGCAGGGGCGGCGTCAACGCAGCTCCTGCCCTTTCGCGCCTTTGAGCAGCGCCGGCACCCTTGAGTCTGCCCGTTTGCTGGTGATTTTTCGGCGCCATTTTCTTTTTCGCATATTTTTTGAAAACCATGTCGAAACGACCGATGGCCGCGCCTCATTGTTTTGGAACGGCCCTCCGCTCCGCCGGGCTTTACAGCTCTCGGGATATCGGTCCCCGATATCGGCATGCCCGGATCAACGCCAACAACGAGATCAGGAGTTTTCCATGCAATATGCTCTCATCATTCGCGAAGCCGCCGAGGATTTCGAGCGCCGCAGCGATCCGGCCTATCGAGATGGCTGGGTCGCCTACAGCAAGGCGCTTGCTCAGGCAGGGATCATGACCGGCGGCGCCGGGCTGACCGGCCCGGAGACCGGCACGATCGTACGCCGCAAAGGCGGGGAACACGATGTTCAGGACGGCCCCTATCCGGAAGGCAAGGAACAACTCGGCGGCTTCTATCTGATCGACGTCCCCGACATCGACACCGCGCTTGAATGGGCGACCCGCGTTCCGATCTCCGACAAGGGTTCTGTCGAGGTGCGCCCGCGCCTGCAGATGTGAGGCGACGATGCCGCCTGATGCCGGGCGCGCTGCCGAAAAGGTGGCGCGTCAATCCTACGGCAAGCTGATCGCTTTCCTCGCCGCCCGCTCGCGCGACGTGCCGGCGGCGGAAGACGCATTGTCGGAAGCGCTGGCCTCGGCCCTTCGCGTTTGGCCAGAGCGCGGCATTCCCGGCAATCCGGAAGCCTGGCTGCTGGTGGCTGCACGCCGCAACCTCATGCAGGCCACCCGCCACCGCACCGTCGAGGTCAATGCGCAAACGACGATATTGATTGCCTTCGAAGAAGCAGAGGAACGCATGAACGAGGCCGGCAAGGCCGTCTTTCCCGATGAGCGGCTGAAGCTGCTCTTTGCCTGTACCCATCCCGCCATCGACAGCTCCGTGCATACGGCGCTGATGCTGCAGACCGTTCTCGGCATCGAGGCGCGAACCATCGCGCGAACCTTCGTCATTTCGCCGGATACGATGAGCCAACGGCTGGTGCGGGCCAAGGCGAAGATTCGGGATGCCGGCATTCCCTTCGCCGTTCCGCAGCGTCCCACCTTGCCCGGGCGGCTCGCCGCGGTGCTCTCGGCGATCTACGCCGCCTACGGCCTCGGCTGGGACGGCCTCGACGGCGAAGAAGAGCGCCATTCGCTTGCCGGCGAAGCGATCTGGCTCGGCCGAGCGCTTCTTGCGGTACTGCCGGACGAACCGGAGGCAATCGGTCTCCTCTCGTTGATGCTTCACTGCGAAGCCCGCCGCAACGCCCGGCGCGACAGCGATGGTCGATATGTGCCGCTAGACGAACAGGATACCGCTGCGTGGAACGCAATCATGATCGCCGAGGCGGATTCGCTGCTACGCAAGGCCGGGAGTTTCAACCGTTTCGGCCCCTTCCAGTGCCAGGCGGCGATCCAGTCCGTGCATGCGGCGCGCCGGCTGTCGGGAAAGACCGACTGGCAGGCGTTGACAACACTCTACGCGGCGCTGGTGATGATGAAACCCACGCTGGGTGCACATGTCAGCCAGGCTGCGGTGATCGGCAGGGCGCTGAATGCGGCCGCTGGCCTGAAACGGCTCGACCAGCTCGATCCGAGCGCTGTCGCCAGCTACCAGCCCTACTGGGCGGTGCGCGCCTTTCTTCTGTCGCAGGCCGGCGACGATACCGCGGCGGCCGGCGCCTATATGACAGCGATCGGCCTCAGTGACAGCCCCGCCGTCCGCGATTTTCTCGCCGGCCGGCTAAAGGAGGCGCGGCTGTAATCATTTCTCAGTGAGCTTCAGCTCGATGCGGCGGTTGGTAGCGCGCGCGTCCGGCGTATCGCCTGGCGCGATCGGCTGAAACTCGCCGAAGCCGGCGGCAACGAGCCGGTCGGCCGGCACGCCTTGCGCGATCAGGAACTTGACGACCGAGATCGCGCGCGCCGAGGAAAGTTCCCAATTGTCGCGATAGCGGCCCGTTCCGCCAAGCGGCACATTGTCGGTATGGCCGTCGACGCGCAGCACCCAGTTGATCTCCGGCGGAATTTCCTTGGCGAGATCGAGAAGGGCGGCGGCGAGCTTTGCCATCTCCGTCTGCCCCTCCGGATTGAGATCGGCGCCGCCCGAGGGAAACAGCACTTCCGACTGGAAGACGAACCGGTCGCCGACGATACGGATATTCTCGCGGTCCGAAAGGATCTCGCGCAGGCGGCCGAAGAAGTCGGAACGGTAGCGGTTCAGTTCCTGCACGCGCGCCGCGAGCGCGACGTTCAGGCGGCTGCCGAGGTCGGCGATCTTGGTCTGCGAGACCCGGTCTTTCTCCTCCGACGCCTGAAGGGCAGCTTCGACGGCGGCGATCTGGCTGCGAAGCGCTGCAATCTGCTGGTTCAGCAGTTCGACCTGGCTGAGCGCCCGCTCGCTCACCTGCTTCTGCTCGTCGAGCTCCTGCGTCATCGCACCGATCCGTTTCTGCGCTGCATCCTGACCGCCCGAACCGGCATTCAGCAGCGCCTGCAGCCGCGAACGGTCGCCTTCGGCACTGGCAAGCGAGGCCTGCAGATTGGCGACCGAATCCTGAAGATCCTGGTTGCTGCCCTTTTCGAGCGCGAGTAGCTGCGTCAGCTCGTTGATCTGGCTGTTGAGGCGATTGAGCACCTCGTCGCGTCCGGTGATCTCGCGGCTGAGGATGAACTGCCCGACGACGAAGACCGTCAGCAGGAACATGATCGAGATGAGCAGCGTCGACAGCGCGTCGACGAAACCCGGCCAATAATCCACCGTGCGTTCGCGGCGGCGGTTGCGGGCAAGAGCCATGGCTTACTTGCCCTCGCTCTTTTCTGTCTGGCTGGCGCGGTCGCGCGTGCGCTCGCCTCTCTCGCCTGCGCGCTCCTGCACGCCGATGCGTTCGGCCAGCCGGTCAAGCGTGCGGCGCATCGCCTTCGCCTCGTCCTGCTGCGCCTCGATCCAGTCGCGCAGCATCTGCTGTTCGTTGCGCATGTTCTTGACGAGGCCCTGAATGCCTTCGGCAAGGCTCGCCATGGCGGCGACGGAGCGCTGGCTGCCGGTGCCGCCCTCTTCGGAGACCTTGCGCAGATAATCGGAGAGCGCGCGCATGTCGTCCGAGGAGGCGCCGGAAACGGCGTCGAGGGCCGGGGCAAGATCGGAGCCGACATCTGTGACCGAGGACAGCCAGTTTTCCAGTTCCATATAGAAGCGGTTCTGCGCGCGGCCGGCCTGCAGATCGAGGAAACCGAGAATGAGCGAACCGGAGAGGCCGAGCAGCGAGGAGGAGAAGGCCTGGCCCATGCCCGAAAGCGGCATGGAAAGCCCTTCCTTCAGCGCCGAAAGTACATCCCCCGTTCCGTTCGAGCCGGCATCGAGCGACTGGATGACGATGCTGATCGAACCGATCGTGCCGATGAGGCCCCAGAAGGTGCCGAGCAGGCCGAGGAAGACCAGGAGGCCAATCAGGTAGCGCGAAACGTCGCGCGATTCGTCAAGGCGGGTGGCGATCGAATCGAGGATCGAGCGCAGCGCCGTCGTCGACAGCGCGACCGAGGTCTTGCGGCTGCCGATCAGCGCCCGCATCGGCGCAAGCAGCCGCGGATTGCGGCTGACCTTGTCGGCGCTGCCGGCGGCGCGGAACGAGTTGAACCAGCGCACTTCGGGGCGAAGCGCCAGCACGTGATTGAAAACAAGGATGATTCCGACCGCGAGAACGCCGACGATCAGGCCGTTGAGGCCTGGATTGTGCATGAAGGCGGTCTGCGTCTGGCGGAAGAGGATGGCGGCGATAAAGCCGACGATGACCAGGAAAAGCAGCATCGTCCAGAGGAAGGGCATGGGGCTCGAAAGCCTGTAGGCATAACCGCCGGCCGTCTTTTCGGTGGAGCCGATCTCCGCCACATTCACATTTTCCATAGGGTCGCTGCCTCCGGAGTCATTGCTGGCGGAGACTAGAGCAACATTGTGCCGAATTGAAGTATGCCGGGGCGAAAACCGTGACTTTACAACAGCCGGATTTTCGTTCGCTTACTTGGCGGGGATCGGTCGCTTGACGACTTCGATCAGCGCCTTGTGGATGAGTTCGTTGCCGGCGACGATCGCGCCGCTCTCCAGAATGGCCGTCCCGCCGTCCCAATCGGTGACGAACCCGCCGGCTTCACGGATGAGCAGGATGCCGGCCGCCATGTCCCAGGGCGCAAGCTCCGCTTCCCAGAAACCGTCGAAGCGCCCGGCGGCGACATAGGCGAGATCGAGTGTCGGCGAGCCCAGGCGGCGGATGCCCGCCACTTCGCCCATCACGTGGCGAAGCTCGACCAGAAACTTGCCGTGATTACGCTTGCCGAGCGCCGGCACACCGCAGCCGATGACGCAATCCGACAACACGCGGCGCGCAGCGACGCGCAGGCGCCGGTCGTTGAGGAAGGCGCCGCCACCGCGCTCGGCTGTATAGAGCTCGTCGGTCGCCGGATTGAAGACGACGGCGGCAACGATCTCGCCGTTGCGTTCGAGCGCGATCGAAACAGCGAAGGCCGGAATGCCGTGCAGGAAGTTCGTCGTGCCGTCGAGCGGGTCGACGATCCAGCGGTGCGCGCCGTCCGTGCCCTTGATCTCGTCGCTTTCCTCGCCGAGAAAGCCATAGGTGGGACGCGCCTTGAGCAGTTCTTCCCGAACGATCTTTTCGGCCTTGCGGTCGGCAGTGGAAACGAAATCGCCGGGTCCCTTCACCGAAACCTGCAGGTTCTGCACTTCGCCGAAATCACGTCCCAGCGATTTTCCTGCCTTGAGGGCAGCCTGAACCATGACATTGAGAAGAGCTGAACGGGCCATCGGCGCATTTTTCCTTGGGACTGATACGGGGCGCGCACTGCCGGGGGCGGGAAATGTCCCTGAACATGCATGACAGGCGGCGCTGCAAAGATTGGCGGCCTCAAGACCACAAAATCAGGGAAATTTCAAGGGGAGGCGCGCATGGCTGCGCTGCGACACCGGAAACCGCCGATTATGCTGAACGGATTAAATCCGCGCCATCTTCCGGGACCGCCCGTTTTACGTGGTTTCCCTCGAAACTCATCTCAGAATTTCTGCTGCGTTATCAGCACTTCGCGAGCTATCTGATCGAGCGGCAGGATACGGTCGACACCGCCCTTGGCGATCGCCTCCTTCGGCATACCGAAGACAACCGAACTCGCCTCGTCCTGCGCCACCGTGTAGGCGCCGGCCTGATGCATTTCCAGCATGCCGCGCGCGCCGTCGTCGCCCATGCCGGTCATGATGATGCCCATGGCATTCGAGCCGGCCGAGCGCGCCGCCGAGCGGAAAAGCACGTCGACCGAAGGCCGGTGGCGCGACACCAGCGGTCCGGTCTTCACGCTCACATAGTAGCGCGCACCCTGGCGTTCGAGCAGCATGTGTTTGTCGCCTGGCGCGATCAGCACATGGCCGCGCAGCACCGGATCGCCATCGACGGCTTCCTTGACCTCGACCTCGCAGAGCCCGTTCAGCCGCTTGGCGAAGGCGGCGGTGAATTTCTCCGGCATATGCTGGACGATCACCATGCCGGGTGCATTGGCCGGCAGTTCCTCCAGGAATTCGCGCAGCGCCTCGGTGCCGCCTGTGGAGGCGCCGACGCAGACGACCATCTCCGTCGTCTTCGCCATGGCCCGCCCCGTCGGCGGCGGCAGCATCACGTCCGCCGTCAGCTTCTTGGCCGGCCCTTCCGCCGAAGCCGAGCGGATGGTTCCGGCGGCGCGACGCACCGTGGTAAGCCGCGCATGCGAGGCGCTCTTGACGACTTCGCGAATGCGCATCGCATCGTCGGCAAGGCTGTCGGCGGCGCCGATCTTCGATTTCAGGATGACGTCGACGGCGCCGGCCTCCAGCGCCTGGATCAGCGTTTCCGAACCCGCTTCCGTCAGCGACGAGCACATCACGACGGGGATCGGCCGCTGCGACATCAGCTTGCGCAGGAAGGTAATGCCGTCCATGCGCGGCATTTCCACATCGAGCGTGATGACGTCGGGGATCTCCTCCAGCAGCTTCCGCGCCGCCACGAAGGGGTCGGATGCGACCGCCATGATCTCGATATCGGGATCCTGCTCCAAGACATGGGTCAGTGTCTGACGGACGCTGGCAGAATCGTCGATGATCAGAACGCGGATTTTTTTAGCCATGAATGCTCCTAGAGCATGATGCCGAAAAGAATTGGCAATTTTCGGACGACATCATGCTCTAACTCTTTAGTGACACAAAGAGATAGAGCACGCCCGTGATTGGAAGAAAACGGACATGCTCTAGATGCGCTGAAACACCGTATTCGAGACCTGTTTCAATGGCAGGTCGAAGCCGGTAATCGATTCGGAATGACCGATGAACATGTAGCCGCCCTTCGCCAGGCAGTCGCAGAGGCGGTTGAGCACGCCGGCCTGAGTCTGCTTGTCGAAGTAGATGAGCACGTTGCGGCAGAAGATGACGTTCATCGCCTCGCCGATCGGGTATTTCTCGTCCATCAGGTTCATGCGGGCAAAACCAATCTTGCTGCGCAATTTCGGCGTGATGCGCACCTCCCGCCGATCCGGCTGCTTGGCCGTCAGCACGTATTTGCGCTGCAGGTCACGCGGCACAGGCGCGATGAGGTCTTCCGGGTAGATGCCCCGGCGCGCCGTCTGTAGCACGTCGGTGGAAAGGTCGGTGGCAAGCACGCTGTAGGAGACGTCGTTGCGGCCTTCGGTGAATTCCGCCAACACCATCGCCATCGTATAGGGTTCCGCCCCTGTCGAGCAGGCCGAACTCCAGGTGCGGATGGTCCGCACGCCGCTATTGGCGATCGCCGGCAACGCCACGCTCTGCAAGTAATCGAAATGCTTGGCTTCGCGGAAGAAGTCGGTCTTGTTCGTCGTCACCACGTCGATCAGGTAGACGGTTTCCTGGGCGAGGCCGTCGTGATTGAACAGGAAGTCGCAATAATCGTCGAAGGTCGAATGGTTGGTTGCGCGAAGGCGGCGCCTCAGCCGCCCTTCGAGCATCGTCAGCTTGGTCGGCGGCATCTTGATGCCGCTATAGTCGTAGATGAACCGGGCAAGCTTGTCGAAATTGCGCTTGCTGATCCGGTCCCCCGGCAATTGGGTTTCCACCGCTGCCATACTCATAGAACGCCGTACTCCCAGTTGATGCGCGGGTCAGGCCGCCGATTGCAGTGCCGAGGCGTCCTCGTGCGACAGCAACCGGGCAAGATCGATGATGACGACGAAACCGTTTTCACGGCGAACGACGCCGGCAATATAATCCGAGCGCCAGCGCACGCCGATATCAGGCGCCGCCTCGATCTGTTCGCGCCGGAACGGCGTCACCTCGAAGACGCGGTCGGCGACGAGGCCGAGCGTCAGCAGCCGGCTTTCCATCGGCACGTCGAGGACGAGCACGCGTGTGTGCGGCGTCGGCACGGTCTTCGTCATGCCGAGCTTCAATCGAAGATCGATCGTCGGCACGCCCTGTCCGCGCACGTCACGCAGACCGAGCAGATAGTCGGGACCATTCGGAATCTTGAAAGCTTCCGCATAGTCGAGGATTTCCCGTACCACCTCGACCGGCACGGCGAAGATCTCCTCGCCGAGGCTGAAGGTCACGAATTGCGCTTCCAGGGATGTCGTGGCCATGATCATGCACTTTCCTTAAATTCGACGTCCCCATCATCGGGACCGCCCATGGAGAGATCGAGAGCAAAACCCTTTGCCCGCGCCTGCTGACCGGCGACGCTGTTGGCGGCGAGTTTCCTGGTGCCGAGGTTGCGGCCGGCGGGCGCCGAGCTGCGGACAGTCGCCCTGGCAGCGGGCACGCGGGATTGGCGGGCGCCTGCGGTATCCACCTTGAAGAAGGCGATCGAGGCCTGCAGTTCTTCGGCTTGGCTCGCGAGCTCTTCCGAGGTCGCAGACATTTGCTCGGACGCGCCGGCATTCTGCTGCGTCACCCGATCGAGCTGCTGGATCGCGTCGTTGATCTGCGAGGCGCCCACATCCTGTTCGCGGCAGGCCGCACTGATTTCGGAAACCAGTTCGGCCGTCTTGCGGATGTCGGGCACCAGGCGGCCGAGCATGTCGCCAGCGTCCTGGGCGGCCTTGACCGTATCGCTCGACATCGAGCTGATTTCGGCGGCGGCCGACTGGCTGCGTTCGGCAAGCTTGCGAACCTCGGAGGCGACGACCGCAAAACCCTTGCCGTGTTCACCGGCGCGCGCCGCTTCGACGGCGGCGTTGAGCGCCAGAAGATCGGTCTGGCGGGCAATTTCCTGGACGATGCTGATCTTCTCGGCAATGGTCCGCATCGCCTGCACGGCGCGCGACACCGCTTCGCCACTCATTTCCGCATCCTTGGCGGACTGGCGGGCGATCTTTTCCGTCTGGGCGGCGTTGTCGGCGTTCTGCTTGATGTTGGCGGCCATCTCCTCCATCGAGGCCGACGCCTCTTCGGCCGAAGCCGCCTGTTCGCTGGCGCCCTGCGACACCTGTTCGGAGCTCGAGGACAGTTCCTGGCTGCCGGCCGAAACATTTTCGGCGGCCGCGACCGCATCGGCGACAACGCCACGCAGGCGCTCGACCATCTGGTCGAGCGCAATGCCGAGCGTATCCTTCTCCGAAAGCGGCTTCGGAGACACCGTCAGATCGCCGTCAGCGATCTGTGCCGCAATGTTGGCGGTGACGCGAAGGTTGTCCGTCATGGTGTTGATCATGTTGACCAGATCCTTGATCTCGTCGTTGGTCCTGATCTCGACCTTTTGGTTCAGGTCGCCGATGGCGACGGCGCTGGCAACGTTCATGATCTTGCGCAGGCCGCTGTTGACACCGAGCGCGATCCAAAGCGCGGCGGCGAAGGCGATAAGGGAAGCCCCGATTGCGATACCGATCAACATGTTCTTTGTTGAGCTATAAAGAGCATCGGTATCGCTATCGGCTTGCGCCATCGACTTCTGTTGAAGCGTAACGAGTTTCCCGAAAACCTCTTCCATTTCCGCGACGAGGGCGCGAACCTCCCCTGAGGAAAGGGCCACGGCCGCCGCTCTGTCGCCGCTTTGTTGAATGGAGGCTACTTTGTTGGAGCCTTCATCGAAGCGCTTGGCCAGTTCGATCAACCTGTCCCAGAGCGGCTTGCCTTCAGCAGTTGCGAGCTGTAGGCCGCTTGTCGCGAAGCTGAGCATTTCATCCACGCTTCTCGCCGAATTCTGATAATCCTTTTTGACGATTTCGGAATCCATTTCCAGAAGCGCGTTCTTTTGCCAGCGGACGGCATCGAGCTCGGCAGTTTGCGCCTCCAGAGCCAGTTCCAGCCTTTTTGCAGGCCCGGAAACAAGGTCGCCAACAGCGTCGTTCAGCAAGCTGAGGCTGATGATTCCATAAACCGCGCTACCCACCAGCAACAATATGACAAAGCCGAATGCGGCCGCGAGCTTAAGTTTGATCGTAATACGCATCTCAATATTCCTCTCAGAGAGCGAAGCAATAAATATGGTCCAGGTGGCGCGGCGTCATGCAGCAAAGAAATTCCATCAGGCAAAAGCATCCAACGGAAAGAAATGAATAGGTTCCGTGCCTATCCCCTCGAGCACCGGAAGCCTGCGTCGCGGGCCATGTTGGCTGGCCCACGACAGTTGCAAACGGAGAGAGCACCTATGCGCTTTCTCCAAGGGAGCGCTATGCGCTCTCCCTAAACTCGTCATCGGCCATGTCGGGACCGCCCATCGACATGTCGAGGGCAAATCCTTTCACGCGGGCCTGCTGGCCGGCGACCGTATTGGCCGGCGTCTTGCCGCCCGGTTTGCGTGGTGCCGCCTGAACCCGGCTGCGGGCGGCGAGTTTTGCCGCCGGGGCGCGGTCACGGCGACTGCCGGCCGTATCGACCTTGAAGAAAGCGATCGACGTCTGCAGCTCTTCGGCCTGGGAGGCGAGCTCCTCGGAGGTCGCCGACATCTGCTCGGAAGCGCCAGCATTCTGCTGCGTCACCTTGTCGAGCTGTTGGATCGCTTCATTGATCTGGGCCGCCCCGATATCCTGTTCGCGGCAGGCGGCGCTGATCTCGGAGACCAACTCGGCCGTCTTGCGGATATCGGGCACCAGCCGGCCGAGCATTTCGCCGGCTTCCTGGGCGGCTGTCACGGTATCGCTCGACATGGCGCTGATTTCGGCGGCCGCCGACTGGCTGCGTTCGGCGAGTTTGCGAACCTCGGAGGCGACGACCGCAAATCCCTTGCCGTGTTCACCGGCGCGCGCCGCTTCGACTGCGGCGTTCAAAGCCAGCAGATCGGTCTGCCGGGCGATTTCCTGGACGATGCCGATCTTCTGAGCGATCGTGCGCATGGCGTCGACGGCACGGGAGACGGCTTCACCACTGGCTTCCGCATCCTTGGCCGACTGACGGGCGATCTTTTCCGTCTGGGCGGCGTTGTCGGCGTTCTGCTTGATGTTGGAGGCCATCTCTTCCATCGAAGCGGAAGCCTCTTCGGCGGAAGCCGCCTGTTCGGTGGCACCCTGCGAGACCTGCTCGGAGCTTGCCGAAAGCTCCTGGCTGCCGGACGAGACGTTCTCGGCCGCGGAGATTGCGTCGGCGACGACGCCGCGCAGGCGCTCGACCATCTGCTCCAGGGCGAGGCCCAGCGCATCCTTGTCGGAGAGCGGCTTCGGAGACACCGTCAGGTCGCCGTTTGCGATCTGATCGGCGATGCCGGCGGTGGTTCGTAGGTTGGAGATCATGCTCTGCATCGCGATGCCGAGCGTATCCTTGTCCGAAAGCGGCTTGGCGTCGGTGCTGAGGTCGCCCATGGCGATCTGGTCGGCAAGGGCTGCCGTGGCGCGCAGATTGGCGGTCATGGTATTGACCGTGTTGATGAGATCCTTGATCTCGTCATTGGTCTTGACGTCGACCCTCTGGTTGAGATCACCGATTGCGACGGCGTTTGCGACGGTCGTGATCTTCCGCAAGCCGTTGTTGATTCCGAGCGTGATCCACAATGCGGCGGCGAGTGCGACGAGCACGGCGATGCCGGAAGCAGCAGTGAGGATCAGCTTGGTCGAATTATAAAGATCGGTGTTCGAGTGGTTGGTTGCCTGCATGCCCTTGCGCTGGATCTCCGTAAGGGCGGCGATTGCATCGCCCATGTCATTGGTCATCGCTCGAAGGTCGCCGAGTGAAAGCGCCAGCGCGCCTGATTTGTCGCCCTTCGCGTCAAGTTGCTGCAACTCAGTGGATTTTTCACGGAATTTCCCACCGACCGTCCGCAGCTTTTCCCAATGAGGCTTGCCTTCAGCGGTGGCGATGGCAAAACCGGCGTCGACAGCATCGAACATGGCCTGCAGGTTCTGATCGGCTTCCTTGTAGAAAGCGGCGGCCGCGTCGGGATCCGTGGAAAGCAGCGCGTTCTTCTGAGCGCGGATGGCGTTGACTTCGGCGACATTGGCATTCAGCGCCAGTTCCAGGCGGCGCATCGGGCCGTCGATCATATTGCTGCTCGCCTCGTTCAAAGTGCCGAGGCTGAGGCTTCCATAAACCGCGATGCCGATTAGCAGCAGCGTCATGATGCCGAAGGCAAGACCCAGTTTGAGTTTAATGGTGAAACGCATGTGATACCCCCGATTTGCGGTCAAAACGAATGGAGAGAGACATGTCCCCTTGGCGGGACGTCGAGCTTGGAACTGATGTGTTGAAACGGGGAAAAGCGATTACATTCACTTCCCGGCAGCCGGACATCTATCCATCGCAGCGCCAACGCCTACATGCGTTGGGGGATATTCCCTCCTCGGGCCGCCGGAGCAGCCCGAGGGATCACATTGAGGGCAGGAGCGCTTATGCGCGCTCCCTAAAGTCGTCGTCGCTGGCGTCTGGACCACCCATCGACATGTCGAGAGCAAAGCCCTTGAGACGCTGCTGCTGAGCCGAAACCGTCTGGCCGCGACCCTGTCCATGGCCTTGCGGGGCGGATTTGCGGACAGTGGCCGGGGCTTTGGCCACCTTGGCCGAAGCTTTTGGCTGTGCCTTCTGGGCGCCGGGCCGCGCACTACCCGCCGTATCGACCTTGAAGAAGGCGATCGAGGCCTGCAGTTCTTCGGCCTGGGAGGCGAGCTCCTCGGAGGTCGCCGACATCTGCTCGGAGGCGCCGGCATTCTGCTGGGTCACCTTGTCGAGTTGCTGGATCGCCTCATTGATCTGCGAAGCGCCGATATCCTGTTCGCGGCAGGCTGCACTGATCTCGGAGACCAACTCTGCCGTCTTGCGGATGTCGGGCACCAGCCGGCCAAGCATGTCGCCGGCATCGGCGGCGGCCTTGACCGTATCGCTCGACATCGAGCTGATTTCGGCGGCGGCCGACTGGCTGCGTTCGGCGAGTTTGCGAACCTCGGAGGCGACGACCGCAAAACCCTTGCCGTGTTCGCCGGCACGTGCTGCTTCCACAGCCGCGTTGAGAGCCAAGAGATCGGTCTGGCGGGCGATCTCCTGGACGATGCCGATCTTCTGAGCGATCGTGCGCATGGCGTCGACGGCACGCGTCACCGCTTCACCGCTGGCTTCCGCGTCCTTGGCCGACTGGCGGGCAATCTTTTCCGTCTGGGCGGCGTTGTCGGCGTTCTGCTTGATGTTGGCGGCCATCTGCTCCATCGAGGCCGACGCCTCTTCAGCCGACGCCGCCTGTTCGGTGGCGCCCTGCGAGACCTGTTCCGAGCTCGCCGAAAGTTCCTGGCTGCCGGAAGAGACGTTGTCGGCAGCCGACAATGCGTCGGCGACGACGCCGCGCAGGCGTTCGATCATCGTATTGACATTACCCAGAAGCTCGCCGATTTCGTCATGGCTGGTGATATCGGCCATCTTCGTCAGATCGCCTTCCGACACCTCGCGAACCACGGTGTTGGCGCGGCTAAGTCCCTTGCTGATCGTGCTGGCGATCCAGAAGGCGGTGAGAGCAGCGATCAGCAGCGCGACGGCGGCGACCGCCATCATCGTCGTGCGGGTCGTCGTGTACTGCGCTTCGGCGCCGTCATCGGCAGCCTTCATACGCTGCTTTTCAAGCGCCAGGATTTCGCTGAGTGTCGAGTCGATGTCGTTGGCAGCGGCCCGGGCCGTCGAGACGGAGATGGCATTTGCGCCTTCGGCATTGCCGGCCTTCACATATTCGCGGATCTGATCGTCGGCCGCATTGAAGGTCTTGGACAGCTCGGCGATGCGTGCCCAGCGCACTTTGCCCTCTTCCGTTGCCAGCGCCAGCACATGGCTGAAGGCGTCGGCGAATTCCTTGCGGGCCTGGTTGCCCTTGGCGATTGCCCCGGCCGACTCGTCCGCGGTCCGGGCGGTGAGCAGGTTCTTCTGCTGGCGGATGGCCTCGAGCTGGGCGATGTTGATCTGCTGCGCGAGATCGAGGCGGGCTGCCGGGCCGGAGAGAAGCTTATCGATCGTATCGTTCAGCGATCCAAGGCTGAGGACACCGTAAGCGGCGGTGCCCATGAGCATCAGAATGATGAAGGTGAACGCGGTCACCAGTTTCGTCTTGATTGTCAGTCGCATGGTCCAAACCCCTCGTTGAATTCATCCGGCGTCAATTAACGGCTCCCGCCGCATCGTGCCTCGATGAGAAAATCGCCTGCAGATTAGGGAGAATGATGAATTCTCCGCCCCTCTTCACGAGGCAATTGATGTAGTCGGCGCGCCAGCGCATGCCGACGCTCGGTGGTGCCTCGCTCGCGGTCTTTGCAAGCGTCGTCACTTCGTTCACCTTGTCGGTTCTGAGGCCGACGAGCGTCTGCTCGCCCTGCAGATCGATCTCGATGACGATGATGCGGCTGTCGATCGTCGCTTCTGCCGCTTCCATCCCGAAGGCGAGGCGCAGATCGGCGAGCGGAATGACCTTGCCGCGAAAGTTGATGACGCTGGCGACGAAGGGCTGGCTGCCCGGGACCGCTGTCTCAGGAAGCAGGTCCAGGATTTCCTGGACGATGACCGCTTCCAGCGCGAAGGTTTCGCCGTTGAGATCGAAGGTCAGGACCTCCACCTCTTCGGCATAGCTCCAGTGATTGTCAAATCGTTCGGCTGCTGCTGTTGCACTCATCCTGCTACACGCAATTGCGCCTCCTGTTGCTGACCCGCGGCAACCAGGTGCCCGACGTCGAGAATGAGAGCGACGCTGCCGTCGCCGAGAATGGTGGCGCCCGAGAAGGTCGCAACGTTATTGTGCAGTTTCGACATCGACTTGATGACCGTCTGGTGGTCACCGATGATCTGGTCGACGACGAGGCCGACACGCTCGGTGCCGGTCGAGATGACGACGACCTTCTGGTGCACGTCGGGCTTGGTGCCGGTGCGGAAGAGATCGCGCAGGCGCAGGAACGGCACCAGGCTGTCGCGCAGTGAGATGAAGCTGCGGCCGCGCGAACGGAGATCTTCCTCGAGCGACAGTTCGAGGCATTCCTCGACCGCCGAGAGCGGGATGACGTAGCGGCCGGAACCGACCCGCACCAGCAGGCCATCGATGATGGCAAGCGTCAGCGGGATGCGCAGCGACACTTCCGAACCCTGTCCGGGCACACTGACGATGTCGATTGCGCCGCGAAGCGCTTCGACCGTCTTTTTGACCACGTCCATGCCGACCCCGCGGCCGGACAGATTGGTGATCGCCGCGGCTGTCGAGAAGCCGGGGGCGAAGATCAGTTGCAGCAGCTCGGAGTCGGAAAGCGGCTGCCCGGGGTGGATGAGGCCGGAAGATTCCGCCTTGGCGCGAACCCGGTCACGATTGATGCCGCGGCCGTCGTCCTTGATCGAGATGATCACCTCGCCACCGGCCTGGCGGGCCGAAAGCGTCACCGTGCCGGCTTCGGTCTTGCCGGAGGCAAGTCGATCGGCCGGCGTTTCGAGGCCGTGGTCGATCGAGTTGCGCACCAGATGCACCAGCGGATCGGCCAGGCGCTCGATGACCGTCTTGTCGACTTCGGTGCTCTCGCCCTCCGTCACCAGCTCGATCACCTTGCCGGTCTCGCGGGCGAGATCGTGGACGAGGCGGCGGAAGCGAGAGAAGAGGGTGGCGACCGGCACCATGCGCAGCACCATCATCGTGTCGCGCAATTCGCCAGAGAGGCGTTCGATTTCTTCCGAGACGGAGCGTAGCGCGATATCGGTGCTGGCGCTGGCGAGCTGGCTGAGGCGCGATTGCGCAATGACGAGTTCGCCGACGCGGTCCATCAGCTCGTCGAGACGTTCGGCCGGAACGCGGACGTTCTCGGCCGCCTTCGCCTGGCTGACGGCAACGGGCGCCTCGCGCTTGGCCGGAACCGCCTCGACAGGACGAAATTCCGGAACGGCGGCCGGTGGAACGGGCGCCGTCGATGCGGCGGCAGTTGCAGATGCTGTCTTTTCCTCGATGGCCGCGACCGTTGCCGCTGCCGGCGCGTCGATTTCCTCGACGCTGAGTTCCATATCATCGAGTACGAAGATGAAGACGTCGTCGATCGCCGAACGGTCCTGGTCACTCACCAGCGTCACGTCCCAGGAGATATGGAGTTCTGTCGGAGTGAGCTCGTCGAGCGGCGGAATAGCCGAGCTATTGGCGCGCACGGTGCATTCGCCGAGATCGCGCAGCTCGTCCAGCAGGCCGAGCGGATTGGTGCCGTTGGCCATCGAATTGGCGGGCAGGCTGAAGTGAATGCGCCAGCTGTTCTTCCTCTTCGCCGGTGCCTCGCGCACGGCCACGGGTGGGGGAACGGCGACCACAGGGGCAGCTACCGCTGCCGCCTTGCCGCCGACGGCGGCCTGCAGCTGCGCCAGAAGCTTATGTCCGGTATCGCCGTGATCGGCGTCCGGCTGGTCGACAAGGGCACGCATATGGTCCTGGGCGGCGAGAACGGCGGCGACGAGTTCGCTGGTCGCTGCGACTTCACCCTTGCGGACGCGGTCGAAGGCTGTTTCGCAATGATGGGTGAAGGCGGCGAGCGCCTCGAAACCGAACATCGCGCCGGAGCCCTTGAGCGTGTGGAGACCGCGGAACACGGCGTCGACGAGATCCTTGTTGTCGAGTTGGTGGGTCAGGTCGAGAAGACCGGCCTCGATCGCTTCGAGGCATTCGGCGGCCTCCATGCGGAATACGGCGACAGGATCGATCGTGCTCATCGTCCGAGAACCTTTTTCACGATTTTCACCAGACTTTCGGGGTCGAACGGCTTGGTCAGCCAGCCGGTGGCGCCGGCGGCCTTGGCACGCGCCTTGAGATCGGCATCCGATTCCGTCGTCAGGAAGATGATCGGAACGCCGGCCTGCGCCGGCAGCTTGCGCAGCTCCTCGATCATCGTCAGCCCGTCCATGACAGGCATGTTGAGATCGGTCACAATCAGATCGAAGGTGCTGCCCTTGGCCGTCGCGAGGCCCTCTGCCCCGTTGACTGCCTCGGTGACGCTATAGCCGGCATTGGTCAGCGTGACCTTGGTAGTCAGACGAATGCTGGCGGAATCGTCGACGGTCAGGATATTTGCACTCATAACGTTACCTCTTTATGCAACCAGAAATTTGCATCTTCTTGATCGAAAGATTCGATGAAACCGGCGCGCTCAAGTACCTTCAGGACCGAACCACTGGCCGGCGAAGAAAGTTTGAACGTCTTTCCTTGGGATTTTGCTTGGCAGCGCGAGGATTCGATGAGTTGAACGAAACTCAGATCCGCTTCCGCGCCTTCCGGAATGCTGATGATGATTGAATCACGACTATGAAATTCATCAGTAAGCTTGGAATATAGTTCTGAAACGTTGCGAATGCTGAGCACATCCGGCAAATTTATAGATTCGTAATATTGCTTCGGAGTATCCAATGCCGCCTCCTGGGCCAGAGAAATACTTGATGACCCTAAAAGGACTCTCATGGCAGCGTTAATGCGGGGTAAACAGCGGTTGTAGGAAACTGCCGTATAACGAGTCCCGAGACTCCCAATTCTCATCCGAGATAAGTTGTATTTTTTTCTCAAAAATTAGAAATAAATAAAGTAAAAACAGCGTGTTAAATTGCATTTCTCGGCCCTGACACTTTGCCCTGGGTCGCATCGACATCTTTCGTTAATCACAACGCTGGCGAGTCCGGCGCGTTTACCGGACGTTTCCATCCTGCCCGTAAAAATAGAATCGAATTGCCTGTATTTTAAGAAAAGGTATAAAATTGGCACACGCTCTGGTATCGCCGAACGCTGCAGCCTACTCGTCGGGGCGGGACATCAGCCGGACCTTGGAATCCGCCCGCAACCAGGTCGAGGAGCGTTTTCTCGAAGGCGGCACCGTACTGCTGTCGGTGATGGATGTCCTCAACCGCCTGTTGAACTCGCTTGAGAGTGTGACCACGGCGCTCGACAACAAGGAAGCCAGCGATACCACCGCCGATCTCCGCGCCACGGTGGAGAGCCTGAAGGCGTTGCCCGTCACCGAGGAAAACCGTCAGCAGGCGTTGGTCTCGCTGGCGCATACCGGCAGGGAACTGCGCAAGCACGTTTCCGACATGCAGGAGACGATGCGTTATCTCAGAACCTTCGCCGTGACCGTGAAGATCACCGGTGCCGGCCTTGCCGAATTCGCCGGATTCGCCCAGGAGATCCTCGAACGCATCTATTCCGGCACCGACGAAGTCAACCGTTTCGCCACGCATCTCGATAGCCTCGACAAGGAGGTCAAGCTCGCCGCCTCCTTTGGCGCCAGCGTTTCCAAGGGTTATGCCGAGACCGTTCCGGCCGTCGCCGCAGCCCTGCGCGATGATGCCGCCAAGATCGCCGCACACCGCAAGGATCTCGGCGTCATCGCCCGCGAGGTCGGCGCGATTGCCCGCGATGTCCAGAGCAAGGTCGGCTCGACGCTGTCTGCCCTGCAGATCGGCGACATTACCCGCCAGCGCATCGAGCATGTGCAGGCCACATTTTCGTCGCTCGACGATTTCTTTGCCGGCGAGGATGGCGCAAGGCTCGACGCTAGCGCCCGCCAGCGCCTTCAGAACGTCATTCACCATCTAACCGCAGCGCAGATGCGCGACATGTGCGCCAATTTCCAGCGGGATTCAGAGAACGTCGTCAAGACGATCGCGAGTTTCGGCCACGACATGCGGGAGATCCTCAAGCTTCGCGATCAGATGAGCGGGCAGAGCGGCGAAGCCGGCGGCAACTTCATGCGCGCGCTCGAATCCAGCGTTTCGGCCGCTCACGAAATCGTCAAGCAGGTCGACACGGCAAGCCGCCAGGCCGACCAGGTGAGCCAGTCGACGATCGGCACGGCCGCCAAGCTCTCCGAAGCCATCGCAAATATCCGCGCCGTCAAGACCGACATCCATTATATGGCCTTGAATACCAACCTGCGCTGTAGCCGTCTCGGCGAGGAAGGCAAGTCGATCAACGTCGTCACCGCCGAGCTGCGCATCTTCGCCGGCAAGCTCGACGATTCCGCCGACGCCATCGTCAACGGCCTGCCGGCGCTCGAAGCCGCGGCCGGACGCGTCGCCCCCGCTGCCGGCGCCGGGGCCGGCAACCTCGGGGAGAGCCTGACGTCAGCCGTCGGCAACATCCGCTCCGCGGCCAACGTGATGGAAGATGAACTGAAAGTGCTCGCCGAGAACGGCCGCGAGGTCGCCACGAAGATCAGCCTGCTGATCGGCAAGCTCGATTTCCAGCATGATCTCGGCGAAGTCCTTGGCCGCTGCGCCGATCTGCTCGAAGGCATCGCCGGCAGCGATATCGAAGATATCTCGGATCTCGCCGAGACGATCGCGCCGCTCGACCGCACGATCTTCAAGCACTACACGATGGTCCAGGAGCGCAGCATTCATCGCGACATCATCCCGGCGGCCGCGGACAGCGCTCCCGCCCCCGCCCCCACCGAGACCGCCAAAGCCGAAAACGACGAAGATCTGTTCGCCGACGCGCTTTTTTAAAGCGCGTCGCGTCGGGCCGCTATCGCCGCCGGAACTTATTGGCGGCCTCAATCGCCGCCTTCTGCTGATCGTCCTCGATACCGAGATAGAAATCCTCAAGCGACGGATCGGCAAGCCCGGCACGCCGAGACAGCACGTACCACTTCGCTGCCTCGATCGGATCGGGCGGCGTGCCGATGGCGTTGATGTAGAGATGGGCGAGCTTGTTCTGCGCCACGACATTGCCGCCATTGGCGGCAAGTTTCAGCCATTCGAAACCCTTGACGTAATCCTTCGGTCCGCCGACGCCATTGACGAGCCAGATGCCGAGATCGAGCTGGGCGGTGTCGAAGCCGGCGCGCGCCGCCCGCGCCATCCACTCGCGGGCGAGCTGCTTCTTTTCCTCCGGCAGGTCCTTCAGCGTCGCATAGATCTGCGCCACCGCATATTGCGAATCGGCAATGCCCTGCTCGGCCGATTTCTCGTAGAACGGCAGCGCAAGCTTCAGCCCCTTCTCGCCGGGATTGTCGGCGATGAGAAGCTGCGCCCAGTTGAACTCCGCTGAAGGATTGCCCGCCTCGGCCGCCTTGCGCATGTAGTCGTCGGCCTTGACCTTGTCACGCGGCACGCCCTGGCCTTCCATCAGGATCAGCGCATATTTAAACATGGCTGCCGCATCGCCGCCTTCGGCCGCCTTGCCATACCAGAAGGCGGCATTCTTCACGTCCTTCTTGACGCCGAGGCCCTGCGAGAGGATTTCGCCGATCAGCGTTTGCGCCGCCGGATCGCCGAGCTGGGCGCGCGGCAGCGCCTTGTCCATTGCCGTCAGGTAATAACCGCGCTGGAAGGCGCCGTAAGCCTCGTCGATCGGCCCCTTGTAATCCTTTTCCGGCGGCAGGTCCGGCAGCTTCGCGCCCATACGGTCGAACACGCCAACACCATCGGAGGGCTTGACATCCGGGCCAGTGGGCCGGTCGGTGCGGAAGGTCGATGCCGGCGCCGTGCCCGGCTGGCTGATGACGCTGTCCGGCGCCTGCGCCAAAGCGACGTCCGGCCCGGCAGCAACCAAGGCCGCCACGCTGGCAAGGGCAAATTTCAAAAGGCGGACGGGCGGGATCGGCATGAGGGCGATTTCAATCCTCAAACCGTGGCGCTTTTTCGTCAAGCAACGCGTTGATTTCGGCGACGATCGACGGCGCCCGGCCGGGCTCGCCGAAGACCGCCAGCCGCAGCGCCACGAACTCCGCTCCGGTCTCGGCAACGGCAAGCGCCGAGGCCGGATCGGTGCCGCCCATGACGATACAGGGAATCTCGATCATCGAGGCCCACCATTCGCCGAGCGCAAGGTTCTTCGGATGCGCCTCCGGCTTGATGTCGCCGTCGAGCTTGCCAAAAAAGATATAGTCCGGCCTGACTTCGCCGATCTCCAGCGCGTGGTGGCGGTCAGCCGCGTTGCCGCCGCCGATGATCAGCTTCGGCGCGTGTTTGTCGATCGCTTCCGAAAGCGCCTCAGCATTGCCGGAAAGATGCAGGCCATCGGCCTTCGCCCGGCCTGCGACGCGGCTGTCGCCTGAAATCAGCGCAGCCGCTCCGGCATCCTGGATCAGCGGCACCAGCTTTTCGGCATGTTTCTGGAAGGCGCCGTCGTCGAGCCCGTATTGCGGCACGATCACCGAAGCGACGTCGCCGCCCTTCAGCGCGTCGGCGACGATCTTTGCCTGTTCATCGGCATCGGCAATATCAGGTGCGATGAGCACAAGGCGGCAGCGGTTTTCCGGTTCGGTCATGAGGTCTTTCCGTTTCCGGCGAATTCCCCTTCGAAATGAGGGATCCGCACTCGTTTTGTGTGAGTAGTTCCGTTAGACGAGGCTTGCAAGAGGAGGACGTCGAAAGCATGCCGCAGGATTTGTCATTCTACTACGCCGCCGTGCCCGCGGTTCTGCTGGTGGGCCTCGCAAAGGGCGGCATGGGCGACGCTTTGTCGCTGATCGGCTTGCCTTTCCTCGCCCTCGTCGTCTCGCCGGTCGAAGCGGCAGCGATCTTGCTGCCGATCCTGGTCTTCATGGACATGATCTCGCTCGTCATCTGGCGCAAGCATGGCGACTGGGCGACGCTGAAGATCATGCTGCCGGGCGCAGTCTTCGGCATCGCGCTCGGCTGGGCGACCTCGGCGCTCGTTCCGGGCAGCATGCTGCGCATTGTCATCGGCGCGGTGACCATCCTCTTCTGCCTGCGCTATTTCTGGAATAATTTCGGCCCGGGCGCCGGCAAGGTGGTCCCGCCGCGCGGCCAGCGGCCGGTGGCCGCCAGCCTCTGGGGCACATTTTCCGGCTACGGCAGCTTCGTCGCCCATGCCGGCGGCGCGCCCTTCCAGATCTATGCCCTGCCGCTCAAATTGCAGCCACGCGAATATACCGGCACCAGCGTGCGCTTCTTTGCGATCCTCAACGCCATCAAGCTGATCCCCTATTTCGCGCTCGGCCAACTCGACACCCAGAACCTTGCGACCTCCGCGACGCTCCTGCCCTTCGCCCCGCTCGCCACCTTTGCCGGCGCATGGTGCGTGCGCCGCATGAGGCCACAGATCTTCTATCCCTTCATGTATGCGATGGCGCTGATCGCTGCCTTCCTGATCGTGCACGAGGGCCTTGGTTGGTGAAACCCTGGAGCGCCGCGCTTCTTTTGAGACGCGCGAGGAACGCTGCAGCACTTTGAATTGCCGCACGCTGCAATGCACAATTTCCTTGCTGGAGCGCCCGGTTTGACGTAGCGTTCCCGCCATGTCGAACACGGACCCTTTCTCTGCGATTGCCGATCCGAACCGGCGGTTTCTGCTGGAGGAACTGCGCCGCGCACCACGGACGGTCAATGAGCTCGCCGAGGGTCTGCCGATCAGCCGCCCCGCCGTTTCGCAACACCTGAAAGCGCTGTTGGACAGCAATCTTGTTTCGGTGACATCCGAAGGCACGAAGCGCATCTACGCGGTCAACAACCGCGGCTTCGACACGCTCAATTTATGGCTTGATCAATTCTGGGCCTGATGCACGTCACGCGTCTCTGAGGACGTTTTATCACTTTGAATTGCATAATTTTATCCCGAGCAGTTCCGCTTCAGGGTTAAATTATGCCGGCCGGAAACTCGACACGGATCATCAGCCCCTTTGAAGCTTGACGAACCAAAAGCGCCAGCCGCGATGCGGCGGGCATCGGACTGGCGCAAATCGAGTGTGTGATCACCGGTTCTTGCTGATTTTAGGCGGAATGGATGGATTTACCTCTTTGCGCAAGATGATCGTCCGGCGACCCTTGGGAAGATCAGTGGACGGATGACTTAAGACGCTGAATCTCGTCCTTGATGCGCAGCTTGCGGCGCTTGCATTCGGCAAGTTCCGTATCGGAAATAGAGGGAGATGTTCTGAGCGCGTGCAACTCCTCCTCGAGAGCAACATGCTTTTTCTGGAGTGACTCAAGATGAGCTTGAACAGTCATATGACCCTTCCTTCCTCTTACCCTCCCCGGCCAACATCGTCGGGGATCAAGGTGTCAACGGCGGGGACTGTGACATATTTTTGAAGGCTTGTCGAAGGCCAAAAGATGAAGACTGGATGGCAATTTCATGATCAAGACTAACTAGCCGTTACCTGTATTTGGTGATAGGAGCTTGCGGAAATCATCGGCAGATCGGACAACGTCCGAGCACGATAACGGGGATTGCATATGGCCGATCAGGAACAGGCGGAAATCAGGCTCACAGTGGCGCGTCTGCGCCAGGAGCATGAGGATTTCGACGCCGCGATCAACGCCATGATCCAGACCGGATGCGATGCTCTGCGGATCCAGCGTATGAAAAAGAAGAAGCTCGTCATCAAGGACAGGCTCTCCAAGCTGGAAGATCAGATCATCCCTGACATCATCGCCTGAGAGGGAATAGCAGCAACGATGACAGACAGACCGCCCGTCGCCATCATCATGGGCAGCCAGTCCGACTGGGAGACCATGAAGAACGCCGCCGACACGCTGGAGGCGCTTGAGATCCCTTACGATGCGCGCATCATTTCGGCGCACCGCACACCCGACCGGCTGGTCAATTTCGCCAAGGGAGCGCGGGCGGAGGGCTTCAAGGTCATCATCGCCGGCGCCGGCGGCGCTGCCCACCTGCCGGGTATGGCCGCATCGATGACGCCGCTGCCGGTCTTCGGCGTGCCGGTCCAGTCAAAGACCATGTCCGGCCAGGACAGCCTTCTTTCCATCGTGCAGATGCCGGCCGGCATTCCGGTGGGCACGCTCGCCATCGGCAAGGCCGGCGCGGTCAATGCCGCCCTTCTCGCCGCAGCCGTCCTTGCCCTTTCCGACGAAGAAATCGCCGACCGGCTCGACGAATGGCGCGAGCGCCAGAGTGCCGCCGTCGCCGAATACCCGATGGACGACCTATGACGGCAAGAACGATCGGCATAATCGGCGGCGGCCAGCTTGGCCGCATGCTGGCCATTGCCGCCGCCAGATTGAATTTTCGCACGATCATCCTCGAGCCGCAGGCGGACTGCCCGGCCGCCCAGCTCGCCAACCGGCAGATTACCGCCGCCTATGACGATCCGGCGGCACTCGCCGAACTCGCTGATATCTGCGATGTCGTCACCTACGAATTCGAGAACGTGCCCGTCGCAGCTGCCGAGACGCTCTCGGCGAGCGTGTCCGTCTATCCGCCGCCGAAGGCACTGGAAGCCGCCCAGGACCGCCTCGTCGAAAAGCGCTTTCTCAATGGCTGCGGCATATCGACCGCCCGCTTCCATGCGGTCGACAGCCAGGCCGATCTCGAGATGGCACTGAAGGATTTCGGCGGTCAGGGCGTGCTGAAGACGCGCCGTCTCGGTTATGACGGCAAGGGCCAGATGGTTTTCCGCTCCGTGGCCGACAGCGCAGATGGCGCCTATGCCGCGCTCGGCGGCGTGCCACTCATCCTCGAAAGTTTCGTCGCCTTCGAGCGCGAGGTCTCGATCATCGCCGCGCGGGCCACCGACGGCACGGTCGTCTGCTTCGATCCCGCCGAGAATGTCCACCGCAGCGGCATCCTTCACACCTCGACGGTTCCCGCTACGATCTCGCCAGCGACGGCGGATATTGCGCGCCGATCGGCCGAAAAGATCCTCGCCGCCTTGAACTATGTCGGCGTCATCGGCATCGAATTCTTCGTGCTGCGCGACGGTGGTCTGATCGCCAACGAGATGGCGCCGCGTGTCCACAACTCCGGTCACTGGACGGAAGCCGCCTGCGTCGTCAGCCAGTTCGAGCAGCATATCCGCGCCGTCGCCGGCCTGCCGCTCGGCAATGGCGAGCGTCATTCCGACTGCGTCATGCAGAACCTGATCGGCGACGATATCCTTGCCGTTCCCGACTGGTTGCAGCGTCCCGATACGCTGGTTCATCTCTATGGCAAGACCGAGTGGCGCTCCGGCCGCAAGATGGGCCACGTCACCACCTTGACGCCGAAATCACCGGTTTCGGCTTGAGAAAACACCGCGACGCCTTGGGAAAAACACCTTCATGCGGTTGACATGGAAAAGGTGAAGAGGTATCTGCTCCCCCACCTAAAGAGCGCGCCCGATGGCGCGCTTTTGATTGTTAAAGATACGGGCGAATGTGAATTCCCCCATAGAGATCGCGGATCAGAAAAATGAAGATCAAGAATTCGCTCAAGTCGCTCAAGGCTCGTCACCGTGACAACCGTCTGGTTCGCCGCAAGGGCCGCATCTACATCATCAACAAGCTGAACCCGCGCTACAAGGCTCGTCAGGGCTGATTTCGCGCATCCGGATCGCCGCGCCGCGTGAGCTTGCGCCGGCGGATATATCCGGTGGGTCACTATGGTGATCACGTCAAATTTGTTTGATCTTCGGCGTTGGCGGGCTAATATGTCCGCCATGCGCTTTTTTGCTTTGACATCAGCGGCGCTGCCGCTCGCCCTCATTCTCCTCTCCGCCACTTTTCCGGCCACCGCCGCGGAAAAGGACGTCATCGTCGAACAGACGGATGTCAGCAGTTCGCCGAAGCAGCACCTCGACCAGCTCTTCAGCCAGTTGAAGCGTGAGCGCGACCCCGACAAGGCCAGCAGCATCGCCAATGAAATCCGCATGGAATGGAACGATTCCGGCAGCGCCACCATCAATCTGCTGATGCAGTGGGCCGACAAGGCGATCGAGGAAAAGCGCAATCCGGCTGCCCTCGACTTCCTCGACGAGGCGATCGCGCTGAAGCCCGATTATGCCGAAAGCTGGAACCGCCGCGCCACGCTGAATTTCGTCATGGGCAATTATCGCAAGTCGATGTCCGACATCGAACGTGTGCTCGATCTCGAGCCGCGCCATTTCGGCGCACTCTCCGGCATGGCGGCGATTCTTAGCAATTCCGGCAACGACCAACTGACCTTGAAGGCCTGGGAGCGTTTCCTCGATGTCTATCCCGCCGAACGCACCGCGCAGGAACAGGTCAACACGCTTGCCGAAAAACTCGCCGGCAACCGCACCTGATTCCCGGGCTGACATCTTGACGTCGGATCACGTCGCGCAATTTTAGAATATAGAGGGAATGATGTAGCGGTTTGTTCGCCCGCAGCTCATCCCGCAACTGTCGCTCGTTGTTAACATCATGCTTGCAGAAGTTTCCGCTCTTCTCGCCCCGCTCGCCGCCGCCATCGGTTACTCATCCTATAAGGCGCGGCAATTCGAACACGCCTATCCCAATATCGGCGAACTGACGGATGTCGGCGGCTACTGCATGAATGCCGTCCACATCAAGCGTCCCGAAAATGCGGATCTGCCGCCGCTTGTCTTCATTCATGGCGCCAGCGGCAATCTGCTCGACCAGGTCGTCGCCTTTCACGCAGCACTCGAAGGCCGGGCGGAAATGCTGTTCGTTGATCGTCCCGGTCATGGTTATTCCGAGCGCGGCGGCCCTGAGAACGCCGTTCCCTCCGGCCAGGCCGATGCGATCGCCAGGCTGATGGAAAAGCGCGGCATCGAGAAGGCGATCATTGTCGGCCATTCCTTCGGCGGCGCGATCACCGCCGCCTTCGGCCTGCGCCATCCCGATAAGACATCAGGCCTGCTGTTCCTCGCACCCGCCACCCATCCATGGCCGGGCGGCATCGACTGGTATTATCATGTCGCAACCGTGCCGGTCGTCGGCTGGCTCTTCAACCATGCGATCGTCGTGCCGCTCGGGCTGAGCCGGCTGGAGCGCGGCACGCTGAACGTCTTCCGCCCCAATCCGCGCCCGGCCGACTATATCGAAAAAACCGGCCCGTCACTGGTGCTGCGGCCCCGCGCCTTCCACAATAACGCCGCCGATTTCAAAAGACTGCTGGCCTATGTGAAGGAACAGTCGCCGCTCTACTCGCAGATCACCGCGCCGACCGTCATCATAACAGGCGACCGCGACGAGATCGTCTGGGAGCACCTGCATTCGCGCGGCCTTGCCCGCGACATATCGGGCTCCGAGCTCATCACCGTTCGCGGCGTCGGCCATAAGCCGGACTACCTCGCAACCGATGTCGTCATCGCCGCCATGGAGAAGATATCAGGCAAGCCGCGCGACCTGCAGGCAATCGCCCGCAGCGCCGAGGAAAGGCTTGCCGCCGCATCACGTGATCGAAAGGTCGCAGCCGTGTCGCCATTGGGGCCAGGCGCCCTGCACGGCGCATGACCTCTCCGGTTTGAATTTACCTGCCTCAGGCGCCAAGACGCACGCCGCCATCGCAGGTGATGATATGGCCGCTCATGAAGGTGTTTCCGACCAGGAAGGCGATCGCCTCCGCAATATCCTCCGGCCTGCCGACACGGCCGACCGGCGTGCGGCCTGCGAAATCTGCAAAGACGCTGCCGCGCTGCTCAGGCGGCAGGAAACTCCACCAAGGCGTATCGACGACCCCAGGGGAAACGCCGTTGACACGCAACGGCTTCAACTCGGCCGCCAGCACCGGCACCATCGCCTCGATGCCGGCATTGACGGCAGCAAGCCCAGCCGTACCGGGCATCGCGGCCTGCGCGCTGACCGCCGAAACGAAAGTGATGCTGCCGCCCGGCTGCAACAGCGGCAACGCCGCCTGGGTTACCGCGGCATGCGGAATGAGCTTGGTCTGGAACCCGGCAAGCAGATCCGCCATATCGAGCGATGCAAAAGGTCCGGCGCCATGGCCGCTGCCCATCGCCAGCACCAGATGGTCGAACGCGCCGATCCCGGCAAAAGCCTGCCCGAGCGTGGAAAGCTGCGTCGCATCGAGCACCAGGCTGCGCAGATTACCATCGAGCGAAGCCTTGACCGCCGCGAGTTTTTCGCCGTCACGGCCTGCAATAGTGACCCTATATCCTTGTTTCAAAAGTAATGTCGCCGTGGCGAGGCCGATGCCGGAAGAACCGCCGATGACGACCACATGCTGCAAAGACATGATGCTGCTCCTTGAATTGATCGGGCTGCAGGCGCTTCAAGCACCTGCGACACCGGCATCATGCGTGGCCTGGAAACGGCAACCAGTTCCAGTTTTATCCTGGTATCGATACTGATATGAATACTGCCATGGACCAAAGAGCCGACACATTCGAAGCCCGCCGCCGCGAGTTCGCGGCCTTCCTGCGATCCCGCCGCGAGCGGCTGACGCCCTCCGAGGTCGGCCTGCCGGAGGGACTTCGTCGGCGCACGCCGGGTCTGAGGCGCGAGGAACTCGCCATGCTCGCTGGCGTCGGCACCACCTGGTACACATGGCTGGAACAGGGCCGCGACATCAGGCCTTCCGTGCAGGTCCTCAACGCCCTTGCCGATGCGCTGCGCCTCGACGAGGCCGAGCGACGGCATCTCTTCACCCTCAACAATCGCCAGGCGCCACAACCAACGTCTTCTGCTCCCGAATGCGTCGACGAACCGCTGCAGCGCATGCTCGCCAATCTGACCCACCAGCCGGCTTATGTGCTCGGCCGTCGATGGGACGTGCTTGCCTGGAACCGTGCCGCCGACGTGCTTTTCGGCGGTTATGACACGCTCGACCGCGACGAACGCAACATCATGCACCGTCTCTTCGCCGACCCCGCGCATCGCCGGCTGCTCGTCGATTGGGAATCGGTTGCCCGCGTCTCGCTGGCGACGTTCCGGGCCGACAGCGCGCGTTATGCCGGTGATCCGGATTTTGAACGGCTGATCGCACTGCTGAAAGAGGCAAGCCCTGAATTTCGCGACTGGTGGCAGCGCCACGAGGTCATCAGCCCGCTGTCCGGCATCAAGCGTATCGACCATCCCGTCAAGGGCCGCATGTCCTTCGAGCATACCGGCCTGACACTCACGAACCGGCCGGAGATGAAGCTCATCGTCTATACGCCCCTCGATGACGACGAGACCAACAGAAAACTCGCCGAACTCCTCACCTAAAGCTGATCCCTTGCATTGCCGCGAACTGCCGCAGCCCCATATGTTTTCCATCATTGTCCATAGGAGGGAAATCATGGGCCGCCTGCATATCGGGACGATCTCCGTCATATCAGCATTGTCGCTGGGCCTGACCTCGGCTTTCGCCGCCTCGCCCGCACCAGTCGAAGCCGAGCACGGCATGGTCGTCACCGCCCAGCATCTGGCGACCGATGTCGGCGTCGAGGTGCTGAAGAGCGGCGGCAACGCCGTCGATGCGGCGGTCGCCGTCGGTTATGCCCTGGCGGTCGTCTATCCCTCGGCCGGCAATCTTGGCGGCGGCGGTTTCATGACCATCCGCCTGAAAGACGGTACGAAGACCTTCCTCGACTTCCGCGAACGCGCGCCGCTTGCCGCGACGAAGACCATGTATCTCGATGCCAAGGGCGATATCGTGCCGCGCGCCAGCCTCGACGGTTATCTCGCCGTCGGCGTGCCCGGCTCCGTCATGGGATTGGAGACCGCACGCGAAAAATACGGCACGAAATCGCGCCAGGATCTGATCGCGCCGGCACTCCGTTTCGCCAAAGAGGGCTTCACGCTGGAACAGGGTGACGCTGCAAGTTTCGCCGGCAGCGCCAAGCGCCTCGCCAAGGATGATGCGGCAGCGAAGATCTTCCTGAAACCCGACGGCAAGCCCTATGCATCGGGTGAGAAACTCCTGCAGCCGGACCTTGCCGCCGTCCTGGCCGGCATCTCCGAAAAAGGTCCCGACGCCTTCTACAAGGCCGCGCCCGCCGAAGCGATCGTCAAGGCGAGCCAAGCCCAGGGCGGCATTCTCGCCAAGGAGGATTTCGAGCAATATGCCGTGCGCGAGTTGAAGCCGATCGAGTGCAATTACCGCGGCTACGACATCATCTCCTCGCCGCCGCCCTCCTCCGGCGGCGTGATCATCTGCGAGATCCTCAATGTTCTCGAAGGCTATCCGCTCTCCTATCTCGGCTACAATTCGGCCGAAACCGTACACATCATGGTCGAGGCGATGCGCTATGCCTATGTCGACCGCAATGCCGCACTCGGTGATCCCGATTTCGTCGAAAACCCGGTCACGAAACTGCTCGACAAGAAGTATGCCTTGGAAATCGCCGCCAAGATCGATCCGTACAAGGCCGGCACCTCGGCGAACCTCAAACCGCTCGGCGGCAAGGAAAGCACCGAGACGACGCATTATTCGATCATCGACGACGAGGGCAACGCGGTTGCCGTCACCTATACGCTGAACGGCTCCTTCGGCGCCGCCGTCGTGGCGCCGGGCACCGGCGTCCTGCTCAACAACGAGATGGACGATTTCACCTCCAAAACAGGCGTGCCGAACCTCTACGGACTGGTGCAGGGCGAGGCCAATGCCATCGCCCCGAAGAAGACGCCGCTCTCCTCGATGAGCCCGACGATCGTGACCCGGGACGGCAAACCCTTCATGGTGATCGGCAGCCCCGGCGGCTCGCGCATCATCACCATCACGCTGGAAGCGATCCTCAACGTCGTTGATTTCGGCATGGATATCAGCCAGGCGGTCAATGCTCCGCGTGTGCACCATCAATGGCAGCCCGACAAGATCTATCTCGAACCCTATGCGCTTTCGCCCGATACCGAAAAGACGCTCGCCGCCATGGGCTACAGTTTCGATGGCGGCAATGACGCGCCACAATGGGGCCAAGCCGCGGGCATCCTCGTCGGCGGCAAAAGCCTTGCCGCCATCGAAAAGGGTGGCGGCGCCCGATATAACGGCGCCATGGACAGCCGCGCGGCGGAGGGGTCGGCGAACGGTTACTGACGACGGCGGATCGCCTGATCGACCAGGCACGATGCGGCTCCAAGAGCCGCAAAGGCAGCATCGCCATATTCATGTCACCGTGACAAAGTCGCCGTTCACAATTGGCTGGCCGCGCCCTATGCATGAGCGAACCCGCAAGCAGAAAGATTCCCGCATGGCCAGCATTGAAATGATTGTCGCAGCCCGCGCCCGCCTGCGCGGTCATATCAGACGCACGCCGCTTCTCTCTTCCCCCTTCCTCAACGAGATCGCCGGCCGGCGTCTGTTCGTGAAGGCGGAATGCCTGCAGCATACCGGTTCGTTCAAGTTTCGCGGCGGCTGGTCGGCGGTCTCCGGGCTCGATCCGGCGGTGCGCTCGAAGGGCGTCATCGCCTTCTCCTCCGGCAACCACGCCCAGGGTGTTGCGCTTGCGGCCAAGCTGCACAACGTCCCCTCCGTCATCATCATGCCGAGCGATGCGCCGAAGCTGAAGATCGCGAACACCCGCGCCTTCGGCGCCGAAGTCGTCCTTTACGACCGCGTCAACGAGGACCGCGACGAGATCGGCGCGAAACTTTCGGCCGAGCGCGGCCTGACGCTGATCAAACCCTTCGACGAACCGCTTGTCATTGCCGGCCAGGGCACGACCGGTCTCGAAATCTCCGAACAGGCCGAAGAGGAAGGCGTGACATCAGCCGAAGTTCTCGTTCCCTGCGGCGGCGGCGGATTGACCTCCGGAATCGCGCTCGCCCTGGAAGCCAGTGCCCCCGGCTTCCGCGTCCGCCCTTGCGAGCCGAAGGATTTCGACGACACCACCCGCTCGCTCGCCTCCGGCGGGATCGAACGCAACGCCTCGGTGTCAGGCTCGATCTGCGATGCGATCGTCACGCCGCAGCCCGGCAACATCACCTTCCCGATCCTCAAGCGTCTCGCCGGCGCCGGCATCGTCGTCACCGACGAGGAAGCGCTGCGCGCCATGGCGCTCGCCTTCACACGGCTGAAGATCGTCGTCGAGCCCGGCGGCGCCGTGGCGCTGGCGGCCGCTCTCTTCCATGGCGAGGCGCTGGAAAGCGACACGGTCGTCGCCGTCACCTCAGGTGGCAACGTCGACGCTGATATCTTCGCCATGGCGCTCGAACGCTTCGGCTAGATAGCGCGCGGGCGACCGCCAGCCGCCCGCCTGGAGATGGAAACTGCAGATGTCATGCAGCCGGTTTGCGCGGCCGAATGCATCCCGTCTCTGCTAATGCTCCCGAAGCGCCCGGCGGATTGCGATTTCGACCGGCGAATAGGCGCCGTCCTGCCGTTCGAGGCGAAGCGGTTCGCAAGGCGCAAGGCCGGGCTGCGCCATGAAACGCGGCTCCCCGCCGCGATGCATCTGCGCTGCATGGATCAGGAACGGATGGCAGAGATAAACAGTGCCCGCCGGCCCTGTCGCCAAGGCCAGCGGTCGCTCTTCGCCGACATGTTCCAACCAGAGATGCGCCATTCCCGCTTCGCCCGCCGGCGCCAGAAGGCGGGCGATATCCTTGTGCGAACCGACGCGGATACGGGTCGGCGCATCCTCCTCCCCGACATCCGAAAACAGGAAGAGCATCAGCAACGCCCGCCCGCGCGAGGTGATGTTCACCCGCCATGCCGAAAAGTCCCGTTGCTCGTTCGGATCGCCATCCTCGCCGGGGAAGCTGAGGTCGACATGCCAGCCCGCATCGCCGGGATCATCGGGATGGGGAAAGCGGACCGGGAAGCTGCCAAGCCCATCGCGTGGTTGCCAGCGTCCCTTGCCGACGAGCTGGTCGAAGGCCAGATGCAATACCGGCGTATTGACGGCTTTCTCGAACGGTCCGCCGCCATAACCGGCAAGCCACACGACGGGCTGCGTCCACGTGCTTGGATCATCGGCATCGAAGGGAATATCGCGCCACATGATGGCACGAGCTTCCTCGGCCAATGCGCGGGGAAAAGCGTCGTCGATCCTGATGAAGCCGTCTTCGATGAATTGCTCGATCTGCGCAGCGCTCAGCGCCGGCGGGTAAACAGCTGATGTCATGAAAGCTCTCTCTATCGCCAAACCTGCCGGCTCTTTCCTTGGCCAGACGCAGGGTGGTTACAACAACGGCAACGAGCCAGCCGCGAAGGCTGGTCAGTAGCCGCATCTTCTGATGCCCGAAGGCAGAGCCTTTAGAGGCTCAAGAAGAAGATTGTCGCGATATTGAGGGTGATCGTCTTCATAGCGGTGCGAAGCTACAGGCTCGCGCTCGAAGGGTCAATGCGGAGATGTCAGGCCAGCACCTCGCGCAACGCACCATGCACCGACTGCAGTACGAGCTCGGCAAGGCGTGCCGCCGCCGGCTGCGGCTCGGCTTCCGCCCGGTGCAGGATCAGACCGAGCTTCGGCAAATCGGGCAGGCCGACCGTCTCGGGCGCCAGCGGCCGCACCTTCGCCGGCAGACCGATCGGCGTGCGGATGGTGAGACCGAGGCCTGCCGCCGTCGCGGCCCAGAGACCGCCCAGGCTGGGGCTGACGAAAGCGAGCCGCCAGGAAATGCCCGCCGCATCAAGCGCCCTGGTTGCTGCGCTCCGCAACAGGCACGGCGCCTCCAGCGAGGCAAGCGGCATCGGCTCACCACTTGCGGCCTGCCAGCCCGGCGGCCCCTCGGCAGGTCCGATCCAGCGCATCGGCACCTCGCCGATCCGCTCGCAATGGGCGGTCAGCGTGCCATCGCTCCAGGCAAGCGCCAGATCAAGCTTGCCTGATGTGACACGCTCGAGCAGCTCGGCATTGCGCACCACCCGCGCTTCGATGCGAACCTTCGGATGGGCACGCGCGAAGCGGCCGAGCACCTCCGGCAACAGGCTTTCGCCGAAGTCCTCCTGCAGGCCGAGCCGCACCCAGCCCTCCAGCTCGACGCTGTGAACAGCCGCAGCCGCCTCGTCGTTGAGTTCCAGCAGCCGCCTGGCATAGCCGAGCATCGTCTCGCCGGCATCGGTCAGCGCCAGCCCGCGCCCGGCCTTGCGGAAGATCGGCGTGCCCGCCTGTTCCTCCAGCTTCTTCAGCTGCGCGCTCACTGCCGAGGTCGACCGCCCGAGCCGCTCGGCCGCCTTGGCGAAATTACCGAGCTCCATGCCGGTCGAAAAGGTTCGAAGCACATCAAGATCGAAGATCGTCCGCCGCATCTTATAATCCTATTTTTCAGGATCATTAATCCATAAAATTCTGATTTTCAGTATCATCGTGCCGTGCGATGGTTCTGCTGTCAAGGCCGACAGACGGCCCTAACCATGGAGATCCCGATGCCCTTCGTTCGCATTTCTCTTCGCAAAGGCAAGTCGCCGGACTATCTCACGGCGCTAGCCGACAGCATCCAGCGTGCACTGGTCGAGACCTTCGACGTGCCCGAAAACGACCGTTTCCAGACTATACACCAGCATGACGAGAACGAGCTGATCTTCGACCGCACCTACCTCTCCGGCCCGCGCTCCGCCGATTTCGTCTACATCTCCATCACGATCGGCAGGCCTCGCACGGCCGAGATGAAGGCGGCGCTCTATCGGCGGCTCGCCGAACTCCTGGCGCAATCGCCGGGCCTTCGGCCCGAGGATGTGATGATCGTCATCAGCACCAGCGCCCCGGAAGACTGGTCCTTCGGCGACGGCATCGCCCAGATGACCGACCCCGACTGGCGGCTGCGTGCGGTCGGAGGCCGGCAATGAGCGTTTCGAACCCGAAGATCACGACTGTTAGACGCTCCGGCAAGGCGGTCCGCTCGCCAGAGGGCGTCGCGACGGCGCCCTTCTGGGTCGAGATGCTGCTCGAAGGCAGCGCCGATGGCGAGAACACCGCGATGCGGGCGACGCTCGATCCCGGCACCATCACCCGTTGGCACACCCATCCCAGGGGTCAATTGCTCTATGTGCTCTCAGGTCATGGGTTGGCGCAGAACGACGGCGGCCCGATCGAAGCATTGCGTGCCGGCGATGCCGTCTGGTTTGCGCCCGGCGAGCGTCACTGGCATGGCGCCGCCGATGACAGCCCCTTCAGCTATATCAGTGTCCAGCCCACGGAAAACAGCAGCGTCGTCGAATGGCTGCAACCGGTGGAGAAACGGTCATGATCGCCATGCAATACGGCTTCACCCTGCCCGGCGATTACGACATGTCAATCATCGATCGCCGCATCCGCGACAAGGGTCCGCTGCTCGACGGCTTTCCCAATCTCGGTTTCAAAGCCTATCTCAGCGCTCGCAAGGGGGAGTTCGGCAGCCGCGACAATCTCTACGCGCCCTTCTATCTCTGGCAGAAGCCGGAAGGAGCAAGCGACTTCCTCTGCGGCCCCGGGTTCGAGGCTCTCACCAGCGCCTTCGGCTGGCCGCAGGTGAGGACCTGGATCGTCTGGCAGGCAGAAATCTCGTCCGATATCGCCTCAGCCAGGTTCGCCACACGCGATATCCTGCGGATAGAGCCTTACGCGCTGCTCGCCGATATCCGCCGCGCCGAAAGCGCAGAGGCTGCAGCCGACGTTGCGACAGCCGGCGCGCTCGCCTCGGTCTCCGCCTTCGAACCGACGAACTGGACACGGGTGCGCTTCAGGCTCTGGCGAGAGATTCCCGAGATTGACGAGCAAACGCAGGCCTATCGCGTCGGCCATCTATCCCTGGCCCGATCCTGAACTCAGACAGTTGCCCGGCGGTAGAAGGCCAGCGAACCGGCAAGCGCCAGCAGCGCACCACCACAGGCTCGCTCCAGCCACATGGCGCCTGAGGTTTTCAGGAAACGCACCGCTTGCGAGCCGAAGAAGGCGTAGCCGAACATGATGAGGAAATCGAGTGCGGCAAAGACCAGCGCAAGCAGCGCATATTGCGTTGCCTGCGGCAGGGCCGGATCGATGAACTGCGGCAGGAAGGCCGAGAAGAACAGATAGCCCTTCGGATTGGTCGCCGCGACCATGAAGCTTTTCAGTCCGATCGAGAAGGGCGATGTCGCACCCGCAGGCGCCCCGGACTTCAACGCCGCGTCGATCGTGCCCTTCGAGCGCAGCAGCATGATACCGAGAAAAGTGAGATAGGCAGCACCCGCCCATTTCAGCATCGAGAACCAGAATTCCGATGCCGCCAGCAGCGCACCGAGCCCGATCGCGACGGCGCCGATCAGCACGAAATCGGACAGCACCGCGCCGATCATGCCGGCAATCGCCCGGCGCAGGCCGTGCCTCGAACCGTTGGTCAATGCCAGCAGCACCGTCGGCCCCGGCGTCGCGATGCCGACGAAGGAAACAGCTGCAAAAGCCAGAAGCGTGACGATATCCATGATGATCCCTCCGAACCTGGAGCAATTCCAGCGCTAGGTTCGAAATTTGCACGTGTCGCCAACCTTGGCAATGCCGGCCCTTCAACGAAAAAGCCCGCCGCCTCTTGAGGCAGCGGGCTTTCGAAGGGACACGATCGGATCAGACGCCGCTCTGGCCGTCGGAGCCGATATAGGCAATGCGGATCATATTGGTGGCGCCGGGCGTGCCGAGCGGCACGCCGGCCGAGATGATGATGCGATCGCCCGGCTTGCCGAAACCTTCGTCGGCGACGATGCGGCAGGCACGATTGACCATGTCGTCAAGATCGGTCGCATCATGGGTGACGACGCAATGCAGGCCCCAGACGATGGCAAGCCGGCGCGCCGTCTTGATGATCGGCGACAGCGCCAGGATCGGCACCTGCGGACGCTCGCGCGAAGCGCGAAGGCCTGTGGTGCCCGACGAGGTGTAGCAGACGATTGCCGACAGTTTCAGCGTCTCGGCGATTTGGCGGGCGGCAAGCGAGATCGCGTCGGCGCCGGTCGCTTCCGGCTGGGCTCGCTGAGCATAGATGATGCCGGGATAATGCGGCTCGCGCTCGATGGCGGTGGCAATCGACGCCATCGTCGAAACGGCTTCGACGGGGTAGTCGCCCGAGGCCGATTCGGCCGAAAGCATGACGGCATCCGCACCTTCGAAGACGGCGGTCGCGACGTCGGAAACTTCAGCGCGCGTCGGCACCGGCGCCGAGATCATCGATTCCAGCATCTGGGTGGCGACGACCACCGGCTTGCCCGAACGGCGGCAGGCGCGGATCAACTGCTTCTGGATGCCGGGAACCGATTCGAGCGGCATTTCGACGCCGAGATCGCCGCGGGCGACCATCAACGCGTCGGAAAGCTCGATGATTTCCTCGATGCGTTCGAGAGCTTGCGGCTTCTCGATCTTCGACATCAGGCCGACACGGCCGCGGGCGATCTTGCGCACTTCGGCAAGGTCGTCCGGACGCTGGACGAAGGACAGTGCCACCCAGTCGACATCGTCGGTGGCGAGCACGGCGTCGAGGTCGGCGCGGTCCTTATCCGTCAATGCGCCGACGCCGAGCAGCGTGTCGGGAAGGCTGACGCCCTTGCGGTCGGAAATGCGCGTGCCCGAAATAACTGTCGTGACGATGCTCTTGCCGTCGCATTTTTCTGCGCGCAGAGCGAGCTTGCCGTCGTCGATCAGCAGGCGGTGGCCGGGCTGCACCGATTCCAGGATCTCCGGATGCGGCAGATAGACGCGGTTCTGATCGCCAAGCGCTTCGTTGTTGTCGAGCGTGAAGGTCTGGCCGGGCTTCAGGTCCACCTTGCTGTCGACGAACTTGCCGACGCGCAGTTTCGGCCCCTGCAGGTCGGCGAGAATGCCGATCGGCCGGCCGGAGCGCGCCTCGACCGAGCGGATGCGCTGGATGAGCGTACGCATCAGGTCGTGGCTCGCATGGCTCATATTGATGCGGAAGACATCCGCACCGGCCTGGTGCAGCTTCTCGATCATCGATTCCTCGGAGGAGGCTGGCCCGAGGGTGGCGAGGATTTTAATTTTGCGATTGCGCTTCATCAATTCTGGCTTTCTTGCGTCCCTGGGGTGTCGGAGAGCTGAACCATCCAGCTACCCTGGCGGCCCGTATCATATTCCTTGAATCCCATTTTCTGGTAACCGCGGGCATAACAATCCTGCACACCCGTGATCTTGAATTCGTTTTCCGCCACGCACATCTGCACGTCACCCGTCCATCGTCCCCCCCGGGCGGCGTCCTCTGCGTAGAGGTAATAATAGCGCGACTGCAATTCTCCCTCGATCAACGTAGCGCAGGTCGTTGCCGGCACCTGCCACCAGCCCTCCGTCACCCAGCCATCCTTGGCCCGGTATCCGATGGCGACGCCGACGAGATTCTGTGTTCCGTTGCAGACGCGAAAATCGGCGCGTGCGGCATCTGCGATAAAAAACGGCATGGCAGCTGCAAGAGCGAACAGAGCGAGACGGACCAGCGGCCCGGACCGCGTGAGGAAACTTGGCGCGGCTTGGATCAACACGGCTCCCAAATAGCTCCACGGTTATTCGTATCCGTGTCTTCTTGCGCCGCCGTCAAGCGAAAGTCAACGCAATGCTAATCGATTATATTTCCTTTCATATACCGCCTGTCGAGGGTGCGGCTCGACCTCTCCCCACCTGCCGCGCTTGAACCCGCCGCAGGTGCATGCGATCACTGCGCCCGACGGCGCAATGACGAACGGCAATTCCCTGATGGACGACTTCCAATCCTTCGAAATCCTATCCGGCAAACATGACAAAGGCATGGTGATCCTCGCAGATCACGCGATGAACCGCCTCCCCGCGCGATATGGCCGGCTCGGACTGCCCGACGCGGCTTTTGCCCGCCACATCGCCTATGACATCGGCATCGAGGGCCTGACGCGGCAGCTTTCGGCAAGACTCGGCGTGCCCGCCGTGCTCGGCGGCTTCTCGCGCCTGCTGATCGACCCGAACCGCGGCGAGGACGATCCGACGCTGATCATGAAAATATCAGACGGCGCCGTCATATCCGGCAACCATCCGATCACCCAGGAAGAGTGGGACCACCGCATCGAAACCTTCCATCGCCCCTATCACGATGCCGTGGCCGCAACGATCGACAGCGTGGCGAATGCCACCGGCCGGGCTCCGCTGGTGCTGTCGCTGCACTCCTTCACCCCGGCCTGGAAAGGTACTCCCCGCCCCTGGCACGCCGCCGTACTCTGGGACAGCGATCATCGCGCCGTCGGCCCGCTGCTTGACATGCTGCGCGCCGATCCCGATCTCGTGGTCGGTGACAACGAACCCTATGACGGGGCGCTGAAGGGCGATACCATGTACCGCCACTGCATGATTACGGGCATTCCGCACGCGCTGCTCGAGGTGCGCCAGGATCTGATGGGAGACGACGCCGGCATATCGGCATGGGCCGGACGCCTGGCGCCGATCTTTGCGGCGATGAATGCCGATCCCGCCTTGCACGAATACGACGTCCACCTCTCACGCACCGGTCCCTATTGAACGAAGGAGAGCGAAATGACCACGCTCAGCAAGGAACAGCAGACCGAATTCGAGGCCGCCGCCTTCCGCCGCCTCGTCGCACATCTTCGTGAACGCAGCGACGTTCAGAACATCGATCTGATGAATCTGGCCGGCTTCTGCCGCAACTGCCTGTCGAACTGGTATCGCGAAGCCGCCGAGGCCGAAGGTGTCGCCGTTACCAGGGACGAATCGCGCGAGATGGTCTATGGCATGCCCTATGAGGACTGGAAGAATCTTCACCAGAACGAGGCCTCGCCTGTGCAAAAGGCTGCTTTTGAACTGAACAACCCACACAAATAGCCCGGCTTGCCCCGAACAGGCTTGACCGTGACGCCGCTTCGCGGCAGTCACGTGCATCCAAAATTAATCACCGGAAAATCAGGAGAACACGATGTCTGATGCTCATGGCGTCGCCCGCGATCAGCTCCGCGCTTTCATCGAGCGCATTGAACGGCTGGAAGAAGAAAAGAAGACCATCGCCGACGATATCAAGGACGTCTATGGCGAAGCCAAGGGAATGGGCTTCGACACCAAGATCCTGAAGAAGGTCGTGGCGCTGCGCAAGAAGGACGAGCAGGAGCGCATGGAAGAGGAAGCAATCCTCGACACCTATCTGCACGCGCTCGGGATGATCGAGGCGCCGCCGGAAGGCTGATCCGCCGGCATACTGATGTCGACCAAGCCGCCGGGCCTTCGCCCGGCGGCTTTTCTTTTGCTTAGAATCCGCTTGGCCAAACGGCCATCTTGCCCGATCGAAGCAGCCAAAAGAAAAACCGCCGGATCGCTCCGGCGGTTTTTCGATATTTCCGTGATTGGCCGGCTCAATTCGTGTTGAACTTGCGCACTTCCATGAAGTTCACAGCCGTGCCGCTGAAGCGGGCCGGGTCGACCGAGGCGGTCTTGATATTGAAGCCCTCGGCGTAGACGGCGGTCGGCTGGGCGCGCATCGTCTGGCTGACGAAACGCGGCGCCTTGACCTGCTTGGAAGCCATTTCGAGCCGAGCGTTGGTAAGCGCCCACTGCGAAATCATCTTTTCCGTCAGCTTCGGCTCGGTGCGCACCGTCGTGCGGCTGGCATCCGCTGCTGCGGCTTCCTTCTGCGTCGGGCGACCACCCTTGGTGGGAAGGCCCTGTGCCACGGCGCTTTCGGCGGCCGGCTCGTCGAAACCATCGCCGAAGCTTGCCGACTTGGTCATCGGCGCCAAAGCTGCAAGCTCGAGCGGCGGCTTTGCAGCCGGCTTTTGCGTCATCGCGGCGTTGATCGCCTGCTCCACCGTGACCGGCCCCTTCGACGCGATCTCGCTTTCACCCTCATTCCGCTGCTGCTCGAGCGCATCGGCGACGGCAGGAGACAGCGCGTCCTGATCGGCTTCGTCGGCATCTGCTTCCGGATCGGCATCGGCGGCGGCAAGCAGGTTCTCGGCAACGGAGGGGCGTTCGATCGGCGTCGGAACCGGCAATCCGTTCGCACCCGTCAGCACGCTAGGATCGACGGACGCGACCTCGGCGTCGCCGGGCGCGCGGCGCGGGCCGAGAAGCGAGGGAACCGGAATGCTGTAGGCGCTGAGATCGGCGAATTGCTGCGGCGGCGCCTGGTCGGCCGGAAGGGCCGCCGCAAGAGCCTGCTGTGCGGCATTACCCGAAGGCGGTGCGACGAGCGCGCTCGCCACTTCGCTGCCGGCCGGCTGACCGCTGAATGCGGGGCGAACCTGCGGCACGGGCGCGTTCAGATCGGCGACTTCGGTCTGCTGCGGCTCGACCGGAGCGGGCTCAGCCGGGGCGGGCTCCGCCTTCGGCGGCGTCGCCTTGGCGACGGCAACAGGCGTCGAATCATCCGACTCGTCTTCCTGCTCGTCCGCTCCGCCGCCAAACAGCGCGGCAAACAGCGTCTTATGTTTTGGCGCCGATTCGGAAGCGCTGGCGATCTCTATCTGCGTGCCGCTGGCGCGGCGCTTATAGTCGGCCATCGCCTGCTGGTAGCCCGGTAGCGGCTTGCCGTCAGCCGGAATATGAATGGTATTGCCGTTGGGGAAGAGCCGGACCAGCTCGTCGCGGCTCATGCGCGGCCAGGCGCGAACACCACCGACATCCATGTGCACGAAGGGCGAGCCCGACTTCGGATAGAAACCAACGCCACCGACCTGCATCTTCATGCCGATGGCGCGCAGCGTCGCCAGCTTGACGTCGGGAATGAAGAAATCCATCGCCTTGCCGAGCATATGCTGGCTCTTTTCGGCGACCCCGGAATTGCGCGAGCGGCCGCGCAGCATCTCGTTGGTTCCCGGCGAACGGAAACCGCAGACGACGTTGATATAGTCCCTCGAACCGCTCTGGCGATAGACTTCCCAGATCAGGTCGAACAGGCGCGGGTCCATCTTCGTCGGCTGGTTCTTGCGCCAGTCGCGCAGGAAGCGGTTCAGCTGCTCCAGACCCTTGGGGTCGAACTTGCCGTTGCGCTTGTAGGTGATGACGGCTTTTTCGCCGGTATGAATGAAATAGAGCTTCAGGCTGCGGGTGTCGCCCGCTGCCTGCGAAGGTGTACCAACGAATACCGGTGAGGAAACCGCAAGCGCAAGAAGGGCGGCCGCTACCGTCCTTATTGCCTTTCCGCAAATGTTGGCGCCCAACGAACGCCAGCTCAAGCGCGAAGGCTTAGAATTCCCATTCAGATTCGGCAACTCGATCCCCGTCAGACAGACAATGTCCCGTACTGTCTCAGATGACTGTCAAATGCGGTCACACGATGGCAAAAATGCCACACATGATCAACCTTTTCTTTACATAGTGAACGAGCCACTAACAAGTGGTTTATGACCGGTAACAAATCGTGGTTGCCTTAGTCTTAACAAAAAGCGCTTAAGCCGCATCTTTCTGGGGATTATCGGGATCGATACCGTAATCCTTGAGCTTGCGATAAAGTGTGGATCGGCCAATGCCGAGCTTCCGTGCCACTTGACTCATCTGCCCGCGATAGAATTTGAGTGCGAATCGGATGAGTTCTTCCTCGACATCGGCAAGCTTGCGCACATCTCCGGCGGGATTGACGCTGGCGATCGCGTTTTCCGAGGCTTCGGACAGGCGGTGGTGGTGCACCTCCCCCGATATCGACGCCCGGAACTCCTCACCATAGCTATCGTCGGGATCGAGGCCGGTATTGTCGGCAACCAGCGCCAGGTGATCCACCACCTCGTATTCCGGAAGCTGGGCAGCGATCTGCGGGAAGTCCGCTTCGGTCAGCTCCGGCCCTTCGGCCAGAACGACCGCGCGGAAGATCGCGTTTTCGAGCTGGCGGATATTGCCCGGCCAGTCATAGGCGGTCAGCAACGCCAGCGCGCCTGAGTTCACCGTCATACGGCGGCCGCTCTTCTGTTCGCTGGAGAAGCGATCGGCAAAGACGCGCACCAGATTGGGAATATCTTCCTTGCGTTTGCGCAGCGCCGGAATGGTGATCGGGAAGACATTGAGGCGATAGTAGAGATCCTCGCGGAAATGGCCGTTCTTGACCTCCTCGATCAGATCCTTGTTGGTCGCCGAGATCAGTCGGACATTGACCTTATGCGCGGTGCGCGCACCGACGGTCTCGATTTCGCCCTGCTGCACGGCGCGCAGGAGCTTCACCTGGACTTCGAGCGGCAGGTCGCCGATCTCGTCGAGGAAAATGGTGCCGCCGTCGGCTTCCATGAATTTGCCGATATGGCGTTCGGTCGCGCCGGTAAACGCGCCCTTCTCGTGACCGAAGAGAATGCTCTCGACGAGATTATGCGGGATCGCCCCGCAATTGACGGTGACGAAGGGCTTGTTCGAGCGGTCGCCGCCGGACTGAATGGCGCGCGCCACCAGCTCCTTGCCGACGCCGGATTCGCCTTCGAGCACGACGGGAATGTTGGATTGGGCCGCCCGCTGGGCGAGATCGATGACGCGGATCATCGCCGGGCTTGCCGATACGATGTCGTCGAAGCCGACCGAGCCTGAGCGCGACCGGCGTCCGGCCCGCGCCTTGACCTCGCGCTGGTCGAGTTTCATCGCGTTCGAGATCGACGTGGCGATGCGTTCAGGCGAGACCGGCTTGACGACGAAATCGAAGGCGCCGGCGCGCATTGCCTGCACCACCGTTTCGATACCGCCCTGGCCCGTCTGCACGATGACCGGGATCTGCGTGCCGAACTCGTGGAGCGCGTCGAGGAATTCGAGGCCGGTCATCTCCGGCATCATCAGGTCGAGCACGATGACGTTGAAAAGGCCGCCGTCGCGTTTGACCATTTCCAGGCCGATACGGCCGTTCTCCGCCTGGTGCACGACATGGCCGTGACGCTCGATTGCGTTCTTGAGCAGGCGGCGCTGCACCGGGTCGTCCTCGACCACGAGGATTTGCCCTGCTCCCTTGAGCTCATTGTAACCGGTCATTGTCGCCTCACTTCATGCGAAACCATAAAGCGCACTCTGACAGAAAGGCTTGAACATCCAGTTTTGAGAAACAATTGCATTTTAACGATTGGAACGGGTCATTTTCATGCCGAAGCGACGCCTTTCATGCGCCGAAAATCCCTTGATGCGGGGGCTTCTCACGCTTACAGCGCCGCGCGTCTTTTCAGACGCGCAAAGGACGCTGTAACACTTTGAACCTGCGCATCGTGCTTTCCGAAAATCGATTCCGATTTTCGGGCCGATGCGCTAGACAATCAGACCTGTTATGAAAGTGGAGAGGAATTGCACCCATGAAAATCAAGCTCCCGCACGCCCGCCTTCTTTTGTCGGCAGCAGCGCCAGCTGGAGCCGCCGATCCGGCGCTCGGCGATCTGCCGGTCTGGAAGCTGCAAGATCTCTACCCCTCCGCCACGTCGACCGCTTTCGTCGCCGACATGGAAAAGGCCGGCAAGGCCGCAATCGCCTTTGAAGAAAAATGGAAGGGCAAACTCGCTGAGGCCGCGACGAAGACTGGTGCCGAGGGCATCGGCGCGGCGCTGAAGGAATATGAGGCGCTTGACGATATCATCGGCCGCCTCGGCTCCTTTGCCGGCCTCACCTATTTCTCCGACACCACCAACCCGGCAAACGGCAAGCTCTACGGCGACGTGCAGGCCAAGATCACCGAATTTTCCGGCCACCTCCTGTTTTTCGCGCTGGAGCTGAACCGCATCGACGACGCGGTGGTCGACGCCTGCATGGCGAGCGATTCCGCCGCCGGACACTATCGCCCTTGGCTGCTCGATCTCAGGAAGGACAAGCCCTACCAGCTCGACGACAGGCTGGAACAGCTCTTCCTCGAGAAGTCGATGACATCGGCCGCCGCCTTCAACCGCCTCTTCGACGAAACCATGGCGGAACTTCGCTACGACATCGATGGCGAGAAAGTGCCGCTCGAAGTGGCGCTGAACAGGCTGCAGGAAAAGGACCCTGAAGTCCGCCGCAAAGCGGCTATGGCGCTCGCCGAAACCTTCAAGGCGAATATCCGCACTTTCACGCTGATCACCAACACGCTTGCCAAGGACAAGGAGATCGCCGATCGCTGGCGCGGCTTCGAAGACATCGCCGACAGTCGCCACCTGGCAAACCGGGTGGAGCGCGAGGTCGTCGATGCGCTGGCCGCGGCCGTCCGTGAAGCCTATCCCCGCCTTTCGCATCGCTATTACAAGATGAAGGCGAAATGGCTCGGCATGGAGCAGATGAATTTCTGGGATCGCAACGCGCCGCTGCCGGAAACCTCCAGCGCCATCATCTCCTGGCCGGAGGCAAAGGACACGGTGCTTTCGGCCTACAGCAATTTCGCCCCGGAGATGGCTGCCATCGCCAAGCGCTTCTTCGACGAACAATGGATCGACGCCCCGGTCCGTCCCGGCAAGGCGCCAGGCGCCTTCGCCCATCCGACGGTTCCCTCGGCCCATCCCTATGTGCTCGTCAATTATATGGGCAAGCCGCGCGACGTAATGACGCTTGCCCATGAACTCGGGCACGGCGTGCACCAGGTTCTCGCCGGTGCGCAAGGGGCGCTGATGTGCCAGACGCCGCTGACGCTTGCCGAAACCGCGTCCGTCTTCGGCGAGATGCTGACCTTCCGCGCGCTTCTGCAAAAGACCACCGACACGCGCGAGCGCAAGGCGATGCTCGCCCAGAAGGTCGAGGACATGATCAACACGGTCGTGCGCCAGATCGCCTTCTACGAATTCGAGCGCAAGCTCCACACCGCCCGCAAATCAGGCGAACTGACAGCCGACGACATCGGTGAACTCTGGCTCTCCGTCCAGTCGGAAAGCCTCGGGCCGGCGATCAACATTTCGGAGGGTTACGAGACCTACTGGGCCTATATCCCCCACTTCATCCACTCGCCCTTCTATGTCTACGCCTATGCCTTTGGCGATTGCCTGGTGAATTCGCTCTATGCCGTCTACCAGAAGGCCGAGAAAGGCTTCCAGGAGAAGTATTTCGAACTGCTGAGGGCCGGCGGCACCAAGCATCACTCGGAATTGCTGAAGCCTTTCGGCCTCGACGCCACCGATCCGTCGTTCTGGAGCCAGGGCCTGTCGATGATCGAAGGGCTGATCGACGAGTTGGAAGCGTTGGATAGAGGCTGAGATCTCTTCTCCAAAGGCGGAAGGGCAGCAACGGGTCTCTTCTCCCCTCGGGAGAAGGTGCCGGCAGGCGGATGGGGGGCGACACGGCTGAACCTGTCCTTCGCATGTGCTCAGGACGTCGCTCCGCTCCGCCCGCTCATCTGCCCTTTGGGCATCTTCTCCCCCGTGGGGAGAAGCGGAAAAATGCCTCACGCTCCCATTGGATTTTGAGCAATGAGGAGCAGAACAAATTGAAAGCGGCGCGTGGCTGACCAACCCTACATTCTCTTCCGCGACGACACGACCGGACAGGTGATGCTTTTCGCCGAGCCGGCCGAGATCATCGTTGCCAGCACGCGCGCCGAGTTCTTTGCGGGTCTTACCCGGATGGAGCAGGCCAAGGCCGAGGGCAAATGGCTTGCCGGCTATATGGCCTACGAGGCCGGATACTTCTTTGAGGAGAAACTCGCCCCCTTCGCTGGGGAACACCGCGAAACACCGCTGCTTTGCTTCGGCGTCTTCGATGCGCCGCAGCCGGATGCGCATCCGCTTGCCCAGCCCAAACAGCGTCTCGAAAACGAGGAATTCCTCACTGCTCCGAAAGCTGCCTGGGATTTCGCTATATATAAGGAGCGCTTCGACCGCCTCCACCAGCATCTGCGGCTCGGCGACGCCTATCAGGCGAACCTCACCATGCCGGTCGAAGCCCGCTGGAACGGCGATCCCCGTGCCGCCTTCTGGTCGCTGATCGAACGCCAGCCGGTCAAATACGGCGCGCTGGTTGATCTCGGCGGTCCGGTCATCCTTTCGCGGTCGCCCGAGCTTTTCTTCCGCACCGACGAACAGGGCTGGATCGAGACCCATCCGATGAAGGGTACGGCGAAACGCGGCGCCACCGCCGCCGAGGATGCCGAAATCATCGAGGCCATGCGCCGCGATATCAAGACGCAGGCGGAAAACCGCATGATCGTCGATCTCCTGCGCAACGATATCTCCCGCATCACCGAAGTCGGCACGCTCGACGTCCCGAAGCTTTTCGACATCGAGACCTATCCGACCGTCCACCAGATGGTGAGCCATGTGCAGGCAAGGCTCCGCCCCGATCTTTCGATCCGCGACATCTTTTCCGCGCTTTTTCCCTGCGGCTCGATCACCGGCGCGCCAAAGATGCGGGCAATGGAAATTCTCCATGCGCTCGAGGATGCCCCGCGCGACGCCTATTGCGGCGCAATCGGCATGATCTCGCCCGCCGGCGCCATGCGTTTTTCCGTCGCCATCCGCACCATCACGCTTTTTGAGGGCGGCAGGGCCGTCTTCAATGTCGGCGGCGGCATCGTCTTCGATTCGACCGCCGAGGCCGAATATGAGGAATGCCTGCTCAAGGCCCGCTTCGCTGTCGGCGATCATTGGATTGCACGATGATCGATTTTTCGTTGATCGAGACGCTGCGCTGGCAGCCGGGCGAGGGCTTCATCCGGCGGCAGTTGCATCTCGCCCGGCTTTCCCGCTCCGCCGGTCGCCTCGGCTTCCCGCAACCGGTCGACGCGGCGGCCAAGCTCGACCAAGCCGTTGCAGGCGCTACCGGTCCGCTGCGCATCCGCCTGACTTTCGACGCGCAAGGCCGCATCGAGGTGACGAGCGCCGCTTTCGTGCCGCTGGCGCCCGATACCACCTGGATCGTCCGCCTCGCCGAGACCCGTCTGGATTCCGCCGACAGGCTGCTTCGGGTCAAGACCACACGCCGTGCCGTCTACGAGAGAGCCCGCGCCGAATATGGGCCCTATGAGGCCGATGAAGTCATCCTGTTGAACGAGCACGACGAAGTCTGCGAGGGCACCATCACCTCGATCTTCCTCGACGACGGGAGCGGCATTCTGCGCACCCCGCCCATCTCCTGCGGCCTGCTCGCCGGCGTGCTGCGCACCGAACTCATCTGCCAGCGCAGGGCCCGCGTCGGCCGCCTCACGCTTGCCGATCTCGATGCCGGCACGCTTTATATCGGCAACTCGCTGCGTGGCCTGATCCGCGCAAACCTTCTGAGGCACTCACCATGTTCATTCTCTCCCTCACCTATCTCAAGTCCAACGATGAAGCCGACGGGCAGATGGAGCCGCATATGGCCTGGGTGAAGGAGGGTTATGCGAAGGGTTGGTTCCTCGCCTCCGGCCGCAAGGTGCCGCGCACCGGCGGCGTCATCCTGGCGATCGGCGAGCGCGCTGGGATCGAGGCCTATGTCGCCGCCGATCCCTTCACCATCCACGGCATCGCCGAATACGAAATCACCGAGCTTGCCGTAACGACGGTGGTCGAAGGGCTGGAAATCCTGAAGCGCTGAATCTACGCGAACCGATCGTGGATAGTCGCGCCGGCCTCCATCGCCCGACCGATATTTGGCCTTTCCCCGTCAACGCTCTTTATTGTGACGTCGTTTTGTGATTAGAGCCGGTCACCTCGCACTCTCTGCGGCAATTTCAAATAATTCTTCGGGCTGAACGCCTTCGTCGCCTTCCACAGGAGAAAAGAATGACGGAACAGAACTATCCGGTATATGCCGAAATTACCGGTCCGATCGTGATGATCGGCTTTGGCTCCATCGGCCGCGGCACCCTGCCCCTGATCGAGCGCCATTTCAAATTCGACAAGAGCCGGATGGTCGTCATCGACCCGCGCGAAGATCCCTCTGACATGGAGATCCTGAAGAAGCACGGCGTTCGCCACATCAAGGAATATGTCACTAAGGAGAATTACAAGGAACTGCTGAAGCCGCTGCTGACGGAAGGCGAAGGCCAGGGTTTCTGCGTCAACCTCTCGGTCGACACCTCCTCGCTCGACCTCATCAAGCTCTGCCGCAAGCATGACGTGCTCTACGTCGACACCGTCGTCGAACCCTGGCTCGGCTTCTATTTCGACAAGGGTATGAGCAATGCCGACCGCACCAACTATGCGCTGCGCGAAACCGTGCGCAAGGAAAAGGCGAAGAACCCGGGCGGCGCCACCGCCGTCTCCACCTGCGGCGCCAATCCGGGCATGGTCTCCTGGTTCGTCAAGCAGGCGCTCGTCAACCTCGCCAACGACACCGGCCTGAAATTCGACGAGCCGGACCAGCACGATCGCGAAGGCTGGGCAAAGCTGATGAAGAAACTCGGCGTCAAGGGCGTCCACATCGCCGAGCGTGATACCCAGCGCACCAAGCATCCGAAGCCGCTCAACGTCTTCTGGAACACCTGGTCCGTCGAAGGCTTCATCTCCGAAGGCATGCAGCCGGCCGAACTCGGCTGGGGCACCCATGAAGAGTGGATGCCGAAGAATGCCAAGAAGCACAAGAAGGGCAACAAGGCGGCGATCTACCTGGAACAGCCGGGCGCCAACACCCGCGTGCGGACCTGGTGCCCGACGCCCGGCCCGCAATGTGGCTTCCTCGTCACCCACAATGAGTCGATCTCGATCGCCGACTATTTCACCGTGCGCGACAAGGACGGCGAAGTGACCTTCCGCCCGACCTGCCACTATGCCTACCACCCGGCCAACGACGCCGTGCTCTCGCTGCATGAGATGTTCGGCAATGGCGGCACCCCGCAGCCGGTCCATCACGTTCTCGACGAGGACGAGCTGGAGGACGGCATCGACGAACTCGGCGTCCTGCTCTACGGTCATGAGAAGAACGCCTACTGGTACGGCTCGCGGCTGTCGCTGGAAGAAACCCGCCGCATCGCGCCCTACCAGAACGCCACCGGCCTGCAGGTCACATCAGCCGTTCTCGCCGGCATGGTCTGGGCGCTGGAAAACCCGACAGCCGGCATCGTCGAAGCCGACGAGATCGACTACAAGCGCTGCCTCGAAGTGCAGATGCCCTATCTCGGCCCGGTCGAAGGTCATTACACCGACTGGACACCCCTCGACGGCCGTCCGGGCCTCTTCCCGGAAGATATCGACACCAAGGATCCGTGGCAGTTCCGGAACATTCTGGTTCGCTGAGATCATTTCCTCGGCTTTGACAATGCCCGCCGCAAGGCGGGCATTTTTGTAACGCCTGCTGTCTAAATGCTGGCCGCTGCCCCTCCAAGGCTTGCCTTCAAGCCGGGCGCGCGCCATGTTTTGCCCGAACTTGGCGGGTGTCCGCCGCGCCGATTCGCCGGGAGAAGCCTTATGAAAATCAGAACTGGTCTCGTTCTTGTCGGCGCAGCCGCCGCTCTTGCCGCCTGTGTTTCATCGGAGCCGCGTCGCCTGCCGGTTGCAACCGCACCCGTCGCCACCGGCGTCGAAGGCAATTGGAGCGATCCGAACGGCATCGTTTCCACCTTCCAGGGCGGCACTTTCACCACCCGCACCACCGATAGCAACCAGCTTCTCGCCTCAGGCACCTATATCAACACTTCGCCGACCCTGGTGGAGATCAACATGACCTCGCTGGTGCGCAAGACCCAGTCCAAGGTCAATTGCGCTCTCGTCAATCCGAGCCAGTTGAACTGCACCTCCGATTCCGGCGCACAGTTCACGCTTTCCCGCCGCGGCTGAAAGATGAGGCGATAGGCTAGGCACACCATGCGGGCCTTCGCCTTTTACCTCGTTCTGCTGCTTGCAATGCCGCTTGCGGCACTTGCCGTTATTTTGCCGGCCAATGTCTATCGTGCCCAGGGCATCGCCGCTCCCGATTGCGACGGGCCGCTGCAGGTGTTGATCTTCGCCGTACCGGCAATCCTGATTTATGGTGCGGGCGCATTTCTGGTCTACCGGACCGGCCGGCGCTTTCATCGCCTCTTTGCCCTTTTCTGTTTGGTCATCGCGCTGGCGACAGTTCCGAATATTGCCGAGGCCGTACACGAACTCTACCGAAACGCGGCCGATGGCGAATGCCAGGGATAAGCAGCCCGGCTTTTTTGCCCTGTCCCCTTGGAAAGCGCCCTGCCTGGCCCAGCTTTCTCTTGCGGTTGCACATCGTCTGATGGAACAATCCGAAGGCCGGGCAATCGCCCCGGCGCACAATGAAAGGGAACGGCGAGGGATCAGGGGAATCTTTCGCCTCAATCAGGAGAACAGGGATGACGAAGTCTTTCAGCTTCGGTCTTTTGACCGCGTCCATGCTGGCGCTGAGCGCGGGCGCCGCCTTTGCGGATTACGAACTTAATATTCTTCATATCAACGATTTCCATTCGCGCATCGAATCGATCAACAAATTCGACTCCACCTGCTCGGCCGAGGAGGAAGGCAAGAAGGAATGCTTCGGGGGTGCTGCCCGCCTGAAGACCGCGATCGACCAGCGCCGTCAGGCGCTATCCGGCAAGAACGTCGTCCTCCTGAACGCCGGCGACAATTTCCAGGGCTCGCTGTTCTACACGACCTACAAGGGAGCGGCCGAAGCCGAATTCCTCAACCTGATGAAGTTCGACGCCATGACCGTCGGCAATCATGAATTCGACGACAGCGAGGACGGGCTTGCGACCTTCCTCGACAAGGTGCAGTTCCCTGTCGTGACGGCGAACGTCAAGGCGACGGCTGCCTCTAAGCTCGGCGACCGCATCAAGCCCTCGCTGGTGCTTGATGTCGGCGGCCAGAAGATCGGCATCGTCGGCGCCGTCACCAATGATACCCCCGAGCTGTCCTCCCCCGGTCCGAACGTCACGATATCAGATGACGTCCAGGCCATTACGTCAGCCGTCCAGGATCTGAAGGGCCAGGGCGTCAACAAGATCATCGCGCTGACCCATGTCGGTTATCCCCGCGATCTCGCCCTGATCGCCAAGATTCCGGACGTCGATGTCGTCGTCGGCGGCCACTCCCATAGCCTGCTCTCCAACACCGATCCGAAGGCCGAAGGCCCCTATCCGACGATGGTCGACAATCCCGGCGGCTACAAGGTGCCGGTCGTCCAGGCCGCTTCCTACAGCAAGTATCTCGGCGATCTCGTCGTCAATTTCGACGACAACGGCGTCGTCAAGGATGCCAAGGGCGATCCAATCCTGATCGATTCCACCTTCACGCCCGATCCGGCTGTCATTACCCGCATCGCCGAACTGGCAAAGCCGATCGAGGAACTGCGCAACAAGGTCATCGGCTCCTCCGAAAGCCCGATCGAGGGCGATCGCAAGGTCTGCCGCGTCAAGGAATGCTCGATGGGCAATCTGGTGGCTGACGCCATGCTCGACCGTACGAAGAACCAGGGCGTCACCATCGCCGTCCAGAACGGCGGCGGCCTGCGCGCGTCGATCGACGGCGGCGAGGTCACCCAGGGCGAGGTCATCACCGTCCTGCCTTTCCAGAACACGCTCGCCACTTTTGAATTGACCGGCGCAGACGTCGTCAAGGCGCTCGAAAACGGCGTCAGCCAGATCGACCAGAGCGCCGGCCGCTTTCCGCAGGTCGCCGGCCTGAAATTCTCCTTCGACCCGTCGAAGCCCGCGGGCAGCCGTGTCAGCGATGTTCAGGTGAAGGACGGCGCCAATTTCGCGCCGATCGATTCGGCCAAGACCTACAAACTCGCCACCAACAACTTCATGCGGGCCGGCGGCGACGGCTATTCGATCTTCAAGGAGGGCCAGAACGCCTATGATTTCGGCCCGGATCTTGCCGATGTGACTGCGGCATACGTCGCCGCGCATTCGCCCTATAAGCCATACACGGATGGCCGCATCGCGGAACTGGCGCAGGCAGCGCCGGCCCCCTCCGCTTCCGAACCGGCGCCTGCTGCACCGGCTGCTCCTGCTCCATCCACAGAGCCGGCTCCCGCACCCGCTGCACCGGCACCTGCCGCTCCGGCACCAGCAGCCCCCGCGCCCGCTGCGGAACCCACACCGGCGCCGGCAGCCTCCGCACCTGCCGCAACGACGCCGTCCACCCACGTCATTGCCGCCGGCGACACATTCTGGGATCTCGCCGTAACCTTCTATGGCGACGGCACGTTGTGGCGGAAGCTGTCGGATGCCAACGGCAAGCCGAACCCACGTCACCTGACGGTTGGCAAGGAGATCGAGGTTCCCGCCAAGTAAGACGATTTGTCCCGATGCCACTGGCCGGTCCGGGGTTTCCCGGGCCGGCTTTTCTTTCTATAGGGTGAACCACGATCTCCAGGCTGCGTATGAGCTGACGAGACAAAAAAAGCGTTGGGGCCAGAATGACAGCAGATATTTCACTCCGCCCGGCGGACCATCCGGCCGTAAAATCAGGCAAGGTCGGTGTCCTGCTGGTCAATCTCGGCACGCCCGATGGCACCGATTACACGTCGATGCGCCGCTATCTCAGGGAATTTCTGACCGATCGCCGCGTCATCGAATGGTCGCCCTGGAAGTGGTACCCGATCCTGTTCGGCATCGTGCTCAACACCCGCCCGCAGAAGGTCGGCAAGGCCTATGAGCTGATCTGGAATAAGGAGAAGAACGAAAGTTATCTCCGCACCTACACCCGCAACCAATCGGAGCTGATGGCCGAGCGCCTGAAGGATCTTGATAGCGTCAAAGTCGACTGGGCGATGCGCTATGGTACGCCGTCGATCGCTTCGCGCATCGACGCGCTGAAGCAAGAGGGATGCGACCGTATCGTGCTCTTCCCGCTTTATCCGCAATATGCGGCGGCAACGACCGCCACCGTCAACGACAAGGCCTTCCAGAAGCTGCTCTCTATGCGCTGGCAGCCGGCGCTGCGCACCGTGCCCGACTATCACGACGACGAGACCTATATCGAGGCACTCGCCAGTTCCGTCGAAAGACATCTTTCGACGCTCGACTGGAAGCCCGAGATGCTGCTCGCCTCCTTCCACGGCATCCCCATGTCCTATTTCAAGCAGGGTGATCCCTATTACTGTCAATGCCAGAAGACCGGCCGGCTGCTGCGCGAGCGGCTCGGATTGACCGAGGAAAACTTCATGGTCACCTTTCAGTCCCGCTTCGGGCCGGAGGAATGGCTGCAGCCCTATACCGACAAGACGGTGGAGAAGCTCGCCAAGGACGGCGTCAAGCGCATCGCCGTCATCAATCCGGGCTTCGTCTCCGACTGTCTGGAGACGCTCGAGGAGATCGCCGAGCAGGCTGCCCATTCTTTCCATGAGAACGGTGGAGAGAAGTTCGCGCATATCCCCTGCCTCAACGACGGCGAGGACGGCATGAAGGTGCTGGAAAAGGTCGTGCGCCGCGAATTGCAGGGCTGGACCTGAGAGATCTTTTCAGAAAGCATCGCCGCACGGATAGCTGGCGAAGATCCAAATAACCCAACCGAGAGGAAACCTCCACCTCACACGGATGTGTAGCATCCATACGGCATTTCTTCCTCGCAAAGAACATGCTACCCCACCACATCAGTGTATGGGCGCATGCGCCGATAGGAGGAATTCTTCATGTTGTTCGGCGGCTTCGACATTGTCGTCATCGTGCTGGTCATCTTCGTCATCCTCGTGCTCTTTGCCGGGATCAAGACCGTGCCGCAGGGCTACCGCTATACGATCGAGCGCTTCGGGCGGTATACCCGCACGCTGGAGCCCGGCCTCAACCTGATCACCCCGTTCATCGAGCGCGTCGGCGCCAAGCTGAACGTGATGGAACAGGTGCTGAACGTGCCGACCCAGGAGGTGATCACCAAGGACAATGCCTCGGTTTCGGCGGATGCCGTCTCCTTCTATCAGGTGCTGAACGCCGCCCAGGCCGCCTATCAGGTCTCCAACCTCGAAAACGCCATCCTCAATCTCACCATGACCAATATCCGTTCGGTCATGGGTTCGATGGATCTCGACGAACTGCTTTCCAACCGCGATGCGATCAACGACCGGCTGCTGCGCGTCGTCGACGAGGCCGTGCATCCCTGGGGCATCAAGGTCACCCGCGTCGAGATCAAGGACATCCAGCCGCCGCGCGACCTCGTCGACGCGATGGCCCGCCAGATGAAGGCCGAGCGCGAGAAGCGGGCGCAGGTGCTGGAGGCCGAAGGCTCGCGCAACGCGCAGATCCTCCGAGCCGAAGGCGCCAAGCAATCCGCCATTCTCCAGGCCGAAGGCCAGCGCGAGGCCGCCTTCCGCAACGCAGAAGCCCGCGAACGCCTGGCCGAAGCCGAAGCCAAGGCGACGAAAATGGTCTCCGAGGCGATCGCCGCCGGCGACATCCAGGCGATCAACTATTTCGTTGCGCAGAAATACACCGAAGCGCTCACCTCGATCGGTTCGGCGCCCAATTCCAAGATCGTCATGATGCCGATGGAAGCCTCTTCCATCTTGAGTTCGCTCGGCGGCATCGGCGCCATTGCCCGCGAGGTCTTCGGCGATGCCGGCAACAGCCCGGCAACCCCGCCGCCGCTGCCGCCGCGTCCGCGCCCCGCACCGGCGCGCTCGACGCCGCCGATCAATCCGTCGACTCCCAATCCTTTCAATCCCGATCAGGAGCGATAAGCCATGCTGGCGAAGATCATCGCCGAACTCGGTCCGTGGAGTTGGTGGGTCGCAGGCCTCGTGCTGCTCGCCGCGGAAATGATCGTACCCGGCTTCTTCCTAGTCTGGATCGGCCTTGCCGCCTTGATCGTCGGCGCGCTGTCGCTGCTCTTCTGGGACAGCGCCTTCTGGGTCTGGGAATTGCAGGCGATCCTTTTTGCGCTGCTCGCCGTTGCCACGACCTTCGCCGGCCGGCGGCTGACGCTGCGCAATGCAACGACCGACGAGCCCTTCCTCAATCAGCGCGGCGCGAGCCTCGTCGGCCGCACGGCGACGCTGCACGAACCGATCCGCGAGGGCCGCGGCCGCATCCGCCTCGACGATACGCTATGGCAGGTGATGGGACCGGACCTGCCGGTGGGAACACAGGTGAAGGTGGTTTCAAGCAACGGCCGCGACCTGACGGTCGAGCCCATCTGATCAAACGAGCTTGATCGAACGAGCTTGATCAGGCGACGCCGATGCGCAGCAGGTCGTGGAAATGCACCAGTCCGACCGGCCGGCGGTCGTCGTCGATGACGATCAGCGCGCCGATATGATGCTGGTTGAGCAGCGCCAGCGCCGCGGTCGCCAGTATCGTCGGCTTCACCGTCTTCGGCGTCTTGGTCATGATATCGTCGACCGCGAGCTCGGCCAGATTGCGGGTCAGATTGCGCGCCATATCGCCTTCGGTGACGATACCGCAAAGCCGGCCATCCTCATCCAGCACGCCGACGCAGCCGAAATGCTTGCGCGATAACACCGTGATCGCCTCCGGCATCGGCGTGCCCTTGGCAACGAGCGGCAGCCGCTCGCCGGTATGCATGATATCGGCGACATGCATCAGGCTGGCGCCCAGCTTGCCGCCGGGATGGAAGACATGGAAATCCGTGGCGGTAAAGCCGCGCGCTTCCAGGAGCGCCACTGCCAGCGCGTCGCCGAGCGCAAGCTGCATCAGCGTCGAGGTCGTCGGCGCCAGCCCATTGGGGCAGGCCTCCTGTTCGTTCGGCACAAGAAGGACGATATCGGCGGCGGTCGCCAGCGAGGAACGGTCGCTGCAGGTGATTGCGATCAGCGGAATGGAGAAGCGCCGGGTGAAGGAGATGATGCTCTTGAGCTCGGCGCTCTCGCCGCCTTTGGAAATCGCCAGCACGACATCGTCGCGCTCGATCATGCCGAGGTCGCCGTGATTGGCTTCGGCCGCATGCACGAAAAAGGCAGGTGTCCCGGTTGAAGCGAATGTCGCCGCGAGCTTGGCCCCGATATGGCCGCTCTTGCCGACGCCGGTGACGATGACGCGGCCGGAGATGTCGCCGATGACTTCGACGGCCCGTGTCAGAGGATCGGCCAAGCCATTGTCAAGGGCCCGTTCCAGCGCTTCAAGACCGCGTCTTTCGGTCTCTATCGTGCGTTTTGCCGATTCGAGCACGCTGTTTTCAACGAGGTTTATCGCTCTTCTGTTCATGAAGTTGCGTTAGACCTTTTCACTTTCCAAGTCCACCCCGCACTCTTTCCGAAATGTGAACGGCGCCCGCTGACGGCAACGAATGATTAACCACAAGGCTTTACCTTTGGGTAAGAACCGAAAGCATGTCAGGCGCGAATTGCATGGGCCAGCCAAAACAGACGAGCAGTGTGACGCCGCTCCGCGCCATGAGCCGTGCCGTCTCTTTTGCCGCGTTCGGAGGCCTGATTCTTGCCCAGACGGCAGCCCTTGCGCAGTCCGCCGCACAGCCGGCAGGGATGGCAAACAGCCGCTCCGCGGCCAATCAGGACAAAAGCACCACGAACAACGCCGCCGCCACCGGTTTCGATGACGAGACCGACGGTGCCGCCGCGCCTGCGGCAAATGGTGCGACCGCGAATGCCGACGATGCCCAGCAGAGGCCAGCCATACCGGATGCGCAGGCCGGCGACGACATTACCGGCTCCATCCTCGACGAGGACATACGCCGGCTGAACACCCGCGAAGCGCCGCTCGACGAGACGCTGCCGCGCCGCAGGGCTGCCACAAGCGCCTCGACGGAGGAAACGCCGGGAATCCCGATCGGCACGTTCGTGCTCCGCCCGAGCGTCACCCAGAGCATCAACACCGAGACCACCAAGGACGGCAATACCCGACAGCGGCGCGCCTTTTTCGAAACAGACGCGGCAGCGACCTTGACCTCCGACTGGGGCCGCCATCAACTGTCCGTAACCTCGGAAGGTGCCTATCAGAGGAATATCAGTGGCGAGGGCGAAGAACAGCCCTCCTTCAAGATCAACAGCGACCTCAGGCTCGATCTTCCCGACGACACCACGGCGCACCTGACCGCCGGTTACAATTTCTACCGCGAGGATACGGACGATCCCGACGCCATCGCCAATGCCGCGCAGCAGTCTGATGTACAGGAATTTTCGGCCGGCGCCTCCGTCCAGCGCGATTTCGGCATTCTACGCGGGACGACGGCCCTTGCCATGACCCGCTCGATTTATTCGGATGCCAAGCTTTCGAACGGCACGACCGTCACCCTCAGCGATCGCGACCAGACGACGGGTACGCTGCGCGGCCGCGTCGGCTACGAGCTGTCCCCCGCGCTCATCCCCTTCATCGAAGCCAACATCGGCCGCACGATCTATGACGAAACGCGCGACTCGGCCGGCTATGAGCGCTCGGGGCACAGCTATGGCGCCAAGGTGGGCGTCGAAGTCGATCTCGGCGAGAAACTGAAGGGTGAAGTCGGCGTCGGTTACGAGCAGGCCGATTTCGAAGACAGCCGCCTGTCCTCGATCGATACGGCGACACTCGATGCAAGCCTGCTCTGGTCGCCGATCCGCGGAACCGACGTCAATTTCGACCTGCAAACCAGCATTCAGCCCTCAACGACTGCCGGTGAGAGCGGCTACGTCTCGCACGCACTGACGACGACGCTCACCCACCAGCTGCGCGACAATCTGGTCGGGACGATGATCGGCGGGGTAATATGGCGCGACTATCCCACGGATAGCACCATCAACGACGAGCTCGTCTATACCGCCGCGACCGGCCTGACCTGGAACATCAACCGCTATCTCGATTTGACCAGCACGCTCGGCTACGAGCTGACGACGCGCAAGGAAGGCACCGACTCGCAGCAATTTCGTGCCGGCGTCGGCCTCAAGCTGAAACGTTAAACGCCGCGCATCCAGCCCGGATGCGCGGCGTTCTGTCACTTCATAATCCAGGCGTAGCCCTTACTTCAGGCCGGCAAGCAATTCCCTGAAGCCGCCTTCGACGGAGGGACGAATATCGGCGCGTTCGAGAGCGAAGGCGACGTTTGCCAGGATGAAGCCGTCCTTGGCGCCGCAGTCGTAGGTCGCGCCGCGGAAGTGGTAACCGGCGAAATCCTGTTCCTTCAGCAGCTTCAGCATGCCGTCGGTGAGCTGGATCTCGTTGCCGGCGCCGCGCTCCTGGGTTTCGAGGATCTTGAAGATCTCCGGCTGCAGGATGTAGCGGCCGTTGATGAAGAAGTTGGAAGGTGCCGTCCCCTTGGCAGGCTTTTCCACCATGCCGGTGATGCGGAAGCCGTCACCGATCGCTTCGCCGACGCCGACGATGCCGTATTTATGCGCCTGGTCGGGCGCGCATTCCTCGACGGCGATGATATTGCCGCCGCTCTGGGCGTAAAGGTCGATCATGCCCTTCATGCAGCCCTTGTCGCCCTTCATGATCATATCGGGCAGCAGCAATGCGAAGGGCTCGTCGCCGACGATCTCGCGGGCGCACCACACGGCGTGGCCGAGGCCGAGCGGCTCCTGCTGTCGGGTGAAGCTCACCGTGCCGGCCTTCGGCAATTGCTGGGCCAGAAGGGTGATCTCCGCCTTCTTGGCGCGCTCGCGCAGCGTCTGTTCCAGCTCGAAATGGATGTCGAAATAGTCTTCGATGACGTGCTTATTGCGTCCGGTGACGAACACCAGATGTTCGATCCCGGCCTCGATCGCCTCATCGACGACATACTGAATGATTGGCTTGTCGACGACGGTCAACATTTCCTTCGGAACAGCCTTTGTCGCCGGCAGGAATCGCGTCCCCAATCCGGCCACCGGAAATACTGCTTTACGAACTTTGTTGTGTTGAGCCACACCGGCCTCCTGCTTCGATCATATCGCTTTGGAAATAGGGCTTTTTAGCCTTAACTAGTATAGAATTGCTACTGTTTTGCAATGGTGACCGCAGCGGTTCGCTATGGTAAAGAATTTGTTGACTCCGTTCCTGTAGTCTTGGTTCTGGCGCGGACATGATGCCTCGCTGTCCCCGGAAACTGAAGATGACGGATACGACTGTCGATGACCCAGAATCACAAAAACTCCCTTCGTGGTCTTGCTCTCGCCCTCATTGTCGCCGCCCAGGTGGGGCTGGTCCCCGACAACGCTAGAGCTGATTCCCGGTTCCAGAAATGGATCGCGGATTTTTACCAAACAGCCGCTCAGAGTGGCATCAGTAAGGCAACTTATCAAAAGGCCTTTTCCGGGGTGAGCGAGCCTGATCCGACCGTGCTCGAAAAGGCCGCCTATCAGCCGGAATTCACCTCGAAGATCTGGGACTATGTCGATTCCCGCGTCAATCCCTACACGGTCAAGATCGGCCGCGAGATGGCCGCCAAACACGCAAGAACACTCGATGCGATCGAGCGGCGATTCGGCGTCGACAAGACCATTCTGCTCGCCATCTGGTCGATGGAATCGAATTACGGCGCGATTCTCGACAAGGACGACCGGCTGCACTATGTGCCGCGCGCGCTGGCAACGCTGGCCTATGCCGATCCGAGCCGCGCCAAATTCGCTAAGAAGCAGCTGGTCGCCGCGCTGAAGATCCTGCAGAACGGTGACGTGCCGGCTCGCGAAATGACCGGCTCCTGGGCCGGCGCCATGGGCCACACCCAGTTCATCCCGACAAGCTACCTGCTTTATGCCGTCGATGCCGACGGCAACGGCCATCGCGATATCTGGAACTCGGTGCCGGATGCGCTGGCGACTTCGGCCAATCTCCTGATGAAGAACGGCTGGGACACCGGCAAGACCTGGGGCTACGAGGTCGTCGTTCCCGCGGACGCGGCCAAGCAGGCCGGCAAGACCCATACGCTGGCCCAATGGGCAGCGCTCGGCCTGACACGCCCGAACGGCAAGGCCTTCCGCGACGGCGGCACCAAAGCCATGCTGAAGATGCCGGCCGGAGCCGGTGGCCCCGGCTTCGTGATGACCGCCAACTTCTTCACCATCAAGAACTACAATGCCTCGGACAGCTATGCGCTTGCCGTCGGCCTGCTGGCCGACCAGATCGCCGGCTACGGCGGCATGCAGCAGCGCTGGCCGCGCCCGGACGGCGCCCTTGATATCACTGAGAAATTCGAGCTGCAAACGCGTCTGAAGACACTCGGCTATTACAATGGCGAGGTCGACGGCAATTTCGGCTCGGGTTCGAAGGCGGCGATATCAGCCGTGCAGGAGCGCATCGGCATGCAGCCGGACGGCGAGCCCTCCTTGCCGCTTCTGAACGCGCTGCGTCGCTAGATCGGGATGATCCCGGCCGAATCCGCCGGGAAGCTGAACCCGCATTTGGATCAAGAAAGTAGGGCATGACACCGCCCGAAAACCACACACACTTTTCGGCATGCTGCTCTACAACAGCCAGAACCTTGACCTAGATAGCGAGAGTGGACGCTGGCCTACCCCACGTGCAAGATGCCGGCAGATGCGGAACTGCCCATGACGAAGAAAACTGATCGCACCCCAATCCGTTGGCTCATGCTCGCCTTGACGGCGGCTTCGCTATTCGTTGGCGCGCTTGCGCCGATGCAGGTTGCCGAAGCCCAGGAGCAGCGCTACCAGCGCCGGTCGATCCTCGATTTCCTCCTCGGCCGGCGCTATCTCGACGACGCACCGCAGGCGCCTGATGTCCAGCAGCCGAGACGCCAGCAGCGCAAGCGCCCGCCGGCGCAGAAAGCCATCGTCAATACCCGCACCGCGCCGCCGGTCCGCGCTCCCGTGCAGGAGGAGCCGGCGGTGCAGAAGCTCGGCGACGCCCGTAAGATCCTGATCGTCGGCGATTTCCTGGCGAGCGGCCTCGGCGACGGCCTCACCGCCGCCTTCGAGACCTCGCCCGGCGTCGTCGTCGAAGCCCGCGGCAACGTCTCCTCGGGCCTGGTTCGTGACGATTATTACGACTGGCCGGCACAGCTGCCGAAGATGATCGACGAGCTGAAGCCGGCGATGGTCGTCGTCATGATCGGCGCCAACGACCGCCAGCAGATGGTGACCGACACCGCCAAGGAAAAATTCCGCACCGATGGCTGGTTTACCGAATATCGCCGCCGTGTCCTTTCCTTCGGCAAGGAGGTCACCGCCCGCAAGATCCCGCTGCTCTGGGTCGGCCTTCCCGCTTTCCAGTCCGATTCGATGACGGCCGATGCCGTCCAGATGAATCAGCTTTACCGCAACCAGGTTGAAAGCATCGGCGGCGAATTCGTCGACATCTGGGATGGTTTCGTCGACGAAAACGGCACCTTCATCGTCACTGGTTCGGATGTGAACGGCCAGCAGGTGCGCCTGCGCACCTCCGACGGCATTAATCTTACGCAAGCCGGCCGGCGAAAGCTCGCCTTCTATGTGGAAAAGCCGGCCCGGCGTCTTCTCGGCACCCAGGCAAGCCCCGACCTAATTCGCCTCGACTCCAGCAATCTGCCCGGCCTCGGCCTCCCCGCCAATCCGGTCGAACATACCGTGCCGATCAGCCTCTCCGATCCCAATCTCGACGGCGGCGCCGAGCTTCTCGGCGCCAGGCCGCCGCCTGTGGCTTTGACGCGGTCGCCGCGCGACCTCCTGGTCGAGCAAGGCGAAATGACGCCAGCACCTCCCGGCCGCGTTGACGATTACCGCCTGCCTGCCGCAAAGGCGCCGGCCGAAGTCTCGGTCAAATAAAGAGACCGCCCGCTCTGCTGCGCTGGATCAGCGATCAATCGCGGCGGGCGGCATTGTGCTTGCGGTTACAAGCTGCTCTTCGGCGAGCATAAAAGCACATCTCCTGCGTAACAGCGTCCTGCAATTCGGCTAGCTCTAGATCGTAGATCAGTCGGCAACGCGCTGTGCGTGAAGCAGCCTTTCGCTCCCTTCCCGTCTAGGTCGCCGCCTACGGCCAGCTCAAATAATAATGGTTGGAGCCGATAGGCCGAAGAAGGCATCGCTGTCGTCCGTCTGAAGTCGATCCGGCTGCTGACATCGATATCCTTGCCGTTGTCCGAGCTTTGCGGCACGGTTTCTGTGGCAAGCGGTCGCATCACGTCCTGGCGGACGCGCGGCGCTCCATGAAAAAACTCCGCCGAAAGGGCGGAGTTCTTGTCTTCTTGAAGGTGCGAGCGGCCGGCGGTCAGTTCGGCAGGACGGTCGAGCCCATCAATGCCTCGTCGATCGCGCGCGCCGCCTGGCGGCCTTCACGGATCGCCCAGACCACCAGCGACTGACCGCGGCGCACGTCGCCGGCCGTCCAGAACTTGTCGATCGACGTCTTGTAGTCGCGGTCGTTGGCGACGACGTTGGTCGAGCCGCGCTTGTCGGTGTTGAGCGTCAGCTTGCCTTCGAGTTCCTTCAGCACGCTTGATGTGAACGGGCCGCGGAAACCGATGGCGATGAAGGCGAGATCGGCCCGGATGACGAATTCCGTGCCCGGAACCGGCCGCCGGCGCTCATCGACCTCGCAGCACTTGACGCCGGTCAGCACGCCGTCTTCGCCGACGAACTCGAGGGTGGCTACCTGGAATTCCCGCACGGCGCCTTCGGCCTGCGAGGAGGAGGTGCGCATCTTCGTCGCCCAGAACGGCCAGACGGCAAGCTTGTCTTCCTTCTCCGGCGGCTGCGGCCGGATGTCGAGCTGGGTAACCTTGACGGCTCCCTGGCGGAACGCCGTGCCGACGCAGTCCGAAGCCGTATCGCCGCCGCCGACGACGACGATATGTTTGGCGCCGGCAAGGATCGGGTCCGATGGCCAGCCGACGCTGTCGATGTTCTCGCGACCGACGCGACGGTTCTGCTGGACGAGATAGGGCATCGCATCGTGGACGCCCGCAAGCTCGGTGCCGGGAATGCCCGCCTCGCGCGGCGTCTCGGAGCCGCCGCAGTAAAGAACGGCGTCATGATCGGCGAGTAGCTGCTCGACCTTGACATCGACGCCGACATTGACGCCGCAATGGAAGGTGACGCCCTCGCCCTTCATCTGCTCGACGCGGCGGTCGATGAAGTTCTTCTCCATCTTGAAATCGGGGATGCCGTAGCGCAGCAGCCCGCCCGGCTTTGTCTCGCGCTCGTAGACATGCACCTCGTGGCCGGCGCGGCCGAGCTGCTGGGCGGCCGCCATGCCGGCGGGGCCGGAGCCGATGACGGCGACCTTCTTGCCGGTATGCACCGTCGCCGGCTGCGGCCGGATGAAGCCGAGCTCATAGGCCTTGTCGGCGATCGCCTGTTCGACCGTCTTGATGGCAACAGGCGCATCCTCGAGATTCAGCGTGCAGGCTTCCTCGCAGGGTGCCGGGCAGACGCGGCCGGTGAACTCAGGGAAGTTGTTGGTCGAATGCAGGTTCTGGATCGCCGCTTCCCAGTTGTTGTTGTAGACGAGGTCGTTCCAATCGGGAATCTGGTTGTGAACCGGGCATCCGGTCGGGCCGTGACAATAGGGGATGCCACAGTCCATGCAGCGCGCGGCCTGTTTCTGCACTTCCGGGTCCGACATCGGGATCGTGAACTCGCGGAAATGACGGATACGATCCGACGCCGGCTGATACTTCGCTACCTGCCGGTCGATTTCCAGAAACCCTGTTACCTTACCCATGCTTTCGTCCCTTACCCTCATGACCGCCTCACCGCAGCCAATCTGTCTATCGTCAGTCCCGGTATCCGGGGCAAGTTGCTTCTCTTGACCGTCATTGGCGCATATCCCCTGGAAGACATCCGTACGATCTGGACAGGTTTCGCTGCCGGCATGATCGGAGTCATCGAGATATTTTCGTCATCCGTCACCTGCGGTCAGCAGGTGACGGATGTCCCAGTGCAAATCATTCCGCGGCGATGCCCATCCGGCTGCGCTCCATTTCCTCGAGCGCACGGCGGTATTCGACCGGCATGACCTTGCGGAACTTCGGACGGTAGTCGGCCCAGCTGTCGAGGATCTGCTTGGCGCGGGTCGAACCCGTATAGTGCAGATGGTTGGAGATCAGCTGGTAGAGGCGCTCCTCGTCGTGGCGCGTCATGTCGCCGGAAACGTCGACACGTCCCTTGTGCATGAGATCGCCGCCGTGATGATGCAGCTTCTCCAGCATGTCGTCCTCCTCGGGCACCGGCTCGAGTTCGACCATCGCCATGTTGCAGCGGCTGGCGAAATCGCCGGTTTCATCGAGCACATAGGCAACACCGCCGGACATGCCGGCCGCGAAGTTACGGCCCGTGGCGCCAAGCACGACGACGACGCCGCCGGTCATATATTCGCAGCCATGGTCGCCGACACCCTCAACGATGGCGATCGCACCCGAATTGCGCACGGCGAAACGTTCGCCCGCAACACCCCGGAAGTAGCATTCGCCCTCGGTCGCACCGTAAAGCACGGTGTTGCCGACGATGATCGAGTTCTCGGCCACGATCCGTGAATTCTCCGGCGGCCGGATGATGATCTTGCCGCCCGAAAGCCCCTTGCCGACATAGTCGTTGCCGTCGCCGATCAGGTTGAAGGTGACGCCACGCGCCAGGAAGGCGCCGAAGCTCTGCCCCGCCGTACCGCGAAGTGTGACATTGATCGTGTCTTCCTTCAGCCCGCGATGGCGGAAGCGCTTGGCGACCTCGCCGGAGAGCATCGCGCCCGCCGAACGGTCGACGTTCTTGATGCCGACCTCGAAGGCAACGGGTGTCTTGGCGGTCAGCGCCGGCTGTGCCTGCTCGATCAGCACGCGGTCGAGAATATCGTCGATCGGGTGCTGCTGCCGGCTCGTCCAGAAGGTCTCTTCCTTGGCGGCATCGACCTTATGGAAGATGCGGCTGAAGTCGAGGCCCTTGGCCTTCCAGTGCGCCAGCATCTCGTCCTTCTCCAACAGCTCCGAAGCGCCGATGATCTCGTCGAGCCGGGTAAAGCCGAGCGAGGCGAGAATTTCGCGCACTTCGTTGGCGACGAAGAAGAAGTAGTTGATGACGTGCTCCGGCGTGCCCTTGAAGCGCTTGCGCAGCACCGGATCCTGGGTTGCCACGCCCACCGGACAGGTGTTGAGATGGCACTTGCGCATCATGATGCAGCCAGCCGCGATCAGCGGCGCGGTGGCGAAGCCGAACTCGTCAGCGCCGAGCAGCGCCCCGATGATGACGTCGCGGCCGGTCTTCAACCCGCCGTCCACCTGCAATGCGACACGCGAGCGCAAGCCGTTCAGCACCAACGTCTGCTGGGTCTCGGCAAGGCCGATTTCCCAGGGGCTGCCGGCATGCTTGAGCGAAGTCAGCGGCGATGCACCCGTGCCGCCATCGAAGCCGGCGACCGTGATATGGTCGGCACGCGCTTTGGCGACGCCGGCGGCGACCGTGCCGACGCCGACTTCGGAGACGAGCTTGACCGAGACATCCGAGGTCGGATTGACGTTCTTTAGATCGTAGATCAGCTGCGCCAGATCTTCGATGGAATAGATGTCGTGGTGCGGCGGCGGCGAAATCAGGCCGACACCCGGCGTCGAGTGGCGGGTCTTGGCAACCGTCGCGTCAACCTTGTGACCCGGCAGCTGGCCGCCTTCGCCAGGCTTGGCGCCTTGCGCCACCTTGATCTGCAGCACGTCGGCATTGACGAGATATTCGGTGGTGACGCCGAAGCGGCCCGAGGCAATCTGCTTGATCGCCGAACGTTCCGGGTTCATCGAACCGTCGGCCAGCGGCATGTAGCGGTCGGATTCCTCGCCGCCCTCGCCGGTGTTCGACTTGCCGCCGATCCGGTTCATGGCGATCGCCAACGTCGTATGCGCCTCCCTGGAGATCGAGCCGAAGGACATCGCTCCCGTCGAGAAACGCCTGACGATATCGGCCGCCGGCTCGACCTCGTCGATCGAAACCGGCGTGCGGCCGAGCGCCTCGGCGCTCTTCATCCTGAAGAGGCCGCGGATCGTGTTCATGCGCAGCGCTGAATTGTTCACCATCTCGGCGAATTCGCGGTAGCGATCCTCGGCATTGCCGCGCACCGCATGCTGAAGGGCAGCGACTGCATCCGGCGTCCAGGCGTGGCTTTCGCCGCGCATGCGGTAGGCATATTCGCCGCCGATGTCGAGCGTCGTCGCAAGAAGCGGATCCTTGCCGAAGGCCGAGTTATGGCGGGCGACGGTTTCGGCGGCAATCGCCTCGAGGCCGACACCTTCGATCATCGTCGCGGTCCCGAAGAAATATTTGTCGATGAGTTCCGACTGCAGGCCGATCGCATCGAAGATCTGCGCCCCGCAATAGGATTGATAGGTCGAGATACCCATCTTCGACATGACCTTGAGGATGCCTTTGCCGACCGCCTTGATGTAGCGGTAGACGATTTCGGAAGCATCCACTTCCTTCGGGAATTCGCCCTTGGCATGCATGTCGAGCAGCGTGTCGAAGGCGAGATAGGGGTTGATTGCCTCGGCGCCGTAGCCGGCGAGCAGGCAGAAATGATGCACTTCGCGCGGTTCGCCGGTCTCGACGACGAGACCGACCGAGGTGCGGAGCCCCTTGCGGATCAGGTGATGGTGTACGGCCGCCGTCGCCAGCAGCGCCGGAATGGCGATCCGGTCCGGGCCAATCTGGCGGTCGGAGAGCACGATGATGTTGTAGCCGCCCTTGACGGCCGCTTCCGCGCGCTCGCAGAGTCGGTCGAGCATCTCCGGCATGCCTTCGGCGCCACGCTCGATATCATAGGTGAAATCAAGCGTCTTAGTGTCGAAACGATCTTCCGTATGGCCGATCGAGCGGATCTTCTCGAGATCGCCGTTGGTCAGGATCGGCTGACGCACTTCAAGCCGCTTGGCGTTCGCCGCGCCCTCGTGGTCGAGAATGTTCGGCCGCGGCCCGATGAAGGACACCAGGCTCATGACCAGTTCCTCGCGGATCGGGTCGATCGGCGGGTTGGTCACCTGCGCGAAGTTCTGCTTGAAATAAGTGTAGAGCAGCTTCGGCTTTTCCGACATCGCCGAGATCGGCGTATCCGTGCCCATCGAGCCGATCGCCTCCTGGCCCGTCGTCGCCATCGGCGACATCAGGATGCGAGTATCCTCGAGCGTGTAGCCGAAGGCCTGCTGGCGATCGAGCAACGACACGTCGCGGCGCAGCGCCCGTGGCTCCACCGGCTTCAGATCTTCGAGGATGAGCTGGGTGCGGTTCAGCCAGCTGCGATAGGGATGCGCCGTCGCCAGCTGCGACTTCACCTCGTCGTCGGAGATGATGCGGCCTTCCTCCATGTCAATCAGCAGCATCTTGCCCGGCTGCAGGCGCCACTTCTGGATGATCTTCTCTTCCGGAACCGGCAGCACGCCGGCTTCGGACGCCATGATGACGCGGTCGTCATCGGTGACGAGGTAGCGCGCCGGCCGCAGGCCGTTGCGGTCGAGCGTAGCACCGATCTGCTTGCCATCGGTGAAGGCCACGGCAGCCGGACCGTCCCAGGGCTCCATCAGAGCGGCATGATATTCGTAGAACGCCTTGCGGTCGGCCGCCATCGATTGGTTGCCGGCCCAGGCTTCCGGGATCAGCATCATCACCGCATGTGCCATCGAATAACCGCCGCGCACCAGGAATTCGAGCGCGTTGTCGAAACAGGCCGTATCCGACTGACCCTCATAGGAAATCGGCCAGAGCTTGGAAATGTCCTCACCGAACAGCGGCGAGGAGACCGACGCCTGGCGCGCCGCCATCCAGTTGACGTTGCCGCGCAGCGTGTTGATCTCGCCGTTATGGGCGACCATGCGGTAGGGATGCGCGAGCTTCCACGACGGGAAGGTGTTGGTCGAGAAACGCTGGTGCACCAGGGCGACCGCGCTTTCGAAGCGCGGATCCGACAGGTCCTTGTAATAGACGCCGACCTGATAGGCCAGGAACATGCCCTTGTAGACCACCGTCGCCGACGACAGCGACACCGGATAGAAATTGCTCTCCTCGCCGTCGAACTCATCATAGATACGGTTGGAGATCACCTTGCGCAGCGTGAACAGCCGGCGCTCGAACTCGTCGTTGTTTTCGGCATCCTCGCCGGCGCCGATGAAGACCTGCACATGATGCGGCTCGGTTGCGGCAATCGCCGGCGCCTTGGAGAGCGAGGAATTGTCGACCGGCACGTCGCGAAAGCCGATGAAGACCTGGCCTTCCTCGGTGATGACGTCTTGGATCACCTTCTTGAAGTGCTCGATCTGCTTTTCATCGCGCGGCATGAAGATATGGCCGACGCCATATTCGCCGATCGGCGGCAGGGTGATGCCCTGCTCGGCCATCTCCTCGCGGAAGAAACGGTCGGGGATCTGCACCAGGATGCCGGCGCCGTCACCCATCAGCGGATCGGCGCCGACGGCGCCGCGATGCGTCAGGTTCTCGAGGATGAACAGGCCGTCCTTGACGATCTGGTGCGACTTCTGGCCCTTCATATGCGCGACGAAGCCGACGCCGCAGGCATCGTGTTCGTTGCGCGGATCGTAGAGGCCCTGTTTCTTCGGCAGGCCGGAGGCGGATGTGGAGATATTGGCCGTCGCGCGCACCTCGGCAGCAGCAAACCGGTCAAATTCCATGGATGGCGTCTTCGTCATCATCTTTCCTCCTGTCGAAGCCCGCGGGGCCGCGGGCGGCTTTTCGTCATGCGCCGCAACCCGAAGATAGGTTCGGCGCGTGACAGCGCTGTTGCAGTGTGAAGATCGGCCGCAGACATCTGCTTCAAAGGAAAGCAAACCGTCGCGTTCCGCGCCTGCCATTCGCCTCCGCGCGCCGCCGGCAAGGCTTTGACGCTCGGAAGAACTATAGCGTGAAAGCCGGTCTGTTCCAGGGCTTTCGGCGCCTCTTCGGCCACAAAGGCCAAAATAGGACAGCAACACTGTCCTAATTCATCAGTTCTATGCCAGAAAGCATTCGGCTCCGCAAGAGCGCTCTGTCAAAAAACATCAATTTGCGACTGAAGATTGCCAGATCAGTCGGCATGGCGAAATAAAATTACGCAAAGCCACACTATTTTGTTTATTGATTGCGTAGTTCAATTTCTGTGATGTGTCACGGGCGACAACCTTGATCCTGTGAAGCTTTGGCGTAATGTCCGCTGCGGACTTGCCAACCTTATCCTTCCCCAACGGTTTCCCCCATGTTCTTTGCTTCCGATAACTGGGCCGGCGCCCATCAATCCATTGCCGAACGTCTGCTGACGGAATCGGCCGGTTTTGCCGCCGCCTATGGCGCCGGCGACCTCGACAGGAAGGTCGAAGCCCGCTTTTCCGAGATTTTCGAACGCGAGGTTTCGGTCTTTTTCGTCGCCACCGGCACGGCCGCCAACTCGCTGTCGCTGGCAAGCGTCCAGCGCCCCGGCGGCATCACCTTCTGCCATTCGGAAGCCCATGTGATCGAGGATGAATGCGGCGCGCCGGAATTCTTCTCCGGCTCCGCCCGCCTCGTTGCCGTCGACGGCGAAGCCGGCAAGATCGATCCGGCCGGGCTCTCGGCAAAGATCGCGCATTATCCCGAAGACGCCCTCCGTCATGGCCGCGCCAGCGCGGTGACGATCACCCAGGCAACCGAGATCGGCACCGTCTATTCGCTGCCGGAGATCGGCGAGATCGCCGCCATATCAAAAAAACGCAATCTGCCGCTCCATATGGATGGCGCCCGCTTCGCCAATGCGCTGATCGCGCTCGGCGCCACCCCGGCCGAAATGACCTGGAAGCGCGGCGTCGACATGCTCTCCTTCGGCGGCACCAAGAATGGTTGCTGGTGTGCGGAAGCGATCGTCTTCTTCAATCCGGATCAGGCCCGGGAAATGCCCTTCATCCGCAAGCGCGCCGCCCAGCTCTTTTCCAAGTCGCGCTTCATCGCCGCCCAGTTCGATGCCTATTTCGAAAACGGTCTCTGGCTCGATCTCGCCCGCCATTCGAACGGCATGGCCGACGGGCTGCGCGCCGGCATCAGAGACAGCAACGCCGCCCGCCTCGCCTGGCCGACCGCCTCCAACGAAGTCTTTGCCGTTATCAGCAAAAGCGCTGCGAAAACCGCGGAGGAAAAGGGCGCGAAATTCTACGAATGGCCGGTTCCGGCGGCAACGCCCGAGCTCGTTTCCGAAAGCGAAATCCTGATCCGTCTCGTCACCAGCTTCGCGACGACGGAAGCGGATGTGGATGGTTTCCTGAAGTGCCTGGTTGCCTGATTGCCCCGATTGGCAATGCTTCACGCCGATTTCAGTCCCCTCACCTTTTGCAGAATATCGTCGGAAAGTGCTGAGACCAGCGCCTGATCCGCTCCCTTGCGCGGCACCAGCACGAATTCGACGTCCTCTAGCGCCGGAAGTTTTCCCGCAGCAATCTCCTTCAGGCCTGATGGTGCCATGCTGCGCGGCTGCACCAGCACGCCCATCCCGGCCCGCGCCGCCGCCGTCAACCCACTCAGGCTGCCGCAGGTGCAGACGATCCGCCACGGCACGCCGTTTCGCCCGAGCGCTTCCAGGGCGATCACCCGTGTGACGCTCGGCGGCGGAAAGGCGATCAGAGGCAGAGGGCCGGAGGCGAGCACGCGCTCGGGATCGCGCGCCAGCCAGACGAGCGGCTCGCGATAGACGAGTTTTCCGCGTGCATCGCCGAGCCGGCGCTTGGCGAGCACCAAATCGATCTCACCATTATCCTGCATCTCGTAGAGAACGCCTGATAGCGCCACCGTCAGTTCCAGATCGACGGAGGGATGCGAACGAACGAAATCTTCCAGCACCGCCGGCAACTGGCTGGTGACAAAGTCCTCCGACACGCCGAGCCGCAGGCTGCCGCGCAGGCTGTGGCTCTTAAACAATGACTGCACCTGCCCCTCGATCGAAAGCATGGCGCGCGCATGCGAGAGCAACGCCTCGCCATCGCCGGTCAGCATCACCTTATGCGTGTCGCGCGCCAGCAGCTTGCGCCCCAGGGCCGTCTCCAGCCGCTGGATATGCTGGCTGACCGTCGATTGCCCCAAGCCAAGCCTCTCCGCAGCAAGGGTGAAACTGCCCATCTGTTCGACGGCGACGAAACTGCGCAATTGCGAAAGGTCCAGCATGATCCAGATTCTCGATAACTGTTATTTCTTGCATCCTGGATCATAATGGACGACAGAACAACGACTGTTTTTATCACGCCGCGAGACCGCCATGCGCCGCTTTCTGCCCGATACATTCACCATCCTGCTCGTCTGCACCGTCATCCTCGCCTCCTTGTTTCCGGCGAGCGGCACATTCGCGGATTATTTCGGCATCGCCACCGATCTTGCCATCGCCCTGCTGTTCTTCCTGCATGGCGCCCGCCTCTCGCGCGACGTCGTCATAGCAGGCCTGCTGCACTGGCGGCTGCATCTCGTCATCCTGCTGACGACCTTCGGCATCTTCCCGCTGCTCGGGATGGCGCTCGGACTGATCCCGGACACGATCCTGCCGCAGCCGCTTTATCTCGGCATTCTCTTCCTCTGCGTGCTGCCATCGACGGTGCAGTCGTCGATCGCCTTCACCTCGATGGCCGGCGGCAATGTGCCTGCCGCCATCTGCTCGGCCTCGGCGTCCAACATCTTCGGCATGTTCCTGACACCGCTGCTCGTCGGCTTGCTGTTTTCCGTCGGCGGCCATGGCGGCTTCTCTTTCGACGCCTTGGAGCAGATCCTGCTGCAGCTGCTTGCCCCCTTCATCGTCGGCCAGATCCTGCAGCCCTGGATCGGCGACTGGATCCGCGCCAAGAAGAAGATCCTGATGCCTGTCGACCGCGGCTCGATCCTGATGGTCGTCTATCTCGCCTTCAGCACGGCGGTGGTCGAAGGCCTGTGGCACACTTTCTCGATCGCCGATATCGCCGTCGTCATCGCAGCCGACATCGTGCTGTTGGCACTTGTTCTTGTTTTGACGATGTTCGGCAGCCGCTGGCTCGGTTTCAACAAGCCCGACCAGATTACCATCACCTTCTGCGGCTCGAAGAAGAGCCTTGCCAGCGGCGTGCCGATGGCAAATGTCATCTTCGCCGGCCAGTCGATCGGCGCGATCGTGCTGCCGCTGATGCTCTTCCACCAGATCCAGCTGATGGTCTGCGCCGTCATCGCCCAGAAATACGCCGCCGCCGCGGCCCGCCGCGCAACGGAAAAGGAAATGGACGAGGCAGCCAGCCCGGCATAGAGCAGGTCGCGCAAAAATAAGGAGCTAAAGCGCGAGGAGCGAATCTGAAGGATCGCGGCGCGCTTTGGGCGACAAATAAAAAACGGCGCCCCGATGGGAGCGCCGTCCGTTTTACCCGTAAGGGATCGATCAGCCGTTGATGATCTGCGCTTCGATGGCCCTCGGAGCCTCAACCGGTTCTGCGGCAATCGCGATCTTGCGGGGCTTCATGGCCTCGGGAATATTGCGCAGAAGGTCGATGTGCAGCAGGCCGTTCTTCAGCGAAGCGGCAGTCACCTCGACATGGTCGGCAAGCTGGAAGCGGCGCTCGAAGGCGCGCTTGGCAATGCCGCGATAGAGGAATTCGCCACCTTCGGCAGGTTCCTCGTTCTTTTCGCCCTTCACGGACAGAACATGGGCATGGGCTTCGATCGAAAGTTCGGTCTCGTCGAAACCGGCGACCGCCATGGTGATGCGATAGGTGTTTTCACCGGTGCGCTCGATATTATAGGGCGGATAGGTCTGCGCCTGCTCCGGCTGGGCAAGGCTGTCGAGCATGGTGAAGAGCCGGTCGAAACCGACGGTCGAACGATAAAGGGGAGAGAAGTCTACGTGACGCATGATGTCCTCCTGTGGAAGCGACGTGTTGCGATGAAATGCCCCTGAAACCCCATCTTTGGCGGCCTCGGGACGGTTGCGCGGGCCCTTTCCGGCGCCCGCAGGAAGGAGATGGTGATGGGATTTGACGAGTTCAAGACCTTTTGGGAATCGCCTTGATCGGCCAGTGAACCCCGCATGAACGACCGGTTCGGCACGCGTTCAGGCGCATTCGCTTAGGAATTTCAGCGTCGGGTGAATCTGGTCCCGATGGCTGAAGTGCATCGTCCCTTCTTCTTCAGTCTCAACTTCGGCCGGCCGCGAGCACCCTCATGCTCCTGCCGGCCCTTTTCCCGCGCCTTGCGGGCGCACCGCTTTCCAAGGCGGATACCATGCGCTATCCCTGATAGGCGAAGCAGTCAGCAGCGGCGCATTGGCAAGGTCATGGATCAGGTTCTCTATTCGACGCCCGACAATCCCGCCCCGGAAAACCGCACCGAGGGGTTCTTCGAAACCCATGACGGCCACCGGCTGCGTTACGCCGTCTTCCGCTCGAGCGCCCAGATGGCCAGGGGCACGGTCGTCATCCTTCATGGCCGCAACGAATATATCGAGAAATATTTCGAGACGATCCGCGACCTGACGGCCAAAGGCCTCTGGGTGGCGACTTTCGACATGCGCGGCCAGGGCGGTTCGTCACGGCTGCTGAAGCACCGCAACCACGGCCACATCCGCCGCTTTGCCGATTACGAGCGTGATCTCGACATCTTCCTTGAAAAGGTGGTGCTGCCGGATACCCGCCTGCCCTTCTACCTGCTCGCCCATTCCACAGGCGGGCTGATCGCGCTCTCGGCCGCGCCCTATCTCACCACCCGTATCGACCGGATGGTGCTGTCGGCGCCCTTCATCGGCCTCACCGGCCAGGCGGCTTCGCCCCGTGTCATCCGCGCTCTGGCCGGCACGCTGAACGCCATCGGCCTGGGCTTTCTGCCGCTGACCTCGAAACTGAAGGAGCCGGATTTCCGTGACAATCCGCTGACCTCCGACGAACTCCGCTTCGAGCGCAACGTCGCGATGATGAAGGACCATCCGGAACTGACGCTCGGGCCGCCGACAGCCCGCTGGCTGATCGAGGCTTTTCGCACGATGGACCGGGTCACCTCGCCCGACCATCTCTTCTCGATCACCATCCCGACCATCGTCATCGCCCCGACGCGGGACGGTGTCGTGCCCTACACGGCGCAGGAGCGGCTCTCGCGTTATTTCCGCGCCGGCCAGTTGGTGCCAATCAACGGCGCCCGTCACGAGATCTTCCAGGAACGGGATACCTACCGCGCCGCCGCTCTTGCCGCCTTCCACGCCTTCATTCCCGGCAGCGACGCCGAAGAAAACCAGGACGTCGCCGCCCTCGGCACGTGACCCGACCGCTGTTGCTGACCGGGCGATTAGCAAGGCTGATCAAGGATCAGCAGGGCTGATCCGGATTAGCGCTGCAGGATGGCGATCGCCTGCTCGTAGACCGCCCGGCTGCCGGCGGCGATGATCGAGCCGCCATTTTCCGGCCGTCCGCCGTCCCAGGTGGTGATGATGCCGCCCGCCCCTTCGATGACGGGAATGATGCCGCCGACGTCATAGGGCTTCAGGCTGTTTTCGACGACGAGATCGATATGGCCCGCGGCAAGCAGCGCATAGGCGTAGCAGTCGCAGCCGTAGCGGAAGAGCCGTACCTGGCTCTCGATCTCGCGGTATTTTTCCATCTCCTCGCCGGCAAAGAGATGCGGCGAGGTTGTGAACAGGATGGCGTTCGACAGCGCGTCGCACTGGCGCGTCACCAGCCGCCGTTCGCCCTCCGGTCCTGTATAGATCGAGCCGTTCTGGTCGGCGAAATAACGCTCACCGGTAAAGGGCTGTTCGATCATGCCCATGATCGCCCGGCCCTCTCTCTGCAGACCGATCAGCGTTCCCCACACCGGCACGCCTGATATGAAGGCGCGCGTACCGTCGATCGGATCGATCACCCAGACATATTCGCGGTCGAGCCCGACATTGCCGTGTTCCTCGCCGAGAATGCCGTGACCGGGAAAACTCTCCTCGATCAGCGCCCGGATGGCGAGTTCGGCCGCCTGGTCGCCCTCCGTCACCGGATCGAAACCGGAGGAGAGCTTGTTGGTGACATCGAGACCGGAGCGGAATCGCGGCAGCGTCTCGGCTCGGGCGGCTTCCGCCAGGCGGTTGAAGAACGAACGGTCAGGAAGCATGATTTATCCGTTTGGCTGGCGGGAGTGGCGCTTTTCATAGCGAAAAGCAACGGGAATGCAAACGTAGCAGGCAATTTCAATCTAACTGCCCAAAGATGTCGCAGCGCAATATATTGCTTGACATTTGTGCAATGCAATAGTAGCTTCTTCCGTACAGTCTTCTGACTGTAAATACCCTCCTTGGGTGTTTCCTCCCTAGACTTAGCCGCGCTCACAAGCGCGGTTTTTTTTGGCCAGGGAGGACTAGGCCTGGCAGCAGCGAAATCGAAAAAGAGATTTATTCGGCGGCCAGCGCCCGATCGCCGGCGAATTTCTCGACGTAATCCGCCATCTGCCGCATGAAGGCGGTGACGGCATCGGCAACTGCGGCGAAATCCTCGCGTTTCTCCAGCGTCACTTCATCGACATAGATCGCCCGGTTCACCTCGATCTGCAGTGCATGCAGGCCCCGCGACGGCCGGCCGTAATGTTCGGTGATGAAGCCGCCGGCATAGGGTTTGTTGCGGATTGCTGCAAAGCCCATTTCCTCGAGAATGGCGATGGCCGCCCGCGAAAGCTCGGCCGAAGCACTGGTGCCGTAACGATCGCCGATGATGAAATCAGGCCGCCCAACGTTGCCGGCGACGCGCACATTGCCGGGCATCGAGTGGCAGTCGATCAGCACGCCGAAGCCGAACTGCACATGCGTCCGCGCGATCAGCCGGCGCAGCGCCGCATGATAGGGTTTATAGACCGCTTCGACCCGGTCGAGCCCCTCCTGCACAGGAAGACGACGTGCATAGATTTCCATATTTTCGGCGACGATACGCGGAATGGTGCCGAGCCCGCCGGCGACGCGCAGCGAATTGACATTGGCATAGGGCGGCAACAGCCCGTCGAACATCCGCGGATCGAGCTCGTAGGGCTCGCGATTGACGTCGAGATAGGCGCGGGGGAAGTTGGCTGCGAGCAGCGGCGCGCCGAGTGCGACGGCAGAGCCGAAGAGCTCGTCGACATAGTGATCCTCGGAACGGCGGATGGCGATGCCCTCGAGCCGCGACTGGGCAATAAATTCCGGTGGATAAATGCGGCCGCTATGAGGGGAGTTGTAGACGAAGGGAATGGTCTGCGACACGGGCTCATGAACCTCAAAAAGCTCGTATTCGCGTATTTCCGGCACTTTCGGCCCTCTTTACCATGTCATGAACTGGCTGCTGCGCCCATGTTGCCAGTTGCCCGGCCTCAAGTCCATACTATGTAGAAGGGATGGCAATCACGCACAGGCAATTCACCGGTTGTTTACCGGCTCAAGACTAGTGTAAACGGCTGGCAGCCCACCAAAACTTATTGATCAGCGGTCTGGATTAATGACTCAGAAGATACTTCTCGCAGAAGACGACAATGACATGCGCCGCTTCCTGGTGAAAGCGCTCGAAAAGGCCGGCTACAAGGTCCTTTCCTATGACAACGGCGCCAGCGCCTATGACCGGCTGCGCGAGGAGCCGTTTTCCCTGCTGCTGACCGATATCGTCATGCCCGAAATGGACGGTATCGAGCTGGCGCGCCGCGCTACCGAGCTCGACCCCGACCTGAAGGTGATGTTCATCACCGGTTTTGCCGCCGTGGCGCTGAACCCCGATTCGAAGGCGCCGAAGGATGCCAAGGTCCTTTCCAAGCCCTTCCACCTGCGCGACCTCGTCGACGAGGTCAACAAAATGCTTGCCGCGTAAGGCTTGCCGGGCGGCGCGTCACAAAACTGAAAAAAGCCTATTGACGGCTCCAAAGGTTTTGTGATCTATGCGCCGCCATCGGATGGGCGTGTAGCTCAGCGGGAGAGCACTACGTTGACATCGTAGGGGTCACAGGTTCAATCCCTGTCACGCCCACCATCCGATCCCCCTGACATCGTTGATAAATCCCCGCTTCGGGGATTTTTCGTTCTTGCGGCTGGCATGCGCTCCCAATCCGACACTTTACGGGCGCAAGGGCTTTTTAACTCGGATTATGTCCGGGCGGATTTCAGTCGGCTGTGCGGTCACCCGCACATGTGGGAAATTGGGGGGATGTATGGCGCAAAGAACGCGGACACGGAAAGCGATATCGATAATCCTCGGCCTCGCCCTGGTTGGGACTGGCCTCTTCGGTTTCGGTTATATGCAGTTTCATGTCGTCGAACCGATCAGCATCAAGTTTTGGCTGATTCCGACCACGATATTCGCGGCTGCGGTGGCGATCCTCTGGGATGATTTCAAAAATCCCTAACGCCCCGTTCGACGCCGAACAGCGCCGGACAAGACCAAAATAAGTCACAGAACGGTGCCAATGCCTGATTATCCAACGCATGGCCGATTCGCCGTCGCAGACAGATGGGGTTGAGACAGAGAATGAGATTTTTCGCACCGGCAGCCGCCGCCATTTTTTCCGCCGCCTTCACCTTGCCGGTCTCTGCAGCACCAGTTGCTCCCGAGACGTTTCCGGGCGCACCCGGCGTCATTACCCTTTCCGGCAAATGCGCCAAGCTTGTTGTCGCCAAATTCGACGCCACCAAAGGCTGCAAGAACGAGCTTGCCAGCGTCACGCTGGCCAATGGCCTGGTGACCTTCATCTTCACCTCTGACGGCAAGGCGCTCGGCTTCCAGGGCGACGGCGCCGGCATCAAACCCGCATCCAACGGCAATGCCCGCCTGCCGCTCAGCCTCGTCACCACGGGTGTCGGCAACAAGATGACCGGGGAGGTCAAGGTCGCTGGCTTCTGCACCTTCGGCAATCCCTATTCCGGCAAGCCGATCGCAATCGAATGCACCGCCGAAAGCAAGGATTCCTCCTTTACCGGCAGCTTCCGCACCGGCGGCAAGCTGGTGAAGAAGGGCAAATAGTCCCCGTCAGAGCAGTTCCAGGAAAAGTGCGAAGCGGTTTTCCAAGGCAAAGCGCGAAGCGCTTTTGCCGGGAATGCGAAAAACAAAAGGATCGAGCGGTTCGGCGCTTCCGTTAAAAGCTGAACCGGTCTAGGCGCACCAGGCGGCGCCGGCAGCCCCCGGCTTGCGTGCCAGCCCCTCATTGATCAGCTGTGCGCCGAAAGAGCGCCCGTCGCGCGAGACGACGCGCGGCGCGCCTGAAGGCTCGGCTTTGCCCGCGGCATTCATCGTGAACGGTCCGGCGTTCAGAAGCGCCAGCAGCCGCGACTTGGCGGCAAAGGCCACCCGGCGTTCGCCGTCGCAACGCGCCTGGTCGACGACAGGGCTTGCCATGTCGGCTATCACGATCTTCTCGCCCTTGTACCAGAAGACACCGCCATCGCCGACGCAATTGATATGGGCGCCCTGCCCGCAATAGCCGAAGGCCACCGTCCCGGTTTCCGACACGGCCGGGGAGGCGGGCGACGGCACCGCCTTTATCGGCTGGATCGCCGGCGTCGGGATCGCGGCTGGCGGTAACGGTTGCGACTGTTGCACCGGCGGTGCAGCTTTCGGCGTCGGTGTGGCCAGCGCCACCTGCTTCGCCGGCACGTCCTTCCTGACTGAAGGTTTCAGCTCCGCCGTTTCCCGCGTGACCGGCGTTGCCTGCCTTGCAAGCATCGGCTGGATGCTCTTCCAATTGTCGTGGGCGACGATGCCGCCGATCGCGGCAATGCCGATCACCGCCCAGGGCAGCAATCCGCCACCGCTGCTGCGTGCTCTGCTCTTTCCTCTCGCCGGCGCCTTGCGGCGGCCGCGTGTCGCTGTCTTGGCCATCTGTCCGATTCCTGTGAGGCCGCAATTATCGCCGCCCAATCCTTTCTGAAAGGTTGGCGCGGCGGCAGGATGATGCTTGATCCGCCGATCTTTCCCTCGAATGGCATACAAGCGTCGGCGCCTATCGGGGAGGCCAGCGTGGCGGCCGAAACGCGTGAGGGGAAAAAGCTGAACAAATCCCGCGCTCATACGTTAGCCAGCGAAAAATTCCGTATGTTCTGGGGAAACTCCATGGATCTCATCATCGCCGACATGATACCGGCGTCACGCATCCACTATCCTGTCATCTTCGCCCGCCTGATCGGCGCCATCCTCTTCGGCGGACTGATCGGTTTCGAACGCGAGGCCCGCGACCGCCCGGCAGGCTTCCGAACCCATATCCTGATCAGTCTTGCCGCTGCCCTCTTCGCCATCATCTCGATCGAGGCCGTGCACATGCCGGGTTTCGCCGATGATGAGCAGGTGCGCATCGATCCGCTGCGCGTCATCGAAGCGGTGACCGCCGGCGTCGCCTTCCTTGCCGCCGGCATGATCGTCTTTGCAAGAGGCCGGGTGCACGGGCTGACGACCGGCGCCGGCATGTGGCTCTCCGGCGCGATCGGCCTCGCCATGGGCTTCGGCTATTGGCCGATCGCCTTCTTCACGACGATTGCCGCCATCTGCGTGCTCTTCGCCTTCGGCAAACTCGAACAACACTTCGGCTATAATTCCGGACAGCGGGTCGACCGGGATGAACATCGATAGAAAAAACGCCCGGCATCATGCCGGGCGTTTGTGTCAGCGTGACTGTCTGTCGGTTATTCGGAGCATGCGGCCGAAAGATCGTTTTTCTCAACCGGCGTCGCGTCGCCGATGGACGAGGCAAGCGGCTTCTGCCGTTTGCCGATCCGAATGCGCTCGTCCGCCGCCTCGCGTATGGCCTGCCATTCTTTTTCGTGCCGGATGAAGATCTCGCGGGGCACAAAGTTGATCGTCATATGTTTCTCACCCTGTTTCAAATCGACCGTCAGCGCGCCAAAGAGGCGGGAATGCTGGTTATTTCTTGGTCTCTGCATTGCTCTTGATGTCCGGGCCACCCTTGGAAAGATCCGCACCGGTAACATGGGCCGGCACATGAATGTCGTGATAGACACCGGGCGTCAGCGTCAGGTCGACATGATGCGGCGGCAGCACCTGCGCCTTCTGCATGCGGTTCGGCTTCGCCCGCTTCATGCGGTCGGATGCCTCCGTGCGTTTGTCGGGAATATGGGTCGAAGTGTGCATCATCGGCCTCCTTTTTTAAGCTCAACCAGAGCCTAACGGGCGGGCATCGGGATGGTTCCAAAAAAAATTGCCTGATCTCCGGTGTGCCCGGAGCCTTGACTGGCCGGGGAAGTTCATTAACTAGAGCCTATCCCGCAGCCTTCCAGACATCGGCTGACGGGGAACTTTGGTGCCGGGCCCCTCTGGCGAGAGTTTTTACGGCGCTCTCGTGATGTCGGTACCGCCTGCAGCTTAGCCGGCGGATTTTTCATCGATGAACAAACTCACCATGCCTGACCCGCATGCCCGTTGTGGCGTGCCGCGTCTTTCCAATATATCCACCCTCTTCAACACGATTTGCGGCCACGAGGTGCGGCCATGAATCAGCCCGTAGTCCCTCAATCCTCGCTCGGCTATTTCCGCTGGGCTTTCATCGTCACTGCCCTCGGCCTCGTTCTCGGCGCCGTGCTCGGCTGGCAGACGACCGGCACGATCGGCGGCATGGCAACTGTCTTCTTCATCTGCACGGTGCTTGCCGTGCTGGAGATCTCGCTCTCCTTCGACAATGCCATCGTCAATGCCAACAAGCTGAAGGAGATGACGCCCGTCTGGCAGAAGCGCTTCCTCACCTGGGGCATCATCATCGCCGTCTTCGGCATGCGCATCGTCTTTCCGCTGGCGATCGTCGCGATCGCGGCGCGGATCGGCCCTTGGGACGCGCTGGTGCTGGCTGCCCGCGAACCCGAGGAATATGCCCGCATCATGAACGACGCGCATCTGCCGATCGCAGCCTTCGGTGGTACCTTCCTGATGATGGTCGGCCTCAGCTATTTCTTCGACCATGAAAAGAAGATCCATTGGTTTCGCGGCCTGGAAAAGGTGATGGCACGCTCGGCTACCATCCGAGGTATCGAGATCGCTTTCGTGCTGGCGCTGATGCTGGTTTTCTCCTGGTTGATCGGCGGCGAGGAGGCTAGCGTCTTCGTTCATTGCGCCATTTACGGCCTGCTCACCTTCCTCGCGGTCGAGGTCGTTGGCGAGTTGCTCGATGCTTCGCAGCAGACGATGAGCGCTGCCGCCAAGGGTGGTCTTGGCGCTTTCATCTATCTGGAGGTGCTGGATGCGAGCTTTTCCTTCGACGGCGTCATCGGCGCCTTTGCCCTGACTCAGAACCTATTCGTCATCGCGATCGGCCTCGGCATCGGCGCCATGTATGTGCGCTCGATGACGATCATGCTGGTGGAGAAGGGAACGCTTGCCGAATACCGCTATCTCGAGCATGGCGCCTTCTACGCCATCCTGATCCTGTCGGTGATCATGTATGCGCAGACCCTGATGCACATCCCCGAGGTTATCACCGGGCTCGGCGGCGCGGCCCTGATCGGGCTGTCGCTCTGGTCGTCCATCCGCCACAACAGGCGCGAACGAGTGGAGGAGCACGGCGCCGAGCGGGAGGAGCTTCACGCCTGACGATGCAGGAAGCGCAGTGCGCAACAGCCTTGCGGTTAAAAACAAAGCCCGCGACCATCCGGTTGCGGGCTAATTCATTCATGCATGGCTTGAAGGCCTTAGCGGGAAGCCGGACCGAAGGAGGCCGGGTCGATGCCGAGTTCCTTGAGGTCGCTGGCACGCGGGCGGCGGCCGGCTTCAACGGCGGCGCTGACGGCGTTTGCGGCGCCCAGCACGGCAAAGGCGCGGCCAAAGAAACCTGTACGGACTGAATTGCGGATGGCGGACATTGTCCTTTTCCTCTTGCTCTATGATTGACTACCTATAGATGGCATCGCGCCCATACCTCCACAATGCTCAGAAAATCACCTCAGCCATGCAAAAACGAGAGGCCGGCGCATGTCTCCATGGCCGGCCTCGAGGGAGGGGTAAGGTCGTCTTTTTCTTCTTAGAGCGCCGCGTCCCTTCGGACCACAAAGGACGCTCTAACACTTTCAATCCCCGCATCGTGTTTTCCGAAAATCGATTCCGATTTTCGGGCCGATGCGCTAGTCTTCGTTTGCCGCCAGTTGCGACAGCACCTGGCCCCTGCCGCGCAGCCGCAGGATCAGCGGGATGAGGAAGGCGGCAGCGGCAACGATGAGCAGACCGGCCGCGATCGGCGACATCACCAGCGTCGTGACGTCGCCCTGGCTGATCGCCAGCGCACGGCGCAGCTGCTGTTCGGCCAGCGGCCCGAGGATCAGGCCGACGACGGCAGGCGCAATCGGATAGCCGAAGAGCCGCATCACATAGCCGAGCAAGCCGAAGGCGAGCAGCATGCCGAGCTCGAACACCGACGGATTGGCGCCGATCGTCCCAAGCGTTGCAAACAGCAGGATGCCGGCGTAGAGCCACGGTTTCGGAATGGTCAGCAGCCGCACCCAGAGCCCGATCATCGGCAGGTTCAGCACCAGGAGCATCGCATTGGCGATGAGCAGGCTGGCGATCAGGCCCCAGACGAGTTGCGGATTGGTGGCAAACAGCAGCGGTCCGGGCTGCAGCCCGTATTGCTGGAAGCCGGCAAGCATGATCGCCGCCGTCGCCGTCGTCGGCAGGCCGAGCGTCAGAAGCGGCACCAGCGTACCGGCGGCCGAGGCGTTGTTCGCCGCCTCGGGACCGGCCACGCCTTCGATTGCGCCATGGCCGAACTCTTCCGGGTTCTTTGCCAGCCGCTTTTCAGTGGCATAGGAGAGGAAGGTGCCGATTTCGGCGCCGCCCGCCGGCATCGCACCGATCGGGAACCCGATCAGCGTGCCGCGCAGCCACGGCTTCCACGAGCGCGACCAATCCTGCGCGTTCATCCAGAGCGAACCCTTGACCGCCTCGACCTTCTCCGCGATCCGGTTGCCCTGCGCGGCGATGTAGAGCGTCTCTCCGATGGCAAACATGGCCACCGCCAGCGTCGTGACCTCGACTCCGTCGAGCAGGTCGGGGATGCCGAAGGAAAGCCGTGCCTGGCCCGTCTGCTGGTCGATGCCGACCATGGCAAGCGCAAAACCGATGAACAGCGAGGTCAGACCCCTCAATGCCGAATCGCCGAAGGCCGAGGAGACGGTGACGAAGGCAAGCACCATCAGCGCGAAATATTCGCGTGGTCCGAAGACCAGCGCCAGCTTGACGATATAGGGCGCGATGAAGGCAAGCCCGAGCGTGGCGAGCAGGCCGGCGACGAAGGAGCCGATCGCCGCCGTCGCCAGCGCCGGTCCGCCGCGGCCGGCGCGCGCCATCTTGTTGCCCTCGAGCGCGGTGACGATCGAGGCGCTTTCCCCCGGCGTGTTGAGCAGGATCGAGGTCGTCGAGCCGCCATACATGCCGCCGTAGTAGATGCCGGCGAACATGATCAGCGAACCGCCGGGATCGAGCTTGTAGGTGGCGGGCAACAGCAGCGCCACGGTAAGGGCCGGGCCGATACCGGGAAGCACGCCGACGGCGGTGCCGAGGGTGACGCCGACCAGCGCATAAACCAGGTTCATCGGCTGCATCGCAACCAGGATACCCTGCCATAGAAATTCGAATGTGCTCATCTTGGTGTCCCAAGCGGCATTCCCGACCCTGCGGTTACGGGGTCAGGCGCCGCGCAAAATCAAAAGAGCTGACAGCGCCTCGCGCGGTCAGAAGAACAGATGTTCGAGCGGGCCGGCCGGCAGCGTCAGCTGCAGCAACTGCGAGAAGATCGCCCAGACGACGAAGCTGAAAACGATGCCGAACGGCAGCGAGATCCAGAGCTTGCGCTTGCCGAAGCCGCGCGCCGTCAGTGCGAACAGCACACCGGTGGCAATCGAGAAGCCGGCGGTGCGCAGAAGCAGCATCTGGGCGGCAAGACCGGCGACGATCCAGATGACCGGCGCCACTTCCTGCCGGTCGCGTTCCGGAAACTCGCCGCGCCAGGCTTCGGCGACGGTCCAGACCCCAAGACAGAAGAGCCCGAACGCCACCACTTCAGGCACCGTTGCCGGGCCGATGCGGTCGTATTGCGCGATCGTTTTCAGATGCGAGGCATCCCAGGCCATCACGCCGGCGACGACGAAGAGGAAAACGGCAATGATGAACGCCGCCCAATCAGGGCGGCGCTCGGTTGCCGAGGAGGTGTTATCCTCGCTCATTGAACAAGTCCGATCTCTTTGAGAATGCCTTCGGTGGCGGAGACGTCCTTTTCGAGCTGCGCCTTGAAGGCGTCGCCGGACAGATAGGTGTCGGCCCAGCCCTTGGTCTTCAGGGTTTCCTGCCAGGTGGCCGAGTTATGCAGCTTCTCGAAATCGGCGGTGACGGCGGCGACCTGTTCAGCCGACAGGCCGGGGGCAGCCGCAACCATGCGCCAGTTCTGGATGGTGACGTCGGTGCCGGCTTCCTTCAGCGTCGGGGCATCGACGCCGTCGATACGCTTGTCGCTGGAAACGGCGAGAAGGCGGAGCGTGCCGGATTTCACTTGCGATTGGAACTCGCTGTAGCTCGAGACGCCGGCCGTGACCTGGCCGCCGAGAATGGCGGCGAGTGCTTCACCGCCGCCGGAGAAGGCGACATAGTTGATCTTGGTCGGATCAACGCCGGACGCCTTAGCGATCAGGCCGACGGTGATGTGATCGGTACCGCCGGCCGAACCGCCGCCCCAGGAAACCGAACCCGGATCCTTCTTCAGCGCCGCAACCAGATCGGCCATGGTCTTGATCTCGGATGCGGCGGGAACGACGACGGCTTCGTACTCGCCGGTCAGCCGGGCAATCGGCGTAACGTCCTTGAGCGTCACCGGCGACTTGTTGGTGAGGATCGCGCCGACCATCACATAGCCGCCGACGATCAGCGAATTCGGGTTGCCTGCAGCCTGGCTGCTGAACTGCGCAAGCCCGATGGTGCCGCCGGCGCCCGGAACGTTCTGGACCTGCACGTTGCCGGAGATCTTCTCCTGCTGCAGCGCGGTCTGCAGCGAACGAGCCGTCTGGTCCCAGCCGCCGCCGGGAGCGGCCGGCGCGATGATGGTGTAGTCGGCCGCATAGGCCGGCAGCGCGATAGCAGCTGCAAAAAGGGTTGCGATGAACGTATGCTTCACGATGTGTCCTCCGTCGGCGGCTGAGCAAACCGCCCGTTATTCTCCAGGGAATCGGGAGGATGGCTGATCAGCGGACACAAGTGTCCTGAATGACGAGCGGAATACCTCCCAAGGCTTCAGCTCTCCGCCTCCACGGAGAAGAAGTAGCCAAAGGCACCACAACAAGCTGTCATTTAGCTGACATCGGCAAGATATCCAGCAGCAGCGGACACTTTTTTGCCGTAATTGGCGGACGGCAGTCCGATTTCCGGCTTCAAAGGACGAAGCAGCTGGAAGCGGAACACCTTCACTGCGCGCGCAAGACCTCATTCCAATGCGCGATGAGCCGTGCCCGCTTCACCTGGTCGAGATAGACCATCAGCCCGGGGCTGACCGGCACCGGCCGAAGCTGGGCGCCCAGCAGCTCCTGCAGCGTATTGGCGGTATTCTCCCCCGCCACCTCAGGACTGACGGCCGGGATCTGCAGCTCCCGCGCCATGATCGTCTGACCCGCCTTCGACATGAAGAAGGCGAGATACCGCCGCCCGAGCTCCGGCTCGGCGGCCGCCTGCGGCACCAGCCCGATCCGCGACATCACCACCGTGTAATCCTTCGGCAGAACGATGCCGACATCGGGATAGCGCGAGGCCCAGTCCGCCGCATAGGAGCCGAGAATGTTGTAGCCGAGCACGAAGCGCCCGTCGGCGACGCGCTCGAGGATTGCCGAGCTCGTCGAATAGAGCTTGACGCCGGCAGCCCCCATCGCCCCGATCACCGACCAGATGTCGCCGAATTGCTCCTGGTCGCGCGCCATGAACAGAAAGCCGACCCCGGAGCGTTCGATATCGTAGGTGCTGATCCGGCCATAGACCTTGTTGCCCTTGCGTTTCAGATAGTCGACGAATTCCGCCCGCGAACTCGGCACCGGCTCATGTACAAAGCTCGGCTTGTGATAGACGAACACCGCCGGCTCGAAGGTGAGCGCATAGGCGGTGTTGCGCCAGTTCGCCCATTTCGGCCATGCTGCACTCATCGGCAGGTTGCTGACCTGCGCATATCCGTCGTTGGAAAGCTTCACCTGCAGATCCATCGCCGAGGAAAAGGCGAAATCCGCCGTCTTCTCGCCGGCATCCGTCTCCTTGACGATCCGGTCGTAGATGTCGCCGGTCAGCATATCCTCGTATTTGACCGCAACGTCGGGATTGGCATCCTGGAAACCGCGGATCATCGGCCGCGCCAGCGGCTCGTCGAGCGAGGAGTAAACCGTCAGCACCGCCGCATCGGCCTGACCCGACTTCGCCGGATAGAAGGCCTGATCGGCGAGCGCGAAGCCCGGCCAGAAGGCCAGCAGCAAAATGAAAACTCTCCTCATGCCGCAACAATGCCTGAGCGCGCCGGGAGGAGCAAGGCCGCCGACTAGGCGGCGACCCACTCCATCAGCGCATTCCGCGCATGCAGCAGAAAGGCTTTGGCGGCACGGCTCTGGCAGCGCGGATGTTCCATCGCTTCGGCCGTCACCTCCTGGCCACGCCTCACCGGCGGGCACGGCAGGAAGATCGCATCCTCCGACAAACGATCGAGCAGGTCGGCGCCGATCCGGTAGCCGGCGAGCGCCTCCGAGGCGGCATCGCCCGGCCATGAATCGGTGATGACGACATCGGCGTCCGATAGCTCGCCCATATCGGCGCTCACACGGAAACGCCCGTTGAGCAGTGCAGCGTCACGGATATGCCAGCGTTCGGGGTAGACCTGCACAACCTCTATCGGCAGCGCAATCGAGGCTTCGGCCCAGGAGCGGAGGATATTTGCGTCCGCCGCCACGCCAACGACCTTCAACCCGTCGATCGAGCCGCGCCGGCTCCTAATATAGGCAAGGTCACCGAGCGTCTCGCAAGGGTGGTTGGAGCCTGTGCGCGCATTGATGACAGGCACCGGCGAGACTGCCGCCGTCGCCTTCAATGTCGCAAGCGCCTTGGTGCGGATCACCAACATATCGAACCAGTTGCCGAGATAACCAGCAAGGTCGCCGGTCTCCTCCCTGACATCGAAACCGATCGGCACATGCGCGCAGATACCGCCCATTGCCTGAATGCCGAGATCAAAGGCAGTGGTATTACGCCAGCCACTATCGTCGGCAATCAGCGCGACACGTTTGCCCGCAAGGCTCTGCGGCACGGTGCGCTCATCCCAGCTTTTGGCGAGTTCGCCGGCGCGGGCGACAATCGATCGGAGCCCGGCCTCCGGAATATCGTGAAACTCCAGAAAATTCCGGGCCGAACCTGTCATCCAAAATCTCCGCCGCGCATGAAACATCGCCACAATAGCCGGCGCCGGCCTCGTCGCAACCATCGAAGCAGCCGCGAATCACAATCATACGGTGGATACCCCTCGCAATAGTCTTCCGGCCCAACCCCTGGCTCCGCTTCAAGCCCCAAACCGATCGACCGCCACTTTTATAGTGCCACGCCCGAAGTATCGAGCGATGAAATAAACCCGCATTTCTTCGATTAGAATTACCTTTTCATCACAAAGGATTAGAGCCGAACGCCATCCTTCACCCATTCAGAGTATTGATGAAGATCGGCGACCTTATATGGTCGCGCTGCCGCGTCAAAACGTCGAAACCGCCCGAATTCCTTATTCGGGGGACGACTCCGCGCAACAAAAACTCTATAAAAAGCTAGACTAAACTGGGAAGATCCTGGGAGGGGTCATGGAACGACGACTGAGCGCTATTCTCGCTGCGGATGTCGTCGGCTACAGCCGACTGATGGGCATCGATGAATCCGGCACGTTGCAGGCGCTGAACCGCCATCGCTGCGAACTGGTCGATATTCGTATTGCCGACTACAAGGGCCGGATCGTCAAACTCACCGGCGACGGCATCCTTGCCGAATTCCAGAGCGTGGTGAATGCGGTCGCCTGCGCCGCCGAGATCCAGCGCAGCATGGCGGCCCGCAACGAGAGCGTGCCCAAGGACGAGCGCGTCGAATTCCGCATCGGCATCAATCTCGGCGACGTCGTGGTCGAGAATGGCGACATATTCGGCGATGGCGTCAATCTCGCCGCCAGACTCGAGCGTATCGCGGCGCCAGGCGGCATCGCCGTGTCCGCCTCGGTGCGCGATCAGGTCGGCTCGCGCCTCAATCTCGGCTTCGAGTTCATCGGCGAACATACGCTGAAGAACATCAGGCAGCCCGTTCAGGTCTATACTGTCAGCTTGGCGCCGCCCTCCTCGGCGAAATTGGTCGCGCAGAACCGCAACACGTGCTTCATTGCGGTGCTGCCCTTCACCAATATGAGCGGCGATGCCGACCAGGACTATTTCTCCGACGGCATCACCGAAGACATCATCACCGATCTCTCCAAGATCTCCAGCCTGCACGTCGTGCCGCGCAACACCATCTTCACCTACAAGGGCATATCGGTGAAAGTGAAGCGGCTCGCCCAGGAACTCGGCGTGCGCTACGTGCTCGAGGGAAGCGTGCGCATCTTCGGCAATCGCGTGCGCATCTCCGGTCAGCTGATCGACACCGCCAATGGCGACCATCTCTGGGCCGAGCGTTACGACCGCGACCTGACCGACATCTTCGCCATTCAGGACGAGATCACCCACGCGATCGTCGGCCAGTTGAAGGTGCGTCTGCTGCCGGAAGAGAAGAAGGCGATCGCCAATGAGCCGACCGCCAATGTCGAGGCCTATACCTATTACCTCAGGGGCCGCCAGCTCTCCCACACCTGGACCAAATCCTATCTGCAGCTTGCAAGGCGGATGTTCTGCAAGGCGGTCGAGCTCGATCCGGACTATGCCCGCGCCTATGCCGGCATCGCCGACTGCGATGCGGCGATCCGCGATTGGGCACCAGACGACGTGCCGCTGAGGCGCATCCTCGAGATGAGCGCCCGCGCCCTGGAACTTGATCCCGACCTTCCCGAGGCCCACGCTTCCCATGGTCTCGCCTTGCATCAGAGCGGCTATGACGACAGGGCGGCGGCGGCCTTCGAACGGGCTTTGGCGCTCGACCCGAACCTCTTCGAGGCGAATTTCCATTATGCCCGGTTCTTCTTCATGCACGGCAACTTTGCCGAATCGGTTCAATACTTCACCCGCGCCGCCGAGATCCGCCCTGACGACTATGTCTCGCCGATCCACCTGATGTCCGCCTACCGCTCGCTCGGCCGTGTGCTGGACACGGAAAACTGGGCGCGCCTCGGCCTGCTGCGCGCCGAACGCGCGCTGAACCTCAATCCGGAAAATTCCGGCCCCGCCCATCGTGGCGCGCTGGCGCTTGCCCATATGGGCGATGTGACGAGAGCCCGCGACTGGGCGGCCCGCGCGATTGCCATCGATCCCGACGACATCGTCGCCCAGTATAATCTCGCCTGCGTCTATTCCGTCCTCGGCGACGCCGACCAGGCGATCGACCTTCTCGAGAAGCTGCTGCCGAACAGCTCCGTCTACCATATCAAATGGTTCGACAATGATTCTGATCTCGACAACATCCGCGACGATCCCCGCTTCCGGAAACTCCTCAACGCCGCAATGACGCAGCGCGAACGAATCGAAATGACCGGGAGCTGACGCCAGTCTTTCCCGGCATTCGGTGGCGCATCGGCCGGAAATCGGAATCGATTTTCGCAAAGCTCGATGCGAGGATTAAAGTGCCACAGCGTATTTTGCGCGTCTGAAGGACCCGCTGCGCTGTAAGCTGCAAAATCGCTGTGACATCGCTCCGCTACCTCTGTAATCTTCTTTGAAAAACAGGGGGAACATTCGTGCGCATCCTGCTCACCGAAGACAATATCGCGCTGGCCGACGGCCTGTCGGCGATCTTGCGCGGCACGGGCCACGCCGTCGATGTCGTCCATGACGGCGCATCCGCCAATGCGGTCATTGCTGCGGAAAATTTCGATCTGGTGATTCTCGACCTCAACCTGCCCGAGATGGACGGGCTCGACGTGCTGCGTGCCATGCGCGCCCGCCAGAACCAGGCGGCCGTCCTCATCCTGACGGCGCGCGGCACGCCGGAAGAAAGGGTGAAGGGCCTCGACCTCGGCGCTGACGATTACCTGATCAAACCCTTCGACATATCAGAATTCGAGGCCCGCGTGCGCGTGCTTCTGCGCCGCCAGGCCGGTCTGCGCTCGGCGACAGTCGGCTTCGGCGGCATTACCTTCGACCTCACCTCCCGCACCTTTTCATCAGGCGCCGCACCCCTCGATATTCCCGCCCGCGAGCTCGGCCTGCTCGAAATCCTCTTCATGCGGGCCGGCAAGGTCGTCGCCAAGGAAGCGATCATCCAGTCGCTGACGGCCTTCGACGACGACATTTCCGCAAACGCCATCGAGCAATATGTCAGCCGCTTGAGAAAGCGTCTCTCGCCGCACGGCCTGACCGTCAAGACGGCCCGCGGCATCGGCTATTATCTCGACAAGCTGCCCGAGGCCTCATGAAAGCCGCCTATTCCCTCCGGCGCCGGCTGCTCTTCTGGCTGCTCGTCTCCACCGCCGTGATCGGCACGCTGGCGCTTGCCGATACCTATCGCGAGGCGGTCCAGACCTCGAACATCGTCTCCGACCGCGTGCTCGCCGGTTCGGCGCTGGCGATCGCCGAACGCGTCGTCGTCGCCGAGGACGGCACGCTGCAGGTCGATATCCCCTATGTCGCGCTTGAAATGCTGACCTCTGCCGCGCAGGATCGCGTCTTCTATCGCGTCGACGGCCCGCCGGGCCAATTCATCACTGGCTACCAGTCGTTGCCGGTCCTGAAGAAGACGCCGCCCAATGCTGCCGCCTTCGCCGACGACACCTTCCGCGGCGAGCCGATCCGTGTCGCCACACTCGAACGCTCAGCCTCGACGGGCATCCGCTCCGTGCCCTTCGTGGTAACGGTCGCCGAAACCACCATCGCCCGCCGCCAGCTGGCGCGGGCAATCCTCGTCCGCTCGGCATTGCGCCTCGCCTTCATGATTGCGGGCGCGGCCGTCATCGTCTGGATTTCGGTCACGGTGGCGCTCCGCCCGCTCTATAAGCTCGGCGACGCCATCGGCGAACGCAGCCCCGATGACCTGCATCCGATCAAGCAGACTGTGCCGAGCGAGGTCGAGCCGCTGGTCGATACGGTCAATTCCTTCATGGTCCGGCTGCAATCGGCGCTCGATGCACTGCGCCATTTCACCGGCAATGCCAGCCATCAGCTGCGCACACCGCTGGCGATCATCCGCACCCAGCTTGCTCTTGCCGCCCGCGCCGGCTCGCTGGATGAGGCGCAGGCGGCGGCGCTGAAGGGCGATCAGGCGGTGGCGCATGCCGAGCGCATCCTCGCCCAGTTGCTCCTGATGGCCAAGATCGACGCCGCCACAGCCAAGGAAGCGCTGACCGCCTCCGCCATCGATCTTGCCGCAATCGCCCAGGAAATCACCGGCGAGCAGATCCCGACGGCGGCCGTCGCCGGCATCGATCTCGGCTTCGAGGGCGAGAGCCCGGCGATGATCCGCGCCGAGCCGCTGCTGATCGGCGAAATGCTGCGCAACCTCGCCGGCAATGCCATCGCCTATGCCGGCAACGGGGCTGAGGTCACCGTCCGCATTATCGCTGCGTCAGAGACGATCCGCCTCGAAGTCGAGGATAATGGCCCCGGCATTCCGCGCGAGAAGCTGGAGGCGGTACGCCAGCGTTTTTCGCGCGGCCATGATTCCGGCGCGCCCGGCGCCGGCCTCGGCCTGCCGATCGTCGAAGAAATCGCCAATCTTTTCAATGCCGACCTGACGCTGGAGCCGGGTACGGACGGCAAGGGCCTGAAGGCGGCCGTCACCTTCGCCAAGGCAGCGTAAAAGCCTTCGGCTCGTTTGACCTTTCCACCTTGCTTTCTTTCGCTGCATTGCACACACTGATTTTCGGGAACAGCAAGCCGCACGACGATGCGAGCCGGATAAAAAGAGAAATATGTCGATCAAAGCCAGCATCTATCATCTGACGCATTACACCTATGACAAGCCGGTCCGCCTCGGCCCACAGATCATCCGGCTGAAACCTGCCTCGCATTCGAAGACACGGGTGCTCAGCCACTCGCTGAAGATCACGCCCTCCAACCATTTCGTGAACCTGCAGCAGGATCCCTACGGCAATTACCTTGCCCGCTACGTCTTTCCGGATCCGGTGACGGAGTTCAAGATCGAGGTCGATCTCGTCGCCGACATGACGGTTTATAATCCCTTCGACTTCTTCGTCGAGGAAGAGGCGACCAAGTGGCCCTTCGGATATCCGGAAACGATCCAGGAGGATCTGTCGATCTACATGACGCCGGAGCCGGCCGGCCCGCGCCTGAAGGCGCTGCTGCCGACGCTCGACTGGTCGCCCGGTCAGCGGACGGTCGATATGATCGTCGGCCTGAATGCCCGTCTGCAGCGGCAGATCGGCTATGTCATCCGCATGGAAACCGGCGTGCAGACGCCGGAGGAGACGCTGGAAAGCGCCAAAGGCTCCTGCCGCGACACCAGCTGGCTGCTCGTGCAGATCCTTCGCCATCTCGGCCTGGCCGCCCGCTTCGTTTCCGGTTATCTCATTCAGCTGACACCGGACCTGAAGGCGCTCGACGGGCCCTCCGGCACCGAAGTCGATTTCACCGACCTGCATGCCTGGGCGGAAGTCTATCTGCCCGGCGCCGGCTGGGTCGGCCTCGATCCGACCTCCGGCCTCTTGACCGGCGAAAGCCATATCCCGCTTGCCGCCACGCCGCATTACCGCAACGCCGCTCCGATCTCCGGCGGTTATTTCGGCGAGGCCGAAACCGAGTTCGCCTTCGACATGAAGGTCTCACGCGTTGCCGAACATCCGCGCATCACCAAGCCCTTCTCCGATGAAAGCTGGGACGAGCTCAACGAACTCGGCGAGAAGGTCGATCGCGTCCTCGAAGCCGAGGACGTGCATCTGACGATGGGCGGTGAGCCGACCTTCGTTTCCATCGACGACTTCCAGTCCGAGGAATGGAACACCGCCGCCGTCGGCCCGACCAAGCGCGAAAAGGCCGACAGCCTGATCCGCCGGCTGCACGAACGCTTCGCCCCCGGCGGCTTCCTGCATTACGGCCAGGGCAAATGGTATCCGGGCGAAAGCCTGCCGCGCTGGACCTTCTCGCTGTACTGGCGCCGCGACGGCAAGCCGATCTGGCAGAACCTCGATCTGGTCGCCGCCGAAGGCAAAGATACCGGTGTTGCGGCCGAGGATGCCGAAAAGCTCCTGACGGCGATCGCCAAGGAACTGGCGATCAAGCCTGACATGGTGCAGCCGGCCTATGAGGATACTGCCGACTGGATCATCAAGGAAGGCAATCTTCCCGACAATGTCGATCCCGCGAATTCGAAACTGAAAGATCCCGAGGAGCGCAACCGCATCGCTCGCGTCTTTGCCCGTGGCCTCACCGTCCCCACAGGTTACCTCCTTCCGGTTCAGGCATGGAACGCCAAGGCGGCCGAAACACGCGTCTGGATCAGCGAGAAATGGCGCACTCGCCGCGGCAAGATCTTCCTGGTTCCGGGTGACAGCCCGATCGGTTACCGCCTGCCGCTCGGCACGCTGCCCTATGTTCCCCCGGCGCGTTATCCCTATATCCACCCCGCCGATCCGACCATCCCGCGCGAACCGCTGCCCGATGTTTTCGTGCCGGCCGGTCGCGCCATGCCGGAAGCCTCCTTCCACGCCGACGAGAGCAATCGCGGCCGCATCGAACAGACGCTCGGTGAAATCGGCGGCGCCGTGCGCACCGCCATGTCGGTCGAGCCGCGCGACGGCAGGCTCTGCGTCTTCATGCCGCCGGTCGAACGCATCGAAGACTATCTCGAGCTGATTGCCGCTGCCGAAAACGCCGCCGCCGAACTCAAGCTTCCCGTCCATATCGAAGGTTATCCGCCGCCGCAGGATGAGCGCATCAACGTCATCCGCGTCGCCCCGGATCCCGGCGTCATCGAGGTCAACATCCATCCGGCATCGAACTGGAAGGAGTGCGTCGATATCACCACGGCGATCTACGAAGAGGCGCGCGCCACCCGTCTCGGCGCCGACAAGTTCATGATCGACGGCCGCCACACCGGCACCGGCGGCGGCAACCACGTCGTCGTCGGCAGCGCCAATCCGAACAATAGTCCCTTCCTGCGCCGTCCCGATCTCTTAAAGAGCGTCGTCCTCCACTGGCAGCGCCATCCCTCGCTCTCCTACCTCTTCTCCGGCATGTTCATCGGGCCGACCAGCCAGGCGCCGCGCATCGACGAGGCCCGTCACGACAGCCTCTACGAGCTGGAGATCGCCATGGCGCAGATCGCTGCCCCCGGCCGCGGCCAGCAGCCGTTGCCCTGGCTCGTCGATCGCCTGTTCCGCAACCTGTTGACCGACGTCACCGGCAACACCCATCGCGCCGAGATCTGCATCGACAAGCTGTTCTCGCCCGAGGGCCCGACCGGACGGCTCGGCCTCATCGAGTTCCGCGGCTTCGAGATGCCGCCGAATGCCCGCATGTCGCTTGCCCAGCAATTGCTGGTGCGGGCACTGATCGCCCGCTTCTGGGTCAATCCCGTCGACGGCAAATTCGTCCGCTGGGGCACGACCCTGCACGACCGTTTCATGCTGCCGCATTTCGTCTGGACCGATTTCCTCGACGTGCTGGCCGACCTTCGCGAAAACGGCTTCGACGTCAGCCCGGAATGGTTCAAGGCCCAGCTTGAATTCCGCTTCCCCTTCTGCGGCGAAGTCGAATATGAGGGCTCGAAGCTGGAACTGCGCCAGGCGCTGGAGCCCTGGCACGTCATGGGTGAGGAAGGCGCGCCGGGCGGCACCGTGCGCTACGTCGACAGCTCTGTCGAACGCCTTCAGGTGCGGCTCGAAACCAGCAATACGGCGCGCTATACCGTCACCTGCAATGGCCGCACCCTGCCGCTGACACCAACCGGCACGTCGGGCGTGTCGGTCGCCGGCGTCCGTTACAAGGCGTGGCAGCCTGCCTCCGGCCTGCATCCCGTCCTGCCGATCAACACACCTTTGACTTTTGACATTTATGATACATGGTCGAAGCGTTCGATCGGCGGCTGCATCTATCATGTTGCCCATCCGGGCGGCCGGACCTATGACACCTTCCCGGTCAACGGCAACGAGGCGGAAGCAAGGCGGCTCGCCCGCTTCGAGCCGTGGGGACATACGGCGGGCGGCTATATCCCGCGCGCCGAGACGGGTTCGCTTGAATTCCCGCTGACGCTGGATCTGCGGCGGCCCGCCGGAATTTAAGGCTGAGGTGAGGGCCGGGGGTTTAGGGCTTGGGTTTTGATGGGTAAGAGGCCGGCAGTGGAACGCAGGGGAGAGGCAGAGGACCGCATCAAGGATGCGGCCTTCGACTATGCGCCGCTTCCTGGTACCGCTGACGAGATGGTCGACAACAAAGGCGTGGTCCGCCCCGTCTGGCAGCGTTTCCTCTCGCATCTGAGCGCAATGCCGGAAAAGGATCTCGCCGAGCGCTTCGCCCGCGCCGACCGCTACCTGCGCGATGCCGGCGTCTTCTACCGCGCCTATGGCAGCAAGGGCACCGGCGAACGCGCCTGGCCGATTTCGCACATCCCCGTGCTGATCGATGAGCGCGAATGGCAGACGCTGTCGGCGGGCCTCGTCCAGCGCGCCGACCTGCTGGAGGCGATCGTTGCCGATATCTACGGCGACAACCGGCTGGTGGAGGAAGGCGTCCTGCCGCCGGCACTGATCGCCGCCAATCCCGAATTCCAGCGACCGCTCGCCGGCATCCGGCCGGGTTCCGGCCACTATCTGCATTTCTGCGCCTTCGAGATCGGCCGCGGACCTGACGGCAACTGGTGGGTGCTGGCCGACAGGACGCAGGCGCCGTCAGGCGCCGGCTTCGCGCTGGAAAGCCGCGTTGCGACGACCCGGGCCTTCTCGGATATCTACGCCGAAACGCCGGTCCACCGCCTCGCCTCCTTCTTCGGCGCCTTCCGCGACGCGCTGCAGGGCATGAAACATTCGGGCGACGACCGCATCGCCGTGCTGACGCCCGGCCCCGCCAACGAGACCTATTACGAGCACGCCTACATCGCACGCTACCTCGGCTTCATGCTGCTCGAGGGCGAGGACCTCACCGTCGTCAAGGGCCGCGTCATGGTGCGCACCGTCGCCGGCCTGAAGCCGATCGGCGTGCTCTGGCGCCGTCTCGATTCGGCCTTTGCCGACCCGCTGGAGTTGAACCAGAATTCGCATATCGGCACGCCCGGCCTCGTGGAAGCGCTGCGCGCCGAAAGCGTCACCATCGTCAATGCGCTCGGCACCGGGGTTCTCGAAACCCGGGCGCTTCTGGCCTTCATGCCGACCATCTGTCGCCGCCTGCTGGGCGAGGATCTGCACCTCCCCTCGATCGCCACCTGGTGGTGCGGCCAGAAGGAAGAGCGCGAGCACGTCGCAAAAAACATCGAGAAGATGGTGATCGGCCCGGCCTATTCCCGGGCACCCTTCTTCGACGACAACGGCGAATCCGTGCTCGGCTCGTCGCTGCGTGCGACGGCCAAGGATTCCATCACCGACTGGCTGAGTTCGGACGGCCCGAAACTGGTCGGCCAGGAAGTCGTCACGCTCTCGACCACGCCCGCCTGGGTGGACGGCAAGCTCGTGCCGCGGCCGATGTCGCTGCGCGTTTTCGCCGCCCGCACGGCAAACGGCTGGCAGATCATGCCCGGCGGTTTTGCCCGTATCGGCTCCGGCGCCGATGTCGCGGCGATCGCCATGCAGTCGGGCGGCGCGGCCGCCGACGTCTGGATCGTCAGCGACAAGCCGGTCGAACGCCACACGCTGCTGCCGGCCGAGGGCAGCTTCACCCGCAACATGCCGGGCAGCTTGCCGAGCCGGGCGGCCGACAATCTGTTCTGGCTCGGCCGTTACATCGAACGCGCCGAAGGGGCGCTGCGCATCCTGCGCGCCTGGCATGCACGTTTCGCCGAAGCCGCCGATCCAAGCCAGCCGCTGCTAGCCGATGTCTCCGAATATCTGACGGCCGTCGATATCGATACCGCCGAACCCGTGCCGGAAACGCTCCTGCGCAACATCGACAGCGCCGTTTATTCGGCAAGCAACATCCGCGACCGTTTCTCGCCGGACGGCTGGCTGGCCCTCAACGACCTCGCCAAGACCGCCCGCCGCTTTCACGTCACCGTCTCTGCCGGCGATGACGCCAGCCATGCGATGACGATCCTTCTGCGCAAGCTCGCGGGCTTCGCCGGCCTTGTGCACGAGAACATGTACCGCTTCACCGGCTGGCGCTTCCTCTCGCTCGGCCGCTATATCGAGCGCGGCCTGCACATGACGCGCCTGCTCGGCCACATGTCCGGCCCGGAAGCGCCGGACGGCGCCCTCGACATGCTGCTCGAGATCGGCGACAGCGTCATGACCCACCGCCGCCGCTACAACGTCAACACGGCGCGGCTGACGGTCACCGACCTCTTGGCGCTCGACCCCCTCAACCCGCGCTCGGTCCTCTTCCAGGTGAACGAGATCCACCACGAGGTCGAGCAGTTGCCCAATGCCCTGATCAACGGCCAGATGTCACCCTTCTACCGCGAAGCGATGCGGCTCCATTCCGGCCTGGCGGTGATGACCCCGGAGGGCATGGGTGTCGAGGTCTATCAACGGCTCGAACGCGAACTGGAACAGCTTTCCGATCTGCTCGCCCAGACCTATCTCGGGTGACATCAATGCTCTACGATCTCACTCTCCGCATGGGTTACAGCTACGACGTGCCGGCCTCCGGCGCCCGCCACGTCATGCGGCTGATGCCGCTGTCGCTGACCAACCGCCAGCGCCTGGTCGCCGGCTCGATCACCGTCTCGCCGACGCCGGATGAGCAGGCGCATTTCGTCGATTTCTTCCATCATCCCGCCACCTCCTTCATGCTGCGTGCGCCGCACGAAACACTCGACATTCGCATGCAGGCCCGCGTGCAGGTGGAAAGCCAGCCGATCGCCGCCGATTTCTCGCCGCTGCTTGCCGACCTGCCGGAGGAGATATCAGGCATCTGGTCGTTGGCACCGGATTCGCCGCACCACTTCCTTGGCGACAGCCCGCGCCTCACCCAGGCACGCGAGATCAGCGACTATGCGCGAGGCTGTGCCCTGCCGACGCTGACAGCCATGCAGATCGCCCATGCGCTCTGTGCCCGCATCAACAAGGATTTCACCTATGATCCCGATGCGACGACGGTGGACACGACACCGCTCGAGGCGTTCCGATTGAAGCGCGGCGTCTGCCAGGATTTCACCCACATCATGATCCTGGCGCTTCGAAGCCTCGGCATTCCGGCCGGCTACGTCTCCGGCTTCCTGCGCACCATCCCGCCACCCGGCAAGGAGCGGCTGGAAGGGGCCGACGCCATGCATGCCTGGGTGCGGATCTGGTGCGGCGAGACGATCGGCTGGATCGAACTCGACCCGACCAACAACATCCCCGCTGGCATGGACCACATCGTCGTCGCCTATGGCCGGGACTATTCCGACGTCGTTCCCGTCATCGGCGTGCTGAAAAGCTATGGCGGCCAGCGCGCTGTCCAGGCGGTCGACGTCATCCCGCTGAAATAATCCCAAAACTGGAAAAATCCGCCGATTCGTTAAAATTCTATTGACGCCGTAAGGCCCGCGGAAAGGAGAGACGTGCCTAATATCACCTCACAGGGTTTCCAGTTGGGTGAACATGATGAGCACCTCCTTTTTGCATCCCTGCCTGCGTCGCATGTTGAGCGACCGTGGCGGTAATTTCGGTATGATGACGGCTATCCTGCTGCCCGTCCTTTTCGGAGCAGCCGGCATGGCGATCCAGGTGGGCGATATGCTGCTCTCGAAGCAGCAGTTGCAGGAGGCCGCTGATTCGGCGGCGCTCGCGACCGCCACCGCCCTGGCGAACGGCACGATCCAAACGTCGCAGGCCGAGGCCTTTGCGCAGAATTTCGTTGCCGGGCAAATGGCGAATTACCTGCAGAGCGGCACCGATATCAAGAACACGACGAGCGTCAGTGTCCAGACGACGACATCGGGCAAGTCGACATCCTATCAGGTGACGGTTTCACCGAGTTACGACCTCACGGTCAACCCGCTGATGCAGGCGGTCGGCTTCAGCACGCAGCATCTCTCGACGTCAGGCACGACGGTCGGTGGTCACTCACAGACCCAGGGCTCGATCTCTATGTTCCTCGCACTCGATAAGTCGGGGTCGATGGGAGAGGATACCGCGACCCTCACGACGGAATCGTACACCTACAAATGCAACCCTCACCCCAACAAAAACGGTAAGACAATCTACGACACCTGCACCGGCACGCGTACGCGTTATTACACAAAGATAGAAGCGCTGAAGCTCGCCGCCGACAAACTCTTTGGTCAGCTCGATAGCGCGGATCCCAATGCCGAATATGTGCGCACAGGCGCGGTATCCTATGATATTGTTGAATACCCCGCCAGCAGCCTCGCCTGGGGAACTGCCGCTGTCACGAGCTATGTCAACGCGCTTCAGTCGGGAGGTGGCACGAATTCCAGCGGCGCAGTGAACACGGCTTACACGTCTCTCACCGCCAAGAACGCCGCGGGCAATGACGCCGAAGACGCCGCCCACCGGCAGAAGACCGGGCAAGTGCCCAAGAAGTACATCGTCTTTATGACCGACGGCGACAATAACAATGATAGCGGCGGCGGCCGTTCCTACGACACCGCGACGAAGAAGACATGCGACGACGCGAAATCTAAAGGCATCGAAATCTATACGATTGCCTTTATGGCACCCGCAGGCGGACAGGCGCTGTTGCATTATTGCGCCTCCGACGACTCCCATTATTTCCAGGCTGAAAAAATGGAAGACCTCCTTGCGGCCTTTCAGGCGATCGGTGCGAAAGCCTCCGCTCAGCTGACACGTCTGACGAACTGAGCATACCGCTACGAAAAAGGGCAAAGGAAAAGCCGCTCCGGAACAAACCGGCGCGGCTTTTCGTTATTCTCGTCCAACCCCATCTGATCGGGAAAAGCGATTGAAATCAATACCCTCAAGCCCCGTGAATATGAAGGTTTCGCAAATTTTTCGTTTGTCCAAATCCTTTGTTGCAAGTGCTTCCTAACGATGCATAAACTGTCGGAGCACAGGCGACAAATCGATTAAATCAGGCATAACATCCTGAAACCAAATTAAAATTGGCGAGATCTGACCATGAATACCGTTTCCAAGCCGGTTATCCCCTCTCCCGCTCCCCGCAGTTCAAGGCCGGAAATTCTCGCCGAAGAAATCATCGAACGCCTGACCTACCGCATCGGCAAGGACGCCAAGGTGGCAAAGCCGCATGACTGGCTGACGGCGACGATCCTGGTGGTCCGCGACCGCATCATCGATCGGTGGATGGCCTCCACCCGCGAGGTTTATGCGACCGGCGCCAAGCGCGTCTATTATCTCTCCCTCGAATTCCTGATCGGCCGCCTGATGCGCGACGCCGTCTCGAACCTCGGCCTGATGGAGGAGGTGCGCGATGCCCTCGCCTCGCTCGGCGTCGACGTCAACGTCATCGCCGGGCTGGAGCCGGATGCCGCACTCGGCAACGGCGGCCTCGGTCGTCTGGCGGCCTGTTTCATGGAAAGCATGGCAACCGTCGACGTGCCCGCCTATGGTTACGGCATCCGCTATGTCCACGGCCTGTTTCGCCAGCAGATGGCCGACGGCTGGCAGGTGGAACTGCCGGAAAACTGGCTCGCCCACGGCAATCCCTGGGAGTTCGAGCGCCGCGAAAGCTCCTATGAAATCGGCTTCGGCGGCGCCGTCGAATTCATCACCACCCATGACGACCAGCCGCGCTACGTCTGGAAACCGGCCGAGCGCGTCATCGCCGCCGCCTTCGACACGCCGGCCGTCGGCTGGCGCGGCAAGCGCGTCAACACGCTGCGCCTCTGGTCGGCGCAGCCGATCGATCCGATCCTGCTCGATGCCTTCAACGCCGGCGACCACATCGGAGCGCTGCGTGAAAGCAACAAGGCCGAAAGCCTGACCCGGGTTCTCTATCCCGCCGACGCCACCCCGGCCGGTCAGGAACTGCGCCTGCGCCAGGAATTCTTCTTCTCGTCGGCCTCGCTGCAGGACATCCTGCGCCGCCATCTGCAGCAATATGACGATTTCACCTCGCTGCCGGACAAGGTGGCAATCCAGCTGAACGACACCCATCCCGCCGTCTCGGTCGCCGAACTCATGCGCCTGCTCTGTGACGTCCACGGAATGGATTTCGACCAGGCCTGGGAAATCACCCGCCATACCTTCTCCTACACCAACCACACACTTCTGCCCGAAGCGCTGGAAAGTTGGTCGGTGCCGCTGTTCGAGCGTCTGCTGCCGCGCCACATGCAGATCATCTATGCGATCAATGCCAAGATCCTGATCGACGCGCGCAAGGGCAAGAATTTCACCGATGGGGAAATCCGCTCGATCTCGCTGATCGATGAAAGCGGCGACCGCCGCGTGCGCATGGGCAACCTCGCTTTCGTCGGCTCGCATTCGATCAACGGCGTCTCGGCCCTGCACACCGACCTGATGAAGGTCACGGTCTTTGCCGACCTGCACAAGCTCTATCCCGACCGTATCAACAACAAGACCAACGGCATCACGCCGCGCCGCTGGCTGCAGCAGTGCAATCCGGGTCTCACCAGCCTGATTCGCGAGGCGATCGGCGACGAATTCCTTGACGATGCCGAGAAGCTGACGCCGCTCGACAAGTTCGCCTCCGACCCGACCTTCCAGCAGAAGTTCGCCGCGGTGAAGCGGGCCAACAAGGTAGCGCTCTCCAATCTCGTTGCCAGCCGCATGGGCGTGAAGCTTGATCCCTCGGCGATGTTCGACATCCAGATCAAGCGCATCCACGAATACAAGCGCCAGCTGCTGAACATCATCGAGGCCGTCGCGCTCTACGACCAGATCCGCTCGCATCCGGAGTTGGATTGGGTGCCGCGTGTAAAACTCTTCGCCGGCAAGGCAGCGCCGAGTTATTACAATGCCAAGCTGATCATCAAGCTGATCAACGACGTCGCCCGCACGATCAACAACGACCCGTCGGTCCGCGGCCTCCTGAAGGTCGTCTTCGTACCGAACTACAATGTTTCGCTCGCCGAAGTCATGGTTCCGGCCGCCGACCTGTCCGAGCAGATTTCGACCGCCGGCATGGAAGCATCCGGCACCGGCAACATGAAGTTCGGCCTCAACGGCGCACTGACGATCGGCACGCTCGATGGCGCCAATGTCGAGATGCGCGACAATGTCGGCGAGGACAACATCGTCATCTTCGGCCTCAAGGCCGACGAGGTGTCGAAGGTCCGCAGTGATGGCCACAATCCCCGCGCCATCATCGAGGGGTCGCGCGAGCTCGCCCAGGCGCTCGCCGCCATCGGCTCCGGCGTCTTCTCGCCTGATGACCGCAATCGCTACACCGCACTGATCGACGGCATCTATTCGCACGACTGGTTCATGGTCGCCGCCGATTTCGACGCCTATGCCCAGGCACAGCGCGAAGTCGACCAGATCTGGACCAACCAGTCCGCCTGGTACACAAAGACGATCAACAATACGGCGCGGATGGGCTGGTTTTCTTCCGACCGTACGATCAGGCAATATGCAGACGAAATCTGGAGAGCCGGATGAAAACGCCGAAAACCGTCCCTGAAGTAAAGCTTTCCTGGGAAATTTCGGCAGATGAAATCGCGGCGATCCTTGCCGGCTCGCATTCCAATCCCTTTGCCGTCCTCGGTGTGCACCAGGCCGGCGACGTTTTCGTCGCCCGGTGTTTCATCCCGGGCGCCGAGGAAGTGACCGCCATGACGCTCGATGGCAGCGTCATCGGCGAGTTGAAACAGCTCCATGCCGACGGCGTCTTCGCCGGCCCGGTTTCCCTGACCAAGCTCCAGCCGGTGCGCTATCGCGCCCGGCGCGGCGATGCCGAATGGGCTGTCACCGATCCTTACAGTTTCGGTCCGGTGCTCGGGCCGATGGACGATTATTTCGCCCGCCAGGGCTCGCACCTGCGGCTGTTCGACAAGATGGGCGCCCATCTCATCAAGCATGATGGCGCCCAGGGTATCCATTTCGCCGTCTGGGCCCCGAATGCGCAGCGCGTCTCGGTCGTCGGCGATTTCAACAATTGGGACGGCCGCCGCCACGTGATGCGCTTCCGCGCCGATAGCGGCATCTGGGAAATCTTCGCCCCGGATGTGCCGATCGGCGTTGGCTACAAGTTCGAGATCCGCGGCCAGGATGGCGTATTGCTGCCCCTGAAAGCCGACCCCTTCGCGCGGCGCAGCGAACTCCGGCCGAAGACCGCCTCCATCACCGCCGCCGAACTGGTGCAGGAGTGGGAAGACGAAGCCCACCTCAAGCACTGGCGCGAAACCGACAAGCGCCGCCAGCCGATCTCGATCTACGAGGTGCATGCCGCCTCCTGGCAGCGCCGGCAGGACGGCACGATGCTGTCCTGGGACGAGCTCGCCTCCAGCCTCATCCCCTATTGCGCCGATATGGGCTTCACCCATATCGAGTTCCTGCCGATCACCGAGCACCCCTACGACCCCTCCTGGGGTTACCAGACGACCGGCCTCTACGCGCCGACCGCTCGTTTCGGCGAACCGGAAGGTTTCGCCCGTTTCGTCAACGGCTGCCACAAGGTCGGCATCGGCGTCATTCTCGACTGGGTGCCGGCGCATTTCCCGACCGACGAACACGGCCTCGGCTGGTTCGACGGTACCGCACTCTACGAGCACGAAGACCCGCGCAAGGGCTTCCATCCCGACTGGAGCACGGCGATCTACAATTTCGGCCGCACCGAGGTCGTTTCCTATCTCGTCAACAATGCGCTTTACTGGGCCGAAAAATTCCATCTCGACGGCCTGCGCGTCGATGCCGTCGCCTCGATGCTCTATCTCGATTATTCGCGCAAACACGGCGAATGGATCCCCAACGAATATGGTGGCAACGAGAACCTCGAAGCGGTCCGCTTTCTGCAGGATCTCAACATCCGCATCTACGGCCAGCATTCCAACGTCATGACCATCGCCGAGGAATCGACCTCCTGGCCGAAGGTCTCGCAGCCCGTTCATGAAGGCGGCCTGGGCTTCGGCTTCAAGTGGAACATGGGCTTCATGCATGACACGCTGAGCTACATGAGCCGCGATCCCATCTACCGCGGGCACCATCACAACGAGCTGACCTTCGGCCTGCTCTACGCCTATTCGGAAAATTTCGTCCTGCCGCTCTCGCATGACGAGGTCGTCCATGGAAAAGGTTCGCTGATCGCCAAGATGCCGGGCGACGACTGGCAGAAATTCGCCAATCTGCGCGCCTACTACGCCTATATGTGGGGCTATCCCGGCAAGAAGCTCTTGTTCATGGGCCAGGAATTCGCCCAGTGGAGCGAGTGGAGCGAGGAGAAGTCGCTCGACTGGAACCTGCTTCAGTATCGTATGCACGAGGGCATGCGGCGCCTGGTGCGCGACCTCAATTTCACCTATCGCAGCAAGCCGGCTCTGCATGAGCGTGACTGCGAAGGCGAAGGCTTCGAATGGCTGGTCGCCGACGACCATCAGAATTCCGTCTTTGCCTGGCTGCGCAAGGCGCCGGGCCAGAAGCCGGTCGCCGTCATCACCAATTTCACCCCTGTCTACCGCGAGAACTACTCGATCCGCCTGCCGTCCGCAGGCCGCTGGCGGGAAATCCTGAACACCGATGCCGACATCTACGGCGGCAGCGGCAAGGGCAATGGCGGGCGCGTGCAGGCCGTCGATGCCGGCGGCAACATCACCTGCTCGATCACCTTGCCGCCCTTGGCGACAATCATGCTTGAACCTGAAAATTAGTGACTGGTGGGAGGAGAAAATGGTAGAAAAACGCGTTCAGCCACTTGCCCGCGATGCAATGGCTTATGTTCTGGCGGGCGGTAGGGGAAGCCGTCTCAAGGAACTCACCGACCGGCGTGCCAAGCCGGCCGTCTATTTCGGCGGCAAGGCTCGCATCATCGATTTCGCCCTGTCGAACGCCCTGAATTCCGGTATCCGCCGCATCGGCGTCGCCACGCAATACAAGGCGCATTCGCTGATCCGCCACATGCAGCGTGGCTGGAACTTCTTCCGCCCCGAGCGCAACGAGAGCTTCGACATCCTGCCCGCCAGCCAGCGCGTCTCCGAGACGCAATGGTACGAGGGCACCGCCGACGCCGTCTATCAGAACATCGACATCATCCAGGATTACGGCGTCGAATACATGGTCGTGCTTGCCGGCGACCACGTCTACAAGATGGACTATGAATGGATGCTGCAGCAGCACGTCGATTCCGGCGCCGACGTCACCATCGGCTGCCTGGAAGTGCCGCGCATGGAAGCGACCGGCTTCGGTGTCATGCATGTCAACGCGAAGGACGAGATCATCGCCTTCGTCGAGAAGCCGGCCGATCCGCCGCCCATTCCCGACAAGCCGGATTTCGCCCTCGCCTCGATGGGCATCTACGTCTTCCACACCAAGTTCCTGCTCGATGCGCTGCGCCGCGACGCCGCCGATCCGAACTCGAGCCGCGACTTCGGCAAGGACATCATCCCCTATATCGTCAAGAACGGTAAGGCGGTCGCCCACCGCTTCGCCAAGTCCTGCGTCCGGTCCGATTTCGAGCACGAGCCTTACTGGCGCGACGTCGGCACGATCGACGCCTATTGGCAGGCCAATATCGACCTGACGGCGATCGTTCCGGAGCTCGACATCTACGACAAGTCCTGGCCGATCTGGACCTATGCCGAGATCACCCCGCCGGCGAAATTCGTCCATGACGACGAGGATCGCCGCGGCTCGGCCACCTCCTCCGTCGTATCGGGCGACTGCATCATCTCCGGCGCCAGCCTGAACAACAGCCTGCTCTTCACCGGTGTCAGGGCCAACTCCTTCTCCAAGATGGAAGGCGCCGTCATCCTGCCGAACGTAAAGATCGGACGGCGCGCGCAGCTCAAGAATGTGGTGATCGACCATGGTGTCGTCATTCCGGAAGGCTTGGTTGTCGGCGAGGATCCCGAGCTCGACGCCAAGCGTTTCCGGCGGACGGAAAGCGGCATCTGCCTGATCACGCAACCGATGATCGACAAGCTGGATATCTGACTTATGAAAGTTCTTTCGGTTTCGTCCGAAGTCTTCCCTTTGATCAAGACAGGGGGCCTGGCCGATGTGTCAGGCGCCCTGCCGATTACTCTCAAAGCCTTCGGGGTCGAGACCAAGACCCTTCTGCCCGGCTATCCCGCCGTCATGAAGGTCATTCGCAACCCGGTCGCCAGGCTCGAATTCGCCGACCTGCTCGGCGAGCGGGCGACGGTGCTCGAGGTTGAGCACGAAGGCCTCGATCTGCTCATCCTCGATGCGCCGGCCTATTACGACAGGCCGGGCGGCCCCTATCTCGATCCGCTCGGCAAGGACTATCCGGACAACTGGCGCCGGTTTGCCGCTCTGTCGCTTGCCGCCTCCGAGATTGCCGCCGGCCTGATGCCCGGGTGGCGGCCGGATCTCGTCCACACCCACGACTGGCAGGCGGCGCTGACGTCGGTCTATATGCGCTATTACCCGACGCCGGAACTGCCGAGCGTGCTGACCATCCACAATATCGCCTTCCAGGGCCAGTTCGGTTCCGAGATCTTTCCCGGCCTGCGCCTGCCCGCCCATGCCTTTGCCACCGAAAGCATCGAATATTACGGCACTGTCGGCTTCCTCAAGGGCGGCCTCAAGACCGCTCATGCGATCACGACGGTCAGCCCGACCTATGCCGATGAGATCCTGACCTCGGAATTCGGCATGGGGCTCGAGGGCGTCATCGCCAGCCGCATCGACAATCTGCACGGCATCGTCAACGGCATCGACACCGATGTCTGGAACCCGGCGACCGATCCCGTCGTCCACACCCATTACGGCCCGACGACGCTCAAGAACCGCGAGGAGAACCGTCGCTCGATCGCCGAATTCTTCCATCTCGACAATGACGACGCCCCGATCTTCTGCGTCATCAGCCGTCTCACTTGGCAGAAGGGCATGGATATCGTCGCCAACGTCGCCGATGAGATCGTCGCCATGGGCGGCAAGCTCGTCGTGCTCGGCTCCGGTGAAGCGGCGCTTGAAGGCGCGCTGCTCGCCTCCGCCAGCCGCCATCCCGGCCGCATCGGCGTCTCGATCGGTTATAACGAGCCGATGTCGCACCTGATGCAGGCCGGCTGCGATGCGATCATCATCCCCTCGCGCTTCGAACCCTGCGGCCTGACCCAGCTTTACGGGCTGCGTTACGGCTGCGTGCCGATCGTCGCCCGCACCGGCGGATTGAATGACACGGTGATCGACGCCAATCACGCCGCACTTGCAGCGAAAGTCGCAACCGGCATACAATTTGCCCCCGTGACAGAAACAGGCATGCTACAGGCAATCCGCCGTGCGATGCATTTTTACCAGGACCGAAAACTCTGGACCCAATTGCAAAAGCAGGGCATGAAATCGGATGTCTCCTGGGAGAAGAGCGCCGAACGCTACGCTGCCCTCTATTCAAGCCTCGTCTCGAAAGGCATGTGACCTAAAATGATCAAGTCCGTACCCACCACGCCCTATCTGGACCAGAAACCCGGCACGTCGGGCCTGCGCAAGAAGGTTCCAGTCTTCCAGCAACCGAATTATGCGGAGAACTTCATCCAGTCGATCTTCGATTCGCTGGAAGGCTATCAGGGCAAGTGCCTCGTCATCGGCGGCGACGGACGCTACTACAATCGCGAAGTCATCCAGAAGGCCGTCAAGATGGCCGCTGCCAATGGCTTCGGCAAGGTCATGGTCGGCAAGGGCGGCATCCTGTCGACGCCGGCCGCCTCCCACATCATCCGCAAATACAAGGCTTTCGGCGGCATCATCCTCTCCGCCAGCCACAATCCCGGCGGCCCGACCGAAGACTTCGGCATCAAATACAACATCAACAATGGCGGCCCGGCGCCGGAAAAGATCACCGACGCGATCTATGCGCGTTCCAAGACGATCGACAGCTACAAGATCGCCGATTTCGCCGACGTCAATCTCGACCGCATCGGCAAGGACGAGCTTCCCGGCGGCACGATCCTCTCGGTCATCGACCCGGTCGAGGACTATGCCGCACTGATGGAAGAACTGTTCGATTTCGGCGCCATCCGCAACCTGATCAGCCTCGGCTTCCGCATTGCCTTCGATGGGATGAGCGCCGTCACCGGCCCCTATGCCAAGGAAATCTTCGAAAATCGTCTCGGCGCTCCCTCGGGCTCCGTGCGCAACTTCATGCCGCTGCCGGATTTCGGCGGCCATCATCCCGACCCGAACCCGGTTCACTGCAAGGAACTCTTCGACGAGATGATGGGCGATGATGCGCCCGATTTCGGCGCCGCTTCCGACGGCGACGGCGACCGCAATCTGATCATCGGCCGCGGCATCTTCGTCACGCCGTCCGACAGCCTGGCGATCCTTGCCGCCAACGCCAATCTCGCCCCCGGCTATTCCGGCGGCCTCGCCGGCATCGCCCGCTCGATGCCGACATCGGGTGCTGCCGACCGCGTCGCCGAAAAGCGCGGCATCGGTATGTACGAGACGCCAACCGGCTGGAAATTCTTCGGCAACCTGCTCGATGCCGGCATGGCGACGATCTGCGGTGAGGAAAGCTCCGGTACCGGCTCCAATCATGTCCGCGAAAAGGATGGCCTCTGGGCCGTGCTGCTGTGGCTGAATATTCTTGCCGTGCGCGGCGAGAGTGTCGCCGATATCGTCACCCAGCACTGGCAGACCTACGGCCGCAACTATTATTCGCGCCATGACTATGAAGGCCTCGACACCGATGCGGCAAACGGCTTGGTCGACAATCTCCGCAGCCAGCTTTCCACCCTGGCCGGCAAGAGCTTCGGCAGCCTGAAGGTCGAGAAGGCAGACGACTTCGCCTATCACGATCCGATCGACAAATCGGTCAGCGAACATCAGGGTATCCGCGTGCTCTTCGAGGGCGGCTCCCGCGTCGTCTTCCGCCTGTCCGGCACTGGCACGTCTGGCGCAACCTTGCGTGTCTATATCGAGCGTTACGAGCCGGATTCGACTCGCCACAACATCGAAACGCAGGAAGCGCTCGCCGATCTGATCGCGGCCGCCGAAAGCATTGCCAGCATTCGGGAACGCACGGGACGCGACGCGCCAACCGTGATCACCTGATCCGGGGGGAACATGCGGGGAAGCAGTGCGGCGCAAGCCGGCGCGATCGTTTTCGAGACCGGCGTCGAATTTGCGGTGTGGTCGCGTGATGCCGCACAGATCGAGCTCTGCCTCTTCGAGGATGACGGCAACAGGGAATTCGCGCGCCTGCCGATGGCGCGCGACAGCAATCACATCCATCGTCTCTTTGTCGACGGGCTGAAGGCCGGCGCGCGCTATGGTTATCGCGCCGATGGCATCTACGCGCCCGATAACGGTCTCTGGTATGACCCCTCCAAACTGTTGATCGATCCCTATGCCAAGGAGATCGACAGGCCGTTCCGCTACGATCCCCGTCTCGGCATCTATGGCGAAGACAGCCAGGATCTGATGCCGAAGGCGATCGTCACTGCCGATATACCCGCCTTGGTCAGCAAGCCGCTCTTCAATCCGGGCGGCTTTATCTATGAGGTGGCGGTGCGGCCCTTCACCATTCTCCATCCCGACGTGCCGGAGGCAGAGCGCGGCACGGTTGCAGCCCTTGCTCATCCCTCCGTCATCGCACACCTGAAGCGGATCGGTGTCGACGCCGTCGAACTGATGCCGATCACCGCCTGGATCGACGAGCGCCACCTGCCGCCGCTCGGCCTCACCAACGGCTGGGGATACAATCCCGTCGCCTTCATGGCGCTCGATCCGCGGCTTGTCCCCGGCGGCATGACGGAGCTGCGCGAGACGGTCGCGGCCCTCCATGCCGAAGGCATCGCCGTCATCCTCGACCTCGTCTTCAACCATACCGGCGAGAGCGACCGTTACGGCGCGACGCTGTCGCTGCGCGGCCTCGACAATCTGCATTATTATCGCCACGCCCAGAATTGGCCGGGCGAGCTCATCAACGACACAGGCACTGGCAACACGCTTGCCTGCGATCATCCCGAGGTCCGCCGCCTCGTCATCGACAGCCTGCGCCATTTCGTGCTCAACGCTGGCGTCGACGGTTTTCGCTTCGATCTCGCCCCCGTGCTCGGCCGCACCGCAACGGGCTTCGAGCGCGACGGCGGAACGCTTGCCGCGATCCTCGCCGACGATGTGCTTGCCGACCGGATCATGATCGCCGAACCTTGGGATATCGGCCCGGGCGGCTATCAGCTCGGCAATTTCCCGGCGTCCTTCCTGGAATGGAACGACCGGGTCCGCGACGACCTGCGCTGTTACTGGCGCGGCGACGATTGGAAGACCGGCGCGCTGGCAACCGCACTCGCCGGCTCCTCCGACATCTTCTCCCGCAACGACGGCAGGCAAACGCGCAGCGTCAACTTCCTCGCCGCCCATGACGGCTTCACGCTGATCGATCTCGTCTCCTACGCCGGAAAGCATAACGATGCCAACGGCGAACACAATCGCGACGGCCACAACGAAAACCACTCCTGGAACAACGGCGTCGAGGGGGAAACCCTCTATCCCACCATCCGCAAGCGTCGCCGTGACGACGTGATGGCGCTGCTATCAACCCTCTTTGCCACCCGCGGCAGCATTATGCTGACGGCAGGCGACGAGGGCGGCCGCAGCCAGCACGGCAACAACAACGCCTATTGCCAGGACAACGAGATCACCTGGCTGGACTGGAACGCGTTGGACGGGAATCTCATCGCCCACACCGCCTTCGTTGCGGAACTGCGCCGCCGCTTCACCGTCTTCTCCGAAACGGGTTTCCTGTCAGGAAATGGCGACGTCGAATGGATTTCGCTCTCCGGCGAGCCGATGACCGTTGCCGAATGGGAGACGCCGTCGCTTTCCACCCTCGGCATGCTTCTGTCGACCGAGGACCGCTCCGCCGGCGGCAGGCAGACCCGGCTTGCCGTGCTTTTCAACCGCTCGGGGAGCCGCCAATTTTTCACGCTCCCTTCCCGGGGCGAACCGGGCTGGCGCCAGTTGACGCCTGAAGGAGCGCAGAAAGCCGGCAAGAGTGCAGCCGTCGAGCCGCGCTCCGTCGCCTTTTTCGTAGAAAATTGACCGCCTGCCTTCGCTTGCGCAAATCCTTGTCGCAATCGTCACAAATGCGCGATAAGGCTTTGCCGCGACGGCTTGTTTCACGAGGAATTTATGGTCACGGAAATTTCACTCTCCGACGTGCGGGGATTGATCGGCATGGAAACGGGCCTATCGGATTGGATCACCGTCGACCAGTCGATGATCGATGCCTTCGCGGCGGCGACCGACGATCATCAGTTCATTCACGTTGATCCCGCACGCGCGGCAGCCGAGAGCCCCTTCGGCGGCACCATCGCTCACGGCTTCCTGACACTGTCTCTGCTGTCGACGATGAACTACAACTGCCTGCCGAAAGTGCGCGAGCAGACCATGGGCATCAACTACGGCTTCGAGCGCGTCCGCTTCATGACGCCGGTGAAGAGCGGCGCCCGCGTCCGCGGCCGCTTCCTGCTCTCCGAGGCCCGCTTCCGCGGCGCCGGCATGCTGATGACCACCTATGACGTCTCGATCGAGATCGAAAACGAGAAGAAGCCGGCGCTGACGGCAAAATGGATCACCATCATCCAATTCGACCCGAAGGACCGTCCCGAGGACGTCTAAGCAAAACTGCTTTTGCTACTCGGCCGAATTGAACACAGCTTCGAGAGCATGTCCGTCGGGATCCGTGACGAACGCCGCGTAATAGTGCTCACCGTAATGGGGCCGCAGGCCGGGCCGGCCATTGTCACCGCCGCCATGCGCGATGGCCGCCGCATGAAACCGATCGACCGCCTGGCGGTTCGGGGCGGCAAAAGCCAGATGAAAACCCGGGCCGGCTGGACGCTGGCCATCCGGGCGATGCTTGATCGCCAGTTTGTCCCCGCCGCCGGGAAGGCCATAGCCGATTGCCTGCCCCGTTTGCCCCGGCCGGATATCGTCCCAGACCCTGACGTAACCGAGCGCGGCCAGCGTGGTATCGTAAAATGCCGCCGACCGTTCAATATCGGAAACGCCGAGAGAAGCATGGTGCAGCATTGGCCTACCCCTTGAATGAAGGCTTACCCAGCCGGGATTGGCGCGGGCTCAATGCCCGGCGTCGTGAGCCGCCTCGTTCAGCAGCCCGAAGACGTAATCCGAAAACGACCGCCAGCACTCCACCCGGAACGTGTCTTCTTCCGTGCGGAAAAGCACGATCTCCGCCTTGCCCAGGATTGTGCGCGATGCGGCTCCGACCGGAAAGCCAGCAAGCGACAGATCCTGCGGGCAGCCGGCCGAAAGCGTTGCCTCCGCGCCCGGCCCGGAGACGATGATTGCCACATTGCGGTGGGACACGTCGGTCGCCGAATGCAGCGCGCCGGCACCGGAAAATGCCGCCATCAGGTCGGCGCCATCCTCATCGATGACAAGCCATTCGTCCGGCCCGATCCACAGCGCCGAGCGGGCGCCAGCCCGGCCGGATGTTTTCGGGGCGGTCGGCAGTGACAGGCCGAGAGCAGCGGAAAGTGTTGCGAGCGATTCTGCAGGCGCCCGCAGCGCCACCCGGCTGGCAGCGGGTGCGGTCGTCAGCCGCACCGTTGCGGAGCCGCCGAGACGGCCGGCAAGCGCCGGTTTGCGAATTGCGACATCAGCCATAGATGCGGCCCCCTTCCTTGTCAAAGAATACCAGATCCGTCACTTCGACGGCGATCGTCCGGTCCGGCATCGGCACATAGAGCGTTTCGCCCATCCGCGCCCGGCCGCCGGCGACGAGCGCGAAGGCGATCGACCTGTCGCAATTGTCCGACCAGTAAGCTGACGTGACGTGGCCGAGCATGGTCTTCGGCTTCGGCTCGTTCGGGCTCGCGACGATCTGCGCGCCTTCTTCGAGCACCAGATTCGGGTCCTTGGTGACGAGGCCGACAAGCTGCTTGCGCCCGTCCTTGACGAGATCCGGCCGCTTCAACCCGCGAATGCCGACGAAATCCGTCTTTTTCTTCGAAACCGCCCAGGAAAGTCCGGCGTCATCGGGGGTCACCGTCCCATCGGTATCCTGCCCGACGATGATGTAACCCTTCTCGGCGCGAAGAACGTGCATCGTCTCGGTGCCGTAGACGCAGGCGCCGAGCGGTTCGGCATTGGCCCAGACCGCTTCGAGCACCGACTGGCCGTAATCGGCCGGCACGTTGATTTCGAAGCCGATTTCGCCGGTGAACGAGACGCGGAAGAGCCGTGCCGGCACCCCGCAGACCGTGCACTCGGCAACGCTCATATGCGGGAAGGCCTCGTTCGAAAGATCGAGTCCTTCGACCAGCGGCGCGACGATCTCGCGCGCCTTCGGCCCCTGCACGGCGATGACCGCCCATTGTTCGGTCACCGAGGTCAGCCAGACCTTCAGATTCGGGAATTCCGTCTGCAGGTAATCTTCCATGTGGTGAAGGACGCGCGGCGCGCCGCCGGTTGTCGTCGTCACGTGGAAACGGTCGTCCGCCAGGCGTCCGACGACACCGTCGTCATAAACGAAGCCGTCCTCGCGGGTCATGATGCCGTAGCGAGCCTTGCCGGGCTTCAGCGTATCCCAGGCATTGGTGTAGATGAGGTTGAGGAACTTCGCCGCATCCGGCCCTACCACCTCGATCTTGCCCAGCGTCGAGGCATCGAAGATACCGGCCGACTCGCGCGCCGTCCGGCATTCGCGAGAGACCGCCTGATGCATGGTCTCGCCGGCCCGCGGATAGAACCAAGCGCGCTTCCAGTTGCCGACATCTTCGAAGACCGCGCCATGGGCTTCCTCCCAATCGTGCAGCGGCGTCTTGCGCGTCGGATCGAACAGCTCTCCACGCGAGTGGCCGATCAGCGTACCGTAGGTGACCGGCGTATAGGGCGCACGGAACGTGGTGAGCCCCACCTGCGGGATTTCCTTGCCGAGCATTTCGGCGGCAATCGCCAGGCCATGCATGTTGGAGAGCTTGCCCTGGTCCGAGGCCATGCCGTTGGTCGTGAAGCGCTTGATATGCTCGATCGAATGCATGCCTTCGCGCACGGCAAGGCGGATATCCTTGGCGCAGACGTCGTGCTGGAAATCGATGAAGGCCTTGGCGTTGGTCTTCGGACCGGCGCCTTCGGCAGCGCCGATCATGCCGCCCGTCCAGTCATAGGCTTGCTCGGCCGAAATTGCGATCTTCTCGCCGCTGCTTTTGCCGGTGGCCTGCGCCATCAGCTCGCCGGCGGCAAGCGATTCCTCGATCGTCCGCTGCAGGTCGTCGGTGCCGTTGCAGGCGCCGACCGACAGGCAGTCCTGGGCATAGGAGCCGGGCAGGAAGCGCTGGCTTTCGGCATCGAAGGCCACTTTGCCGCGCGACTGCGAGAAGAGATGGACGGACGGCGTCCAGCCGGCCGAAACCAGGAGCGCATCGACCGCGATCTTGCGCGATGAACCGCCGCCGTTGCGCGCCACCGTCATCGATGAGATGCGCAGCCGTCCCGCGGTGTTGATAACAGACTGGCCTGTGAGAACATCGATGCCGAGCGCACGCGCCTCTTCCAGCACCGCCGCTCCCGGCGCTTGCCTGCTGTCGACGATGGCGGCGATCGAAACACCGGCCCGTTTCAGATCGAAAGCCGCTTCATAGGCCGAGTCGTGCGCCGTGTAGATGCCGACCTTGGTCCCGACGGCGACACCGTAGTGATTGAGATACATCCGCCCCGCCGAGGCGAGCATGATGCCCGGCCGGTCGTTGTTCGGAAATACCATGTGCCGCTCGATCGCGCCGGTGGCGAGGATGACCCGCTTGGCCCGGACCTGCCAGAGCCGCTCGCGCGGCAGATCGTGGGAGGGCTTGGCGATATGGTCGGTGACGCGCTCGGCAAGACCGACGAAATTGTGGTTGTAGTAGCCGAAGGCGGTCGTGCGGGTGAGCACTTCGACATTGTCCATCGCCTTCAGCCGCGCCACGGCCTTCTGGGCCCAGGCATAGCCGTCCTGTCCGTCGATCGTCACGCCGGCATCGTAGCGCAACGCACCGCCGGCTTCCGCCTGCTCGTCGCAAAGGATCACCCGGGCACCGGTCTCAGCCGCAGCCAACGCAGCCGAAAGCCCGGCAACGCCGGCGCCGACCACCAGCACGTCGCAATGGGCATAGCGGCTGGCATAATGGTCCGGATCCTCTTCCGTCGGCGCGACCCCGAGGCCGGCGGCGCGACGGATGAGCGGTTCGTAGACGTGTTTCCAGGCGGCGCGCGGCCACATGAAGGTCTTGTAGTAGAAACCGGCGGCGAAGAACGGCGACATCAGATTGTTGACGGCGCCGACATCGAAGGCGAGCGAGGGCCAGCGGTTCTGGGAGTTGACGATCATGCCGTCAAAAACTTCCTGCACGGTGGCGCGCACGTTCGGCTGCTTGCGCGCCGTATCACGGGCGACGTCGATCAGCGCGTTCGGCTCCTCGGCCCCTGCAGACAGAATACCGCGGGCCCGGTGATATTTGAACGAGCGTCCCAGAAGATGCACATCGTTAGCGATCAGCGCCGAGGCGACGGTATCACCTTCGAGCGCCGTATAGCTCTTTCCGTCGAAGCTGAAGCGGGCGGTCTTGGCCGGTGTCAGGCGCCCCTTGCCGGCGATACGGTTCACGCCGCTCATTGCGCCTCTCCTTCCACGGCTTCATATGTCTCGACAGGCCCATGCTGCCTGGCCGCAGCCCCGATCTCAGGCTTCGGCTCGCCCGCCTTGTAGGTCACGATGAACTTGTCGGTCACCGTATCTCGCGCCGCGTTGAAGAAACGCCCGCAGCCGTGAATGTGTCGCCAACGTTCGAAGATCAGCCCCTTCGGATTGTCGCGCAGAAAGAAGTAGGCCTCGAATTCCTCGTCCGAGATCGAGGCGATCTCGGCGGGCCGCGCGATATGCGCGTCACCCGCGCCGCGGAATTCGAGCTCGGAACGCTCTTCCTGACAGTAAGGGCAATGGATCAGCAGCATGTGGGATTTCCTTCTCCTCCCCTTCTCCCCAGCAGAGAGAAGGTGCCTGAAAGGCGGATGAGGGGGTAAGCGACGAAAGGAGTGAGCGTCCGAGGCTCAGCCATAACATTTGTCATCAGTGCGCCACCGCCGCCGCCGCTGCTTCGTCGATCAGCCGGCCGCTGCGAAAACGCTCCAGCGTCAGCCCGGCATTGAATTTATGCGGCTCGTCGCGGGCAATCAGATGCGCGAAGAGATTGGCCGAGCCTGGCGTCGCCTTGAAACCGCCGGTGCCCCAGCCGCAATTGACGTAGAGCCCGGGAACCGGCGTCTTCGACTGGATCGCCGAACGATCCGGCGTATTGTCGACGATGCCGCCCCATTGCCGCATCATCTTGACGCGCCGGAACATCGGGAAGAGCTCGCAGATGGCATCGAGCGTGTGGGTGATGATCTGCAGCCCGCCGGTCTGGGAATAGGAATTATACTGGTCGGTGCCGGCGCCGATGACCAGCTCTCCCTTGTCGGACTGGGAGATATAGGCATGCACCGTGTTTGACATGACGACGCAGGGAAAGATCGGCTTCAACGGCTCGGAGACCAGCGCCTGCAGCGGGCTCGATTGCAGCGGCACACGCACGCCGGCCATCTGCATGACAGTTGTCGTATGGCCGGCCGCCGACACGGCGACCTTCTTGGCGCCGATGAAACCGCGCGAGGTCTCGACCCCGGTCACCCGTCCGTCCGCACCGCGCCGGATCCCGGTCACTTCACAATTCTGGATGATGTGCACGCCGCGGTCCGAGGCCGCTCGCGCATAACCCCAGGCGACCGCGTCGTGCCGCGCCGTGCCGCCGCGGCGCTGCAGTGCTGCGCCGTTGATCGGGTAGCGCGCGCTGGCCGAGATATCGAGCGGCGGACAATAGGCCTTCGCCTGCTCCGGCGTCAGCCATTCATTGTCGATGCCGTAGAGCCGGTTGGCATGGATATGCCGCTTGAAGGACTGCTGGTCGTGAATATTGTGCGAAAGCATCATCACGCCGCGCGGCGAATACATCACATTGTAGTTGAGCTCCTGGGAAAGCCCTTCCCAGAGCTTCATCGAATGCTCGTAGATGTGCATGCTCTCTTCATAGAGATAGTTCGAGCGGATGATGGTGGTGTTGCGCCCGGTATTGCCGCCGCCGAGCCAGCCCTTCTCGATCACCGCAACATTGGTGATGCCGTGTTCCTTGGCGAGGTAGTAGGCGGCACCCAGCCCGTGGCCGCCGGCGCCGATGATGACGACGTCGTATTCAGCGCGCGGCTCAGGCGAAGTCCACTGCTTCTCCCAGCCCTTGTGGCCACGAAGGGCCTCCCGCGCCACGGCAAAAACCGAATATTTCCGCATCCGCCTTCTTCTCCTTCGGGCAAGGGGCTGTTCTCCGCGCCCATACAAATCGCAAATCCAAATGCGGCACAACGGTTCTTTTGCGACGCGCGAGAGCTTTGCTTTTGACACTAAACGACATGATGGCGAAAAACTGCGCGGTTTTCGGTCGACGCCATGCTCTGCCTCCTCCGTCCTAGCCCAACAGGGTGAGAAGACAAGCAATTGCTAAAATGCTAATCATCGCATGTTCTGGGGTATGTGTATCATGTGGGGTTGGCGCTCAGTATCAGTCGCGACGCTTTGCGTCGCGTTAAGCAGCGCATGGCCGGCACCCGCCGCCGAGCCGGTCGGCCAGGCTGTCGTCATCAAGACCGAGGTGACGGGACAAAGCGGCCCGATCGAGGTCGACACCAAAGTTCATCGCAACGAGCGCATCAAGACATCGCAATCGGGGCTCGGCCAGTTCCTGTTTCGTGACGGCACGAAGCTCGCGGTCGGCTGGGGTTCGTCGGTTGTCATCGACAAATATGTCTTCGATGATTCCCAATCGGTCAAGAAACTGACCATCAGAGCGGCAAAAGGGACGTTCCGCTGGGTCAGCGGCAGTTCCAACTCCTCGGCCTACCAGATCCTGACGCCGGCCGGCACGATCGGCGTACGCGGCACCGCTTTCGATTTCTACGTCGGCCCTGACGGCACGACCGCCGTCGTGCTGCTGAACGGCGCGGCCCAGTTTTGCGGCCCGGGCGGCTGCCGGCAGTTGCAGCAGCGCTGCGATTGCGTGGTGGCCAAGCCGAACGGCAATATGTCGGCGGCACGCCGGGTCGATCCCAGTGTTCTCGAGACGCTCGGAAATCCGCGCGCCCTCCCCTTCCTCTCCGGCAATCAGCGACTTTCGGGCGGCATCGGCATGCTCGGCGGCTGCAATGTGGCCTCCGTCGCGCCGGACAGAAAAGAGAGAAACCGGCCCTCGCCTCCGTCTTCAACCGAGCCGGCGCCCAATCCGCAGCGACAAGATCCGCCGCAGCGGCAGGCCGAGCCGCAGAAAGAGCGGCCGGCCACGCCCGACAAGCCCGACAAGCCTGACAAGCCGCATCACGACAAACCGGATAAACCCGATAAGCATGATGGCCGTGGCCGGCATGAACATCACGATCAGCACGATGATCACGACTATCACGATCGAGGGGATCATCGGGATCGTGACCGCGATCACGATAAAGATCGGGATCACAAAAGGGATCGGAACCATGGCAAGGGCTGGGGCCTCAATCGCAACCGCTGACGCCCTCAGTCGGCCGCACTCTTCTCCAATCCATCGGGCGCCTCGCGAAAATGATCCGTCCTGCCGGATATTCGTTGATAGAATTCCGCCAGGCCGTCGATCACCTGCACCGCCCTGAGCTTTGCCGTGCCGATAAGCTTGCGGGTGTTCTTCGAATGCGAAAGCAGGGCCTGCATCAGTTGCTGATGAACGCCAACAAGTGCTGCAAACTCGGCAGATGCGGCAACACGTTCGTCGCCGACGACGGCAAGGATCTGCGTTCGGCTGCTCTTGCCTTTGAGCGGAATGGCGCCGGCCTCGATCAGCGCCATCCCCTGCACCGACTTTGCCGTGCTGTCGGATATCAGAATATCGAAGCCAACCTCCTTGCAGCATGATTCCAGCCGCGCCGCGACGTTGACGGCGTCGCCGACCGCCGAATAGTTGAAGCGGGTCTTGGCGCCCATATTGCCGACGCAGGCAAGGCCGGTATGAATGCCGATGCCGATCCCGACCTTTTGTTCGGGCCCGAAGCCGAAGGCGTCGCCGGCATTCAATTCGGCCAGCGTCTCGCGCATGGCAAGTGCAGCGCGAACCGCCTTGGTCTCATGATCGGCCACATCGACGGGCGCATTCCAGAATGCCATGATCGAATCGCCGATGAACTTGTCGAGCGTGCCTTCATTGGCCACCACATGGCGGCTCAGCGCATCGAGCAACGTGTTCAGGAACGCGACGACATCCGTCGGCGCCAGCCGCTCGCTGATCTCGGTAAAGCTCCTGACATCGACGAACATCACCGTCAGCTCGCGGTCGTCGCCGCCGAGGCGCAACGCGTCGCGGGTATGCTCGATGCGATGCAGCAGCGACGGAGAAAGATAATGGCCGAAGGCCCGCCGCACCGCCCGCCGCTCCCGGTCGATCACCAGGATCCGGAAGGAGGTCGCGGCAAAATGGATGATCGATCCGCTGACGATTGGAGCCAGCGGATCGAAGAGAAGTCCTGCATAGAGAAACGAGAGCCAGGACGCCACCAACCCCATTGCCGTGATCAGCAGGCCGCAGATCAGCGCGACCGCCGGGCTGACGAAGGTCGTCACCACGACGAGCAGGCATCCGAGCACGGCAATCATCAGGATTTCCAGGCCGTCCGCCCAGTCGGGCCGCGACAGGTAATGACCAGAGAGGATCTGCTCCACAGCCTGCGCATGCAGCGAAACGCCGGGAACGTTCTCGCCGAGCGCGGTGACGCGAATGTCCTGCAGCCCGGCCGCCGACGTGCCGACGAAGACGATGCTGCCGTCGATGGCGGCCGCGACCTCGGGAGCGGCCCCTTCGGCGGCGAGCACCTGCCGGGCGGATATGTACCGCTCGGCCCGGTCGGGACTGACATAGAGCCAGAGTTCGCCCGCCGCCGTCAGCGGCACGACGAAATCCCCGATCTTTGCCGATGTCATGATGCCGGCGCGATCGGGCGCGCCTGACAGCACATAGGTCGACACTCCCTGCGCCACGCGCAGGGCCTCGATCGCCAGATTCGGATAGAGCTGCGTGCCGTCGGTCAGAAACAGCGGCACCGCCCGCACCACCGGCGAGGGATTGCCGGGGTTGAGGCTGATATGACCCAGCCCCGCCGCCTTGGCCTCCAATTGCGGCCTGAGTGGTGTCGAGGCGCGGAGATAGGGTGGAGCCGAGACGGGGCTTTCGCCGGTGAAGGCAAAGCCCGCCTTGACAGGCGGCCGGTAATTGCCCTCGTTGGAAAGACCGAAGCCGAGGACGACGGGTTTCTCGGCAATTGCGCTGGCGAATATCTCGTCATTGTCAGGCAGCTTCTCGGCAAGGGAAGGATCGACGCCGGCAACCTCGCGGACAACGTTGCGCGGCGACAGCCGGTCCGGCTCGGCGAACAGAATATCGAAGGCGATGGCCGCAGCCCCCATCTGCGAAAGCCGGTCCACCAGCAGGGCGATCCGGTCCCGCGGCCATGGCCATTGGCCGAATTCGCGCAACGATGCCTCGTCGATGTCGATCACGCGGACCGGCATCGGCTCGAAGGTTCTGGGAACCAGCCGCTGATACTCGTCGAACGTCACGCCGCGGATCAGCTTGAAAATCCCGGGATCGCCGGCCCGGAGGATCGTCAGCGCAGCCACGATCGCCAGGCCGATAACGACACCGATTTGCTGCACGCGCGTCATCATCTCACCGGGCGTCCCCTCCCACGGCAGACAGGGTAGAGCGGACCGAACCTGCCGTCAGACAGGCTACGCCGCTTTCAGTCCAAACGCCATTCGCACATGCATCCCGAGCAGTGTCTTTTCCGCCTCCCGCATTTCGTTTTCCGGCCGGCGGCCTGCAAACCTCTTCAATACCAACACACCTCCAATTTTGGCCGTGCTTTTGCTTGGATGACAAGGCTTCGACCTTGCTCGGCGCGCGGCGAAATGTTCTTGTAGCGACCGAAAAATCGGATGCTTTCGAGAGCGATGGAGGTCGCCGTGATTTCCGAAACCGCCGCGCGTCGCAGCGGCCACTGGCTGATTGTCGTCGTGCTGGCAATGCTCGCAGGGCTGCCGCTGGCCGTCTGGCTCGATATCAGCGATCTCTCCGGAAACACCCTGCGGCGTCAGGCGCGCGACATGAGCTCGCTGATATCGAGCATCCGCTCCTACTATTCCGCCAATGTCGTGGGGCGCGTGCTGGCCGCCCATGCCAGCGGCGCGACCGAAGGCACGATCGTCTCTCACAACTACGCGAATATACCAGGCGCCATTCCGCTGCCGGCCACATTGTCCCTGGAGCTCGGCGACGTCATTAAGGAACAGCAGGCCAATATCACCTACCGTTTCGTCTCCGACCTGCCGTTCAAGAGCCGCGCCTCTCACGAGCTCGACGACTTCGAGAAGAAATCGCTCGCCGCGTTGCGCGCCAATCCGCAGCAGACGCTGAACGATCTCACCCGCGTCGGATTGACCGACACCTTGCGGTTCATCACCCCCGTCGTCATGGGCCAGGCCTGTGTTGCCTGCCACAATAGCCATCCCGAAAGCCCGAAGACTGATTGGAAGGTGGGCGATGTGCGCGGCATTCAGGAGGTCATCATCCGGCAGCCTTATGCGGGCAACGTCTTCGCCTTCAAATACCTGCTCTGCTATTTTCTTTTCGTCGCCATCATCGGCATCAGCTTCATTCTGCTCCAGCGGCAGCAGGCGCGCGCGATCCATAGCGCCAACCAGGATCTGGAAGCGGCGAACGAGTTTCTCGCCAGCGTTTCGCTGAAGATATCGCGCTATCTCTCGCCGCAGATCTACAAGAGCATCTTCTCCGGACAGAAGGACGTGGTCGTGCATACCGAGCGCAAGCGCCTGACGATCTTCTTCTCCGACATCAAGGATTTCACGGCGACGACCGAGCGCCTGCAGCCGGAAGCGCTGACGGAGATGCTCAACGAATATCTGACCGAAATGTCGAATATTGCCCTGGAGCATGGCGGCACGGTGGACAAGTTCATCGGCGACGCGATGCTGGTCTTCTTCGGCGATCCCGAAACCAAGGGACCGGAGGAGGACGCCAAAGCCTGTCTGCGCATGGCCGTCGCCATGCAGCACCGTCTCGGCGAACTCAAGGACAGATGGCGCAGAAACGGCACCGAAGAGCCCTTCGTCGTCCGCATGGGCATCAACAGCGGCTATTGCAATGTCGGCAATTTCGGCAGCAATGACCGTATGGACTATACGATTATCGGGGCGGAGGCCAATCTCGCGGCCCGGCTGCAATCGATCGCCCAGGGAGGAGAGATCGTCATCAGCTACGAAACCTATGCGCTGGTGAACGAAATCGTCGACGCCCATCCCCTGCCGCCGATCACGATGAAGGGCATCCAGCGCGAAATCGTGCCCTATGCGGTGGATGGGCTGACGCTCGGCGCGGATCACAAGAGCCGTGTTCTCAGCGAGCATCTCTCCGGCCTTGACCTGCATCTGGATATGAGCCGGCTGGAGCCGGCCGACCGCCTCCGGGTCAGGACGGCTCTCAAGGAGGCCATCGCCGCGCTGGATGAAGCCGCGCCCGAAACGGCCGGATCGTGAGCGGATTCGGGGCAGGCGTGATTTTTCCACCTGCCTCCCATATCCATCTGGACTTCCCATACCCGATCTGCTATTCCGCATCACCAATCGCAAGGCTGCGGCCGCGCGAACGTTATTGTTTTGCCTCTGGCCGCTGCGCCGCCTCCGGCATCAACCAACCAAAGGAACGTGATTCTCGTGCAGGTACTTGTCCGCGATAACAATGTTGATCAGGCTCTCCGCGCTCTCAAGAAGAAGATGCAGCGCGAAGGCATTTTCCGCGAAATGAAGATGCGCGACTACTACGAGAAGCCGTCGCAGAAGCGTGCTCGCGAGAAGGCCGAGGCTGTTCGTCGCGTTCGCAAGCTGGCCCGCAAGCGCGCCCAGCGCGAAGGTCTGGTCGCACGCTGAGCGTTGCCGTCGTTTTTTCGACGTTTTCAGATGCATTGTGGCGGGGGCGATGGGTTCGCCGCCGCCTTTTTAGTTTGCCGCTGAAGATCGCATATCCGCGCACCGGATATGCCGCATGGGGAAAGCGAGCCCGAATGGCTGTCAACACCTTCAATCCGTCCCGCGCTTTGCGCTTGCAGAAAACCGCATTCCTGCCCGCCTTGGCGCTGGCGGCGATGTTCGGCCTCGCCGGCTGCGAGACGACCAACACCTCGGATGCCGTGATCCGCATCGACAAGGCGCAAGGTTCGGAAGAGAACATCGCTTCGCTGACGGCTGTTATCAATGCCAATCCGAGAGATCCAGAAGGTTACAACGTCCGCGGCTCCGCCTATGGCCGCGCCGGCGAGTTCCGCCAGGCGTTGAACGATTTCAACACGGCGCTGCAGATCAACCCGCGGTTTTTCCAGGCCTACGCCAACCGCGCCCTTGTCTATCGCAACATGGGCCAGCAGGCTCAGGCGATTGGCGATTACAATGCCGCCCTGCAGATCAATCCGAGCTACGACGTCGCCTATATCGGCCGCGGCAATGTCTATCGCATGGCTGGCCAGGACGATCAGGCTTTCAACGATTTCGACAAGGCGATCCAGCTCGGCACCACCGATGGCCGCGCCTATCACAATCGTGGCCTGATCTATCAGAAGCGCAATCAGCAGGACAAGGCGATCGACGATTTCTCGAAAGCCATCTCGCTCGCGCCGAATTCTGCCGAACCCTATAATGGCCGCGGCATTTCCTATATCGCGCTGAACGACGACGACAACGCCTTTGCCGATTTCAACCATGCGATCGAGCTCAACGGCAACCTCGCCGAATCCTGGGCCAACCAAGCGCTCGTCTACGAACGTCGTGGCGATAAGGCGAAGGCCGCCCGCTCTTATCGCCACGCGATCGGCCTCGATCCCAAATACCAGCCGGCACGCGACGGTCTTGCCCGAGTCGGCGTTGCCCCAGCCGGCTAAGGATATGAATCGGGCGGCCCGAAAACATCGGCCGCCCGTAGCAGCCCCTGCCGATCGCACCGCCCATCGGGGCGCCGGCCAAAGCCCTGAAGATTCAAACGAATCTTGCGGAAGCACCCTGCCGATATCGTCAATGTGAGATTGTGTCGCGCCGGGCGGCGGAAGCGATCCCCGCCAAAAAAAGCAGCCGCGCGCCTCCTTCAGAAGAGACGCCGGAAAAAGCGTCCGTCACCGTCGATCGCGTGTCATACCATGTTGCAACCTGCTCTTGCTCCCCCTAACATGGCGCTGCTTCGATAGCCCGCTATCGGGCGTTCGAACACGTGTTGGGGGCGGTTTGCGAGAGATGCGGATCTTTGCTTTCCTGGCCGCAAGCGAAAACCGTTGCGGGCCACGCGCATTCCGGCGCCGCGCGTCTTTTCAGGCGCGTAAAGGATGCAGTCACCCTGTGAATGGCTGCATAATTGTACCGTTAGATCGATCCGATTTAAGGAATTATGCCGTAGCCCACGTCATGTGGCGCGGCAGATGAAGATCGTCGCACTGTTCTTTCCCAAAGCCTCGATCGGCACCTACCTCGTCGCCATGGCGGTGGCGATCGCACTGCCGATCTTCGCCTTTGTGACGCTGCTTCTGCTGCAGCTGGAAGACAACCAGCGCTCGGCGCTGAGGCGCGAGACGGCCCAGGATGCGCTCGCCCTTTCGCGCATCATTGATCGCCAGCTTCAGGATATGGCAACGACGCTGCGGCTGCTTTCCAGCTCGCCGGAGCTGGAAAATGGCAATCTCGCCGCCTTCCACGAACGCACCGAAACGGCCCTTCGAGACAATACGCTTTTCGTCATCGCCGTCGATCGCAGCGGCCAGCAGTTGTTGAACACACGCCGGGCATTCGGCACACCGCTCGACAAGACGGCGAACATGCCTGCCCTCGAGGCGGTCATGGCTTCCGGTCGCATCGAAGCATCGGACGTCTTTCGCGGCCGGACCAGCGGCGATTGGGTTTATAACGTCACCCTGCCGCGGAAGAACGATCCCGTTGCTGCCCTCATCATTACCCAGGATGCCAAGGATCTGCGCAAGCTCGTGACCACCGAGGGTCTTGCAACCGGCTGGTCGGCTGCCGTCATCGATGACAGCGGCCATGTCGTCGCGGCCACCGGCCCCGCCAATCTAGAACCCGGCACGGCTTTCGATCCGCGCATCCTGCCCGCACTCACCGCGCCGCGTGGCGTCTTCCGGGACGAGGCGATCCTGCCGCACATGCTCCTCGGTTATGCCCAAATCCCAGGTTGGTCGTGGAAGACAGTGATCTGGGGACCGATCGCCCAGGCTTCGATCCTTAGCACCTGGCGTTTCCTCATCATCGGCGGCGTCGCCCTGGTGCTCGTCGCCGTGCTGGGCGCCTATGCCGTCGCAAGGCAGGTGCGTACCACCATCCGCGATATCGCCGAAATGGCGAACCGCATGGGCGAAGGCCATATCGTCTCGCCGGTCGAGACCAGCGTCATCGAGGCGAACCAGGTGGCGATTGCTCTTTCGAATGCCTCTTTCGATCGCAGCCAGACCGAGGACCGACTGCGTTTCGTCATGCATGAGCTCGTCCACCGCACCAAGAATCTTCTGACGCTAGCCCAGGCAATGATGCGCCAGCTCGCCAAGCAGTCCGACAGCGTCGAGACCTTCCGCGCCGCCGTCGCCGACCGCCTCGAGGGGTTGGTGCGTTCGATCGAGCTCCTGACCAGCGAGCAATGGGGCGGGGTGTCGCTGCGACGGGTGGTCGACATTCATCTGCAGGCCTTCCCGCAATCGCGCGAGCAGATCGACATCAGCGGGCAAGACTTCGTGCTGAAGCCGGATGCCGTGCAGAATCTCGGCCTCGCTTTGCATGAACTTGCCACCAATTCGGTGAAATACGGCGCGCTCTCGGTGCCGCAAGGCCGCGTCCGCTTCGAATGGCGCGATATCAGGGAGGAAGACAAGCCGGATGCCCTGCTCCGCTTCACCTGGGAGGAGCAAGGCGGCCCGACGGTCACCGAGCCATCACGCTCGGGCTTCGGCACGACCGTGATCAAAGCCCATGCCGCCTCCGCCTTCCGCGGCACGGTTGAGATCGATTTCCGCCCCGAAGGTCTGCTGTGGGTGCTGACGGCGCAACGCGCCACGCTGGAGCGGGAATAGAGCGCTGCGCGTCTCTGCAGACGCGCTGTCACTTTGAATCTGCGCCCGGAACAATCGCTATTTCCACCCGTTTCGGACAGGTCGTTCCAAAGGAGAAAGGCCATGTTCAAGCAAATCATGATCGCAGCCGCGGCACTGACGGCCGCTGCCTGGGCGAGCCCGGCGGGCGCGGAAAACTATGTCACGCTTGGCCGTCTGGTCTGCGGATCGGATGGCGGCCAGGGTCTGATCGTCACCTCGCAGAAGAACCTCATCTGCACCTACACACCGGCATCCGGCGGCGCCAAGGCGGTCTATGCCGGAAAGATCGAGAAATTCGGGCTCGATATCGGCCAGACCGGCAAGAGCGTCATGATCTGGCAGGTGCTGGCAAAGACCGGCACGGATATCCCGCAATTCGCCCTCGCCGGCGAATATTACGGGATCGGCGCCGATGCGAGCATCGGTGCAGGCGCCGGCGCCAAGGTCATCGCCGGCGGCACCGACAAGGCCTTCATGCTGCAGCCGTTGAACGTTCAGGCGCAGGAAGGTTTGAATCTGGCGATCGGCGTCGAGAAGATGACGCTGGTGCCGGGCGAGACCTGAGGAAACTAGCCAGGTCTGCCGCAAATCGAACAGCCGCCCCGAGGGCGGCTGCATCTTTGTCGATCAATGCGCGATCGCCTTGTTGATATCCTCGGTCATCTTCTTCGCGTCACCGAGCAGCATCATCGTGCCGTCCTTATAGAACAGCGTATTGTCGATACCCGCATAGCCCGAGCCGAGCGAGCGCTTGACGAAGAGGCAGGTCTTTGCCCGGTCGACATCGAGGATCGGCATGCCGTAGATCGGCGAGGTCTTGTCGTCGCGCGCCGCCGGATTGGTGACGTCATTGGCGCCGATGACATAGGCGACATCGGCCTGAGCGAATTCCGAATTGATGTCCTCGAGCTCGAAGACTTCGTCATAAGGAACGTTGGCTTCGGCGAGCAGCACGTTCATGTGGCCGGGCATGCGGCCTGCGACCGGATGGATCGCATATTTCACCTCGACGCCGTTTTTCTTCAGATTGTCGGCGAGCTCACGCAATGCATGCTGGGCCTGGGCGACCGCCATGCCGTATCCCGGCACGATGATGACCTTTGAAGCATTCGCCATCAGATAGGCTGCATCCTCGGCCGAGCCGAGCTTCACCGTCCTGTCGGATGTGTCCGGCCCGCCGATGGCCGTCTCACCCCCGAAACCGCCGAGGATGACGGAGACGAAGGAGCGGTTCATGCCCTTGCACATGATGTAGGAGAGGATCGCGCCGGAGGAGCCGACAAGCGCGCCGGTGATGATCAGCGCCAGATTGCCGAGCGTGAAGCCGATCCCGGCCGCGGCCCAGCCCGAGTAGGAATTCAGCATCGAGACGACGACGGGCATATCGGCCCCGCCGATCGGCACGATCAGCAGAACGCCGAGCGCCAGCGACAGTGCCACGACGGCCCAGAAGTCGAAATGGCTTTCGGTGGCGGCAAGCCCGATGATGAAGAGCACGATCAGCACCAGCAGGCTGGCATTGATCACATGCCGGTAGGGCAGCAGGATCGGCTTGCCGGACATGCGTCCGTCGAGCTTCAGAAAGGCGATGATCGAGCCGGTGAAAGTCAGCGCTCCGATCGCCACGCCGAGCGCCATTTCGACACGCGCCTCGGTGTGAATGTGGCCGATCTCACCGATGCCGAAGGAGGCAGGCGTATAGAGTGCGGAGGCCGCGACCAGTACGGCCGCAAGGCCGACCAGCGAATGGAAACCGGCGACGAGTTGCGGCATCGAGGTCATGGCGATGGTGCGGGCGACATAGGCGCCGACGCTGCCGCCGATGGCGAGGCCGAGGACGATCAGCACGAAGCCGCCAAAATTCGGCGTCGCCAGCACGAGCGTCGTCAGGATTGCGATCCCCATGCCGATCATGCCGTAGAGATTGCCCTTGCGGCTGGTGGCCGGATGCGACAGGCCGCGCAGCGCCAGGATGAAGAGAACGCCGGAGACGAGGTAGAGAAAGGCTGCGATATTGGTCATCGGTCCCTTACCTGTCCTTCTTGCGGTACATCGAAAGCATCCGCTGCGTGACGAGGAAGCCGCCGAAGATGTTCACCGAGACGAGCACGAGGGCGACGAAACCGAAGCCGGTCGCAAGCCCGCTTGTGGAGATGCCGACCGCCAGAAGCGCGCCGACGACGATGACGGAGGAGATCGCATTGGTGACGGCCATCAGCGGCGTATGCAGTGCCGGCGTCACCGACCACACGACGTAATAGCCGACGAAGATCGACAATACGAAGATGGCGAGCTGGAAGACGAAAGGATCGATCGCCCCGCCGGTCGCAGCACTTGCCGCTTCCGGTGCCTGGGCCGCCGCCGTGATGACGGCGGTCACCGCTTGGTCGAGCTGCTCCAGCGCTCTGTCCATTGCTTCACTGGCCATCAGATGTCTCCCTTCTTCGCGCCGCCGAAGGCGGGATGAACCACGTCGCCGGCATAGGTCAGCATCGTCGCCTTGACCAGCTCGTCGTCGAGATTGACGACGACGCGGCTGGTTTCCTTGTTGACCATGGTCTCGAGGAAAGTGACGAGATTCTTGGCGTAAAGCGCCGAGGCGCTGGCCGCAACCCGGCCCGGCATATTGGCGAAACCGATCACCCTGACGCCTTCGACATCGGCGATCTCGCCGGCGACGACGCCCTCGATATTGCCGCCGCGCTCGACCGCAAGGTCGACGGCGACCGCCCCTGATTTCATCCCGGCAAGCATGGCGCGCGAAACGAGCCGCGGCGCCGCACGACCGGGAATCAGCGCGGTGGTGATGACGATATCCTGCTTGGCGATGTGTTCGGCTACCAGAGCCGCCTGTTTCGCCTGATAGTCGGCGGACATTTCCTTGGCGTAGCCACCGGCCGTTTCCGCCGCCTTGAATTCCTCGTCCTCGACGGCGATGAACTTGGCGCCGAGCGAAGCGACCTGCTCCTTGGCAGCGGGGCGAACGTCGGTGGCTGAGACCGCCGCGCCGAGACGACGCGCGGTCGCGATCGCCTGGAGACCGGCGACGCCGGCGCCCATGACGAAGACCTTGGCGGCCGGGACGGTGCCGGCCGCCGTCATCATCATCGGCATGGCGCGGTCATAGACACCAGCCGCCTCGATGACGGCCTGGTAGCCGGCGAGATTGGCTTGGGACGAAAGCACATCCATGGACTGGGCGCGGGTAATGCGCGGCATCAGCTCCATTGCGAAAGCCGAAAGCCCGGCACTTGCCAGAGCCGCGATCGCTTCGTCATTGCCGTAGGGATCCATGATGGCGATGACCACAGCACCGCTTTTATAGCCTGAGATTTCCGATCCGCTGGGACGGCGCACCTTCAGCACCACGTCGGCGGAGGCCGCATCGGCAAAACTGCCGATCCTGGCCCCAGCAGCCCCGAACTCCCCGTCCGGAATGCGGGAAGCCGCACCGGCGCCGGCTTCGACGACAACGTCGAAGCCGAAACTCTTCATTTTCTTCACGGTCTCGGCGGAGGCGGCGACACGCGTCTCCTCGCCCTCAGTTTCTCTCGCAACAAAAACAATATTGCCCAACTGCCCCCTCCTCCGGGTCAGCCGGACCGCCACAGGCTAGCCTGCGCGGGCCAAGCACCTAGTTCACAAAGCTTCGGAGAAGCTCTCCTCCCTCAGAGCGCCGTGCACCTTTCGGACGCACAAAGGACGCTCTGACCCTCCGAATCTACGCGATTAGCGGAGCAGGACGATGCCGATGGCGAGAAGAATGATGAAGACGAAGAGGCCGCCCAAAAGACCGGCGCCGCCGAAGAAACCGGCTGTCATTGCAAGCAGGAGGACGATGAGCAGCATCGAGCCGTATTTCGCGCCGGCGATGAACATGTCGTAGGTCTTTTCATGTTCCTTGTAATCCATCGGCGCGCCGGTCTCGACCGGTCCGGTATGATGTTCGGCCATAAATATCGTCTCCCTGAAATGCCTCTGCGCTGCCTGATTCCCCCGCTCTTGCGAGGGAAGTCCCTACGTGCAGGGATTACACAATGACAGGCGAAAGCGCAATGCATGAGAATGCCGCAGGCGCGGCTGACAACCACTATGTCAGAGGCCCGGAAAGAGCCCGAAGAGCGGCTGATATCTCTGCATTCGTCGCCCAATTCATCGGCCCCGCGGACATCGTCCCTCCGTCGGGGCAAGGACAAATCACAGCGGCAGGTCGGTGCCGAGCTCGCCTTGCGGCACGAAGCGTGCCGTCGGAATGATGGTGAGCGGCGGCAAGGTGTCGTTGGGATTGCGCGAAAACATCATGCGCTGCTCGCTGGCGCTGGAGATGAAGAAGGGATAACGCGTCAACAGCTTGCGCCCCACCTCGATCACATTCGTCGCCATCAGCGTCATGTCGATCCCGTAATTCTTCGCCAGCCGGCCGGGAACGACCGTATCGGCGTAGAAGACCCGCTTGTAAAAAGCCGCATGCGGCGGCCGAACGAACTGAAGAACGCGGTCCGCACGGAAATACGCTGCCGCCACGATGGTCGGCCTCAGCGTCAGATAAGGGATCCAGGGCAGATCGGCGGTGAGCTCGGGGTCGGCCGCAAAACGCGCCGGATCGATCAGGGTCAGTCCTGCATCCAGAAGCTCGTCCATCGCCTCGGGGAAGGCGCCGCCGGACTGGCTGAGGCGATGCTCGGGTGTCACATAATGAACCCGGATCGTACTGACCAGCTCACCATAATAATACAGTCCGAAAATATAGGCGTGGCTGTCGAAATCGCTATCGTCAAGCAGCCCCTTCGGGGCGAGCGCCAGCACGTCATGGGCCTTGTAGGCCTTGTAGCGCAACCGTTCCACCTCTTCCATGTCTTCGCTGCTTTCGACGCGGCGATACTCGACATGATCCAAAATTTCCAAAATTTTTGTGCTGAAATCGCTACGCTTGAACAGTGTTTCTGACATTTCTCGATCCGCTCGTTAACGGATCATTAATCATACGCCAGCGAAATTTAGGCAAGGAAATCCGATAATTTCGGCCGTTTTTAAATTGTTAAGGTTAACGCGGCGCGTGACTTTCGGTGGAGAAAATCGGCCGATGAAGAGCGCTCAGGCGACTTTGTTGCGACGGCGTTGAACGACGCGGCGGCCGATGCCCTGCTGCAGCAGCGGGATATTTTGGGAAGGCACAGGCTGCGAGAAAACGTAGCCCTGCACAAGATCGGCACTGCGGTGCTTGTTGAGCAGTGCGAGCTGCTCCTCGGTCTCGACGCCCTCGATGACGATCTTCAGGCCCAGTTCGCGGGCGAGATGGACGGTGCCGCGCAACAGCTTGAGCCGGCGGGTATCCTCGACGATGTTACGCACGAAGGAGCGATCGATCTTGACGATATCGAGCGGCAGCGTGTCGAGATAGCTGAGGCTGGAGAAGCCGGTACCGAAATCGTCGATGGCAATGGTGATGCCGCGAGCCCTGAGCTCCGCCAGGATGGCGCGTACCGCCGCCGGCTCGTCTATCAGGCAGCTCTCGGTGACTTCGAGATGCAGCCGCGCCGCATCGAGGCCGGAATGGGCAAGCGCATCGGCAACCACCGCAAGGATGTCGGCATCGCGCAGGTCCCGCGCCGAGAGGTTGACCGAGACGGCGATATGGTCCGGCCAGTTCATGCATTCGCTGCACGCCTTGAACAGGACGAAACGGGTGATGTCGGAGATGATGCCCATATCTTCGGCGAGCCGGATGAAGACGTCGGGCGGGATCGAGCCCTTCTCCGGATGCACCCAGCGCGCCAATGCCTCGGCGCATTCGATGCGTGAGCCGTCGGCCCGGAACATCGGCTGGAAGACCAGATGCAGCGCCTGCGCCGACACTGCGTCGCGCAGATCCGCCTTCAGCTTCTGCTGCTCGATATAACGGCCGTCCATCTCCCGCTCGAAGCCTGATATGCCGCCCCTGAAGCGCGACTTGCTTTCAAACAGCGCCAGATCCGCCTTGACGCTCCATTCATCCATCGCAAAAGCGGTGCTTTCAAGGATCGCGTAGCCGGCGCTGAGCGAAACGAGGAAGGTCAGCTCGTCGACCTCATAATGACCCTGGATCGCGGCGTGCACGCGACGAATCTCGATGTCGAGCGAAGCCGGCTCCTTGGCATGCGGGAAGAACAGGATGAACTGGTCTCCCATCAGCCGGCCGAGGATGGCATTGCCGGAGGCCTGCTTGATGCGGGCGGCGATGGCACAGAGCAGATGGTCGCCGGTGACGTGGCCGCGCATGTCGTTGACATGTTTGAACTCGTCGATATCGAGGACCATGAAGCCGAGCGGCCCGGACTTCCTCTGATGTTTGCCGAGATACTCCTGCACAAGCTGCCCGAAATATTCGCGGTTCGGCAGGCCGGTCAGCGCATCGAAGCGGACCATGTGCATGATCTTCTGCTCTGCCTTCACCCGGCTCGACACGTCCTCGAAGATCAGCACGGCGCCGCCATCGGCCCTTCGGCTGGCGGAAAATTCGAGCGACAGGCCCTCGGGGAAATGAATGAGCGTGCGCGACAGGTTACCTTCGGCAACCTGGGTGAGCTGACGCAGGATCAGCTCCGGCTGCGAGGCGTCCATGAAGCTGTAGCGCGCGCCATAGCGCAGCACGGCGCCGAGGTCGCGATCCTTCAACCGCTCCGGCGCACCGATCTTCAGAAGCTCGCAGGCCTTGCGATTGACGACCTGGATACGGTTTTCGGCATCGACCATGACCAGGCCATGCGGCATGTTGTTGAGCGCCGTATCGAAGCGGTCGGCGATGATGGTGATTTCCCGGCGCGCGATGACATTCTCATAGAGGAACTCGCGCACGCCGTTTGCCATCGCCCGCGTCGTCAGCCAGAAGGGAATGAGGAAGATCGACAGCAGGCCGCGATAAAAATCCAGCGCCAACAGGCTGCAGACGATCATCGGCAGACAGCAGGAGAAGGTCTGAAGGTCGACCGCCAGGCGTGAACCGTAATTGCGGCCGACGACGGAGACCATCGTCGCCATCGTGACGGCAATGCAGGCAAGCTCCGCAAAGGAATCGTGCACGACGAAGATGGCATAGCCGCTGGCGATGCCAAGCAAGGCGGTGGTGCAGGCCGCACCGGCAACCAGGATCCGCTCCCAACGCTCTATTCCGGCGCGCGACAGGCTTTCCTTGTCGACGCAATCGAACTGCCGGAAGATGACCATACGAACGCAGAAGACCAGAAGGAAGGCGGCCGCCAGCGGGATATAGACGAAGAACTGCGTCTTGGCGGCAACGGCAAGGCACGTGGCGACATGCACGATCACGCCAGCAAGAAGCGTCATGCGATTCCCGGAAAGGGAACTCACAAACGACAGATACACATCTATAGGGACCCTGTTCGGGTTATCTGGCTTCATCCACACTTTCCCTGTGCGCGGGAATTCTAAGCCCAACCCTTTAAAAATTGATTTCAATGGAATCAAACATTTGGTCAAATTTTCTAAAACCAGAGGATGAACAGCACAGCCTACGCGAGATAATGCATCCTTCTCGCGAGTTTATTGAAATAATTTATCCACGCCTGGGTTGTCGAAATATTCGACGCTCCTAAAGCACGACCGGCGCGGATAAGACTATACTCCAAGGCCAGCCATTTATCCTTCCAATTTCAAAGGCCGTAGTCTACATCGGTTGCAAAGGGAAAACTGCCGGAAAACCGGCAGGATAAGAACAAGGGGAGAAAATGTCGGTACTTCTGGCCGCCAGTCGGCTGATCGACTCGATCAGCCAGTTCATGGGCAAAATTTCCGAATATATGGTGCTGTTCTGCTGTCTGATCAGCGCCGGAAACGCCATCGTCCGCTATGCCTTCAACTACAGTTCGAACGGCTGGCTTGAGATCCAGTGGTATCTCTTCGCCTTCGTCGTCATGCTCGGCGCCTCGCATGCGCTGCGCAACAATGAGCATGTCCGCGTCGATCTGATCTATGGCTCGGTTTCCGACAGGGCGAAGATCTGGATCGACATTGTCGGCCTTATCGTCTTCCTCCTTCCCGCATGCATCTTCCTCACCTGGATTTGCTGGCCCTTCTTCGCGCTTTCCTACCAGCAGGGGGAAATATCGGGCAATGCCGGCGGGCTGATCCGCTGGCCCGTCAAGCTGGTCCTCGTCGCCGGTTTCGGGTTGCTTTCACTTCAGGGCATTTCCGAACTGATCAAGCGGATCGCAGCCCTTACCGGCCATATCAGCATCGATATGAAATACGAAAAGCCGCTGCAGTAGCGCGAGCTGGGAGAAACGGATTTGTTTGATTTCGGCATTATCCCGCCGGCCATGTTCCTGGGCATGGTCATCTTCATGCTCTACGGCTTTCCGGTCGCCTTTTCGCTCGCCGCCGTCGGCCTGTTCTTCGGCATTATCGGCATCGTCACCGGCCATTTCGGCGAGGTCTTCCTGCAGGCTCTGCCGCTGCGCTTCTTCGGCATCGTCTCCAACGACCTGCTGCTCGCCATCCCCTTCTTCACCTTCATGGGCGCGGTGCTGGAGCGCTGCGGGCTGGCCGAGGATCTGCTCGAAGGCACCGGCAAGCTCTTCGGTGGCATACCCGGCGGCCTCGCCTATGCCGTCATCCTCGTCGGCGCCGTGCTCGGCGCCATCACTGGCACGGTGGCCGCCTCCGTCATCACCATGGGGGTGATCTCGCTGCCGATCATGCTGCGCTACGGCTACAGTCCCCGCCTTGCCACCGGCGTTATCGCCGCCTCGGGCACGATCACCCAGGTGATCCCGCCCTCGCTCGTGCTCGTCGTTCTCGCCGACCAGCTCGGCAGGTCGGTCGGCGACATGTATCTCGGCGCGATCGGTCCCTCGATCCTGCAGGTGACGATCTTCGTGCTCTTCATCCTGGTGATGTCGATCATTCGGCCGAAGTCGATGCCGCCGCTGCCGAAAGAGGTGCGCGGCGACTTCAACTGGGCGCTGCTCGCGAAGGTCCTGATGGGCATGGTGCCCTCGATCGTGCTGATCTTCCTGGTGCTCGGCACGATCTTCATGGGCCTCGCGACGCCGACCGAAGCCGGCGCGCTCGGCGTTGTCGGCGCCATGCTGCTCGCCGCCATGAATCGTCGCCTCACCTGGCCGCTGATCCGCGAGGCGATGACATCGACCACGCATATCACCTCGATGGTGGTGATGATCCTCATCGGCTCCACCTGTTTCAGCCTTGTGTTCCAAGGCATGGACGGCTCGCGCTGGATCGAGCACATGCTGTCGGGCATACCAGGCGGCCCGGTCGGCTTCCTGATCTTCGTCAACATCTTCATCTTCGTGCTCGCCTTCTTCCTCGATTTCTTCGAGATCGCCTTCATCGTCATCCCGATGCTCGCCCCCGTCGCCTCCAGTCTCGGCATCGACCTGATCTGGTTCGGCGTGCTGATCTGCGTCAACATGCAGACGAGCTTCATGCACCCGCCCTTCGGCTTCGCGCTCTTCTACCTGCGCTCGATCGCCAGCAAAGACGTCAAGACCTCGGATATCTACATGGGCGCACTCCCCTGGGTCGGCATGCAGCTGATCCTGGTGGCGATCGTGATTTTCTGGCCGCAATCGGTAACCTATTGGCTGGATCGCGGCCCGAAGGTCGATCCGAACTCGATCAAGATCGAAGTCCCGGGCTTCGGCGGCCAGCTCGGCCTGCCGCCGCTGGGCGGCGGCGGCAACGGCTCACCGCAGATCCCCGGCCTGACCCTGCCGCCACTGAACGGCCTGCCCGGAGCACCGCCGCCACCTGCCAAATAGCAGCCCAGAAAAACAAAACCCCGGACGGAATCCGGGGTTCTGCCATTGCGTTCATCTCAACTGCCGAGCTTGCCGGCGGAAAGCTTAAAGCTTCCCGGCCCGCTGCTGGATCATCATGAACGTGTCGAAGGTGTATTCCGAAAGCTGCATCCAGAGATAGGCATCCCGCTTGAAGGCGGCCTGATCGTCGAAGATCTTCTTGAAATACTGGTTGGTGCCCGAGATTTCGCTGTAGATGCCGGTCGCAGCCTGGAAGCATGCTTCCATGATCTCCTGGCTGAACGGGCGCAGCGTCGCGCCTTCCGCAACGAGCTGCTTCAGCGCCGTCGGGTTCTTCGTGTCGTACTTCGCCAGCATGTTGGTGTTGGCGAAGGCGCAGGCATCGGTCAGGGCTGCCTGATAATGCTTGGGCAGGCTGCTCCATTTTTCGAGATTGAAGAATCCGTGCACCGTCGGGCCACCTTCCCACCAGCCCGGATAATAGTAGTACTTCGCCACCTTGTGGAAGCCGAGCTTCAGGTCGTCATAGGGACCGACGAATTCGGCCGCATCGATGGTGCCTTTTTCCAGTGCCGGATAGATGTCACCGCCGGCGATCTGCTGCGGGATCACGCCGACCTTTTCCATGACACGGCCGGCAAGGCCGGCAATGCGCATCTTGACGCCCTTGAGGTCGTCGAGCGTATTGATTTCCTTGCGGAACCAGCCGCCCATCTGCGCACCGGTATTGCCGGCCGGCAGCGCATACATGCCCTGTGTGGCATAGAATTCGTTCATCAGCTTGTTGCCGTTGCCTTCGTAATACCAGGCATTGGTCAGGCGGCTGTTCAGGCCGAACGGAATGGCCGTTCCGATGGCATAGGTCGGGTCCTTGCCGACGAAATAATAGGAGGTGGTGTGGGCTGCCTCGACCGTACCGGCGGCGACGGCATCGACGGCCTGCAGGCCCGGCACGATTTCACCGGCCGCAAAGGGCTGGATCGTGAAATTGCCGTCGGTGGCGGCGGCAACATGCTTGGCGATATCCTCGGCTCCGCCATAGATCGTATCCAAGCTCTTCGGAAACGACGATGTCATGCGCCACGCGATCTTCGGATTCTCCTGCGCGATCGCAGGCGCTGCCAATGCCGTTGCGGCGACCGCACCGGCGCTGGCGGTTCCCGCCTTCTTGAAAAACGAACGACGATCCATCAAAAACCTCCCATATAGATGGCACTGCGCGGCCAGTCTTCACCCCTACCTGCAGCGAGGGCAAAGCTAAGCATGGCAGTGGCCGCGATTCAAGCTTTAGTCTATTAGCCTTTGGCATCAAGATGGCAATAGGACGGCGCACACGTACCCATCAGAATCAGCGGCTTAGCGGCAAACGCCAGCGGCGGCACCGCCTCCGCCGCAATTTGCCTGGCTGATACAGCCAAACGTTGACTTGACGGCTGTTCTGGCGGCAGAAATGACCAGCATAAGATTTTTGACCGGGGCTGATATGACGAAACCGATCGTTGCCATTCCTGCCGATATCCGTAGCTTCGACGGCGCCACCTGGCACGCCGCGCAGCATCAATATCTGCGTGCTGCATTGAATGCGGCGGGCGTCATGGCCTTCATCATCCCCGCTTTCGAGGAAGGCTACGATACCGACGCGATTCTCGACCGCGTCGACGGCCTGCTGGTTTCCGGCTCGGCCAGCAATGTTCATCCCTCGCTCTACGGCGCCGAGGCGAGTGACAAGGACGGCCCTTTCGACCCTGCCCGCGACGCCACCAGCCTGCCGCTCATCCGCCGCGCCATCGACCGCGCCATCCCGATGCTCGCCATCTGCCGCGGCATCCAGGAGCTGAATGTCGCCCTCGGCGGCTCGCTGGCAAGCGAGATCCAGGAGCAGCCCGGCATCTGGGACCATCGCCGGCCGGAAGGCGTCGACCGGGACGGCATGTACGCCGTTCGCCAGAGCGTCCACGTCAAGGAAGGATCCTGCATCGCCGGCATTCTCGGCCCGGGCGAGGTCCGCGTGAATTCCCTGCATCGCCAGGCGATTGCCAGGACCGCCCCGCGCCTGCAGGTGGAAGCGACCGCCGAGGACGGCACGGTGGAAGCCGTTTCCGTCATCGACGCCAAGGCCTTCGCCGTCGGCGTGCAATGGCATCCGGAATATTGGGCTGAAACCGACAAGCCTTCGAACAAGCTGTTCGCCGCTTTCGGCGACGCCGTCCGCGCCTATGCCGCCGGCAAGCTGCCAGCCATCCCCGCGCAGGCAATCGCTTGATCGGCGCGGCGCCGACGCGCCGTGCGTTAGAGCGCTTCAGCTTTTCACGAAAACGCAGAACCGCTCTAACTTTTTGTTTTTACACAATTCCGGACGGAAAACCGCTCCGCACTTTTCCTGGAATTGCTCTAGACAGCGTGCGTGAGCCGGCCGCAGAGTCTATGCGACACGCCTAAGCCTTCTGCGGCGTCTCCGGCACCGGCGTCAGCGCCGCACCGTTCTCGAACCAGGCGATGAGATTGTCAGCGACGAGATCGGCCATCGCATTGCGCGTCGGCACCGACGCGGAGGCGACGTGCGGCAGCAGCACGGCATTGGCCGGCACCAGCAAGTCGGCCGGCACGGTCGGCTCTTCATAGAAAACGTCGAGGCCGGCCGCTCCGAGCGCGCCGGAAGCGAGGGCAGCACTCAGCGCCTGCTCGTCCACCGTCCAGCCGCGACCGACATTGACGAGAATGCCGTTCGGGCCGAGTGCGGCCAGAATATCGGCATCGATCGTCTTGTGCGTTTGCGGCGTCTTCGGAACGATCGCGATCAGCGTATCCACCGCTTCCGCCAGCCCCTTCAATGTCGGGTGATAATCGTAGGCCACATCGGCATGGCGCGACCGCGTGTGATAACTGATCTTCACCTTGAACGGCTCGAGCCGCTTGGCGATTTCGAGCCCGATGCGGCCAAGACCATAAAGCCCGACATGGCGGCCCTTGAGCGAGAAGCGCGACAGCGGATAGGCCGTGCCCGGCTTCCAGTTGCCCGCCCGCAGCCAGGCTTCGGCCCGCGGCAACTCGCGGACCGTATTCAGCAGCAGGCCGATCGCCGTATCGGCGACCTCGTCGTTCAGGACATCAGGCGTATTGGTGACGACGATGCCTTTCTCGGCGGCATGTTTCACATCGACGCCGTCATAACCGACACCGAAATTGGCGACCACCTCGACTCCAGGCAGTTGGTCCATCCAGGCGCCCGGAAACGGGCCGGAAACGGCGACGCCGCGGATACGGCCGGCAGTCTCGCCCTCAAGCGCAAGCCTTTCCTCGCGTGCGACGGCGATGATATCAAAACGATCCTTCAGCCTTTCGAGAACACGCTCGTGTATCTTCCCAGGGACGAGAATGGCAATGCGGGACATGGCTTTTCCTCTTGGATGACGGTCTTGGTTCAGGCGCGGGGCCGATGGGGACTGGTGGATTGGCGAATGCGCATTTCTGGCTTGATCAGATGCATGCCGTCGGGCTCATGGCTGCCGGCAAGGCGATCGAGCAGCGCCCGGGCGGCCAGGCGCCCGACTTCGGTCTGGCCGTTCCAGACAGTCGTCAGCGCCGGAGTGGCGATCGAGGCCTCCTCGAGATCGTCGTAACCGGTGACGGAAATATCGCGTCCGGGCACCAGGCCGGCGCGCGCAATGCCGTTCATCAGACCGATCGCCACGAGATCGTTCCAGCAGACGGCTGCCGTCGGCTTTTGCGGCAGCGACAGGAAATGCACGGCGGCCTCGAATCCGCCCTGCTTCGAGCGCGGGCCGGGAATGCGCAGGTTCGGATCGACCTCGATGCCGGCCTTGCGCAGCGCATTGACATAACCCTGGTAACGATCGCGGCCGGTGGATGTCTGGTCCGTGCCGCCGATCATGGCAATCGAGCGGTGGCCGAGGCCGATCAGGTGATTGGTGGCAAGCGAGATGCCGTAGCTGTCGTCACCCCGATAGGTCGGCAGGTCCTGCCCTTCCATCGAGCGGGCGACCAGGATCGCCGGCATGCCGTTCTCTTCGGCCAGTTGCACGTCCTCAGGCGGGGTACCGATCGCCGGCGACATGATGACGCCGTCGCCGCCGAGCTGCAGGAGCGTCTCGATGAAGGTGCGCTGCTTCTCGACATTGTCGTAATGGTTGGACAGGATGAAGGTGTGGCGGCTGCGGTCGAGCTCGCTTTCGATCGCCTTCAGGATCTCCCCGTAGAAGGGGTTCATGATGTCATGCACGACGACGCCGATGATGCCGGAGCGCGAGGTGCGAAGGCTGGCGGCGCGGCGATTGTAGATGTAGCCGAGCGCGCGCGCCTGTTCCTTGATCTTCTCCCGGGTATTACCGGCGACGAGCGGGCTGTCGCGTAAGGCAAGCGATACGGTCGCCGTTGAAATGCCGAGTGTTTCGGCGATTGTCGAAAGCTTGATTTTCTGGACCACGTGTCCTCCTCCAGGCAGCACGCAAGACAGGCAAGACCCCGCCGGAAACCGGCGCGGCCCTTAAAATGTTTAATTAAAAGATTTAATCGGCGGAAGCAATTCGTCTTTCAGGGAAATTTCAGTCTTCGTCCGGTTCTTCGATATGAATGGCTTCGGCCTGCAGATTGGCATCGATCGCCTTCAGCAGGCGGACGAGATTTCGGATTTCCTTTTCGGAAAACTCCTGCGTCGCCAGCTTGTCGCAGGCCGAAGCCGCCATCTCGATCCCCTGCACGCTGCCGCGGCCGAGTTCAGTGAGATAGACCTTGGTGAGGCGGGCATCCTCGGCATCGGGCTTGCGCTCGAGGAAGCCCTGCGCCTCCATGCGGCCGATCGTGCGCGTCATCGTCGGCGCCTTGACGCCGAGCTTCTGGGCAAGGCCGCCAGCCGTCATGCCGTCGCTCTCGGCAAGCGCGAGAATGACGCCGTCCTGGCCGGCATAGAGGCCGCTTTCAAGCAGGTTGCGCGACAGCACCGTACGCATGGAACGCGCCGCCTGGGTGAGCGCCGGAGAGAGATCGACGAGCGTATACTCGGTCTGGTCCTTCTTCTTGGACTTGTTCTTTTTGCCGTCCTTGTGCTTCTTTCCCATAGCCATCCCTTTGATCTTTAAGCCCCGGCGCCGCTGCGATATGACATTGCCCAGGATCTCGTCATAAACAAGAGGCTACGACCGGATGATGACGCCTTCGCCGCGCTTCGAGGACAGCAACCCGGCCTTTGCCCCGGACGGAGGCCGTCTGATCGCCGTGCTGCCGCTCGGCGCCCATGAACAGCACGGCCCTCACCTGCCCTTTGAAACCGACACGCTGATTGCCGAAGGTATCGCCGGACGATTGAAGATGGCCTTGCCTGCCGGCCGGCCGGTCACCTTTCTGCCCGCCGAATCCGTCGGCTACTCCATAGAGCATATGGATGTTGAAGGAACGAAGTCGCTTGCTTTCGACGAAGCGGTGAACCGCTGGCTCGGCATCGCTGAAGGCGTGGCGAAGCAGGGCATCCGCAAATTCGTGATGCTGAACGCCCATGGCGGCAATTCGCCCTTGATATCAATCGTCGCGACCGAGGCGCGGATCCGCTTTGCCATGCTGGCGGTGGCGACGAGCTGGACCCGCTTCGGCATGCCCGATGGCGTGGTCGCGCCGGAGGAAAAGGCGATCGGCATCCATGGCGGCGATATCGAGACCTCGGTGATGCTGGCGCTTCATCCCGACAAGGTTGATATGGCGAAGGCGGCGGACTTTTCCTCGCGGCAGACGGAGTTTGCCGCGCGTTTCAAACATCTGCGCGCCTACGGGCCGCACGCCTTCGGCTGGAAGATGTCGGATCTCAATACCGCAGGCGCAGCAGGCAACGCCGCGGCCGCAACGGCAGAAAAGGGTGAAGCGCTGATTACCCACGCGGTGAAGGGACTGGCGGAATTGCTCGAAGATGTCGATGCATTCGACGTCACGCAACTCCGATGAAGATGCGTCACCTGCACCGGCCAGACGATGTGATCTTATAACATTATAAAACCCTTTGAACTGCCACGCCCAAGCCATTATATGAGACCAACCGTTCAAGCAGCCGATCCCAGCCGCTCGGCCGCACGCCTAATCCTAGAGGTTCTCATGACCGACGCGATCTCCACCCAGAAGCCTATTCCCGTTACCGTGCTCACCGGTTATCTCGGCGCCGGCAAGACGACCTTGCTCAACCGCATCCTGTCCGAAAATCACGGCAAGAAATATGCGGTCATCGTCAACGAGTTCGGCGAAATCGGCATCGACAACGACCTGATCGTCGAGTCGGACGAGGAAATCTACGAGATGAACAATGGCTGCGTCTGTTGCACGGTGCGCGGCGACCTGATCCGCGTCGTCGAAGGCCTGATGCGCCGCCCCGGCCGCTTCGACGGAATCATCGTCGAGACGACGGGCCTTGCCGATCCGGTCCCGGTCGCCCAGACCTTCTTCATGGATGACGATGTGCGCGCCAAGACCGAGCTCGACGCCGTCGTCGCCCTCGTCGACGCCAAGCACCTGCCGTTGCGTCTGAAGGACAGCCGCGAAGCCGAAGACCAGATCGCCTTCGCCGACGTCGTCATCATCAACAAGAGCGACCTCGTGACCCCGGAAGAACTTGATGTGATCGAGGACATCGTCCGCGCCATCAACCCGGCCGCCCGCGTCTACAAGACCAGCCGCTCCGGCGTCGATCTCGCCCGCGTGCTCGACCAGGGCGCCTTCAACCTGGAGCGCGCGCTCGAAAACGATCCGCATTTCCTGGAGCACGGCCATGACGACCATGTCTGCGGCCCCGATTGTGATCACGACCACCACCATCATGACCACGATCATCATGATCACCACGGTCATGACCATCACCACGATCATCATCATGGTGCGATGTCGGCGATCCACGATATCACCGTGCAGTCGGTGTCGCTGCGCGGCGGCCAGATGAACCCGGAGCGTTTCTTCCCCTGGATCCAGAAGATTACCCAGACACAGGGGCCGAATATTCTGCGGCTCAAGGGCATCATCGCCTTCAAGGACGATCCCGAGCGCTACGTCGTTCAGGGCGTGCACATGATCATCGAGGGGGATCACCAGCGGCCGTGGAAAGAAGGCGAGAAGCACGAGAGCCGTCTCGTCTTCATCGGCCGCGATCTTGATCGCGCAAAGCTTGAAGCCTCCTTCAAGGCCTGTGAGGCAGCCGCCTGATGCCGACAGTTGCACCGCTTGATCTCGACGGCCACGTTCTGGCCGTCGAATTTTTAGGTGATGTTCCCTTCTTCGCAAGCGCAAACGGTACATTCCACCGGCTGGACGGCGGCGACAGGGTGTCCGAAGCCCATCAGGGCATGCTCACCGTCATCCGCGATCCCTATAGCGAGAGTCTGATCTCGGGCGGCGAGGACGGTAAGGTGCTGCGCATTGCCGCCGACGGTAGCGTCAGCGAGATCGCCACCGCGCCGCGCAAGTGGATTTCGCAGGTCGCAGCCGGCCCGCAGGGTGCCGTTGCCTATTCCTACGGCAAGAGTTCGCTCGTCCGCCTTGCCGACGGCACGACCAAGGAATTCCCCGAAGAGCGCACGGTCGAAGGCCTGGCCTTTGCGCCGAAAGGCCTGCGGATTGCGGCTGCGCGCTACAACGGTGTGTCGCTGCATTGGATCGGCATGAACGCCAAGCCGGTCGATCTGGAATGGAAGGGTGCGCATACCGGCGTCACCTTCTCGCCGGATGGTAATTTCCTCGTCACCTCGATGCAGGAAAACGCGCTGCACGGCTGGAAGCTCGACATCAAGCCCGGCGCTGAGGCCCGCCACATGCGCATGACCGGTTACCCCGCCAAGGTCAAATCGCTCTCCTGGTCGGTCAAGGGCAAATGGCTCGCCTCTTCGGGCGCGCCGGCGGCAATCGTCTGGCCCTTCCAGGGCAAGGACGGGCCGATGGGCAAGGCACCGCTGGAACTCGGCACCCGCGCCAATATCATGGCGACCGCCGTAAAATTCCATCCGCTCGAGGACATCCTCGCCATCGGCTTCATCGACGGCATGATCCTGGCCGTGCGCATTGCCGACAGCAAGGAGGCGCTGCTGCGCCGCCCCGGCAAGGGGGCGATCACGGCGATGAGCTGGAGCAAAAACGGCAAGCTGCTTGCCTTCGCCTCCGAAGCCGGCGATTGCGGCGTCATCGATATTTCGGCTTGAGGCCACATAGCCGGCGATGAATGACATTTCGATCGAGCCGGACATCGTGGCGCTCGCGGCCGACCACATGCAGGCGGCCGCCGGTATCAGACGTGTCTCCTTGTGGCAGCGGCTGCCCTGGCTGCCGGACCTGCATACGCCGGCCGAAGAAGAGCAGTATTGGCGCATGCATCTGCTGCCGAACTGCACCATCTTAGGTGCTGCCATGGCCAACCGGCTGGTCGGCGTCATCGCCTATGGCGACAACTGGATAGAGCAGCTTTACATCCTTCCCGGCTTTCAGGGCATGGGCATCGGCTCTCTGCTTCTCGGCCGCGCCAAGGAGGAGATGGACGAGATCAGGCTCTGGACGTTCCGGCGCAATATCGGTGCACGCGCTTTCTACGAGAAACACGGCTTTACCGCCGAGGAGGAGACCGACGGTGCCGATAACGAGGAAAGAGAGCCGGATGTGCTCTATCATTGGCGCCGGCGTCCGACGCTGACACCGGCCCTGCAACCGTCCAGCAACTAGAATAAAGCTTGCCAAATGCCTTGCCCGGGCGAAACATGAACCACGCAGCAAGCGCTTGCGCCGGCGCCTGGCTGACAGAGGAAACGGAAATGCCGAAATCAACCGGCCTCGGTTTGGCCGAGCAACAGACGCAGGCTTTGGGCGGCGCATCCGTCTGGGCGGTGATCCGCGCCGAAGCGGCCGAGCTTGCCGCACGCGAACCGATATTGCAGCGGCTGCTGGCCGCGCAGGTGACGGACACCGCCGGCAATGAGGATATCATCGCCCGCGTGCTGGCCGCCCGGCTTTCGGTGGCGCAGGTGGAAACGGGGGATATCTTCGATCTCATCCGATCCACATTGAACGACGATATCATGCGGCAGGTCGAGGCCGATCTCATCGCCGTGCGCGAACGCGATCCGGCCTGCACGACATTTCTGCACGCACTTCTCAATCTCAAGGGCTTTCATGCGCTGCAGACGCACCGCATCGCCCATGCGCTGTGGATCGCCGGCCGGCCGGAGATCGCCAGCTGGCTCGCCAATCTGGTTTCGCTGGTCTTCGGCCCGGATATCCATCCGGCAGCAACGATCGGCGCGTCGATCATGCTCGACCATGGTTCGGGCATCGTCATCGGCGAAACGGCTGTCATCGAGGACGAAGTGTCGATCCTGCAGAACGTCACGCTCGGCGGCACCGGCAAGGAGACCGGCGATCGCCACCCGAAGATCCGCCACGGTGTGATGATCGGCGCCGGCGCCAAGATCCTCGGCAATATCGAAATCGGCGCCTTCAGCAAGGTCGCCGCCGGCAGCGTCGTGCTGAAGCCGGTGCCCACCCATTGCACGGTCGCCGGCGTGCCGGCAACGCTCGTGCGCGTCCACCGCGCCGACGAAATCCCGGCCGAGACGATGGATCAGAATATCTAGGGTCGCTCTGAGATGGGGAATTCGCCCGATCCTACGCGGCCTGCTGATTCTCTCCGAAGGCTTCGACCCGGTTGCGGCCTTCGCGCTTCGAACGATAGAGCGCCTCATCCGCCTTCTGCATCAGCCGTTCAAAATCTTCATCGTTTTCCCGACGCGCGGCAACGCCGATGCTGAGCGTCGGAAAGATCGCCAGATCCGGCCGCTGCATGACGGCGGCGGCGAAGGTGAGACGGATGCGCTCGGCAATCGCCACCGCATCTTCGCAGGAGATATTTTTCAGCACCGCCAGGAACTCATCCCCGCCTTGACGGGCGAGCAGATCGCCGGACCCCATGATGCCTCTCGCAACACGGGCGAAAAGCTGCAGGATATCGTCGCCGGCGGCGTGGCCATGCCGGTCGTTCAACTGCTTGAAATGATCGATATCGATGATGAGCAGCGATGCCGGCTGAGAACCGAGAGCGGGCAGACGCTGCGCAAGGCCGCCGCGATTGAGCGCGCCGGTCAGCGGATCGTGGTGAGCGAGTTCCATCAGCTGATTTCGGCTGCGCTCGGCGGCCATCAGCACCATCGCCATGCTGCGGAGCATGATGAACGCGACCGCCGATACCGCCATCCAGCTATGGACCACATTGGCGCCGAAAGGATCCGGCCCGCCGATCTCGCCGGTCGCCGCGAGAATGCTGCGAGCCGCAAAGATCGCGGCAGTGCAGACATAGAGGCCGACAAGCAGGGCTGCCGAATAAAGCCTCTCGCGCCGGACAATGCTGATTGCCTCCCTTGCGACGGCAAGATCACAGAGGCAGCAGATGACCGAGACGTAGAGGAGCCTCGCCGATACCGCCGAGGGATCGCTGACGATGAGCACGACAGGCACGCTGACGAGCAAGATGGCCAACCAGAAAGAACGCTGGTCGAGCGCTCGCCCCGAAAACACGCGTACGGCAAAGAACATCAGCATGTAGCCGGCGATGGTGACGATATTGCCGCCGTCGATCGAGACCGAATAGGGAACGAGATTGCGCAACGCGACGAGGAAAGACCCGATGCCGACAAGAAGGTTGCTCAAGCCCCACCAGAGCGGCCACCGCTCAAAGCGACCGGTCGCATAGGCTGCAAGCTGGAGAATGCCCAGTACGAAGCAACTCACGGCAACAATGAAATAGATTGTCCTGAGATCCAGCAACATGGCGCTTTCCCGAAGTTCTGGCGGGGAAGCTACAGCAAGCGCTTTGCGGTTTGATTGGAGGCTTCGCTAAGACTTTAACGATCGCGGTTTTTCCGCTGCAGCACAATTCAAGGGATGCTGCCGTCAGGCGGCCCGCACCGTGCCGATGATATCAGCCAACAGACCATGCAACAGATCCCGGTAGCCGTTTCGGGCAGACGGACCGCTCTCTTCCGAAGTCATGACGACGGTGAGATCGAGCGACGGGACGATGTAGAGCATCTGCCCGCCGTAACCCCAGGCGAAATGCACCTCTTCGCCGCCGATCTGCCGCGTGAACCAGCCATAGCCATATGCATCGCCGGAGAAGCGCGAGTTGGTGCGAGGCTGCCACGACTGGGAGATCCAGTCGGCAGATACGATCTGGCGGCCGTCGGCAGTCTTGCCGCCGTTGCGATAGAGTTCACCGAAGGCAAGCAGGGACCGGGCGCTCATCGCCATCTGATTGCCGCCGAGATAGATGCCCTGCGGATCGCGCTCCCATGCGCCGATGCGGAAACCATCGACCGGACCGAGCCATTCCTGCGCCAAGGCCAGCGTCGACCGCCGGCTGACCTTCGTGAGAATGGCCGAGAGCAGATGCGTGGACGCGGTGGAATAGAGCATCTCGCCACCGGGCTGATCGACGAAAGGCTGCGAGAGCGCAAAACGTACCCAGTTGCGCGAGGAAACCCAGCGGCCGTAGTTCGCCCCCGACATGCGATCGAGCCCGGCTTGCATGGAGAGAAGATTGCCGATGGTGATGTCGTTGAGGCGCGGATCCGGCGTTAGCGGGAGATCGACCTTCAGGATCGGCGCGATCTTCTGATCCGGCCCCGAAAGCAGGCCTTTGTCGATGGCGATACCGACCAGCGCCGAAATGATCGATTTCGAAGCGGATTTGATATTGGTCGATTCCGCCGGCGAATGACCATGAAATCCGCGTTCGGTAAGCACACGCCCATCGCGAGCAACAATCACCGTCTTTAGAGGCCGCATCGCAGGATCGGTCGCCACTCGATCGAGACGCGGCCCAAGCCCACCGGCGGTGGAAGCCGTGCTCTGGGCAACCGCCGATTCCGCCGCTGCAAGCGGCATGCAGAAGAGAAGCAGAAGGGAGAGAAGACGGATCATCTGGCGCAAGATAGGATATCGCCGCGCCATGTTCGCGTGACTGCGGCACTTTTCACGCGATTGTGTTTCCGCGCGCGATGCTTACCCAGGTGACCGCAGCTGGGCTCGCGCCCAAAAGAATAATCCGCGCCGCAACCACGACAGGCCCGCCTGCCTCCATGGTCAAGCGGCGCGGATATTGCCGGACGGCGAAAGGACGTCCAACCCCGACCGACCCATCGACACAGCTCAGGCCGCGCGGCGAACCGGCGCGCTGGCCAGCATGCGCCCCGAGGGGACGATCATGCCGGCCGCGCCGTCAAGCCAGCCTTCCGTGAGCTCGAGCGCAAGAAAGCGCGAGCGTTCGAACGGACCCGGCATGACAAGATGGCGAGCCTTTTCGGCAAAAAAGCCGAAACGCTCGTAATAGGCAGCATCGCCGACGAGCAGGACGGCGCCATGCCCGCGGTTCTTCGCTTCAAGGATCGCAGCCCGCATCAGCGCCGCACCGATGCCCTTGCCGCCATGTTGCGAGGCAACGGCAAGCGGCCCGAGCAGCAGCGCATTGATCGGCGTACCTTCGTCATTGACGGCGGCCTCGATGTTCCAGAGCCGCACCGTACCGATGATCCGGCCGTCGCGGTCACGCGCGACGAGCGCAAGACCCTCGGCCGGGACGCGGTTGCGGCGGATCTTCTCCGACGATTTCTTGCGGCGATCCGCGCCCATGACGCGGTCGAGCAGGTTTTCGCGAGCAACGACATCCGAGGGATTCTCGGCGTCGATGGTGAAAGTGGTGGGCGCAAAGAATGCGCGGACAGAATCAAGAACAGCGGCCATCTTGGCCTCCCGTACCCAATACCGTTATCAGCGGCGATGAAGGAAAATTGTGAAGTTGCCGCCCCGGCTGGTTACGGGGCCGGCGGAAACGACCTCAGATGACGTAGGCCTTCAGCGGTTCGAAACCATTGAAAGCGACCGCCGAATAGGTCGTCGTATAGGCGCCGGTGCCTTCGATCAGGACCTCGTCGCCGATCGAAAGGGAGATCGGCAGCGGATAGAGGTTCTTCTCGTAGAGCACGTCGGCCGAATCGCAGGTCGGGCCGGCGATGACGCAGGGCTCCATCTCGTCGCCGTCGTGCTCCGTGCGGATCGGATAGCGGATGGCTTCGTCCATCGTCTCGGCGAGACCGCCGAACTTGCCGATGTCGAGGAAGACCCAGCGGGCATCGTCATTGTCCGACTTCTTCGAAATCAGAACGACTTCCGCCTTGATGACACCGGCATTGCCGACCATGCCGCGGCCCGGCTCGATGATCGTCTGCGGGATCTGGTTGCCGAAATGCGTGCGCAGCGCCTGGTAGATCGACTTGCCGTAAGCTTCTGCGGACGGAACGTCGCGCAGGTACTTGGTCGGGAAGCCGCCGCCCATGTTGACCATCTGCAGGTGGATGCCCTGCTTGGCAAGCGATACGAAGACACGCTTGGCATCGGCGAGCGCCGAATCCCAGGCATCGACCTTGGTCATCTGGGAACCGACATGGAACGAGACGCCGTAGGACTGCAGGCCAAGCTGATGAGCGTAGACGAGAACGTCGACGGCCATCTGCGGAACGCAGCCGAACTTGCGCGACAGCGGCCATTCAGCGCCTTCGCCATCGGTCAGCACGCGGCAGAAGACGCGGGCGCCGGGAGCGGCGCGCGAGATCTTCTCGACTTCCTCGTGGCTGTCGACCGCAAAGAGGCTGACGCCGAGCGCATGCGCGCGGGCAACGTCACGTTCCTTCTTGATCGTGTTGCCGTAGGAGATGCGGGCGGCGGTCGCACCGGCTTCGAGCGCCATTTCGATTTCGGCTACGGATGCGCAATCGAAATTGGAGCCGAGGCCTGCAAGCAGCTTCAGCACTTCCGGGGCCGGGTTGGCCTTGACGGCGTAGTAGATGGCGCTGTCCGGCATGGCGTGACGGAAGGCGTGGAAATTGTCGCGAACGACGTCGAGGTCAACCACGAGGCAGGGACCGTCGGGACGTCGGGTTGCGAGAAAGTCGCGGATGCGCTGGGTGGTCATATCGATTCCCTCTTCCAATTCCAGAGCTCCGGCATGAACCGGAGGACAAAGGGCATACGATAGCTCGCATTGGAACCAGCCGGTGGAGACCCCGGAACCATAGCAAGCGCTCGATGCGCGGATAGTGAACCAACGCCGCGGACGCGGTGTAAGTTCGGCTTTGTCTGCCATGGATTGGAGGGAGAATCCCAACCGCACTTCCGGCAATGATGGTGTGCCTCTTCAGTAACCCCCGCTGATGGAAAGCAGGGAGAGAACAAAAAGGCCCGCACCGTCGTTGCTTCAGGCGTCCTCGCATTTTCCGGTTGGCCGGAATAGCGACTGGAGGGGTTAATTCCAGGTACCTTACCGATTTCCTCACCAATTCGAGGGTTCGGCGGACACCCATGGGCACGTGCGACTTTGGGCTGAGTGGGAAATAAGAATATTCGCCTTCATAATCAAGCGATTTTTTAATCTGGGGCCAAAAAAATAATTGAACAAAATCGCCCAATTTGTTCAACATTCCGAAACAGCTTCGGGAACAGCCATGGACACCTTGACACGCATACGGGCCTTCATCGATGTCGTCGAGGCCGAAGGCTTTTCCGCCGCGGCGCGGCGCACCGGCCGCTCGAAGGCGCTGCTCTCCAAATATGTGCGCGAACTGGAGGATGAGCTCGGCGCCCTGCTGCTCAACCGCACCACCCGGCAGTTCTCAATGACCGAGGCTGGCCATACCTACTACCGCACCGCCTCCGATATCCTGAAGGAGATCGACAACCTCGCCGATCTCGTGCGTGAAAACAATGCACAGCTCAAAGGGCGGCTTCGCATCTCGGTGCCGCGCACCTTCGTCGATGCCGATGTCGGCCAGTCGCTGATCGATTTCGCCAAGGAGAACCCGGACCTTTCGCTGGAGATCGCCGCCGACGACCGGTTCGTCGACCTGATCGAGGAAGGTTTCGACGTGGCGATCCGCGTCACCAAACTCGAGGATTCCGGCATGATCGCCCGCAAGATCTCGGATTTCCGCGTCCATCTCTGCGCCACCCCGGAATTTCTCGAACGCCATCCCGATCTCGAGCACCCCAGCGACATTTCCAACGTCCCCTTCATCGTCGACACCAATGCGCGCACCCAGGCAAGCATCCGCTTCCACAATCCCGACAACACCTCGTTCGCCGTCGCCGTCAGCGGACCGATCGAGGTCAACAGCCCGCATGCGACATTGCGCGCAGCGCTCGCCGGCATCGGCATCGCCCTCATCCCGGATTTCATCGCCCGCAAGCCGATCGAGAGCGGCGCACTGGTGACGCTGTTCAACGACTACCTCCCGACCGACCGCGGCATCTACGCCGTCTATCCGCATCGGCGCTATCTGCCGGCCAAAGTGAGGATCTTCGTCGACTACCTGCACAACTGGTTCAAGAAACATCCATAATGGGGCGGATGCGACATTCCGTCCGCGCCAGCCACCACTAACCCGGTCCCAATTCCGTCCCAATTTCTGGCAAGAAGTCAGGGTCACCGAACAGGGCAGCGGAACAGATGAAACATTCGACGATATTGATGGCCGCGCTTCTTTCGCTGGCGCCGGCCGCCGCCTTTGCCCATCCGCACATCTTTGTGGAGGCGCGTCTCGAAGTCGTGGCCGGCAAGGACGGCAGCGTCGAGGAACTGCGCAATGTCTGGCGCTTCGACGAGGTCTTCTCCTCCTCCGTCGTCATGGATTTCGACAAGAACACCGATCTGAAGCTGGAGCCGAACGAACTCGCCGAGGTCGGAAAGACGGTGAAGCAATCGCTCGCCGATTACGACTACTACATGAACCTGACGATCAACGGGAAGAACATCACCGTCCAGAAGCCCGACATCATCCATGTCGACTACAAGGACGGCCAGCTCTTGATGTTCTTTGCGGTGAAGCCGGTGGAGAAGATGCCACTCAAGGGCAGGCTCACCTTCGGCGTCTACGACCCGACGCTCTATACCTCGATCGATTTTCCCACAGACGGTGAACTGGCAACGGTCGGCGACGGTTTCAAGGCCTGCAAGCATCAGGTGGTAAGGCCTGATGCCGACCAGGTGATCTCGGAAAACAAGCAGTCACTGACGGACGCCTTCTTCAACGATCCCACCGGCACCAACATGTCCAAACTCTTCGCCACCCGGCTGGAGGTCACATGCTGACGAAACGGTTACCCCTCACCCTTTCCGCTGCAGCTCTCGCGCTGCTGACGGCGGCAAGCCTCGCCCATGCGCAATCGCCGCTCGGCATCGGCACGGCGGAGCCGAGCTTCCAGCCGACCGGCGGGCCGCTCGCACCGCTTCTGCTCTACGTGAACTATGAGCAGCAGGCCTTTTACCGGGCGCTGACCGGTGCCTTGAAGGCCATGCGCCAGGACCCGTGGCAGCTGGCATCGCTGATCGGCCTCTCCTTTGCCTACGGCGTCTTCCATGCCGCTGGCCCCGGCCACGGCAAGGCGGTCATCTCCTCCTACATGATCGCCAACGAGGTCGAGTTGAAACGCGGCGTCGTGATTTCCTTCATTTCGGCCTTCGTCCAGGGCGTGATGGCGGTAGCGCTGGTCGGCGGCGCCTGGCTGGTGCTGCGCGGCACCGGTATCACGCTGACGGCGGCGACCCATGCGATGGAAATCGCAAGCTTCGTCATGGTCATCCTCTTCGGCGGCTGGCTGCTGTTCCGCAAACTGCGCTCGATGGTGGGCAACATGCCGCGCCGCCGGCTGATGGCGACGTCCGCCGGCCCGGTCAGCATGATGCTCGACTGGAAGGACAATGCGGCCGAGCGCCAGGTCTATGCCTTCAACGGCAAGGCACAGGCCATCGACGCCGGCCATACCTTCGTTCCCGGCATGGCCTGCGAGACCTGCGGCAATGCCCATGTGCCTGATCCGGCCCTGCTCGCCGGCGACAGGTTCAGCGCCCGCGAGGCCTGGTCGGCGATCGTTGCCGTCGGTCTGCGCCCCTGCTCGGGCGCACTGCTGGTCATGACCTTCTCGCTGCTGAACGGGCTCTATCTCGGCGGCGTGCTTTCCGTCGCCGCCATGTCGCTCGGCACGGCGATCACCGTTTCCCTGCTTGCCACACTTGCCGTCACGGCCAAGGGGGCGGCCGTCCGACTCTCCGGACGCGGCTCGACCGCCTCGATCTGGGTCGGCAACGCCATCGAAATCCTCGGCGCCGTGCTCGTCATGCTGATGGGCGCCCTGCTGCTCGGGGCCTCGCTGCAGGGGTAGAGCTGTAGCCCTATTTCTCTCTGCCGCGCTGATAGCGCGCCCGCAGCCAGAACACCGCGAAGAACGCCATGATCAGGCAGACGCCGACGGCAATCGCCAGTGTCGGCGAGAAATTGCCGATCCACAGCACGATGGTCGGCAGGAAATAGATGACCAAGGCGGCACCAAGCAGGATGATGCCGGCGGCTGTCGCCTGCGAGCGGCTCTCCGGACTCATACGAGCCTTTCCTTTTCGAGATCGGCGCGGATATCCTGCAGGCGGCGGATCTGGTTGCCGGCGGCGTCGAAATTCTCAGGCGAAAGCCAGGCCTCGAAGGCATCGTTGATCATCGGCCATTCGACATCGATCATCGAGAACCAGGCGGTATCGCGGTTGCGATGCTTGGAAATCATGTGCTGGCGGAAGACGCCTTCGAAGCTGAAGCCGTAACGCGCGGCCGTCGTCTTGCTCGCCTCGTTCTTATTGTCGCATTTCCATTCGTAGCGGCGGTAGCCGAGATCCTCGAACACGTGCTTGGCCATCAGATAATGCGCCTCGGTCGAAAGCGGCGACCGCTTCATCTCGGCGCCGTGCGCCACTCCGCCGATCTCGACGACGCCGTTTGCCGGGTCGGCGCGCATGTAATTCGCCATACCGACAATCTTGCCGGTGGCGTTGTCACGGAAGATATGGGTGAGCCAGCCGGACTTGGTGTGGACGGCTTCCAGCCAGTTGGCGAAATCGTCGATACCGGAGAAATCGTCCTGCGCGAAATAGAGAAGCAGCGGGTTGATGCCCATACCGCCGAGCCCGTCCCACAGCGCCTCGAGATGTTCCGCGCGCCGATAGGGCTCGACGGTGACGAAACGACCCTTGAGCGTGACCGGCGTCGGCGCCGGACAACCGTTGAAATTTGCTAGATCGCGCATGTTCACTCCCCTTGTCTAGGAGTGGATAGGCCAGCCGCCCGACAAAGGCAACCGGCCTGCTTGTCACTGTGACAAGGTCACCTTGGCGGAGGACACCGTCGCCTCGATATGGTCGACCAACTGGTCGGCAAGACCGAGGCGGCCGGCGAGCAGATCGAGATAACCGCGCTCGGCGCGCGAATCCGGCTCGATGGTGAGCCGCGAGGCGGTGTAAAGTTCGACGCGCTGTTCTTCGGTCCTCGCCGCGGCCACCAGCGCATCGATATCCGTCGGCGAAGCGAGTTCGTGCTCGATGAAGGCCGCGGCCTCACCACTGACGTCGGCGGCCTTGACCTTGTCCATGATGAGGGCGCGTTCGGCATCGTCGATATGGCCGTCGGCCTTGGCGGCGGCGATCATCGCGCGGATCAGCACCAGCACGAATTCATTGCTGCCGGCAGGGGATGTCGGTCCGAAACCGGATTCGGCGGGCGGCGGCAAGAGAACCGGATTGTTGGCCGAGGGCGCATCCGAGGGGGCTGCGGGCGCCTGCCCCGCCTGGTAATTCTTGTAGGCCTGGTAGCCGAGGCCGGCAATGGCGGCAAGACCGCCGATCGCCAATGCATTGCCGGCAATACCCCGGCCGGTCTTGGTGCCGAGAAGCGCGGCTGCAATCGCGCCTGTCGCCAGCGGGTTGTTTTTAGCCGTCTGAACGGCGTCGCCCGCCCTGTCGCGGACCGAACCGCCGAGACCCGGCACCTGCGAACCCAAGAACTGGTCGAGAAGCTTCTTTGCGTCGAACATTCCTCGTCATCTCCCTGTTTGAAGCTAGGGAGGTACATAGGTTTGCGACGGGTGAAATACAAATTGAGGAGTGGGGATTATGCCCGAAGGCCGACCCCACCCCTGCCGAAACTCAGGCCTTCAGTGCCGCCGCTTCTGCCGCGAGCCTGGTAATACCAGCCCAGTCGCCGGCCGCGACCAGTTCCTTCGGCGCTACCCAGGAGCCGCCGACGCAGATGACGTTCGGCAGCGAGAGATAATCATTGGCGTTCTTCAGCGAAATGCCGCCGGTCGGGCAAAACAGCGTGCCGGCGAGCGGCGAAGAGAGCGCCTTCAGCAAGGCCGCGCCACCGGCCTGCTCCGCCGGGAAGAATTTCAACACTTGGTAGCCTTCTTCGCGCAAAGCCATCACTTCGCTGGCGGTCGCAGCCCCCGGAAGCAAGGGCACATCGGAGTCGGCAGCGGCATCGAGCAGTTCCTGTGTCGTGCCCGGGCTGACGATGAACTTCGAACCGGCCTCGACGGCGGCTTGCCAATGGGCGGCATTCAGGATCGTGCCGGCGCCGACTTCGGCGCCCTCGACCTCGGCTGCGACGGCGCGCACGGCATCGAGTGCCGCCGGCGTGCGCATGGTGATCTCGATCGCCTTCAGGCCTCCCGCGACGAGCGCCCGGGCCAGCGATACCGCCGACTTGGCGTCGTCGACGATCAAGACCGGAACGACCGGCTGGAGTTTCAGGATGGAAAGGAGCTTTTCTGTTTTCTCGCCCATGGTCGTGCGACTTCCTTGAAACGATTGAATTCGGATCCCGAATAACGCCCCCGCCGACCCTTGTCGAGATAAAACCAGACCGTATGACAAGATGGGTAGGAAATGGGTGGAAATTGGTCTACCGTGCCGCAATCGTCACAAAAGGTTCACCGATATGGCGAAAGAGATCGAGCGGAAGTTTCTTGTACGCAGCGATGGATGGCGTTCCGCCGTCGAGACGAAGTCTGTTCTCAGGCAGGGTTACATCGCTTCGATGGACGACCGTTCCGTCCGGGTGCGCATCCTCGACGACAGGAAAGCGAAGCTGACGATCAAGATCGGCCGCAGCACGATTACCCGCGACGAATTCGAATACGACATCCCGATCGCCGATGCCAAAGAGCTGCTGCAGAATGCGATCGGCATCGTCATCGAGAAGACGCGCTACCGCGTTCCACATCAGGGTTTCGTCTGGGAGGTCGACGTCTTTACTGGCGAGCATCGTGGCCTTGTCATCGCCGAGGTGGAGATGACGGCGGAAACCGACAATCCGGCCCTACCCAGCTGGCTTGGCCGCGAAGTGACCGGCGATTTCCGCTATTCCAACCAGGCCCTTGCCACAGAATATGAGCACGACAGGCATGGCCTATCGCATTCGGCCTGACGCCGATTTCACGGACGCGTTCCGCAGCGTCGCGACACAGCAGCTGGAACGTGCCATTACGCTTATCGAGGAACGGCCGGACGGCACCGATGAGGCAATCCATTCCTTCCGCAAGAACGTGAAACGACTGCGCTCGCTGTACCGCCTCGTTCGTCGCAAGGTGCCGGATTTCCAGGCCCAGGAAAACACGAGGCTGCGCGATGCCGCAGCGTCGCTTTCGGCGATCCGCGACGCTGCCGCCCTCATCGGCACCGCACAATATCTCCAACAATCAGCCCGGGGGAACGAGGAAAGCGAGGCGCTCGGCCGCATCGTCACTGTTCTCGAAGGACGCCGTGACTGGATGGCCGAAGCCGAAAGCGGCCTGGAGCAGCGGCTGACGGAAACCTCTGCGGTCCTGACGGCGGCGATTGCAGCCCTGGATAAAGTGTCCTTCGACGGCAGCCACCGCAAGAATGCCCGCATGCTGGCAAAGAGCTGGCGCCGCACCGCGCGCAAGGCGAAGACCGCGCTTGCGGCCTGCCACGGCGAGGCATCGGCCGACGATTTCCACGATCTGCGCAAGCGCGCCTACGACTATCGGCTCTACCATGCTCTTCTGCGTGACGTCTGGCCGGGCGCGATGAAGGCCAAGCGCGATGCCGCCACGGAACTTGTCGAAGATCTCGGCCATATACACGATCTCGCCGTGCTCTCCGAACTGGTGGAGGCCGAACCGCAGCTCTTCACCCGCAACGACGATCTCGCACACCTGCTTGACGCCATCATCTTCCGCCAGCAGGAAGACCGGCGGCAGGCGCTTGTCAAAGCCGAAATCGTCTTCACCGATGATCCCGACGAGGAAGCCGACCGCATCGAGCTTCTCTGGCTGGCCGCCGGGAATCGATAGGTGGCGACACCGGCAGTGCTTGCGAACGCTGCATTTCCGAATGCCTCAGCGCATCTGAAATATCATGGGCAAACCCATTGACCTCAACCAGTCTTGAGGTCCTAGCCTCCGGTGGTCGAACAAGCAAAGACCTGACGCTGCGAGGAAAAAATGACCGCCGAAAATGCCGCTATGCCGAAGGTGCTCGGACTCTACGAGACCCATCTGACCGTTGCCGATCTCAAGACCTCTACGGATTTCTACCGCGATGTCGTCGGGCTAGAGCCCGCAGCATCGTTCGAGGAGCGCAAAGTCACGTTCCTCTGGGTGGACGACCGGAAGACCGGCATGCTGGGCCTTTGGGAAACCGGAACCGGACCGTTGAAGATGCGGCTGCATATCGCCTTCCGCATGACCGCCGATAGTGTGCTGCAGGCTCCCGCCTTGCTCAAGGCAAAGGGCGTGGAGCCTCTCGGCTTTAACGGTGAACCGGCAACGGAACCGGTGGTTCTCGGCTGGATGCCGGCGCTGTCGATCTATTTCAAGGATCCGGACGGGCACTCGATCGAGTTCATCAGCATTCTCGACGCCATCCCCGACCGGAGTTTCGGCGTGCGGCCGTTTTCCGAATGGCAGGCGCGAGCGTAGTCCGCCACCTGTCGAAATCGCCTCTGGCGAAGGCAATTGCGTGGCCCGCCGATTTTCTGTATTTCCAGGCCTATGACCGACAGCCTCACACACACCAGCCCGTTCCTCGTGGCGGCCCTCTACCATTTCGTTTCCGTGCCGCGTTTTGCCAGCCTGCAGGCACCGCTGCAGGCGCTTTGCGAGGAGAACGGCGTCAAGGGAACGCTGCTTCTGGCGCATGAGGGCATCAACGGCACGATCGCCGGACCGGATGCCGGGATTGGCGCCGTGCTCTCCTTCCTGCGCGCCCAGGCGGAATTTTCGGGCCTGGAGCACAAGGAAAGCCGCGCCTCGAAAATGCCCTTCCTGCGCATGAAGGTGAAGTTGAAGAAGGAAATCGTCACCATGGGCGTCGAGGATATCGACCCCAACAAGGTGGTCGGTACCTATGTGGCCGCCAAGGACTGGAACGCGCTGATATCCGATCCCGATACGATCGTCATCGACACCCGCAACGATTATGAGACGGCAATCGGCACCTTTCGCGGCGCGCTCGACCCGAAGACCAAGACCTTCCGTGAATTTCCGGATTGGGTGCGCAACAATCCCGGCCTGCACAACAAGCCGAAGGTCGCCATGTATTGCACCGGCGGCATACGCTGCGAGAAGGCCACGGCCTTCATGAAGGCTGAGGGCTTCGACGAGGTCTATCATCTGAAGGGCGGCATCCTGAAATATCTGGAGGAAGTGCCGCAGGAGGAAAGCCTCTGGGATGGCGCCTGCTTCGTCTTCGACGAGCGCGTCTCCGTCGAGCACGGGCTGACGGAAGGCGAACACAGGTTGTGCCATGCCTGCCGTAACCCGATCACATCAGAGGAGATCACCTCGCCGCTCTACGAGGAAGGCGTTTCCTGCAGCCACTGTTATCCCAAGCGCACGGAAGAAGACCGGCTGCGCTACCGTCAGCGGCAGCACCAGATCGCCCTCGCCAAAAAGCGCGGCCAGCGGCATATCGGCAGCTGAGCCGGATTCTGTGTGAATCAAATTTGCTTTCTGAAGATCAGGCCGCCGGTCAGGCGGCGCCGATACGACGCCGGCCTGTCGGCTCCGCTGCCCGTCGTTCGTTCAGCATCTTGGTGATGAGGTCTGCTGTAACAGGCTTTCCGAACAAATAGCCCTGCAGGCAGTCGCAGCCGAAAAGGCGCATGGCGATCGCCTGCTCCTCGGTCTCGATACCTTCGGCCGTCACCGGAATGTCGAGCGAACGGGCAAGCGCCACCGTCGCCTGCAGCATCTCGCGCTGGCGCTTATCCTCGTTGACGCCCATGACCAGCGAGCGGTCGATCTTGATGCGGTCGAAGCCGAACTGCCTGAGATAGCCGATCGAGGAGAATCCGGAGCCGAAATCGTCAAGCGCCACCTTGACCCCCAGCCCCTTCAGCCGTTCGATCGACTGGCGGGTCCGCTGCGGATTCTGGATCATGTAGCCTTCGGTAATCTCGAGCGTGATGCGGCTGGCTTCGATCTCCGTCTGCTTCAGCACGTAACGCACATAGTCGCTGAAGGCGGGATTGCGGAACTGGCCGGGCGAGACGTTGACCGAGACGTTGAGTTCCGGCCATTGCTTGGCCGTCTCGCAGGCCTTGCGCAGCACGAACAGGCCAAGCGATTCGATGAGGCCGCTGGTCTCCGCGATCGGGATGAACAGCTCGGGCGAAACAGGACCGTGGCCCGGGCGATTCCAGCGCACCAGTGCTTCGACGCCGGTCATCGCCTGGGTGGTCGCATCGATCAGCGGCTGGTAGGCGAGCGTCAGGTCACCGCTTTCGATGGCGATCCGGAGATCGAGTTCCAGCGCGTTGCGCTGCTCTCTATCAGCATCCATCGACGGATCGTAGAGCGTCATGCGCGCGCGGCCGGCCTCCTTCGCCTTGTACATGGCAAGATCGGAGCGGCGCACCAGCTCCTCGCGGCCGATCGAACCGAAGGGTGACATGGCGATGCCGATACTGGCCCCGACGACGACGACGCGGCGGCCGATCTCCAATGGCTCGACAAGAAAATCGAGGATCTGCTCGGCAAGCTGCAGGGCGGCGGCATTCTCGCTGTCGGAGAGAAAGGCGATCGCAAATTCATCGCCGCCAATGCGCGCCAGAACCGCATCCTGTGGAATGAGCACTTCCAGCCCGGCAGCGACCGCACGGATCAACTGGTCGCCGGTGCCATGGCCATAGCTGTCATTGACTTCCTTGAAGCCATCGAGGTCGAGATAGAGGAGCAGCACGTTGCGCCTGGTCTGGCGTGCTTCGACGACAAAACGATCGACGGCGAGCCCGAGCCCGTCGCGATTGGAAAGGCCGCTCAGCCTGTCGCGCAACGCCTCCTCGCGGGCGCTGCCTTCCTCTGCCTTCAGGCGGCGGCCGGCAAGCAAGCCGATGACCAGCAATACCGCGAAAAACAATCCGACGAGGCCGAGCGCCTGGATGACCATCGGCCGCACCTGCGCATAGGCGATGTCGCCGGGTGAACGCGAGGTCCAGACGAGCTTGCCGAGCGTTGCCCCCGTCGGATCGACGATCGGGACGCGATAGTCGGCCGCAAAGCTGGGTGGCGCCAGCCTCAGGCCGCCAATGACATAGGTCTGGCCGAGAGCGGTCACCCTGTCGTCATCGAGATGGCGGGCGAAAACGAGATAGCGGTGCTGGCCGGCGGGCACGTCAAGCGCACCGGACTTCTTCCGAACCAATGCCACGCCGACAGCGGCAATGCCCCGCTTGGTGGTGATGAAACCGACCGCTTGAGGACGATCTGCCGGGCCGGCCGCCTTCACCGTGTCGAGCAGGGTCCAGAGCGACGGCGCGAAGAAATCCGTGAGCGGCTCCTCCATCGGTTTGCCGTCGCGATAGGCGATGATCGCCTTCTTCGCGTCATCGATGACGATCGCCATGTCGAACAGCGAGCTGTTGAGCGACATCTCGCCGTAATTGCTCACCGTCCAGTCCATACCGTCAGGCGCGTAGACGTTGACGGCAGCGTCGTCCCAGGCGGCATAATCGTCGAGTGTCGCGCCGAGCTGATCCTCGAAAGTCTTCACCGCGCCGATCGTCGTTTCGCGCGAGCGCTCGTCATCGAGGAGATTGGCATTTTCGGCCACGCGTTCAAGCGCCGTCAGCACCATGATGGTGACGACGGCGACGACGACCGCGAAGGAGAAAAGCACGCCGGTGACGGCGATGTGGCGGCCTATTCCCGATCCCTTGCTTTGCGACTTTCCGACTGTCTGCATTACGACTCCCTGACCGTTGGACTTTGCCAGTCAAGGGTTCAAAAACGTTTAAGCAACCGCCTGTTGTACGTTTCTGACAATCTATTTTTATGCGTGCCGCCGGCCGCCGTGACATTGACGGCAGGCAGCGTCAGCTTGCCGTGCCGGCCGGTAGTTCGAGTTCAAGAGGCGCCTTATCAACTGCCCGCGCGAGGAATGGCGCTAACCCGCTTTGTAATTGCCCTTCGGGAATTGAGCCGCAAGGTCGCGATACCATTTGCCGCTCTTCTTCACCGTGCGCTGCTGGGTCTCGTAATCGACGTGGACGAGGCCGAAGCGCATGCGGTAGCCTTCCGCCCATTCGAAATTGTCCATCAGGCTCCAGGCGAAATAACCGCGCAGGGGATAGCCGTCCTTGACGAGGTTGGCGACGACATCGAGGTGCTCACCGACATAGTCGAGGCGCATCGCGTCATCGACCTCGCCATCGACGACATCGGTGTTGTCGCAGGCACCGTTCTCGGTGATGTAGCATTCCGGCAGTTCGTAGCGGCGGTAGAGGTCCTCGACGGAGAGCTTCAGGCCCGGCGCATAGATTTCCCAGCCAATATCGGTCTTGACGTCGCTTGCCGGCGGCGCCTCCACCGTCCAGGGGAAATCGCCTTTGCGATCGGCATCATCAGTGACTCGCTCGGGCTTGTAATAGTTCAGGCCCCACCAGTCGAGTTTCTGGCTGATGAGCTTCATGTCGCCATCTTCGATGACGGGCATGAGGTCGCCGAGCGCTTCGACGAATTCCTTCGGATATTCGCCCTTGAAGACAGGATCGAAGAAGGCGCCGTTGTGGAACTGATGCGCACGCTCGCCGGCGGCAAGATCGGCCGGGCTGTCGGAGCCAGGGATGATCGAGGCGGCGTTGAGCACGAGCCCGACAGGCACATCAGGGGCTTCCGAGCGGATCGCCTCGACGCCGAGGCCATGGGCAAGGTTCATGTAGTGCATGGCGTGAAGGGCGGCCTGCATGTTGCGCTCGCCCGGAGCATGGATGCCGTAAAGGTGGCTCAGCCAGACAATGCACCAGGGTTCGTTGAAGGTCGCGACGGCATCGAGGCGGTCGCCAAGGCGGTTCATCACCGTCTTGGCATAGCGGTGATAGGCATAGGCGGTCGAGCGCGCCGTCCAGCCGCCGTCGCCGGCGAGCAGCAGAGGCAGGTCCCAGTGGTAGAGCGTCGCAAAGGTCTTGATCCCCCGCGCCTTGCAACCGTCGACCAGCCGGTCGTAGAAATCGAGGCCGGCCTCGTTCACCGGACCTGTGCCGTCGGGGATAATGCGCGGCCAGGCAATGGAGAACCGGTAGGCTTCGACGCCCATATCCTTGATGAGATCGAGATCCTGCTCCAGGCGATTGTAGTGATCGCAGGCAACGTCGCCATTATGGCGATGATAGACGCGACCCGGCATATTGCAGAAGGCATCCCAGATGGACGGCTTGCGGCCGTCTGCCTTGCTGGCGCCTTCGATCTGGAAGGCGGCGGTGGCAACGCCGAAAGTGAAATCGCCTGGAAAGCGGTCTGCGAGTTTTTTCGGATCGATCATCTGTAAATCCCGTTCTCGGCGTGTGGGTGAACCGTTTGGGTTCGGATTTAGCCAAGCCGAAAAGCAAAGTACAGGCCCGGACGCAGAAAAACTGCAACGTTACAGTACGGCCGCGAAGCGGCGGCGACTGCAGTATTCGGTCGCCCTGACCTGCCGCACTTTCCGGCGCGGACTGCTCCCATAACGTGAACGTCAGAAGTCGTGACTTGCCGGCGCGCCCGCGATCGTTGCACAGCCAAGACATCACAAACAGGAAAGGAATCCAATGCTGTCTTCGATCCATCTGCTGCAGCCGCATCTGTTGAGCTTGCTGCGCATCATCTCCTCACTTGTGCTTTTTAGCTACGGAACGCAGAAGATTTTGCATTTTCCGGTTGCGGCAAGCGTGCCTCCCGTCGGCTCGCTGTCCTGGGTTGCCGGTCTTCTCGAACTCACCCTCGGCTTCCTGGTGCTGGTCGGATTCCAGACCCGTATCGCCGCCTTCGTGCTCTCGGGCCTGATGGCCTTCGCCTATTTCATCGGGCATGCGTCGAAGGGCATCTATCCCGCGCAGAACGGCGGCGTCGCGGCAATCCTGTTCTGCTTCGTATTTCTTTATCTGGTGGCGGCAGGCGCCGGACCCTTCAGCGTCGACAACCTGCTGAAGCGTGGCCGCACGGCTGCGGCCTGATCGAGAATAAACAAAACGCCGAGGCGACTCGAGCCCGCCTCGGCGTTTTTCATTGAGTGACTGGGAACGTCAAATTCAGACCTTGACCCAGGCGCCGTTCTTCTTCGAAGATGCGACGCAAGCCTCGACGAAGGCCACGCCCTTCACGCCGTCATCGACCGTCGGGTAGACCACCGCCTTGTCGACAGCTTTGCCCTTCTTGCGGGCGTTGATGGCATGCGCCGCTTCCGTATAGATCGTCGCAAAGGCTTCAAGATACCCCTCCGGATGCCCTGACGGCACGCGCGAGACACGGCCGGCAGCCGCGCCCGAACCGGCGCCGCCCCGGGTGATCAGCCGCTTCGGCTCGCCGAAAGGCGTGTACCAGAGATAGTTCGGGTCCTTCTGGGTCCATTCCAGCCCGCCCTTGGTGCCGTAGACGCGCACCATCAGGCCGTTTTCATGGCCGGGCGCCACCTGGCTGCACCAGAGCATGCCCTTGGCCGGCTTCTCCGAGCCTTTTGCCTTGAAGCGCAGCAAGACATGGGCGTTGTCATCCAGCCGGCGGCCCGGGACGAAGCTGTCGAGATCGGCGGCAAGGCTGTCGAGTTCCAGGCCCGATATGAAGGCGGCAAGATTATAGGCATGCGTGCCGATATCGCCTGTGGACCCACCGACGCCGGATTGCGCCGGATCGGTGCGCCAGGCGGCCTGTTTCTGGCCGGTCTGCTCGACCGCTTCCGTCAGCCAGTCCTGCGGATATTCGGCCTGAACGACTCTTATATCGCCGAGTTCGCCGTTCGCGATCATCTCGCGCGCCTGGCGGACCATCGGATAGCCGGTGTAATTATGCGTCAGCACGAACAGCGCACCGCTCTCGTCGGCGATCTTCTTCAGCTTCTTCGCATCGGCCAGGTTTGACGTCAGCGGCTTGTCGCAAATCACATGGATGCCGCGCCTCAGGAATTCCTTGGCCGCATCGTAATGCACATGGTTCGGCGTCACGATCGCCACCGCCTCGATGCCGTTCTTCAGCTTCGCCTCGCGGATCGCCATCTCGCGATAGCTGGAATAGGTCCGCGACGGATCGAGGCCGAGGTCGCGGCCGGACTGCACGGCCTTCTCGGGCGTTGACGACAGCGCGCCGGCGATGAGATCGTACTGATCGTCGATGCGCGCCGCTAGACGGTGCACCGCGCCGATGAACGCGCCCGCGCCGCCGCCCACCATGCCGAGCCGGATGCGCGGCTCGCGGGTCTGTTCGGATGATGCTTCGATTGCCATTCTGTCCTCCTGAAATTTAAACTTGGTGCGGATGCGCCCCTCATCCGGCTGCCGCCACCTTCTCCCCGTAAACGGGGCGAGGGGGATATGCCGCGATGTTTACGCCCATCTCGACGGCTGGTGCGGCAACTCCCCTCTCCCCGTTTACGGGGAGAGGGTTAGGGTGAGAGGCACCCACGAGATGCCCTGTTTTAGGAAAGCCCCAGCATCCGCCGGTTCGCCGCCTGATCCGTGCCGCTGCCGGCGAAATCGTCGAAGGCTTTCTCGGTGACGCGGATGATATGAGCGGCCACGAATTCGGCGCCTTCGCGGGCACCGTCTTCCGGATGCTTCAGCGCACATTCCCATTCGACCACGGCCCAGCCGTCGAAATTATTGGCGGTCATCTTCGAGAACACCGCACCGAAATCGACCTGGCCGTCGCCGAGCGAGCGGAACCGGCCGGCGCGTTCCACCCAGCCCTGATAGCCGCCGTAGACGCCCTGGCGCCCGGTCGGATTGAACTCCGCATCCTTGACGTGGAACATCTTGATGCGGTCCTTGTAGATGTCGATGTTGTCGAGATAATCCAGGCACTGCAGGACGTAGTGCGAGGGGTCATAGAGCATGTTGGCGCGCGGATGGTTCTTCACGCGCTCCAGGAACATCTCGAAGGTGATCCCGTCATGCAGGTCTTCACCGGGATGGATCTCGTAGCAGACGTCGATGCCGTTTTCGTCCGCATGGTTGAGGATCGGCGTCCAGCGGCGGGCGAGTTCGTCGAAGGCCGTTTCGACCAGACCGGCAGGGCGCTGCGGCCAGGGATAGATGAACGGCCAGGCAAGCGCGCCGGAGAAGGTCGCATGCGCCTTGAGGCCGAGATTTTTGGATGCCGTCAGCGCCATCTTGACCTGCTCGACAGCCCATTCCTGGCGCGCCTTCGGATTGCCGCGCACCTCCGGTGCCGCGAACCCGTCGAAGGCTTCGTCATAGGCCGGATGAACGGCGACGAGCTGGCCCTGCAGATGGGTGGAGAGTTCGGTGATCTCGATGCCGTTTTCGCGCGCCTTGCCGGCGAATTCGTCGCAATAATCCTTCGACGTGGCAGCCTTCTTCAGATCGATCAGCTGACTGGCCCAGGTCGGCACCTGGACACCCTTATAGCCGATGTCGGCCGCCCATTTGGTGATGGCGTCCCAGGAGTTGAAAGGGGCAGTATCGCCCGCGAACTGGCCAAGAAAAAGGCCCGGGCCCTTGATCGTCTTCATGTCAGATTCCTCCCTGAATATGGACCGTAAACGTTTCTGAAGTGTTGTAGCACGCTATTTTGCGGGCGCAAGGCGCCTCCTCGCCCTTGCCAGCGGATTTGGCGCAAAGCCATATGCGGTATGGCCGCGAGCTAATCATGATGGGCTTTGGCGGGCAAGAGGTACGTGCAGCATTTTCGGCCGCACACTGTGTGGAAGCATTAAAAATGCGCCCATCCTTACGAATGGGCGCATGTCTCCAATCGATGGATCAGAACGGTGAATCCGGGAAGTAGAAGTCCTTGGCATTTTCCTTGGTGACGAGCGTCGCGTCGAGGATATAGCTGCCGTGAACCGGGACCTGATCGTAAAGGGCTGCCGCCGTCAGTTCCATCGCCGTGCCGACCATTGCCGGCGGATAGAGGACGTCGACCGGGATCAGCTTATCCCCGTCCATGACCTTCTTGACCATATCCTTGGAGCCGGCACCGGCGACAACATATTTGATGTCGGTGCGCTTGGCCTGCTCGATCGCCTGCAGAACGCCGACGGCCATGTCGTCGTCCTGGCACCAGACGACGTCGATCTTCTGGTACTTCGTCAGGTAGTCCTGCATGACCTTGAAGGCATCGTCGCGGTTCCAGTTGCCGTACTGGCGGTCGAGAACCTTGACGTTCGAGCCGGCAATGCCCTTGTCGAAACCATCCTGGCGCTGCTGGTCGATCGGGATCGGCAGACCGCGGATGATGACCACTTCGGCATCAGGCGTGTTGTCCTTGATGTATTTGCCGGCGACTTCGCCGAGAGCCGGGTTGTTGCCGGCGACATAGAGGTCGCGCACGGAATTGTCGTTGTTGCTCGGCGCACGGTCGACGAGGGCGACAAACTTGCCCTTGCCCTTGACTTCCTTGATGGCGTTGACGAGCGGATCCGGATCCGACGGCAGGATGACGAGGGCGTCGATGCCTTGCGTATCGAGATCCTGCACGGCGTTCGCCTGGCTGGCGGCATCCGGCGAGGTCTTGACGATGACGTTGAGACCGGGATGTTCGGCCATCAGCAGCTTGGCGACGCGCTCGGCATGGAACACCACGCCCGAAGTCCAGCCGTGGTCGGCCGCCGGAATGGAGACGCCGATGGTGAATTTCTTGTCCTGGGCGTGAGCGGCGCCGGCGAACGTCACCGCCGCAACCGCGAGACCCAACATCAATCTACGCATGCTATTTCCTCCCACTAACTTCAGGGACTTTTCCATATCGGGACCGGACGCCCTGTCAGCCCGGTCAATTCATGATTTGCGCACCAGCGAGCGCTGGACGAACATGGCAATGATGATGATCGCACCCTGGATGGCGCCGATCAGATATTCGCTGATGAAATTCGAAAGCAGCATGATGTTGCCGACGAGTTCGAGAATAAAGGCGCCGCAGATCGTGCCCCAGACCCTGCCCGCGCCGCCCTTGAGCGCCGTGCCGCCGACGACGACGGCGGTGATCGCCTGCAGCTCCCACAGGATGCCCGTCGTCGCCGAGGTCGAGCCGAGACGCGGAACGTAGAGCAGCACGGCAATGGCTACGCACAGTCCCTGGATGACGAAAGCAATCGTCCTGACGCGGTTGACCGCGATGCCCGAATAGCGGGCGACATCGCTGTTCGATCCCACTGCGACGACATGGCGCCCGTAGCGGGTGCGATAGAGGATGAAGGCTGCAACCGCCGTCACCGCCAGGATCACCACGATCGGTATCGGCACGCCGGCGATATTGCCGAAATAGGCAGGACGATAGAGCGTCTGGATATCGGCGGAGCGAAGCGTGATGGCGCCGCCCTGCGACAGCCATGTCGTCAGGCCGCGATAGATGCCCATCGTGCCGAGCGTCGCGATGAACGGCTCGATCTTGCCCACTGTGGTGATCAGGCCGTTTGCCAGGCCGCAGAGCGCGCCGGCGACGATGGTGAAGGCGACCGCGACCGTCAGCATCAAAGCCGGGTTTTCGACGGCGCCCGAATTCATCAGCAGGATCATCAGGCTGGCGACGAAGGCCACCATGGAGCCCACAGACAGATCGAGGTCGCCCGCTGATATCACGAAGGTCGCGCCGACCGCGATGATGGCGATGAAGGCGCTACGCGTCGCGACATTGGCAAGGTTGGTGATGCCGATGAAATTGGGATTGACCAGGGCTCCGACGATCAGGAGCAGGGCCAGGGCGACAAAGGGCGCGACCGCACGCAGGTCGACATCCCGCCAGGATCGGCGCCGGATTTCCCTGGTCTCCTCGTTGACACTCATTTCCAAAACCAACCTCCCGTCCCATATTTTCTGGGCATCTTATCTGTCGTCCTGATCGGCGAAGCCCTGCTTCAGCCTCAGGCGGCCGCCTTCTTCTTGAGCCCGGCGGCGTAACGCATGATCTCCTGCTCGGAAATCTCGTCTCCTTCGAGCATGCCGACGATACGCCCTTCGCGCATCACCGCCACTCTGGTGCAGAGACCGATAACCTCCGGCATCTCCGACGACACGACGATGATCGACCGCCCGTCCCGGGCGAGCGCCGAAATGAAATGATAGATTTGCTGCTTGGTGCCGACATCGATGCCGCGCGTCGGCTCGTCGATGATGATGATATCAGGATCGGTCTCCATGACCTTGGCCAGCAGCAGCTTCTGCTGGTTCCCGCCCGACATGCGCCCGGCGACGATATTGCCGTCGCGAACCCTGATGTCGAAGCGGCGTTTGGCCTTTGCCATGGCGGCCGCCTCGCTTCCCGGGCTGAGATAGCCGTGACGCGCATGCCTTCCGAGCGATTGCAGCGTCAGATTGGTCACCATGCCGGAGCGCAGCAGCAGGCCCTTCGACTTGCGGTCCTTGGTCATATAGGCGAGCCCGCAGCGATTGGCGGCATGCACGTCGCCGGAGGGAACCGTTTCGCCCTTGATGACCACCTCGCCCTCGAGACGGGTCCGCAATCCGGCGATCGCTTCCATCAGTTCGGTGCGGCCGGAGCCGATCATGCCGGAGAAACCGATAATTTCGCCCTTGCGCACCTCGAAACTCGCATCCTTCACATAACCGGTCGACACCGAATCGACGCTGAGAACGACCTCCTCGTCGATATCGGGCTCGACCTTGGCGGGATAGAGGCTGGAAAGTTCGCGGCCGACCATCAGCTGGGCGATCGATTCCCCGTCCAGAATGGACGTCGGCGACGTCTTGATCCATTGGCCGTCGCGCAGCACGGTGACGCGGTCGGTCAATTCCATCACCTCGTCGAGCTTGTGGGACACGAAGACGAAGCTCGTGCCCTGGTCGCGCAGCTTGCGAACCTGCTTGAAGAGCATGCTGGTCTCTTCCCGCGACAGCACCGCGGTTGGCTCGTCCATGAACACCACCCGCGCATCGCGGCTGATCGCCTTGGCGATTTCGACCATCTGCTTGTCGGCGATGGAAAGCGTGCTGATCAATGCGTTCTCGTCGACATGCGAACCGAGCACGTCGAGAACCTTGCGGGTCTCCGACCGCATATATTTGCGGTCGAGCACACCGAAGCGCGTGACTTCTCGCCCGAGGAAGAGGCTCTCCGTTACGGTCAGGTGGTCGGCGAGGTTGAATTCCTGGTGAATGATGACGATGCCGAGCGCCTCGGCAGCACCATTGGGCGGCAGGACGACGGGCTTGCCGTCGAGCAGGATCTCGCCGGAACTCGGCTGTTCGAAACCGGACAATACCTTGACAAGCGTGGATTTGCCGGCCCCGTTTTCACCCATCAGGGCATGGATTTCGCCGGCGCGAAGATCGAAGTTCACGCTGAAGAGGACCTGCACCCCACTGAAGGATTTGCATATGCGCCTGGCGGACAGCACCACGGGTGCGGTGTCGGCGGCTTCCACGGTCATCTGATCCTCCCCAAAGCGGCTCTCCATCCGCTCTGGACCCTATGTAAACCTTTACATACATCGTGTAAAGGTTTACATCGTTGATTTACACAGATCAGTTGAAGCCTGCCTTTGACCTCTCGACAAGTCTGTGTAGTGTCTCGGCGAAGACAGCCCCAAGGCAGAGCCCAGTGTCGAATTCCACGCCCGCAACCATCGAAGACGTCGCCCGGATCGCCGAGGTCTCCATCGCGACGGTGTCCCGGGCGATCCATATGCCCGAGAAGGTCGCCAACTCCACACGGCTCAAGGTCAACCAGGCGATCGCCATCACCGGTTATACGACCAATGCGATGGCGCGCAGCCTGAGGCTTGGCCGCTCCAACATGATCCTGGTGGTGGCGCCGGATATCGGCGATCCCAATTTCTCCAACATTCTCGTCGGGCTGGAGAACGAGGCGCGCGCGCATGGCTACGGCATCCTGATCGGCCACACGCAGAACGACGCCCAGCGCGGCCTCGAATATCTGAAATTCTTCAATTCCAACCAGGCGGCCGGATTGATCCTCTTCACCGGCATCCTGCCCTTCGGGCATCAGACGATGACCGCGCGGCTGCCGCCGAGCGTCGGCGTTTTCGAGCCTGTCTTCAACGGCGGCATTCCCTATGTCGGTGTCGACGATACCGAAGGCGCCAGGAAAGCGGTGGATCTGCTGCTGGCCGAAGGGCATCGCAAGATCGCCTTCATCGGCGATTCACGCACCCGGCTTGCCTATACCAGGCGCCGCATGGGTTACGATGCCGGTCTCGACGCCGCCGGCATCCCGCCCGACTTGAGGATCGTGCTCGAAGGCGACGGCACGATCGAAAGCGGGCGGCATGCGGTCGAACAGCTTTTCATGCGTGACACGCTTCCCACAGCCTTCATGTGCGTCAACGACCAGACGGCGATCGGCGTCATGGTCGGGCTCGGCGCGCGGGGTTACGACATTCCGCGGGATTTCTCGGTGACCGGTTTCGACGACGTGCCGCAGGCCGTCTTCATATCCCCGCCACTGACCACGATCCGCCAGCCGAGAACGGCAATCGGCAAACAGGCAATGGCGCTGCTGTTGGAACTGCTGTCCGATGGCCGGCCGACCGAAACGGAAATCCTGCTGAGGCCGGATCTGGTGGTTCGAAACTCCGTCTCGGCGCCGTCGCGCAACTGGTTGAAACGGTAAATCCATATAGGCTTCCGGCCGGAGAGGGCTGCGCCGGCGGCCGATGACCGCCGGCGCGCTTTATCAGACGTAACGATTGACGACGTTTTCCAGCAGCTCCTGCTTGCCGGATCTCGGCTGCGGGTTGACGTCGTGGCTTTCGACATAATGGCTGATCTCATCCAGCGAATACTCGCCGCGGAAGAGCTTCTGCGCCTCGGCGGATTCCCAGCCGGCATAACGATCGGCGAGCGGCTGCGACAGAGCCTTGTCCTCGATCATCTTAGCAGCGGCCTTCAGACCGCGGGCGCAGCAATCCATGCCGCCGATATGGCCGATCAGTAGATCCGCCGGGTCGAGCGACTGACGGCGAAGCTTCGAGTCGAAGTTGGTGCCGCCGGTCTTGAAGCCGCCGCCTGCCAGAACGTGATAATAGGCCAGCGCCATTTCGGGAACATTGTTCGGGAACTGGTCGGTATCCCAGCCGGACTGGTAGTCGTTGCGGTTCATGTCGATCGAGCCGAAGATGCCGAGCGCATTGGCAAGCGCCAGCTCGTGCTCGAAGGAGTGGCCGGCAAGAATTGCGTGGCCCTGCTCGATATTGAGCTTCACCTCGTTTTCAAGGCCGTGCTTCTTGAGGAAGCCGTAGACGGTCGCGACGTCATAGTCGTACTGGTGCTTGGTCGGCTCCTGCGGCTTCGGCTCGATCAGGATCGTGCCCTTGTAGCCGATCTTGTGCTTGTATTCGACGACGAGGTTGAGGAAGCGGCCGAGCTGGTCGAGCTCGCGCTTGATATCGGTGTTGAGCAGCGTCTCGTAACCTTCGCGGCCGCCCCAGAGCACGTAGTTTTCGCCGCCGAGCTTCTGCGTGGCATCGATGCAGGTCTTGACCGTCGCGGCTGCGAAAGCAAAGACATCTGGATCCGGATTGGTCGCCGCACCCGACATGTAACGGCGGTGAGAGAAGAGGTTCGCCGTGCCCCAGAGCAGCTTGGTGCCGGTTGCGGCCTGCTTCTCGGCGAAATAATCGACGATCTCGTTGAGGTTTTTGGTGTTCTCGGCGAAATTCTTGCCCTCCGGACGCACGTCGGCGTCATGGAAGCAGTAGTAGGGCGAGCCGAGCAGCGAGAAGAATTCGAAGGCGACGTCGGCCTTGAGCTTGGCGGCCTTCATCGTGTCCTCGAACCAGGGACGCAGGAAGGTCTGGCCGCCGAAGGGGTCGCCGCCCGGCCATGTGAAGGTGTGCCAATAGGCCACCGCAAAGCGCAGATGGTCTTCCATGCGTTTGCCCATGACGATCTCGTCCGGCTGGTAATAGCGGAAGGCCAGCGGATTGGTGCTGTCGGGGCCTTCGTATTTCACTTTCTGGATATCGCCGAAAAATCCGGTGCTCATGTTGGGTCTCCTTGGGTTCGTATCTTTTCGAAGTTCTGAATTGTTAGTCTATGCCAGAGGCCCCCTCATCCGCCTGCCGCACCTTCTCCCCGGCGGGGAGAAGAAACTTGTGGCAACGTCGCGGCTCCCTCGAATGAGGGTAGGGTGAGGGGGCGCCTCGATCTCAATGCGCCAGCGACTTGATCGCCGGATAGAGCGCCCGATAGCGCTTGTAGGCATCCTCGTAAGCGCCGCTCAGCGCCGACACCGGCTCGATCGTTCCGGCCGTTACCGGCGGCGTGCAGACGGCAATGGGATCTGCCCGCGTTGCCGCGATCAGGCCGAGGCGGGCTGCACCGAAGGCGGCGCCGAAATCGCCGTCGGCCGGCAGGTCGACGGGAACGCCGAGCGCGGTCGCAATCGAGGCCAGCCAGTAACGCGAGCGCGACCCGCCGCCGATTGCCGTGACCCGGGATATGCCGGTGCCGGCCGAACGCAGGGCTTCGAGATTGTCGCGAATGGCGAAGGCGACGCCTTCGAGCACCGCCTGGGTGAGCACGACACGGCTGCTTTCATGTTCGAGGCCGATGAAGGCGCCGCGGATGACGGCATCGTTGTGGGGCGTGCGCTCGCCGGAGAGATAGGGCAGGAAGGTGACGCCGGTGGGCGCCTTCAGCGTCTCCCCGAGTTCGCCGGTAAGATCGGCGGCCGACTTGCCGGTCACGCCGGAATGCCAGTTGAGCGCATCGGTCGCCGACAGTATGACGCCCATCTGGTGCCAGGTGTTCGGCAGCGCGTGGCAGAAGGCATGCACGGCGCTTTCCGGTTTCGGCAAATAGGAACCGTTGGCGGCAAAAAGCACGCCCGACGTGCCCAGCGAGACGAAAGCGGCGCCATCGCTGACCGTGCCCATGCCGCAGGCCGAGGCTGCATTGTCGCCCGCGCCGCCGGCAACGACGACATCGCCGGAAATACCCCATTGCGCCGCCAGTTCAGACCGCAGCTTGCCGGCCTGCGCGGTGCCTTCGACAAGCGCCGGCATCTGCGCCTCGGAAAGGTTGGTGGCGGCGAGCAGTTGCGACGACCAGGCGCGCTTGCCGGTGTCGAGCCAGGACGTGCCGGCCGAATCCGACATTTCCGAAATATATTCGCCGGTCAGCCAAAGACGCAGATAGTCCTTCGGCAACAGCACCTTGGCGATTTTGGCGAAGACATCGGGCTCATGCTTCTGGACCCAGGCGAGCTTCGGCGCCGTGAAGCCCGGGAAGACGATGTTGCCGGTCAGCGCGCGAAAACGCGGATCGGCATCGAGCGCCGCGGCCTCTACATAGCTGCGCGTATCGTTCCAGAGGATGCAGGGCCGCAGGACCTTATCGCTGGCATCGATGAGCGTCGCCCCGTGCATCTGGCCGGAAAGGCCGATGCCCCTGACCGCGGCGAACTCTTTCGGATGTTTCGCCTTGAGGCCGGTGACAGCCTCCTCGGTGGCCCGCACCCAGTGGGCTGGCTCCTGCTCCGACCAGCCGGAATGCGGACGCGAGACGTCGAGCGAACCATTGGCCGAGCCGACGATCTTCTGATCACCATCGATCAGCATCGCCTTGACGCCGGAGGTTCCGAGATCGAGACCCAGATACATGTGGTATTTCTCCCTTTGCCGTTACGGCAGATTGTCTTTCAGGAATATGTCGAGGCGGATGCGCTCCTGCGCCTCGATGACGGCCAGCCCGTCCGCCTTGGCTTTCAGCACGCGAATCGCGCTGCGTACCTCGTGGCCGGCGTCCTGGTTGAGGATCGCATCGATCGTATTGTCGATCAGGGCTGCACGCGTGTGGGCGGTCAGTTCGTGGGCAATCACCGTCAGCACGCGATCGACGGCCTTCTCCTTCAACGCCCGGATGAGGCCGCGATTGCCGGCGCCAAGGCTGTAGACGCCGATGATGCCGGCATTCCTGGAAAGCGCGTCGGCAACGAGCATATGGGCGATCTCGGGGTCGTCGCGGCCTTCGAGGACTGGCAGAATCGCCAGATCGGGAAATTCCTCGGCCATGACGGCGGTGAAGCCCTCCAGCCGCTCGCGATGGTCGCGCACCAGCATGGAGCCGGCAAGCACGGCAATCTCGCCTTTTTTCGGTCCGAGGAATCGGCCGAGCAGGCGAGCCGCCGTGCGCCCGGCGGCGATATTGTCGACGCCGGCATAGTGATGGCGCAGCGAGCCGGTGAGATCGGAAACCAAGGTGACGATGGGAAAACGCTCGCGCACCAGCCTGTCGACGACGGCGCGCACGCCAGGCGCATCGGTCGCAACCAGTGCGATGCCACAGGGCTTTTCCCGGGAAAGCTCCTCGAGCACCGAGACAAGCGCTGCGGGATCGAAGGCCGGCACCTCGATCGTGCGGATATCGGTGCGCTCGGCCGACGATCGGAGGACTGCCTGGCGGATCTCGGCATTGAGCCCGTGCATGAAGGAGTTGTCGCTGGCCGGGAGGATGAAGACCAGCGGATAGGTGCGCCCTTTGGCAAGATTGGCGGCGGCGACGTCTCTGACATAACCGAGCTCGCGGATCGCGGTCTCGACCTTTTCCCGCGTGACGTGGCGCACACCGGGCCGCTGGTTGAGAACCCGGTCGACAGTCGCCAGACTGACACCGGCGGCGGCGGCGATATCGTGAACGGTTGGTCTCATCATTCCTCCTGACGAGACCATTAGCGCCAATTTTGATGTACGTAAATCAAAAAATCGAACGGGCCGGTTTCCGCGTGGTTTTCCGGCATGGCCTACCCGATTCGGATCGATCCGACCGGCGATCATTCGCCTGATGACACGACGGCCGGAAAACAGCAACAAAAAGGCCCTCCGAAGAGGGCCTTTTCAAGGGGCGGCAGGCCGGAGGTCAGTGGCCGCCACCGCCTCCCCCGCCTTGCGGCGCGGGTTTCTTGATCATGGCGACACCGAGGATCATCGCCAGGAAAAGCGCGGTCAGGATCAGGAATACGTCGCTGAAGGAGAGAATGATCGCCTGCTTGGTGGCAAGGCCGACCATCTGCTTGACTGCGACCGAGGCGCCATCCATGCCGTAGGTGTTGAAATTGGCGGCCATGTTGTTCATCTGGTCGACCGCCGCCGGATTGCCCCAATCCATATTCTCCCGCAGCCGCTCGTAGTGCACGTCCTGCCGGTTGGTGAGCACGGTGTTGATGACGGCAAGGCCGACGGCGCCGCCGAGGTTTCTGGTCAGGTTGAACAGGCCGGACGCGCCGCGAATGCGCGAAGGCGGCATCGTGCCGAGCGCGATGTTGTTGATCGGCACCATGCACATCATCAGCCCGAAGCCGCGCAGGATCTGCGGGATGAAGAGTTCGTAGAAATCCCAATCCGCCGTCAGATGCATCATGATGAAGGTGCCGGCGGCAAAGCTGACGAAGCCGATCACCATCATCAGGCGCAGGTCCATCTTGGTCGACAGCCGGCCGGCGATCGGCGCGGTGAAGAACATCGCAAGCCCGGAGACGAACATCGTCTCGCCGATCATCAGCGAATCATAGCCGCGGATGCGGCCGAGATAGACCGGATAGATATAGGTGAGGCCATAGAGGCCGATACCCATGACGAAGGAGAAGACCGAGCCGAAGGAAAAATTCCGGTTCGCAAAGGCCTTGAGGTCGACGACGGGGAATTCCACCGTGAAGGCGCGATAGAAGAAGATGATCGCGGCAGCGCCGGAAGCGACCGCCGCTATGGTGATCGAGCTGTCGTTGAACCAGTCGTTCGAATTGCCCTCTTCGAGCACATATTCCAGCGCGCCGAGAAAGACGCCCATCGAGATCAGACCCCACCAGTCGAACTTCTTGAAGAGCGACAGTTCCGGTTTGTCGAAATCGATGAAGTTCCAGGTGACGATCGTGACGATGATGCCGGGCACGATGTTGACGAGAAACAGCCAGTGCCAGGAGAAGGCGTGGCTGAGGTAGCCGCCGACGGTCGGGCCGATGGTCGGCGCCAAAGTCGCGATCAGGCCGATGATCGGCGAGACGATGCTGCGCTTCGACGGCGGGAAGATGGTGAAGGCGGCCGCGAAGACCGATGGGATCATGCCGCCGCCGATGAAGCCCTGAATGACGCGGTAGACAATCATCTGGTCGATATTCGTCGCCGTCGCCGCCAGCGCGCTCGCCATGGTGAAGCCGGCAGCCGAGATCGCGAAGAGATAACGCGTCGAGATGATGCGCGCCAGCGTGCCGGATAGCGGGATCATGATCACTTCGGCGATCAGATAAGACGTCTGCACCCAGCCGATCTCGTCGCTGCCGGCCGAAAGGCCGGCCTGGATTTCCGCAAGCGAGGCCGAGACGATCTGGATGTCGAGGATCGACATGAACATGCCGAGCACCATCGCAAAGAAGGCGATGAGCTTCTTCGGGTCCATGCGCTCGTCGGCATGGGCGGGTGCCGCCGGCATCGTCCCCGCCGTTGCTGTCGCGCTGCCGGCCATCAGATCACCTCTGCCTTTCCTGAAGGCTTACTTGCTCGGCGCCGTACGGGTGTCAACATCGACGACGACGCTCAGGCCCGCGCGCAGACGGCCGCTATCGAGCGCATCCTGCGGCAGCGCGATGCGCACCGGCACGCGCTGGATCACCTTGGTGAAGTTGCCCGTGGCGTTTTCCGGCGGCAGCAGCGAAAAGACCGAGCCGGATGCCGGCGAGATCGATTCGACGGTGCCGACGATCGGATGATCGCTATAGGCATCGACATGCACGTTAACCTTCGATCCCGCCACCAGATGCTGGATCTGCGTTTCCTTGAAATTGGCGTCGATATAGAGCTGGCGCACCGGAACGAGCGCCATCAGGCGCTGGCCGGGCGAGACGAGATCGCCTTCCTGGACCGAGCGGTTGCCGACAATGCCGTCATAAGGCGCCTTCAGCACGGTGAAGGAAAGGTCGCGGGCAGCCTTGTCGCGCGAGATCTCGAGCGAACGGACCGAGCCTTCGGCCTCTTTGCGCTGGGCCTGGAGAATGGTGACATTGGCCTGCGCAACCACGATGTTGGCATCGCCGCCGGAAAGATTGGCCTTGGCCTGATCGAGAGCGATGTTGGCGTTGTCGAGATCGGCGGCAGTGCCGACCGACTTCGCCTGAAGCTCGCTCTGGCGCTTCTGGGTGATCTCAGCACCGCGAACGGCCGCTTCGAGTGCCACCTTCTGCGCCCGCGCCTGCACGAGGCTCGCATTGGCGCCTTCGATCTGCGCGTCGATACGCTGCAGCGAAAGCTGTTCGGTGGCGATCTGGGCCTGGGCTTGGTCGAGGGCGTTCTGATAGTCGCCGTTATCAAGCGTGGCAAGCACGTCGCCCGCTTTGACTTCCTGGTTGGCGACAACATTCACCTTCGCGACGTAGCCCGTGACCTTCGGCGAAATCGTTGCAATATCGCCCTCGATATAGGCGTCGTCGGTCGACACCATGAAGCGGCCGTTCGTCCACCATTCATAACCATACCAGCCGCCGCCCGCGAGAAGGGCGAGCACGACGATCGGCAGCACCGGGCTACGGCGCTTCTTCGCAGCCGCAGGTGCGGCGACCGAAGCCGGCGCCGACTGCGCGGGAGTGGAAGGGACTTCGCGGGCTTCAGCCGTCGGAGCTTCCGCAACAGCCGCGACCTCGGCCTTGACCTCTTCGGTCTCGGCGTTTTCGCTGACAATCCGCGCGACATTGCTCTTCTGGTTGCTCGACATGGCCACTTTACCGATCTTGGAGTAAATAATCGAACTGAACGGTTCGGTTCAGTTGACTTAAACCTGTTTTACCGTCATATCAAGATGTATAGAACCAATCGGTTCGATTTCTTTTAAAGAAAATACGAAACCGTTAACACGGTTAAGGAGACATGACGCTGAACCCCGACCACGCCGCCGTCTTCAGCCCTCCCGCGCCCGGAGGCCGATTTGCTGCAGGCGAAGATCCGGCCAAGCGCCAGCAGATTCTCGCCGGCGCCAAGCGTGTCTTCATGAAAATGGGTTTCGACGCCGCCAGCATGAACGACGTGACGCGCGAGGCCGGTGTCTCCAAGGGAACGCTCTACGTCTATTTCACCAACAAGGAAGAACTGTTTTCGGCGATGATCGAGGCCGAGCGCGCCGCCTTCGTGGCGGCCGTGCGCACGGCGCTTGCCGAACATGACGATCCCGAAGCCGGCCTGTATGAATTCGGGATAAGCTTCGTCACCCATATGACCGATGAAAAGGTCATCAACGCGATGCGCACCGTTCTCGGCGTTCGCGACCGCATGCCGGTTCTCTGTCAACGCTTCTTCAAGGGTCCGGAAAACCTGCGCACCATCATGCGCGACTTCCTGGAGCGTCACATCGCCGAAGGCAGATTTGAGATCGACGACATCGATCTGGCCGCCGGCCAGTTTCTCGATCTCGCCAGCGGCAGCTTCTTCAAGCTCCGGCTGTTCGGAAGCATGGAAGAACCGCCGTCTCGCGACGAAATCGAGCGCGTCATCCGCGGCGCCATCCGGGTCTTCATGGCCGCCTACGGTGCGCCCCGACACAAGACCGACTGACCGCCCCCTTGACTGCCCGCCTCCATCGGCCAAAAGTCCGCAACTGCGATCAAACCCGGCTGCCGGCTTTTCTTTAAGGAAGAAGCCGCAACCAGGGGAGTGAGGATGAGCGCAGTTGGACGGGCGATCTGGTTCATAGAGAGCCATTTCGAAAGCGATATATCGCTGGAAGAGATATCGGAAGCCGCCGGATTGTCGCGCTACCATCTGTCGCGCGTCTTCGGGCTCGTCACCGGCCACTCGATCAGCAGCTATATCAGGGGGCGGCGCCTCAGCCGCGCCGTGCCGGCCTTGGTCGGCGGTTCATCGACCATTCTCGAGGTTGCGCTTTGCGCGGGCTACGGCTCGCACGAGGCTTTCACCCGTGCCTTCCGCGACCAATTCGGCATGACGCCGGATGCGGTGCGCAGACAGGGACACGCCCGTAACCTTATCTTGCTGGAGCCGATCAGAATGGACCCCGCCCACCTCAACGACCTCGAACCGCCCCGCTTCGAAACCCTTCCGCCGATGCTCTTTGCCGGCCTGCAGGAGATCTATCCCTATGGTGGCAATGCCGCCATCCCCTCCCTCTGGCAGAAGTTCAATGCCCATTTCGGTCATATCCCCGGCCAGAAGGGCAACGTCGCCTACGGCATCTGCACGCATATCACCGGCGAAGCGGAGAAATTCCGCTATATGGCCGCAGCCGAAATCGCCGATGCTGGCGATCTGCCGGCGGATTTTGCAACGCTCAAGCTTCCCGGCCAGCGTTACGTCGTCTTTAGCCATCGCGGCCATGTCTCGGGCATTCCGGCGACAATGAACCGGATTTTTGGCGCATGGTGGCCGACATCCGGCCTGGAGCACGGCGAGATACCCGACATGTTCGAACGCTACGACGAGCGCTTCGATCCCTATACCGGCATGGGCGTCACCGAAATCTGGTTGCCGATCAGAGCATGATGCCGGAGTGCGGGCGGTTTTCTTATGACATCCTGCGCTAGGGAATAAATGTCACATCACTTTCGTATACCCCCTTGCGGCGCTTGTCTGGCAGGCCGGCGTCATTACATTGCGAGCGTCATTTATCCATATGACGCAAAAGGGATATACGCTGATGCAGGAAATCATGACGCTCATTCAGGATCCGGCCGCCTGGGTGGCGCTCATCACGCTGGTGGTGATGGAAGTCGTTCTCGGGATCGACAACCTGATCTTCATTTCCATTCTCACCAACAAGCTGCCGCCCGAGCACCGGGAGAAGGCCCGCAAAATCGGCATCGGCCTTGCGCTCGTCATGCGCCTGGCTCTGCTCGGCACCATCGCCTGGATCGTGCAACTGACCGAACCGCTATTTGAAGCCTTCGGCCACGGCTTCTCCTGGAAGGATTTGATCCTGATTGCCGGCGGCCTGTTCCTCGTCTGGAAGGCCACCAAGGAAATCCATCATACCGTCGACCCGGAAGACCATCAGGAGGATTTCATCGCCACGTCGGCAACAACCGGCTTTGCATCGGCCATCGGCCAGATCCTGCTGCTCGATCTCGTCTTCTCAGTCGACAGCATCATCACCGCCGTCGGCATGACGCCGCATCTGCCGATCATGGTGGTCGCAGTCGTCGCCGCCGTCACCGTCATGCTGGTTGCGGCGACCCCGCTGGCCAACTTCATCGAGAGGAACCCGACGATCGTCATGCTGGCGCTCGCCTTCCTGCTGATGATTGGCACGACGCTGATCGCCGAAGGCATGGGCTTCCACGTGCCGAAGGGTTACGTCTACGCCGCCATGGCCTTCTCGGCGCTGGTCGAGGTGCTGAATATGTTCGCGCGCAACGCCCGCAAGCGAAAACGCGACGCCGCCCATTGAGGCTTGTGCTGGAGGGCGCGGCCGAACCGCCGCGCCCTCACCCGCCGCCATCAGGCCTTTGCAAACGTGGTTTTTCTTGACGCGCCCGGTTGAATATGGCCTAAGGCCAGCCGAACGGACGATCGGCGGAGAGTGCGGGCGCATGCCCTTTTCCGGCCGGTTTGCCGATGAAGATATCTGCATCCTTCCGGCCGAACGTCGCTTTCCCCATGAAAGCCGTTTGGCATTCATTGACGGGCACACACAATGACAGTTTCCGGGACAGCCACCGGCGTCCGCGTCCGCATCGCTCCCTCGCCGACCGGCGAGCCGCATGTCGGCACCGCTTACATCGCTCTCTTCAACTATCTTTTCGCCAAGAAGCACGGCGGCGAGTTCATCCTGCGCATCGAGGATACCGATGCGACGCGCTCGACCCCGGAATTCGAAACGAAGGTGTTGGACGCACTGAAATGGTGCGGGCTGGAATGGAAGGAAGGCCCGGATATCGGCGGCCCCTACGGCCCCTATCGCCAATCCGACCGCAAGGAAATGTACCAGCCTTACGGGCAGGAATTGCTGGACAAGGGCCATGCCTTCCGCTGTTTCTGCACGCCCGCTCGGCTGGAGCAGATGCGCGAAACCCAGCGCGCCGCCGGCAAGCCGCCGAAGTACGATGGTCTCTGCCTCAACCTCACGGCCGAGGAAGTCACCTCGCGCATGGCCGCCGGCGAAACGACCGTCATCCGCATGAAGATTCCGGCCGAAGGCTCATGCGACTTCACGGACGGCGTCTACGGCGATGTCTCCATTCCGTGGGATTCGGTCGACATGCAGGTCCTCATCAAGGCCGACGGCATGCCGACCTATCATATGGCCAACGTCATCGACGACCATCTGATGAAGATCACCCATGTGGCGCGCGGCGAGGAATGGCTGGCTTCGGTGCCGAAGCACATCCTGCTCTATCGCTACTTCGGCTGGGATCAGCCGGTCTTCATGCATCTGTCGCTGATGCGCAATGCCGACAAGTCGAAGCTGTCGAAGCGCAAGAACCCGACCTCGATCTCCTATTACTCGGCGCTCGGCTACATCCCGGAAGCGCTGATGAACTTCCTCGGCCTGTTCTTCATCCAGATCGCCGAAGGCGAAGAGTTGCTTGAGATAGACGAGCTCTCCGAAAAATTCGACCCGGAAAACCTCTCCAAGGCCGGTGCGATCTTCGACATTCAGAAGCTCGACTGGCTGAACGGCCGCTGGATCCGCGAGAAGCTGTCGGAAGAAGAATTCCAGGCGCGCGTGCTGACCTGGGCGATGGAAAACGATCGTCTGAAGCAAGGCCTGCGGCTGTCGCAGACACGCATTTCCAAGCTCGGCGAGCTGCCCGATCTCGCCGGCTTCCTGCTGAAGTCCGATCTCGGCCTGCAGCCTTCCGACTTTGCCAAGATCAAGTCGCCGCCGGAGGAGATCCTCGAGATCCTCAACACCGTTCAGCCGGATCTCGAAAAGATCCTGGAATGGAATGTCGAGACGATCGAAGCGGAGCTGCGCGCGATCGCCGACCGCATGGGCAAGAAACTGAAGGTCGTGGTCTCGCCGCTCTTCGTCGCCGTGTCCGGCTCGTCGCGGTCCCTGCCGCTCTTCGATTCCATGGCGATCCTCGGCCGCTCCGTCGTACGCCAGCGCCTGAAGCTCGCCGCACAGGCGGTCGCCGCCCTCGTCGGCTCGAAGTAAGAACAGTCAGAGGATTTCGACAGTGGCTGACAACAAGACCGAAAACACCCTCTCCTCCGACGCGACTGAGGTGCGCGCCCAGAAGCTGAAGCTGCTGCGCGAACAGATCGGCGAGGTCTATCCGGCGCATTTTCATCGGACGATGGGCAATGCCGAGCTCACCGCGAAATACGAGAGCCTGGAGCCGGATACAGAGACGCAGGATGTCGTCACCGTCGCCGGCCGCGTCTATTCCTCGCGCAACTCCGGCATGTTCATGGATATCCATGACGCCTCCGGCAAGATCCAGATCTTCTCGCACAAGGACGTCACCGGCGAGGAGGCCCGCGCCCTGCTGCCGATGATCGACATCGGCGACATCATCGGCGTCACGGGCATCGTCCGCCGCACCAAGCGTGGCGAGCTGACGATCAATGCGCAGAAGATCGAAATGCTGACGAAGTCGCTGCTGCCGATGCCCGAGAAGTGGCACGGCCTCTCCGACATCGAGCTGCGGTACCGCAAGCGCCATCTCGACATCATGACCAACGAGGATTCGAAGCTCCGCTTCCAGCAGCGCTCGAAGATCGTCTCCGGCATCCGCCGCTTCATGGAAAATGACGGCTTCATGGAAGTCGAGACGCCGATGCTGCATTCGGTCTATGGCGGCGCCACCGCCGAGCCGTTCAAGACGCATCACAACACTCTGAAGCTCGACATGTACCTGCGCATCGCGCCGGAACTGTTCCTCAAGCGCACGCTGGTCTCGGGCCTCACCGACAAGGTCTTCGAGATCAACCGGAACTTCCGCAACGAAGGCGTCTCCACCCGGCACAATCCCGAATTCACCATGATGGAGTGCTACTGGGCCTATGCCGATTACGAGGACGTCATGGACCTCGTCGAGCGGCTGTTCGAGACCCTGGCGCTCTCCATTCACGGCACGACGGAATTCGACTTCGGCGACAAGCGGATCTCCTTCAAGGGACCGTTCAAGCGCGTGCCGATGCCCGACGCCGTCAAGGAAGCCACCGGCATCGATTTCCGCGCCATCAAGACCGATGAAGAGGCACGCGCCGCCGCCAAGGCTGCCGGCTTCGCGGTCGAGAAGGATTGGACCTGGGGCGAATGCCTCGCCTTCATCTTCGAGGAAAAGGTTGAATCGACACTGATCCAGCCGTCGCATGTCACGCATTTCCCGAAGGACATCTCGCCTTTCGCCAAGGAAGTGCCGGGCGAACCGCGCCTGGTCGAACGCTTCGAGACTTATTGCAACGCCTGGGAACTCGGCAACGCCTTTTCGGAACTCAACGATCCCGAGGAGCAACGCCGCCGCATGGTCGAGCAGCTCGAACAGGCGCATGCCCGCGGCGAAAAGGAAAAGCAGCTGGACGAGGAATTCCTCGACGCGATCGATCAGGGCATGCCGCCGGCCGGCGGCCTCGGCATCGGCGTCGACCGCCTCATCATGCTTCTCACCAACGCGCCGTCGATCCGCGACGTCATCCTCTTCCCGGCCCGCCGCAACAAGGCCGACTGACGGAAAAAGACGTAGAGAAACGAAGCGGAGTGCGACTGCATAATTCCTTAAATCGGAATCGATTCAAGAATAAAATTATGCAGCGATTCAAAGTGCTATAGCGTCCTTTGCGCGTCTGAAAGCCGCGCGGTGCTGTCGCCGGCGCTCCGCTGTTTTCATGCCGTTTGTTCAGTGTGCCTTGGCAGGCGCGGGCTCGGGCGGCTCTTCGGCCGGGGCTTCCGCCACCACATCGGCACTCCCGCCCTCTGTGGCAGGCGCAGCTTCGCTTTCGCCCGCCGGTGCGCCACCATGGCCGCCGCCGGCGGCCTTCGTTTCCTTGACTTTTTCCCCATTCTTCGTCGAGCCCACCGCGACCGGATCGACACAATCCTCGGGGTCCTTGAAGGCAGCGCTGATCATGGCGACCTCCTCGGACGGCATCTCTATCCGTTCGCCGAAGAACAGCCCGTTTTCGCTGGCCTTGCCGTCATAATAGCGCGCCGTATAGGACTTGTCGTCGAGGCCGGGAACGGTCTGATCGGGATGCGGGATATAGACGACATCGGCGCCGATCGCCCGGCCGCGAATGTCGGCACGCAGCGTCGGCCCGTTCTCGTCGAGCACCACCACCTGCACCAGATCCGGCTTTTGCGCGGCGTAGACGGCCTGGGCGACACGAAGTGCTGTCTTGACGCGTGTCATCCCGTCGGTCGGTTCGGTCTTGATGTATTTCCGTATCCAGATGTGGTTCTGCTTGCGGATGGTCACGAGGTTGACGTCGCTGCATTCGAGCCCGTAGCCACCGCCAGTTGCACCGATCAGCCTGTCCTTGCCGACATAGACCGCCGCGCCGCCGGAAACGCCCGCCAGAAGAGCGACTCCACCGATGATGATTGCCAATTTCCGGGAAGGCCGGAAGATGCGCAGTAAGGCCTTCACGCCAACTGCTCCGCCATCTGAAACTCCAACGCAGGACTAGTGCTGAGAACGCTAAGGAAATGACGTTTCAGAAAGTTTAAGTGGGCGCGTAAAGCCTGCGCCATTTTGGAAAAACACCAAAAAAGGTCCACTTTTTTAGGCCGCTTGCCACGGCCTGTTCCGCCATGCTCTAAACGCCCATGGCCTTCACGCTTCGTCAGGTTCAATATTTCGTCGCCGTCGCCGAACAGGGTTCGGTAACGCGCGCCGCGCAGAACCTTTCGATCTCGCAATCCTCGGTAACGGAAGCGCTGAAGGAGCTCGAAACCGACCTCGGCGTCGAGCTGTTCGAGCGCCATCCACGCGGCCTGACGATCACTCACAACGGCCACCAGTTCCTGCGTCACGCGACGAAGATCCTGGCTTCCGTCTCCGATGCGCGAACCAGCTTCTCCGGCCAGCAAAGCACCCTTTCCGGCACGCTGAACATCGGCGTCACCTCGCTCGTCGCCGGCTACGTCCTCTCCGATCTCCTGGCGCGATACCGACGCGCCTGCCCGGGCATCGAGGTCAGCGCTATCGAGGACAATGGCGGTTACCTCGAACATCTCCTGGTCGGCGGCGAACTGGATGTCGCCGTCATGGTGATCTCAAACCTGCGCGACCGCATGGCGCTGCAGGCGGAAATCCTCGAAACCTCGCCCTATCGACTGTGGCTGCCGATGGGCCATCCGCTGGTGTCGGCCGACATCATCTCGGTCGCCGACATCGCCCGCGAACCGTTGATCATGCTGACGGTCGACGAAATCGAGGAGAATACCGGCAAACTGCTCTCGGCACTCGGCGCCCGCCCGCATGTCGCCTTCCGCACCCGCTCGGTGGAGGCAGTACGCAGCCTGGTCGCAACGGGCGCCGGCGTGGCGCTGCTTCCCGATCTCGTCTACCGACCATGGTCGCTCGAAGGCGACCGCATCGAGAGCCGCGACGTCTCCGGTTCGCTGCCGGTCGTCCAGGTCGGCATGGTCTGGCGCAAGGGCTCCAGCCTGCCGCAGGCGGCGCGCGATTTCGTCGGCATCGCCGAAAGCCTGCGTTCCGGTCGCATCCGCTGATATCGGAATTTCCGATAACGCCCTTCTGATAAATGAATTTGCGAAAGCGACCTTTTCGCGTCACCTTTTCATCCGGGAACAAACCGCCACAGAAGTGGCATCAGACCGGGAGACGATGATGACGAATCTCTTGAAATCCTGCACGGCAGCGCTTGCCTGCCTCAGCGTCGCGACGCAGGTGATCGCCGCCGAACCGCTGAAGGCGCTCGGCAAGGGTGAAGGTGCGGTCAGCATCGTCGCCTGGGCCGGTTATATCGAACGCGGCGAAACCGACAAGAACTATGACTGGGTCACCGATTTCGAAAAGGAGACCGGCTGCAAGGTTTCCGTCAAGACCGCCGCCACCTCGGATGAAATGGTCTCGCTGATGAACGAAGGCGGTTTCGATCTTGTCACGGCATCCGGCGACGCCTCGCTGCGCCTCATCGCCGGCAAGCGCGTCCAGCCGATCAACACCGATCTGATCCCGAGCTTCAAGACCGTCGACGAGCGTCTGCAGAATGGCCCCTGGTATACGGTCGGCGGCGTCCATTACGGCGTGCCCTATCTCTGGGGCCCGAACGTGCTGATGTACAATACCGATGCCTTCAAGGACAAGGCGCCGACCAGCTGGGGCGTCGTCTTCGAGGAGCAGACGCTGCCCGACGGCAAGTCGAACAAGGGCCGCGTCCAGGCCTATGACGGCGCGATCTACATCGCCGACGCCGCCATGTATCTGATGGCCCACAAGCCGGATCTCGGCATCGAGGATCCCTACGAATTGACCGAGGACCAGTACAAGGCCGCCCTCGACCTATTGCGCGGCCAGCGCAAGCTCGTCTCGCGCTACTGGCACGACGCAATGATCCAGATCGACGACTTCAAGAACGAAGGCGTCGTCGCTTCCGGCTCCTGGCCCTTCCAGGTGAACCTGCTGCAGGCCGACAAGCAGAAGATCGCCTCCACCTTTCCGGAAGAAGGCGTCACCGGCTGGGCCGACACCACCATGCTGCATGCCGACAGCGAACATCCGAACTGCGCCTATATGTGGATGGAACATTCGCTGAAGGCCAAGGTCCAGGGCGATGCCGCCGCCTGGTTCGGCGCCGTGCCCTCGGTTCCCGCCGCCTGCAAGGGCAACGAACTGATGGGCGAAACCGGCTGCGCCACCAACGGCTTCGATCATTTCGACAAGATCAAGTTCTGGAAGACGCCCGTGGCCAAATGCGCGACGCAGAGCGAATGCGTGCCCTATCATCGCTGGGTGTCGGATTATATCGGCGTGATCGGCGGGCGATGAACCGGGCCGGTCCGCGCGCATAAGGTCCCCTTCCCATAAGGGAGAGGGGTGCTGAACGGCACCGCCGAATCCTGCCGAAACACCAAGGTATTTGCGAAAGGGTACGGCAGGTTAAGCCCCTCCCCCTTGTGGGGGAGGGGTTTGGGGCCGGGTCTTTATTGACCAAGACCGAGCCTCTCTCTGAACACACACGACCCGGAGCTCCCATGACGTCAGCCGTCCGCTTCCAGCAGGTATCTCGCCATTTCGGCCAGGTTCGCGCCGTCGACGGCGTCGATCTCGAGATCGCGCCCGGCGAATTCTTCGCCATGCTCGGACCTTCCGGCTCCGGCAAGACGACCTGCCTGAGATTGATCGCCGGCTTCGAACAGCCGACATCGGGCCATATCCAGATCTTCGGCGAGACGGCCGACGGCGTTCCGCCCTATCGCCGCAACGTCAACACCGTATTCCAGGACTACGCGCTTTTTCCGCACCTCAATATCCTCGACAATGTTGCCTATGGGCTGATGGTCAAGGGTATCGGCAAGGCGGAGCGGATGAAGGCGGCGGGCGATGCTCTGGAACTCGTCAAGCTGCCGGGCTACGGCGCCCGCCGCCCCGGTCAGCTGTCCGGTGGCCAGCGGCAGCGCGTGGCGCTCGCCCGCGCGCTGGTCAACAAGCCGAAAGTGCTGCTGCTCGACGAGCCGCTCGGCGCGCTGGACCTGAAGCTGCGCGAGCAGATGCAGGAGGAATTGAAGAGCCTGCAGCGCGCGCTCGGCATCACCTTCGTTTTCGTCACCCACGATCAGGGCGAGGCGCTGTCGATGGCCGATCGCGTCGCCGTCTTCAACGATGGCAATATTGTCCAGCAAGGCACGCCGCAGGATATCTATCGCTGCCCGAAGACCCGCTTCGTCGCCGATTTCGTCGGCTCCTCGAACGTCATCGCGCCTGATCTCATGGCCTTGCTCGGCGGTGAGAAACGCTGGGCGAGCCTGCGTCCCGAGGCGATCCGGCTGACAGGCGACGGCGTCGAGGCGAAAGTCGAAAACGCAAGTTTCCTCGGCGCAGCCACGCGTCTCAGCGTCGACCTCAAGGGCAGCCGGCTGCATGTCATGCTGCCGGCAGGCACGCCGGTGCCGGATGTCGGAGCGAGCATCCACCTCGCCTGGCAGCCGGCCGATATCCACTATATGGACGATGCGGCATGACGGCACTCACCATGTCAGGCGGCAAGACATCGATCCTTCCGGGGCGCGGCGGCTTCTTCGGCCAATTGTCGGATGCCTTCTGGCGGCACCCGAAGCTGCTGCTCTTGCTGATGCTGACGCCGCCGCTGCTCTGGCTGGGGATCATCTATATCGGCTCGCTGATCGCCCTGCTTCTGCAGAGCTTCTTCTCGATCGACGATTTCTCCGGCCTGGTGAATTACGAATTCACCCTCTCGACCTATGCCCAGCTGCTGAATCCTGCGAATTTCGACATCATCATCCGCACCGTCGTCATGGCGGCGCTGGTCACCGTCGCTTCCGCCCTGATCGCCTTTCCGATCGCCTATTACGCGGCGCGTTATGCGCAAGGCAAATGGAAGGCGCTCTTCTATCTCGGCGTCATGCTGCCGCTCTGGTCGAGCTATCTCGTCAAGATCTACGCCTGGAAGCTGATCCTCGCCAAGGAAGGCATCCTCACCTGGATCTTTGAGAGGCTCCATCTCTCCTGGCTGCTCGACGCCGTCCTGAATCTGCCCGTCATCGGCGGCAATTCGCTGTCGGTGAGCTACCTCGGCACCTTCATCGTCTTCGTCTATATCTGGCTTCCCTATATGATCCTGCCGACGCAGGCGGCCCTGGAGCGCGTGCCCGGCAACCTGATCGAGGCCTCGGCGGATCTCGGTGCCACGCCGCGCCAGACCTTCCGCACCGTGCTGCTGCCGTTGGCGCTGCCCGGCATCGTCGCCGGCTCGATCTTCACCTTCTCGCTGACATTGGGCGATTACATCATCCCGCAGATCATCGGCTCGTCCAGGCTGTTCATCGGCCAGGCGGTCTATGCCCAGCAGGGAACGGCCGGCAATGTGCCGCTGGCGGCAGCCTTCTCCGTCGTGCCGATCGTCATCATGGCGCTCTACCTGTCGCTCGCCAAGAAGATGGGGGCCTTCGATGCGCTCTGACCTCAAGACATCGCCGCTGGCTTTGAAGATCGCCGCAGCCGTCGGACTGCTCTTCCTGCATCTGCCGATCCTGTTGATCTTCGTCTATGCCTTCACGACCGAGGAAAAAAGCTATCAGTGGCCACCGCCGGGACTGACCCTGCAATGGTTCCCCGTTGCCTGGAACCGGCCGGATGTCTGGTCGGCGCTCAGCCTCTCCGTACAGGTCGCCGTCATCGCCACGGCGATCGCGCTGGTGCTCGGCACGCTCTGTGCGGCCGCCGTCAGCCAGACGAAATTCTTCGGCCGCGAGGCGATTTCGCTGCTGGTCATCCTGCCGATCGCCCTTCCCGGCATCATCACCGGCATTGCGCTGCGCTCCGCCTTCAGCCTGTTCGACATCCCGTTTTCGGTCTGGACCATCGTGCTCGGCCACGCCACTTTCTGCGTGGTCGTCGTCTACAACAATGCCGTCGCCCGCTTCCGCCGCACCTCCGGCTCGCTGATCGAAGCCTCAATGGATCTCGGCGCCGACGGCTTCCAGACCTTCCGCCATGTCATCCTGCCGAATATCGGCACCGCTCTTCTTGCCGGCGGCATGCTTGCCTTCGCCCTGTCTTTCGACGAGGTCATCGTCACCACCTTCACCGGCGGCCAGCAATCGACCTTGCCGATCTGGATGCTCGAAGAACTCATCCGCCCGCGCCAGCGCCCGGTCACCAACGTGGTCGCCATGGTCGTGGTGCTCGTCACCTTCCTGCCGATCCTGGCAGCCTACTACCTCACCCGCGACGGCGACCAGATCGCCGGCGCCGGCAAATAACAGGGAGAACATCATGGATACCCAAATGCTGATCGGTTCCCGCTTCGAAAAAGGCACGGAGACGGAAGAGCACATCCTGAACCCGAAGACGGGCGAGACGGTGATCGACCTTCCCGAAGCCTCGCTTTCCCAGATCGACGCCGCCGTCGACGCTGCTGAAAAGGCCTTCGCACGCTGGTCGCAGACGACGCCGGGCGAGCGTTCCGGCTACCTGCTGAAGATCGCCGACGCCATCGAGAAGGATGCGGTCGGCTTCGCGACTCTGGAAGCGCTGAACTGCGGCAAGCCGATCAATGCGGTGCTGAACGACGAAATCCCGGCGATCGTCGATTGTTATCGCTTCTTCGCCGGCGCCGTGCGCAACCTGCACGGCCCGGCCGCCGGCGAATATCTGCCTGGCCACACCTCGATGATCCGCCGCGATCCGATCGGCATCGTCGGCTCCATCGCGCCATGGAACTATCCGCTGATGATGATGGCCTGGAAGCTGGCGCCGGCGATCGCCGGCGGCAACACCGTCGTCTTCAAACCATCGGAACAGACGCCGCTGACGTCGCTGAAAATGGCGAAACTGCTCTCCGAAATCCTTCCCGAAGGTGTCGTCAACGTCATCCTCGGGCGCGGCGAAAGCGTCGGCAACGCCCTGATCAACCATGCCAAGATCGGCATGGTCTCGATAACAGGCGATGTCGCCACCGGCAAGAAGGTGCTGCAGGCCGCCGCCAAGACGGTCAAGCGCACCCATCTGGAACTCGGCGGCAAGGCGCCGGTCATCGTCTTCGACGACGCCGATATCGATGCCGTCGTCGCCGGCATCCGCACTTTCGGCTATTACAACGCCGGTCAGGACTGTACCGCGGCCTGCCGCATCTATGCCGACGCCAGGATCTACGACAATTTCGTCGCCGATCTCTCCTCAGCCGTCGGAAGCATCCGCTTCAACCAGGCCGACGATACCGAAAATGAGATCGGGCCGCTGATCTCCAGGCGCCAGCGCGACCGTGTCGAAAGCTTCGTCGCCCGCGCTTCCGAACACAAGCATATGGAGATCACCACTGGCGGCAAGGTTTCCGGCGACAAAGGCTTCTTCTTCGCCCCGACCGTCATAGCAGGCGCCTTGCAAGACGACGAGATCGTCCGCCGCGAAGTCTTCGGCCCGGTCGTCTCGGTCACCCGCTTCTCCGATGCCGACGATGCCGTTGCCTGGGCAAACGACAGCGATTACGGCCTCGCCTCCTCCGTCTGGACGAGGGATATCGGCCGCGGCATGAAGACCGCCGCCCGCCTGCAATATGGCTGCACCTGGATCAACACCCATTTCATGCTGGTCAACGAGATGCCGCATGGCGGCCTCAAACAGTCGGGCTACGGCAAGGACATGTCGGTCTACGCGCTGGAGGACTACACCGCCGTGCGCCACGTGATGATCAATCACGGCTGATCGGGAGAAGGCAAGGATACGAAATTCGACGTTACACCCATCAGCAGCACCGGGAGGGGCAGGCCGAAGATCAGCGCCTTCCATACCGACGATCTGGAACATTTTCCCGGTTGCTGCGTCTTCCCAGGCAAAACGCAAAGGATGACGCCATGCTGAAATGGGCTCTCATATTTTTCGTGATTTCGATCATCGCCGGCTTCTTCGGTTTTTCCGGCGTATCGGCAGCAACCGCGACGATCGCCCGCGTTCTTTTTGGCATCGCGCTGGTGATCTTCCTGATTTTCCTCGTCCTTGCGCTGATGGCCGGCCAGGCGATCTTGTGAGCGGAAACGCAGCGGCAATGAGCGTGGACGTAGAACATGTCCACGCTCATTGACCCAACCGGCTATTTCAACTCCGCAAGGAGCGCGTCGGCGCCTTTCCGGACGCCAACCATCGAGGCATCCATCGCCGTGAAGCTTGCACCGATATTCATCGCATTCGGATATTGCTTGGTGACATAGGAAGACAGGAGACGATTGCTCGCAGCATCATAGATCTCCACGGCATAGTTCACCGAACCGGTCATCGAGCCTTCTCGGCCGCGCGCCGCCTGGACGGTGTTGTACAATCCGCCGGCGACGTCGATGCGCGTGACCGTTCCGAGCACCGCAGTTGTTGCCTTCGCGCCCGTCAGCGTCAGATGCAATCTGAGCGTTGCCGGAGCAGGCGTGCTGACGACGGCAAAGCGTGTCTTCAATTTTTCCGTGAATTGCTGCTGCATGTAATTGGCGAGGAAAATCCTGTCCTTTTCGGAAACCTTGCCGAACTGATTGTCAGGGCCGTTATAGACCGTAACGGGATCTACGATGATCCTGTTGTACTGGCTCCAGTTGGCATTCGTCTGATAGCGATATGGCACGCGGCCGGTCTTATCCTCAATGTTCGGTCGAAGCTGTGATGCCGAAGCAAGTCCGGAATACACCGTCGGGTCAGGGGTCGTGCATGCGGCAACGCCCAAGCAGGCGAGCATCAGTGCGGCGCCGATTTTCAAATTTTTTATCAATGGCTTGGCTCCAGCTTTGGAAATGCCGAACGGCATCTGCTGGCACCGGTTTTATGGAATTCGGATGTTGCTGTGTTTGTTATGATATGCGGAAATGTTCGCAAACCCTCTTTGCGACCAACCAGCGCGACGCGACGCATGACCACGCCGTCGGTCGGCCGGCAGTCAGTGTGATGAAGGGATCGACGGCGAGCCTTCGGGCTGGATCACCTGACGAGCGGGCAGATCGATCACGACGACCAGGCCGCGTGGTTTTCCGTCCAACAACGTCAATTGTCCGTTATGCGCTTTGGTGACGATCCCTTGGGCGATCGGAAGACCAAGCCCAAGCCCGGAACCGCCTGCGGCGGCGATCTGCCGCGATTTGTCCCCCTTGAAGAATGGCTCCAGAACCTTCGCCTTGAGCTCGTCCGTCAGACCGGGACCATTGTCCCTCACCTCTATCCGGATCCCGCCATCGTCACGGCCTTGCAACTCGATTTCGACCTGCGTTGCATAACGGGACGCGTTTTCGACCAGATTGGTCATCGCGCGGGTCAGCGCCTGAGGTTTGCAGACAAACGCCAGTCGCCGCGGACCGGTGAACCGCACATCGACGCCGGTGTCGGAGAAATCGGTCGTAATCGTCTGCAGCAGGCTTGAGATATCGACCTTTCGATCGACCGCCCTCACCGATGGATCTTTGAAATAGGCCAGGCACTCGTCGATCATGAAATTCAAAGTGGCGATATCGGCGAGCATCAGGCTGCGAAGTTCCGGCTCTGAGGAACGCTCGGCACGCATCCGCAATCTCGTCAGCGGTGTCCTGAGATCATGACCCACGCCGCTCAGCACTCTTGTTCGATCCTCCGCCATGCTCTGGATGCGATCGCTCATGACGTTGAGCGATTCCGCCAGGCTTCGGATCTCGGCTGCGCCATCCGGTTCGAAAGGCTTTTCCAGGCTGCCTTCCATGCTCGCGCGTTTGGCAGCGGCAGCAAAGCGCCTCAGAGGTTCGGTAATAAGCCGGCTGCTGAAATATGCGAGCAGCACCAACGGAATGACGATTTTCAAAAATCCGCTTGCAGCTGCCGGAACGAACCACAGATAGCTGGGAAAAACCGGCAGTTGAAAGATGAGAGCACGCCTGTCGTCAATTCCGACAGTCAGCACGTCTGGATGCGATTGACCCATGACGAAACGATGAAATGCCGCGAAAATATTGTCGGCGAGCAGCGCGTCGATGCGCGCCACGATCTCGCTTGCAGCTACCATCGGCTGTTTGCCGGCAAGCGGCTGATCCAGGGACAATTTTTCGACCCCAACGCCGAGTGCCGCTGCTCTCTTGAGAACCGCGGCTTCGTCCTCGACTGACCTTGCCTGCGCAAATTGCTCGGCGACCATCGCCGCCCTGCCGGCAAACAGGCCGTTTTGAAAGCCGCGATCATGACGGCCGTAGATATAGGGCTCCATCGCGGTCGCCACGACGGAAACCAGCACGACAAGGAAGGTCGCCAATATGAGGATCTGGCTCTGGATCGAAGCGCGCCGGAAATTTCTCACGAGAGCCGCTCTACCTTGGATGCGAAAAGATAGCCCCCCAAGCGCACCGTCTTGATGAACGTCGGGTCTTTCAGATTTGGCTCTATCTTTTGCCTGACCCGGCTGATGTGGGCGTCGATGCTGCGTTCCACCGGCCCTGCCGACCCTGCATGTGTCATCGACAAAAGCTGTTCGCGCGTCAAAACCTTATTGGGATTGCAGCAGAATGCCAGGAGGATATCGAACTCCGCGGTTGTCAGGGAAACCTGCGCGCCGTCCGCGTCGAGAAGTTGACGGCTTTTCGGATCGATGCGCCATCCCGAAAACGTCATGGGCCCAAGCGTTTCCTCGTGATGGTGCGCATATGACGATCTGCGGAGAATGCTCTTGATCCGGGCCAGCAGCTCGCGTGAGTTGAATGGTTTCGTGACATAGTCGTCAGCACCGAGCTCCAGGCCGAGAATGCGGTCGATATCCTCCTGGAGCGCCGTCAGCATCAGGATCGGCACCGAGCGCGAAGCGCGAAGCCGCCTGCAGATGCTGAAGCCGTCCTCCCCCGGCAACATCGCATCGAGGACGATGAGATCGAATTGCTGTCGCGCCATCATTCGGTCCATGGCCGCGCCGCTCTCCACCGACGAGGCTTCGAAGCCGCTGGTCCGGACGAGGTCCACCAGCATATCGGCGATCGCGGAATCGTCTTCGACGATGAGGATATGAGCCTGATTGGGAACTGCCATTTCATATGCCATCGTCATTTGCTCTCTTGCCAGGAGTCCTGTCGGCGCGAAATTATCACGTTTCCGCCTTTATCAATCAGGCGGCCTCATCCGCCATCGATCACGGTGGTTAAAATCTCCAATGTCGTGTCGCCAGGCATTTTTCTCCGTACGATATCAGCTGCCACACCGATACGGCTCCGCCTTATCAGGTCTCGTGCAATGCTATGTTCGATAATGTTGCGAAATGTTGCGAACAGGGATGCCAACGTCGCCGACACGGCGCCCGGTATCAAAACTGCCTTTCGGGATCGCCACTGACTTTCACATGGTCATCTCGGATTGTGCTGTCGATGATAACCGTGGCGACGAAACAGACGCGGATGACCAGCAGACAAAAGAATAACAGCGAGAGGCTCGCCGTCGCATAGTGCTTCAACGCGGAACGCTTGGGGAGCCGGGCGGTGAGTTTATGAAGGGCGTTTCTGGCGAGACGACCGATCGCCACGAGCAGAAACAGTGCCGTAATGATGTACCCGCTTGCCGAGGCCGCCCCCAATAACTGGAACATCAAAAGACACCCGCACCAAGTGAAGACTTCGCGTTTTGGAATGACGCCTTCAAACCGACGAAACCCGATGGAACGACGCCGATGAGATCCGTCCGCAAGGCGCGTGATCGGCCGGCAAGGCGGGGCCGGATGGTCCGGATCCAGGCCCAGCGAAGTCCGGTTCTGCGACGGGAATTCGGCCACCGCTAGTCGGCTCGCTCTGCGCGGGGCGAGGCGCGGCGACTTAGAAGCAGAGATGTGGCGGCACGCCACCGGGATGCCTTCGCCGCGGCTGCAATCACCGTCTCATTGAGAGTTGGCGTTCTTTGGACCGCAGCAATCCTGGCTGTCTTTGACTCCGTGAGCGCCGCGATCCTTCTCAGAAAGGCATCGCTGTCGAATTCTTTCGAGGAAGGAACCGACTTTGCTGTCGGCTGGATGGCATGGAAAAACACCTCCAGATTGATGACTGGTATCGGCTTGATGTTTCGCACCAGGTCGATATCCGCCCGCATCGTTACCGCCAGACAATATCGGTCCGAGCGCAAAGCGTCGAAGAGCTCCGGTATGGAAGATACAGCCGTCGCGGCATATCCGTTCTCATTCAGCTTCGAGACGATACCGCAGGCAGCGCCTTTGCCGAGAAAGACGAGAATTGGCTTTTGCTGGTTGCTTTGCACTGATGACATCACTGGCATACTCCTGACCTGTCGCCAGAAGTTTAGCCCGCATCGGCGCTGCTGTTTGTTCGGTTTTATTCGGTTTTATTGCGCCGCGAAGCGCCCGCGAAGTTCAGGCAAGCGCGGCGGACCTCGCTATTTACGACAACGCTGCCCTGAGCCAGGGATGCATCGAGGCCCTCTTTCTGAGCAGCCTGTCGATCGATATCGATCCCGCGCCGGAAGCCGAAAGCACGAACATGCCGCCGGCAATCGCCAGGTCCTTCTCGAAATGCAGCAACTCGTTCTGGCTTGCGAAATTCGTATGGAAGAGCAAGGCGGTCGCCAGGCAGAAGAGCGCCAGCGCCAGTGCGCCAAGCCGGGTGAGGAAACCTGCCGCGACGGAAAGGCCGGCGCCGATCTGAAGGGCGATGGTAGCAAGTGCCATCGGCGTCGACAGCCCCAGTTTTGCGAAAGTGTCGATGGTCGCAGTGAGATCTGCCGCAAGGGACCAGCCCTCATGCAGAAAGATCAGCGCCAGCAGAAACCTGCCGAGGAGCAGAACGAAATCGGCCGGTCGGGACCGGCTTGAGGCGCTTTCCATCATAGCCTCCGGTTTGAAGAGCAGGCGGCGCGGCCCGCTCATGCCTTCGGCTCCTCAGATCCTCGCAGCCGCTCTGGCAAGATGCATTATAGCAGGCTTGCCCCGACATTGATCGCCAGCGCCAGGATCGTCGTATTGAAGAGGAACGACAGCACGGCATGCAACAGCGTCAGCTTGCGCATGCTGGTCGAACTGACCGCGACATCCGCGGTCTGTGCGGCAACGCCGATGGTGAAGGAGAAATAGAGGAAATCCCAGTAGCCGGGCTCTTCGATCCCATCGGGAAATTTGAGCCCGCCCTCCTCGTCCGCCCCGCCGTAGAAATAATGGGCATAGTGGATGGTGAAGAGCGTATGCAGGAAGAACCAGGAGATCAGGATCGTCAAAATCGCCGCACTTGCCCGTGCCAGCGCGACGTCAGGTGCCGCCTCCTTGATCGAATGAAGCTCGATGCCGATGCCGGCGATGCTGGCAAGTGCGGCACCGATCGAAAGGGCCAAGAGCACGGTATCGGAGAAATCAAGATCCGCGGAGCGTTTTCGGATGCTGTCAACCGTCGCCCGCAGCATCTTGCGCCAGCTCAGCGCGACAAAAACGCCAGCGCTGACATTCCAGCCGAACAGGATATTGCCGGCGCTGACCTCGCGCGAGGTCACAGCCAGGAAGACCGCCAGTCCAGCAAGAGTGGCGATGATGAAGCTCGCATGCTTGTAGACAAATGCCGCAAGCGAATTCGTCCTTTCCTCATCCGCCATATCGGTCTCCGACAGCATATGCCCTTGATAACAGCACGAAAAAGGCGCGCCTGCCAGCCGGCAGCCGCGCCTCCGATTGCATGCCGTGCCGATCAGGCGGCGGCGAGCTGCAGTTCCTTCTGCACCATGGTCCGCAACGTCCCCAGATCCTTGGCGAAGGCGCGAATGCCTTCGGCGAGTTTTTCCGTCGCCATCGCATCTTCGTTCATCAGCCAGCGGAAGGTCTTCTCGTCGACGGTGATCTTCGCAGCCGGCTTGATGATCTCGGGCGAAAGCTTGCGCTCGAGCTTGCCTTCGTCCTTGGAGAGTTCGTCGAGCAGGTTCGGAGCGATCGTCAGGCGGTCGCAACCGGCCAGCGCTTCGATTTCGCCAGCGCTGCGGAACGAAGCACCCATGACGATCGTCTTGATGTCGTTGGCCTTGTAATAATTGTAAATGTCGCGAACCGAAATGACGCCCGGGTCTTCCTCAGGCGTGTAATCCTTGCCCGTCGACTTCTTGTACCAGTCGAGGATACGGCCGACGAAGGGCGAGATCAGGAACACCTTGGCGTCGGCGCAGGCAACGGCCTGTGCCTTCGAGAAGAGAAGCGTCAGATTGCAATCGATGCCTTCCTTCTGCAGCACTTCGGCAGCGCGTATGCCTTCCCAGGTGGAGGCGAGCTTGATCAGGATGCGATCCTTCTCGATGCCGCGTTCCTTGTACCCGGCGATGATGCTGTGAGCCTTGTCGATCGAAGCTTGTGTATCGAAAGAAAGGTCGGCATCGACTTCGGTCGATACGCGTCCCGGAACAAGCTTGGAAAGCGCAGCGCCGACGGAGATGGCGAGGCGATCAGCGACGGCGGATGAAACGGCTTCGGGATTGCCGCCTTGCTTCTTGCCCCAGGCGACGGCTTCCTTGATGGCGTCGGCGAACATGGGCGTGCCGAGTGCCTTCAGCACGATGCTCGGGTTCGTCGTGCAATCAACCGGCTTCAGGCGGGCGACGGCCTCGATGTCGCCGGTATCGGCGACGACGGTGGTAATCTCGCGAAGTTGGTCAAGCTTGGATGTCATGGTCAATAATCCTTGTTGAACTTGGGCTGCGACCGGCGCGAGTTCCGCCCGGCAAAGGTGATCTACCGGCAGGTTGTTTGCATGCTGCAGGCGAAAATGCGCGCATCCGTCACGGATGATTTATAAACGTGAAGGACAGTCGCCGTGTTCCAGCCGCCAACGAACGACGGCTCGAACGCAAGCGATGCCGCCTGCGGCTGGAAGGCCGGTCGTGACTTTCGGCATGCCCGCACTATGTCCTCCTCGACGGACAAGAACGACTTGTGTCACCCGGACTATCGCCACTCACCCAAGGAAAAGTCAAGGACATTTGTGCATTTCAATTGACATAAGTGTCACACCCGTCATTATCCCCCAACAAAAGCGTCGTTACGGCCCTTCATCCCATGGGGGATTGAGGGCGGGCATCCTGCGGAGGAGATGTGGTCAAGCTCAAACGCGGCACGCACACGGCCTATTCCGAAGCATCCTCGCTGCGGCTGAGGGCGGCATGGCTCTATTATAACGAGGGCCTCACCCAGAAAGACGTGGCCGAACAGCTCGGCATCAGCCGCACCACCGTGATCCGCCTGCTCGACGAGGCGATGAAACGCAGCGAAGTCCAGATCTGGATCAACGATTCGATCGGCGATTGCGTTGAACTTTCGGTGAAGCTGGAGCGCGCCTACGGCCTCGACGAGGCGATCGTCGTACCCGCACCGATCAGCTGTGATGTGAATTCGCTGGCGAAAAATGTCGGCCTGGCGCTTGGCCAGTTCCTCTCCGAAGCCATTCCCGACGACTATACGATCGGCGTCGGCTGGGGCCGCACCATGACCGCCTCGCTGTCAAGCTTCCGGCCGCCGCGCCGCACCAATTGCAAGGTCGTGTCGCTGCTTGGCGGCATCGTCGCCGTGCACCAGACCAACCCGATCGACTACACATGGCGGCTGGCAAATCAGCTCGGCGCCGAATGCTACATGTTCCTGGCGCCGCTTCTCGTCGATTCCATCGAGACCAAGCGCAATCTGATCGAAAAATGCGGGCTGGACACGATCTATCGTCTCGCCGAGAACCTCGATCTGGCGATCGTCAGCTGCGGCGATATCGGCCCGCATTCGACCTCACTGTCGGAGGGCTGGATCTCCAAGGCCGAGTTGCAGGAACTGATCGATGCTGGCTGCGTCTGCGACACCATGTTCAACTTCCTCGACAAGGACGGCAATTCGGTCGACCACTCGATCAATCGGCGCGTCATGTCCGTCGATCTCGACACGCTGAAGGAGGCCAAACATATCGTGCTCTCTTCCGGCGGCGCTCATCGGGCCGTGGCGATCCGCGCCACGATCAAGCGCATTGGCTGCAATACGCTGATCACCGACGAAAGGGCTGCGCGGGCATTGCTGGAACTGGCGGAGACATCGCCGTCCGCGCCTTCTCCCCAGTGGGGAGAAGCGCAGGAGCGATAGCGAGCGGAGCAAGATGAACGGGTCGGGGGTTGAACGGCCCGCCGCTCCGCCCGGGAAGCCATCAGGCGTGCGCCGATTCCCAGCCGAGCATCGCCCGTTTGCGGGTGAGGCCCCAATGGTAGCCCGTCAATGCGCCGTTCTTGCCGAGCGCCCGATGGCATGGCACCACGAAGGAGATCGGGTTAGCCCCCACCGCCGCACCGACGGCGCGCTGCGCCGTCGGCCGGCCGATATCGTTGGCGATATCGGAATAGGTCACGGCCTTGCCGAACGGGATCTTCAGCAGGCTCTGCCAGACGCGCACCTGGAAGTCCGTGCCGATCAGCACGACGCGCAGCGGCTGCTCCGAGGACCATTTGCCGGGTTCGAAGATGCGGGCCGCATAGGGAACCGTCGCCTGCAGGTCTTCGACATAAGAGGCGTTCGGCCAGCGGCAGGTCATATCCTCGAGGCAGGCCTTCTCGTCGCCGGAATCGCTGAAGGCGAGGCCGGCAAGGCCGCGGTCGGTCGCCATGATCAGCGCGACACCGAAGGGGCAGATGTGGAAGCCGTAGCGGATGGTGAGGCCGCCACCCTTGGCCTTCCATTCGCCGGGCGACATCGCCTCATGGGTGACGAAAAGGTCGTGCAGGCGGCTCGGCCCGGAGAGGCCGACCTCGATCGACGTCTCGAGCAACGGCATGTCTTCGCTACGCAGCAGCCGCTTGGCATGGTCGAGCGTCACCGCCTGCAGGAAGCCCTTGGGCGACAGGCCGGCCCAGCGGGTGAAGGTCTTCTGCAGCTGGGTCGGCGACTGGTTGAGCCGCGCCGCGATCGCCTCCAGCGAAGGCTGATCGCGGTAATCCTCGGTGATGAGTTCGATTACCCGACGGACAATGTCATAATCAGGGCCGTCAGGCGTGATGTCTGTCTGAAGGTTGGCAATCATATTCATCGTCTTTCTCCTTGTCACAAGGAGATAGTCAATAGGGGGTGAGCAAACCACCCGATTCTTGCGCATCCGCCGGATAGTCTCAGATCCGCTGCTTGACCGTCGCGAGTGCGCCCTTGAAGGCCTTGGCGAAGCTTTCCCGATCGTCGGGATTGAGGAAGGATCCGATATCCGTGCGCCGCCCCTCGCCGAAGATATGCATGGAGAGGATGCCGATCTCCTGGTGCCGGCGAACGAGGAAACGCGCCCAGAACGGATTGAAATGATGCTCCACCATCCGTCCCGATGGTGCAAACTTGCGCACCGACACGTCCATGCGCGACACCGTCACCTGTTCGCGCGCTTTCCCGGAGCGGTAATTCAGCCAGAAGGCGCCGTACAAAAGCACGAAATCCAGTCCGAAGAAGAAGCCGATCGGCCAGGCGCCTGTCACGACGAAGAACATGCCGTAGAGGAAGCAGACGGCGCCGGACAAAGCAAGCAGCACCTTGAAGCCCCGACGGCCAAGTGACCGGTGGGGAAAGAGCTCGGCGGCGAAAACAGGCTGCTCGTTGGAGCTGTCGGCGTTGCTTTCCATCATGGCTGCTGAGTATAGAGTTTCCATGGCAAATCCGAAACTCAAATCCGTTACCAAGATGCCTCAGGGTGCGAATGTGATCGCCCGCCGCAAACCGGCGGCAGCGGTGCGCACGGTCTATTCACTGGCCGAGCGCGAGGAGATCTTCCGCCGCTTCTCCGTTCAGCGGCCGGAACCGAGAGGCGAGCTCGAACACACCAACGCCTTCACACTCGTCGTCGCCGTGGCACTTTCGGCGCAGGCGACCGATGTCGGCGTCAACAAGGCGACACGCGCGCTCTTCAGGATTGCCGATACGCCGGAAAAGATGCTCGATCTCGGCGAGGAACGGCTGCGCGACTATATCAGGACGATCGGCCTCTATCGCAACAAGGCGAAAAACGTCATCGCGCTCTCACAGATGCTGGTCGAGCAATTCGGCGGCAAGGTGCCTGAGACGCGCGAGGAGTTGGTCAGATTGCCGGGCGTCGGCCGCAAGACCGCCAATGTCGTGCTTTCCATGGCCTTCGGCCAGGCGACGATGGCCGTCGATACGCACATCTTCCGCATCGCCAACCGCATCAGGCTCGCCCCCGGCAAGACGCCCGATGAGGTCGAGGCACGGCTGATGAAGGTGATCCCGAAACATTACCTCTATCACGCCCATCACTGGCTGATCCTGCACGGCCGCTACACCTGCAAGGCGCGCCGCCCCGAATGCGAACGCTGTATCATCGCCGATCTCTGTAAGTCGCCGGAGAAGAGTTCGGATATACCGGCGGCGCTGGTCACGCTACCGCCGCAGGTGATCGGCGAGGCCGTCGAGTAGAACAGCGATCGCCTGCTCGTATTCCCGCCTTTCCCCACCCGCCTCGATCGCGATCGCCGCGCGGTCAAAGGCTGCCGATAGCAGCAAGGTCAGCGGTGCGAGCATAGCACCGGCTTGCGGAAGCATGGCTGCAAGCCCTGCCCGCAGCGTCGCTTCCGCATTTTCTGCGTCGATCGTCGCGGTCGCCGGCAGGCCGAGAACGGCAGGCGCCTCGATCAGCAGCAGCCGTGTGCGCCCTTCTGCCATCATCGCGTCGAAATAGGCCGAGGCACCGGCGATCAGCGCGGCACGCGGCGCGTCGTGCGACGCCGAATGCGCCTCGATCGTCCCGGCCACTGCGCGCGCCTCGCATTCGATCACCGCGCGAAAAAGCGCCTTCTTGTCTTCAAAATGATGATAGAGCGCGCCTCGCGTCACACCCGCCGCCGCCACGATCTCCGGCGTCGCGGTCTCGGCATAACCCTTCTCGACGAAAAGACGCCGACCGGCATCGATCAGCGCCTGCCTCGTCTGTTCCGTTCTCTCGCGATTGCTGCGGCTCATGCGTTTTCTTTACATACAAACAGAATGTATGCTAATGGAAAAACATACAGAATGCATGTAAATGGAAAGATGGAGGAAAAAGATGAAATCGACGAGCTATTATCCTGTCATCATGACTGGCGATGTCGCCGGCACTGCCAGCTTCTATTGCAGGCATTTCGGCTTCAAGGCGCTGTTCGAAAGCGACTGGTACGTTCACTTGCAATCGATAGAGAAAGAGCATATCGCGCTTGCCATCCTTGACGGCAGCCACGAAACCATCCCGGCCATGGCCCGCGGCAGGGTGTCCGGCCTGCTCCTTAATTTCGAGGTCGCCGACGTCGATGCGATCTATGCCGCCTGCCGGAGCGCCGGCCTGCCTATACTGAGAGAGATCCGTGACGAGGATTTCGGCCAGCGGCATTTCATCACCGCAGATCCGAACGGCGTCCTGATCGACATCATCAAGCCGATCCCGCCGAGCGCCGAATTCGCGGCGATGTACGACACCGCCGCCCTGCCCGGCTGAGCCTCAGGGGTGGTGCAACGCGACATCCCTGGCGGAAACCAGCTTGTGCAGATGCACCATCATGCCGGCGGCAAAGAGCGGCGTCAGAAGATTGACGAAGGGGATCGCCAGGAAAAGGGCGATCACCAGCCCGCCGAGAAAGACGGTGGAAGCATGCTTGGCGCGGAAGAGCCGTGCCTCCTCAGGCGAACGGAATCGCATGGCGGCGAATTCGAAGAATTCCCGTCCGAGCAGATAGCCGTTCACCAGAAAGAACGCGACCAGATTGACCCCGGGGATGAACAGCAGCAGCAAGGCGACGGTATTGCCGAGGATCACCACGCCGAGGAACTTGATCGAGCTTGCCATCGCCGGACCGAGCGGCATGGCGGTGCCCGGCGCATCCCCGGGATAGTCGCGTTTTTCGATGACGTCGGCGACATCGTCGAGAAACAGGCCGGCGATCAGCGCCGTGACCGGCGAAAGCAACAGCGCCAGCATCAGGGCGAGGCCGATACCGGCAAGGATCGCGAAGACGAAAGCGAACCACCCCGCCCAATCCGGCACATCGGGAAAGAAGCTCGTGAGCCATGGAAAGAGAAAGGCCACGAAGGCCCCGCGCAGCGCAAACCAGAGGCCGACGAGCACGAGAATCGTCAGGCCGAGCACCTTCCAGAAGACCGAGCGCGTTTCCGCCGCGAAGAGATTGGTGAGCGATAGTCGAGCGGCGTCAAGAATCATGTCTCAGGCGTCTCCGGTTGCGCGCAAGATGTAGGAAAGGTGGGGGTCGCCGACAAGAGAATAAAATTACATGCAGTAATAGAAAACTTGTCGAAAACTAAATACTAATATAATATTGTGACGTATATGAAATACGCACGGGCCTGAGAAGCAGCTTCCGAAATAGTTGCAAAGACAAGGGGTCGCAACAGCGCATCCACGGAACGCCTCTGAGGGAAGACGGGGAGGCCGATGTGGAAGACTTTGTGCAAAAACTCAGGCAATACGCAAAAAACGGCACACCAGCCGAACGCCGTATCGCGAAATATTTCACCGAACACCTGAATGACCTGCCGTTCGAGACAGCTGCATCCGTCGCTGACAGGCTGGATCTCTCGCCGATGACCGTCGGCCGGTTCCTGCGCGCGCTCGGCTATCAAGGGTTGGACAGCGTCAAGGTCGAGATTCGCGAGACCGTGACCACATCGCCGGCGCAATTGCAGAGCGCCATGAGCGAGCTGCATCAGGACGCCGCGGAGGGCAAACCGCTCGCCGTGCTGGTTGCCGAACAGATCCAGGCGCTCCATCATATCTATCATCTGACGGCGCAGCCGCATTGGTCAGAAGCCGTCGGCTTGATCAGCACGGCCCGAGAAGTATCAATCGCCACGCATGCGCGGCTCGCGAGCCTCGCCAATCATTTCTGCCAGCGGCTGACACAGGCCCGCGACGGCGTGCGCACGCTCGACGCCGCCGACAACCGTTTTGCCGAGCTCTTCGCCCGGCTGGCGGTCGATGACGCGCTGCTTGTCATTATCGACTGTCGCCGCTTCGCCAAGGCGCGACTGCTGGCCAGGACGGCGCGGCGCTACGGCTATAAGGTCGTGCTCATTTCGCCGCAACAGGCGGACTGGATGGCGGACCAGTCGAACGTCATGCTGCCCTTGCCGCCAGCGCGCGCGCCCGATCTCGACAACCTTCCGCCGCTGATCGCCCTGCTCGATTGCCTGTCGGAATCCGTTATCCTCGAAGTCGGAGAAGAAGCGGCCCTTCGCCGTCGCCGCATGATGGAATTCGCGACCGTGCTCGGCGAGGCCGCAAACCACTGACGTCCTTAGCGCGTCTCAAAAGACGAGCGGCGCCCTATAGCATCGTTTCCAGTTCGGCGCGGTGGCGGTGCATGGCGAGAAGACGGCGGTAGTCGCGGTCGTAGAGCGCCTGTTTCGCCTTGTCGGGAAGCCGTTCGTCGCCGCCTGGATACATCGCCTCGCCGGCCGCCGCCAGATCCTTGTACAAACCGCAGGCGACGGATGCGGCGACCGCCGTGCCGAGCAGCACCGCCTCGTTCATTTTCGGCACCACGACCTTGCAGCCGGTCGCATCGCTATAAAGCTCCATCAGCACCGGGTTCTTCACATGCCCGCCGGCAATATGCAGAGTATCGGGCATGTAGCCGTATTCCTTCATCATTTCCAGGATATGGCGGATCCCGAGGGCAATCCCCACCGCAGAGCGCCAATAGAGCGCGCAGAGCCCGTCGAAGGACGTATCGAGCGTCAGCCCGCTGACGACGCCGACGGCATGCGGATCGGCGAGCGGCGAGCGGTTGCCATGGAAATCCGGCAGCACGAAAATCCGCGCACCGAAGGCATCGCCCTCCTCGGCCCTCAATTCGGCGATGCGCGCGACGATCCTCTGATGCAGCGCCGCCGTCGGCTCGCCGCCGGCCGCATGCATACGCACGATGTGGTCGAGCAGCGCGCCGGTCGCCGATTGCCCGGCCTCCACCAGCCAGGATTGCGGGAAGACCGCCTCGTAATAGGGTCCCCACATGCCATGGCTCGGCTTGCGTTCCCGGGAGAAGGTAACGATGCAGCTCGACGTTCCGGCAATCAGCGCCAGTTGGTGCTCGCGTTTTACAGGATCGGCGGCATAGCCGCCGAGCGCGCCCAGTGCACCCGCATAAGCGTCGATCATCCCGGCAGCGACATGGCAATCCGTCGTCAGCCCCAGCGCTTCCGCCGCTTCCGGTGTCAACTGCCCGACACTGTCTCCGACAGGCGTGGTCTCGTCCGGCAGATGGCCGCGCTCATGAAGGTCCTCGAGGCCGATCCGCTCCAGGAAATCCTGCTGCCAGCCCTTTTCGAGATGGGCGAGATAGTTCCATTTCGCCGTCAGCGTGCAGCGTGAACGGGCAGGCGAACCGGTCGATTTCCACGTCATGAAATCGGCGAGATCGAAGAAGTAGCCGGCCTTTTCCCATGTGGCCGGCAGCTTCTTCTTCAACCACATCAGCTTCGGCATTTCCATCTCGGGCGACATCACATGCCCGGAATGTTCGAGCACCCTGTGCTCCGTCGCCGTGCAGAAATCGGCTTCCTTCAGCGCCCGGTGATCGAGCCAGACGATCGTATCGAAACGCCGCTCGCCGCCGGTGGAAACGCTGAGCTGACGGCCCTCGACGTCGCGGACCACCAGCGAACAGGTGGCGTCGAAGCCGATCGCTCCAACCGAGGCGGCGGCGATGCCGGATTGCTCCATCGCCCTGCGCACTGCCGTGCAGGCGGCCGACCAGATATCTTCGGAATCGTGCTCGGCATGGTTTTCACGCGGCCGGTTCATCACGATCGGATGTTCGGATTTGGCGAGCAAGCGGCCGCGTGCGTCGAAGACGCCGGCGCGCGCGCTGCCCGTGCCGATATCCACCGCAACCACATGATCACGCATCAAATCTTGGTCCCGTCCAGCTTATGGTTGCGGACAAGGTGTATCAAATCCGGCATGGCGTCAAACACCACCTCAGGCGAAAGACGATCGAGTTCGGCGCGGTATCCGGCGAAATTGGCGTGGGACCCACCGGTGAAGGCGAAGACCGTCATGCCCGCCGCCTTGGCGGCAGCAATACCGGCCGGGCTGTCCTCGACGACAAGGCAATGTGCCGGCTCGACCCGCATTTCACGCGCCGCATGCAGGAAAAGATCGGGCGCCGGTTTGCCGCGCTTGACCATCGTCGCGCTGAAGATGTCGGGCAGCTTGCCCAGAAGTCCGGTCACCGACAGCGACAGGCGGATTCGCTCCATCTGGCTGGACGAGGCAACGCAACAGGGCACGCCAAGTCCGTCGATCGTCGCGGCGACACCCTCTATCGGCTTCAACTCGGTGCGGAAACGGGCATAGAGATCGGTGCGGATGCGCTCGAGGAATTCCTCGCCGGCATGGACGTTGAATTCGGTTTCGAGCGTATCGATGAGGGTCGACAGGCTACGGCCGAGAAACCGCTCATAGGCCTGGTCCTCGGTGATCGAGACGCCGAGATCGTTCATGGCGCCGACGAGCACGTTGATCGAAATCGGCTCGCTGTCGACAAGCACGCCATCGCAATCGAAGATGACCAGCCGTGTTTCAGCATCAGCCATGGAAGACCCAACCTGAGTTCAATTCGGACGCATGACCGTCCCGCTTTGCTCGCAAGGCCGGATGGATGGTGACAACAGCGTGCCGCCATCCCATTCCCTTACACTGCGAGCTTGCCGTCGAGATAGAGTTGCAGCGTCTCCCGCGTGCCCTTTTCCCACAGGGTTTTGAGTGCATGGGCGAAACGCTTGCGGAAAAGTTCGGATTTTGCCACTTCGCCAAAAATATCGTCGAAGGCGAGGAAGGCTGACGGATCGTCCTTGGCTTTCAGCGCCGCCGCATGCAGGCGATCGGCACTGGCGTCGTTGAAGACGATATCCTTGCCACTGTCGGTCTTGCCGGCGAAATAACGGCACCAGAGTGCTGAAACCAGCGCCAGGCCGACGACGTCCCTGCCCTGATGCAGATTGTCGAGCGTCGACGGCAGGATGAATTTCGGCTGGCGGTTCGAGCCGTCCTGCGCCAGTCGCGGAATGGTGTCGGCAATCTTCGGATTGAGCAGGCGGTGCTCGATCAGGGCGAAATAATCCGTCAGCGACGTGTTCGGCACCGGCGGGACGATCGGGATGATCTCATCTTTTTCGAGCTTGGCGAGGAAGGCGCGGATCAGCGGCTCTTCCATGGAATCGTGAACGAAATGAATATCCATCAGCGCCGCCGGATAAGCGATCGCGGCATGCCCGCCGTTGAGGATGCGGATCTTCATATGCTCGTAGGGCGTGACATCGAGAACGAAGGTCACCCCGACCTTTTCCAGCGCCGGCCGGCCGGCAGTGAACTTATCCTCCAGCACCCATTGCTTGAATTCCTCGCAATAAACCGGCCAATTGTCCTCGATCCCAAAATTGTCGCGGAGGAAATCGACCTCACGCTGGCTGGTCGCCGGCGTGATGCGATCGACCATGGCGTTCGGGAAGGCGACATTCGCCCTGATCCAGTCGGCAAGGGCAGGGTCTGAAAGTGCGGCCGTGCCGACGACGGCATTGGCGGTGACAACGCCGTTGTGGGGAATGTTGTCGCAGGACATGACGGTGAACGGTCCGATGCCCCTGGCCTTGCGCGCCTTCAGGCCGGCGACGATCAGGCCGAACACCGTCTTCGGCGCATCGGGATTCTGTCCGTCGGCAGCGATCGCCGGATGAGCCGGATTGAACCTGCCCGATGCGTCGATGAAATAGCCGCCCTCGGTGATCGTCAGCGAGACGATCCGGATCTCGGGATCGGCGAGCCTGGCGATGATGGCGCTCGCATCGCCGACCGGCAGGATGTCGATCATCGGCGCAGTAACGCGCGCCGCCGTCTTGTTGTTGTCCTGCTCGACCACCGTCGTCAGGAAATCCTGCGCCGCAAGTTTTTCGCGCATGGCGGCATCCGACGGCAGCACGCCGGCGCCGACGATCGCCCAATCGTGATCCGTGCCTGCATTGAAGAGATCGTCGAGATAGATCGCCTGGTGGGCGCGGTGGAAATTACCGACGCCGAAGTGCACGATGCCGGCTTTCAGCGATGCCCTGTCATATCCAGGGATAGCCGCCGTGCGGGCCACATCCGAAAGCGTTGCCAGCGATAATTTGCACGTCATGTTTCAGTCCTCTTGAAGGTCTTGCCGAGACGGCCGGGCGTCATCGTCCGGCTCGCATGCCTGCCCCCCGGCCGCCTGCTCAGATGGCAAGGCCGCCCTCGTTGAATTTATGGATGCGTGAACGGTCCGGCGTCAGATAGACCGTATCGCCCGCCTTGGCCGCGAAATCGCCGCTGCCGCGCGCCGTCACCATGCCGATGCCCTCGGCATCGATATGCAGGAAAGTGTCGGAGCCGAGATGTTCGGCGACCACGACCCTGCCCTTCCAGTCGCCGCTCTCCATCGACAGCAGCACATGCTCGGGACGGATACCGATCGTATGGGCTCCGAGCTGGGCCGCATTCTGGCCCTTGATGAAATTCATCTTCGGCGAGCCAATGAAGCCGGCGACGAACAGGTTGCGCGGGCGGCTATAGAGCTCGAGCGGCGAGCCGACCTGCTCGATATTGCCCCTGTTCAACACGACGATCTTGTCGGCCATGGTCATCGCCTCGACCTGGTCGTGGGTGACGTAGACCATCGTCGTCTTCAGCTGCTGGTGCAACTCGCTGATTTCGAGGCGCATGTTGACGCGCAGTGCCGCATCGAGGTTCGACAGCGGTTCGTCGAACAGGAAGGCCGAAGGCTGGCGCACGATGGCGCGGCCGATCGCCACGCGCTGGCGCTGGCCGCCGGACAGCTGGCGCGGTTTGCGTTCGAGATAGTCGGTCAGGTTCAGCACCCGGGCGGCATCCGTCACCTTGCGGTCGATCTCCGCCTTGTCGACACCCGCCATCTTCAGTGGGAAGGCGATGTTGTTGCGCACGCTCATATGCGGATAGAGCGCATAGGATTGGAACACCATGGCCAGGCCGCGCTCCGAGGGCGCCTTTTCGGTGGCGTCCCTGCCGTCGATGACGATCTTGCCGCCGGAGACGTCCTCGAGCCCGGCAATCAGCCTAAGCAAGGTGGACTTGCCGCAGCCCGACGGGCCGACGAAGACGACGAACTCGCCGTCCTTGATGTCGAGATCGATCGACGGGATGACCTTGGCTTCGCCGAAGACCTTCGAAACCTTCTGAAGGGTAATGCTGCCCATGTTTCTCTCCCTTTATCTTATTTCACAGCGCCGAAGGTCAGGCCGCGGACGAGTTGTTTCTGGCTGAACCAGCCAAGGATCAGGATCGGCGCGATCGCCATCGTCGATGCCGCCGACAGCTTGGCATAGAACAAGCCCTCGGGGCTGGAATAGGAGGCGATGAAGGCCGTCAGCGGCGCCGCCTTCGAAGCGGTGAGGTTGAGCGTCCAGAACGCCTCGTTCCAGGCCAGGATGATGTTCAAAAGCAGCGTCGAGGCAATGCCGGGCACCGCCATCGGCGTCAGCACGTAGACGATCTCCTTCATCAGCGATGCCCCGTCCATGCGCGCCGCTTCGAGGATCTCGCCGGGGATTTCCTTGAAATAGGTGTAGAGCATCCAGACAATGATCGGCAGGTTGATCAGCGTCAGCACGATCACCAGGCCGGTGCGCGTGTCAAGCAGACCTGAATTGCGGAACATCAGATAGATCGGGATCAGTGCGCCGACCGGCGGCATCATCTTGGTCGACAGCATCCACATCAGCACGTCCTTGGTCCGCTTGGTCGGCGAAAACGCCATGGCCCAGGCGGCCGGAATGGCGATGATCAGGCCGATCAGCGTCGAGCCGAAGGAGATGATCACCGAGTTCATGAAGTGGCTGAGATAGTTCGACCGGCTCTGCACCTCGGCATAGTTTTCCGTCGTCCAATGGAAAAACAGGAACTGCGGCGGCGAGGCGATGGCGTCGGCTTCCGACTTGAAGCTGGTGAGAAAGGTCCACAGAATCGGGAAGAAGATCAGGATGCCGAGCGTCCAGGCGATTGCGGTGACGATGAGCTTGCGCTTCGTTGTGACTTTTCTGGCCATCTCAAGCCTCCAGATTCTTGCCGACGAGGCGCACGAGGAAGATCGCAACGATATTGGCGAGGATAACCGCCACGATGCCGCCGGCCGATGCGCCACCGATATCGAACTGCAGCAGCGCCTGGGCATAGACGAGATAGGTGAGGTTGGTGCTGTCGGTGCCCGGCCCGCCATTGGTGGTGACGAGGATTTCGGCGAAGACCGAAAGCAGGAAGATCGTCTGGATCAGGATCACCACGGTGATGGCGCGCGCCATGTGCGGCAGGATGATGTAGATGAATTTCGAGATCGGCCCGGCGCCGTCCATCTCGGCCGCCTCCTTCTGCTCCTCGTCGAGCGACTGCAGCGCCGTCAGCATGATGAGGGTGGCAAAGGGCAGCCATTGCCAGGCGACGATGAGAATGACGGAAAACAGCGGCACATTGGCCAGCCAGTCGATCGGCTGCAGGCCGAGCGCCTTGGCAAGATGGGCAAACAACCCGTTGACCGGGTTCATGAACATGTTCTTCCAGACCAGGGCTGCCACCGTCGGCATGACGAAGAACGGCGCGATCACCAGGATCCGCACGATGCCCTGGCCGTACATCGGCTGGTCGAGCAGCAGTGCAAAGGCGATGCCGCCAATGACGGTGATCAACAGCACGCCGGCGACGAGCAGCAGCGTGTTGATCAGCGCCGCGATAAAGGCCGGGTCGGACAGGAAATATTCGTAGTTCAGAAAACCGACGAAGCTTTCCATGCCGGGGCTGAGCAGATTGTAGTTCAGCAGCGAGAAATAGATCGTCATCGCCAGCGGGACGATCATCCACGCAAAGAGCAGCAGCACGGAGGGCGCAATCATCAGGCGCGCAGCGGAGCGGGTATGTAAGGTCGCCATGGCAATCACCGATCTGGACTGAAGCGGGGAGCGGCCGCAAGGCAGCTTTGTCTGAAAAAAGAGGCCGCCGATGCAGTTCGGGCAATCGGCGGCCCAGAGAGGCGGATTGTCAAGGATCCGCCTCTTGCTCGGGAGGCTTTTATTTAATGTAGCCGGCCTTGGTCATTTCGCGGGTGGCGAGCTGCTGTGCGCTCTGCAGGGCCTGGTCGACCGAAATCTGGCCGGCAAGGGCTGCCGAGAACTGCTGACCGATCGCCGTGCCGATGCCCTGGAATTCCGGGATCGCCACGAACTGGACGCCGACATAGGGGACCGGCTTGACAGTCGGCTTGCTTGGGTCGGCCGAGTTGATCGAGTCGAGCGTCGTCTTGGCGAAGGGGGCCGCCTTCTGATACTCCGCATTCGCATAGAGCGAGCTGCGGGTGCCAGGAGGTGCATTCAGCCAGCCTTCCTTTTCGGCAACGAGGTTGGTGTAATCCTTGCTCGTGGCCCAGGCGACGAACTTCTCGGCCGCTTCGGCCTTCTGCGAACCTGCCGGGATGGCGAGGCTCCAGGCCCACAGCCAGTTGCCGCGCTTGCCGAGGCCCTTATCCGGAGCGAGCGCGAAGCCGACCTTGTCGGCGACGGTCGATTCCTTCGGGTTGCTGACGAAGGATGCAGCAACGGTCGCATCGATCCACATGCCGCACTTGCCGGTCTGGAACAGCGCCAGGTTCTCGTTGAAGCCGTTGGAGGAGGCGCCCGGAGGGCCGGCATCCTTCATCAGCTTGACATAGAAGTCGAGCGTGTCCTTCCACTCGGGCTGATCGAACTGCGGCTTCCAGCTTTCATCGAACCAACGAGCGCCGAAGGAGTTGGACATGGCCGTCAGGAAGGCCATGTTCTCGCCCCAGCCGGCCTTGCCGCGAAGGCAGATGCCGTAGACTTCCTTGTCCTTGTTGGTGATCTTGCGGGCGGCGTCGGCAATGAAGTCCCAGGTCGGGGCGTCGGGCATCTTCAGGCCGGCGGCGTCGAACAGGTCCTTGCGGTACATGACCATCGAGCTTTCGCCGTAGAACGGCGCCGCATAGAGCTTGCCGTCCAGGGTCAGGCCGCTGCGGATGGCCGGCAGCAGGTCGTCGACGTCGTAGTTGGCGCCGAGATTGTCGAGCGGCACCAGCCAGCCCTGCTTTGCCCAGATCGGAACTTCGTAGGTGCCGATCGTCAAGACGTCGTACTGGCCGCCCTTGGTCGCGATGTCGGTCGTGACCTTCTGGCGCAGCACGTTTTCTTCGAGGGTTACCCATTCAAGGTCGATGCCGGGATTCTTTGCCTTGAAATCATCCGTCAGCTTCTGCATCCGGATCATGTCGCCGTTGTTCACGGTCGCGATTGTCAGCGTCTCGGCCGAAGCCATGCCGGCAAACGCCAGTGCTGAGCAGGCGCCCAGCAGAAAAGTTCTCAATGTCATATCTTCCTCCCAGAAGATGGAGTGTGAGCATTCGCTTTGCTCATGGGCAATTACTCAACAATCAACAAAGAATGTCAATCGGCAATCGTTGCTGCGATGCCGAAGGCGATAGTCATCTCATTGATTTAACTAGAATATTTTTTGCTCAATTCCTGAGCAAAAACTCAGCAGTTTCTTCATCGGTGATCAGAGCATTGATTTGATGGCCGACAATGGCAGCCCTGATCGCCTTGAATTTGCGCTTGCCCTTGGCCAGTCCAATGACGATCGACGCGTCGCGGGACGGGATCGGCGCCGACGCGACGCGCTCGTTGATCGGGTTGTCGAGCAACCTGCCGTCGACATCGAAGATCCAGCCGCAGATCTCGCCGACCGCGCCGCCGCGCATCAGCTCCATCATCTCGTCCTTCTCGAGAAAACCGTCGACGCAGAGCGGCCCGTCGATGCCGAGTTCGCCGATGCCGACGAAGGTAACATCGGCTTGCGCACTCATGTCGAGCGTCGAACGCACCAGTTGCTGGCCGTGCAGCAGCTCCCGTTCCTCCGCCGAGGTGACGAGCACCGGCAACGGCATCGGATAGTGCCGCGCCTTCACCGCATCGGCCATGCTGAAGATGACGTTGTAATAGGCCGCCGACCCGTCCGGGGCGATATTGCCGGTCAGCGAAACGATGCGGTGATTCGGACATTCGATCGCCGGCAGTTGGTCGACGGCCGCTTTCAGCGTGCGGCCGGTGCCGATGGCGAGGACGATTGGCTCCGGCCGTTTCAGCCACCGCTCGATCTCGGCGGCCGCCGCCTCGGCGATACCGACCGTCGTCGATGACGACGCGGGATCACTCGGCACCACCTCAACATGTTTCAGCCCGAATTTCCGGCGCAACTGACTGCCGAGTTCCAGGCAGGCGGCGATCGGATGATCGAGCCGCACCTTGATCAGGCGCTCGGCGACCGCCAGCGACACCAGCCGCTGCGCCGATTGGCGCGAGATGCCCATCGCAGCGGCGATTTCATCCTGCGTGCGCCCGGCGACGTAATAGAGCCAGCCAGCCCGAGCCGCATCGTCGAGCCGTGCAGGGGTCTCTGATCTTTTTGCCATTTAATGCCTACCGCGCAAAGTGAGCCGGCGTGCCGCCGCCGAACATGATTTGAATTTGTATCGCGCCAGATCAAAACAAAATTCCGGCAAATGTCGAGCCTGTTGCAAAGAGCCCCGCCAAATAACCGCTATCACCGATGCAAACTCCGCTCATGCAACCCCGCTTAGGCAACCCGCACTTAGCCAAACCCCACTCAGGCGAACCATTGCACGACGAGATAGATCGCCGCCTTCACCAGCCCGTAGATCACCCCGCCGGCGATGACGAGCGACACGGCCGTCATCACGAAGCCGATGAGCGCGAAGAGACCGTCACGGCCCAATATGCCGAAAGCGAAGACCGAGATCGTGATCGCCGGCAGGATGTTGCCGAGCGGGACCGGCAGCAGCAGCACGATCGACAGCAGCAGACATGCGGCCCCGGCGAGATATTCCGCCGGCGGCTCGGCAAAGATCGCAAGCCTCGGCTTCAGCATGCGCTCGGCCCAGGCGAGCCAGCGGTGAATGCGGCCGACGATATTCTCGAAATCCTCCCGCCGCATCGAACGGTCGGCAATCACCCTCGGCAGCCAGGGTTTCAGCCCGAAGGTCAATTGCGCGGCCAGGAAGACCAATGGCGCGCCGAGCACGGCCGAAGTGCCGGGCGGCGTGGGAAAGGCGTTCGGCAGCGCGAAGATCAGCATCAACGCGCTGATCGCCCTGTCGCCCATCGTGTCGAATAGATCACCGATCGAGATCCGCTCACGGCTCTGGTCGGCGGCCATCTGCCGTAAAATGGATGAGAGGCGGCGGCCTTTGGGACGTGGTCTTCGGATGGTACTGTTTTCTCTCGTATCGATGATCGTGGATCCGGCGGTTGATGAAAGTGTAGGGCCGGATTCTGGCGATGCAATATGCCAATTGAATGACTTGCGGGTTAGAAATTGTAGCTGCGATCGGAGCCGATCCCGGCTATCCAATCGCCCCACCCGTGGGCGAGATATCCGACAGAACAGCGGGGTGCCACACGGCACGCCCCTGAAGCAGCCAACACCGCCGCCGAATGAGCGCTTGAAATTCCCCGCCAACAATGCAAGCAGACGCGGAGACCAGAGAAACGGCAGAGTGCAATGATCATTTCATTCGACATCGGCGGCACCGCCATCAAAGGGGGCATCGCCCGCTCCGAGACAGACATCGTTCCCCTCGGCCGCCGCCCGACGCCGAAGGATGATTTCGCCGCTTTCGTCGAGACCCTGCGCGACATTATCGCTGAAACCGGCGAACGGCCGAGCCGCATCGCGCTTTCCATCGCCGGCGTCGTCGATCCCGATACCCAGCGCCTGATCTGCGCCAACATTCCCTGCATTCACGGCCGCACGCTCGCGGCCGACCTCGAAACCGAGCTCGGCCTTCCGGTGCTGATTGCCAACGACGCCGACTGTTTCGCCATGGCCGAAGCCGGCCTCGGCGCCGGCCGCGGCCACCGCATCGTCTTCGGCGCCATCCTCGGCACCGGCGTCGGCGGCGGCTTGGTTGCCGACGGACGCCTCGTCAATGAGGCCGGCGGTTTTGCCGGCGAATGGGGTCACGGGCCGATCATCGCATCCGCAGCAGGCAATCCACCCGTCGCCATTCCCGCCTATGCCTGCGGCTGCGGCCAGAAGGGCTGCGTCGACACCGTCGGCGGCGCTCGCGGCCTGGAGCGGCTGCATCAGACGCTGCACAATCTCGACCTTTCCAGTGAGGAGATCATCGCCCAGTGGCGCCAGGGCGAGGAGAAGGCGACACGCACGATCGACGTCTATGTCGATCTCGTCGCCTCGCCCTTGGCGCTAACGATCAACATCACCGGCGCGACCATCGTCCCGGTCGGCGGCGGGCTTTCCAATGTCGAGCCGCTGCTGGCTGAACTCGACCACGCCGTGCGCGCCCGCATCCTGCGCAAGTTCGAGCGCCCGCTGGTGGTGCGCAGCGAATGCCGCATCGAGCCCGGCCTGATCGGCGCAGCCCTGCTGGGGTTGAAGGCCGAGGCGGCCTAAATCCAGAGGACTCCCTAAAGCACCGGCCACATCCGCACGATCGCTGCGAACCGATCCCAGTCCTTGCGCGCCAAAGGCGTCCAGGCAGCCTCGGCAACGGCCGGAAGGCGCGGAAAAGCCAGCCGGTTGAAATAGGCGCAGGACAGGAAGTTCTCGGTCCAAATGCAGGCCTGGATGCCACGCATCTTCTGCTGCAGCGCCTCCGGCAGCTCGCCCTCGGCCTCATAAGCATAGGTGTGTTCCGGCGGGTTGAACCCCGCCCAGCCCGCGCCGGGTTCGGCCCAGGCTTCGGCCTGCGCCATGTCGAGATAATAGGCCTGGCCCGGCGTCATCACCACGTCGTAGCCTTCCTGTGCCAGCTCGATGCCGACGGCAGGCTTTTCCCAGGCCATCAGCAGCGTGCCGTCGCGCTCGACGCCGCCGCCATGCGAGACCTCGTTCCAGCCGGCGAGCTTCCTGCCGCGCTCCGACAGCATGGCTTTGATACGTTTCAGGAAATAGGATTGCAGCTCGGCGGTGCCGGCAAGTTTCTCCCGCTCCATCAATGCCTTGCAGAGCGGCGAGGAAAGCCAGGAGCCCTGCGCCACTTCGTCGCCGCCGATATGAAGATATTCGCTGGGAAACAGCGCCACCATCTCGTCGAACACCTTGCCGAGGAATTCATAGGTGAATTCGACAGCCGGATTGAGGGCATTGTTGGGATAACCCTGCACCGAGCGGTAGCTGTCCGGCGCCTCCTGCCCGTCGACAAGCGCGGGTAGCGACAGCAGCGTCGCGCTGCTGTGGCCGGGAATATCGATTTCCGGCACCACGTCGATGTGCAGAGAGGCCGCATGCGCAACGATCCGCCTGACATCGTCCTGGGTGTAATGGCCGGAGCGCGGTTCCGCCCCGTCGCCGAGTTGCGGCATGAGCACTTCATCAGGCCCGCGCCGCGCGCCGATCTCCGTCAGTGCGGGATAGGCCTTGATCTCCAGCCGCCAGGCTTCGTCGTCGGTCAGATGCCAGTGGAAGATGTTGAGCTTGTTCCAAGCGAGAATATCGATCAGCCGCATGATATCGGCCACCGGATAAAACTGCCTGGACACGTCGAGATGACAACCGCGCCAGTCATAACGCGGCTGGTCGGCGATCGTGCCGAAATTGGGGAATTTGAAGCTCTCACGATCGGCGCGGCCGCCATGCAGCAGCTGCGCCAGGCTGATCAGCCCGTATTGCCGCCCAGCGGCATCGGCACTCGACAGAACGATCTCATGCGCGGTGAAACGCAATTCATAGGCAAAGGCGGCGATCGAGGATTCGGTGACGAAACGAATGGCCCGTCCGCCTTTGACGGCACTGAGGGAGAACGGGACGTTGTCGGCCGGATAGAGCCGCTGGTAGAGTTCCAGAACCAGGGCGAGCGCCTTGACCGCATCGGGCCGCGTCCGCTCGGCCGGATAAAGGACGACGGGCAGCTCTCCTGCCTTCAGCCCGAGAGCCAGCGGCCAGGGCAGCAGCGCATAGGGCTCCTCGGCCCGACCCGGCGGCAGAAGCGGCGGCGCCACGCCGCCTTCCCGGCCTTCGAGCATGAGATCGCCGAAACCGACGGGAACATGGCGCCCGTCGCCAAGTGTCAGATAGGCCGATTTGATACCTGATGTCGCATGTTTCGGCTCTCTGGTCAGGCCCTCGACGGTGAACCGCCAGCGCCCCCCGGGCGCCACGCTCAGGCCGTCGCTCGGTAGGAATTCGTGGAAATGCGCGAGCTGCTGTTTCAGGCTGCCGCCATCGCAGACATGTTTGTCGGCAACGCGCGTTTCCGAGGTGTAGGCCAGCGAGAAGCCGGAGAGCGGCTCGGCCGAAAGATTGAACAGCGTGAAGGTCAAGCGCCCAAAGCTGCCCTCGATCGGGCTCCAGGTTGCTTCCAGATGGTAATCGGCCATGGTCGTGCCCTGCCCCGTCGATGAGTGACCGGGATCGCGACTGGACTCCCGGCGTGCTTTCGCAGCTTAGCTTTTTCGAGGCGGCAATGGAATCGGCGCGCAGGTTCAGGGCGGGCTGCAGCATGAAAACCGTTCAAAGCCTTCCAACCAGGCTCTACGGGTTCAACAGCGGTGCATCTTGGTCGGGATCTGCGGGCCTGCAAGGAAAACGGCGCGGCTTTCGCCGCGCCGTCCTCACTCTGCGGCCAACGCCGGCGGATGTCTGTCATCCGCCTCTTCCTGGATGGCGTCGGCATGCTGGCCTGGCTCGTCCTTCGCCTTCGGCTCCCGGCCGAAGAAAAGGGCGTAACCGGCGGGCAGAACCAGAATGGTGAGCACTGTGGCAACCAGGATGCCGCCCATCATCGCGTAGGCGAGCGGACCCCAGAAGACGCCGCGCGAGATCGGGATAAGCGCCAGCACGGCGGTCAGCGCCGTCAGCATGATCGGCCGGAAACGCCGCACGGCCGCGCCGACGATCGCCTCTTGCCGGTGCATGCCGGCTTTGATATCCTGGTCAATCTGGTCAACCAGGATGATCGAGTTGCGCATGATGATGCCGAGCAGCGCGATGACCCCGAGGATCGCCACGAAGCCGAAGGGCGCGCCGCTGATCAGCAGTGCCGCCGCCGCACCGATAATGCCGAGCGGCCCGGTGGCGAGCACCAGCATCGCCTTGCCGAAATGCTGCAGCTGTATCATCAGCAGCACGATGATGACGGCGAGCATGATCGGCGCCTTGGCGGCGATCGACATCTGGCTTTCCGCCGCATCCTCGGCGCCGCCCTGGATCTCGACTTTATAGCCGGCCGGCAGGCTGTCGCGCAGGTCCTTCATGTCGGCATACATCTTCATCACCACATCGTTCGGCTGCACATCGTCGGGCAGCGTCGCACGCACGGTGATCGTCGGCAGGCGGTCGCGCCGCCATTCGATGCCCTGCTCCATGACCGGCACGACCTTGGCGACCTGCGAGACCGGCACGAAGCCGCCGAAGTCCGTCGGCACATAGACAGAGTTGACCGCCGACAGCAGCGAACGGCTGGCATCCGGCTCGCGGGCGACGATCGAGACCGTCTCCTCGCCGTCGCGGAAATCATCGAGCGCCGCACCCGACATGGCAGTCTGCAACATCTGGCGAACGCGCTGCGAAGTGACGCCGAGTGCCCGGGCGCGATCCTGGTCGATCACCAACTTCATCGCCGGCACCTGCTCCAGCCAATCGTCATGGATGGCGCCGAGCATCGGATTGGCCTGGAAACGCGCCTTCACCTGATCGGCGATCGCCCTGACTTCCCCGCGGTCCGGCCCCATGACGCGCATTTGGACGGGCCAGCCAGTCGGTGGGCCGAGGAAGAGGCGGTCGACCTTGCCGCGAATGTCGGGGAAGTCTTCCGCCAGGATCGTCCGCAGCTTGGTGATCAGCCGCTCGCGCGCCGGTTCGTCATTGGCCATGACGAGCAACTGGGCGAAGTTCGGATTGCGCAGCTGCTGGTCGAGCGGCAGGAAGAAACGCGGCGCGCCTTCGCCAATATAGGTGGCGATGAACTTCTTGTCGGGGTCGTCCATCATCTTGGCTTCGAGCGCCTTTGCCTGCACCTCGACTTCCTTGATGCTGGTGCCCTCGGGCAGCCAGAGATCGACGAGGATTTCCGGCCGCGAGGACTGCGGGAAGAAATTCTGCGGGATGAACTGGAAGGCCCAGAGGCTGGTGACGAAGGTGCCGAGCGTCAGAAGCAGCACGATGACCCGGTGGCGCACCGCCCAGCCGACCGTGCCGCGCAGCCGGCGATAGAAGCCGGTGTCGAAGGCATCGTGATGCTCGCCGGCGTGATGGCGCTGCTTGAGGATCATATAGCCGAGCCACGGCGTGAAGTAGACCGCGACGAACCACGAGGTCACCAGCGCGATACCGACCACATAGAACAGCGACCGCACATATTCGCCGGCCGTCGATGCGGCAAAGCCGACGGGGATGAAGCCGGCCGTGGTGATCAGCGTACCCGTCAGCATCGGGAAGGCGGTCGAGGAATAGGCGAAGCTCGCCGCTTCGATCTTGACGAGCCCCTCCTCCAGCTTTCGCTCCATCATCTCGACGACGATCATCGCATCGTCGACGAGCAGGCCGAGCGCGATGATCAGCGCGCCGAGCGAGATGCGCTGCAGGTCGATGCCGAGTTCGTACATCAGCGCGAAGGTGGCTGCGAGCACCAGAGGAATGGCGATGGCAATGACGAGGCCCGAACGCCAGCCGATCGACAGGAACGAGACAACCAGCACGATGACGAGGGCTTCGCCGAGCGCATGCATGAATTCACTGATCGCGTCCGTCACCACGTCGGGCTGGTTGGCGATCTGATCGACCGAGACGCCATAAGGCAGCGCCTCCTCGAAGCGCTGATAGGTCGCCTCCACATCCTTGCCGACATCGGTGACGTTGAAGCCCTTGGCCATGACGACGCCGACCTGAACGCTCTCGTGGCCGTTGAAACGGTACTTGCGCTGATAGGGATCTTCGAGCCCGGAACTGACGGTGGCGATATCGCCAAGCCGCGTCACCTGGCCGCCGGCGCGAAGGCGCAACTCGCGAATATCGGTCGCCTTCTTCACGTCGCCTTCGACGGATATGCGCACCGAGCGCAAGCCGGTATCGACGGAGCCGGCCGGATCGACATTGTTCTGGCCCTTGATGGCATTCTGCAGATCGAGGATCGTCAGGCCGCGCTCGGCGAGCGCCTTGGACGAGACGTCGATATAGATCTTCTCAGGCTGGTCGCCGATGATCACGGCCTTCTCGACGCCCGGCGTCGTCAGCAGCATGTCGCGCGCCTGGATCGCGAATTTCTTCAGTTCCGGATAGGAATAGCCGTCGCCGCTGATCGAATGCAGTGTGATGAACGTGTCGCCGAACTCGTCGTTGAAATAGGGGCCGAGCAGGCCCTGCGGCAGCTCGCTGGAGATGTCGCCGACCTTCTTGCGCACCTGGTAGAAAGCGTCCGCCACATCCTTCGAATTCGTATCGCCCTTGACCTGCAGGGTGATGATCGCACTGCCCGCCCGCGTATAGGACTTGACCCAGTCGATATGCGGAGTTTCCTGCAGCTTGCGCTCGATCTTGTTGACGACCTGATCTTCCATCTCCTGTATGGAAGCGCCCGGCCAGATCGCCTGAACGACCATGACGCGGAAGGTGAATTCGGGATCCTCGCGCTGGCCCATGCGCATCAGCCCGAGCACGCCGGTGATGATGATCAGCCCGAAGAGGAAGCGGGCGATGCTCGGATGTCCGATTGCCCAGCGCGACAGGTTGAAGGGCCGCTTCTCGGTGGTGGTGGCGTCCATGGTCTTATTCCCTATCCTATGGCCCGATCAGCGGACGGTCTGGTCCGTGGCGGCCAGGGCCGACTGCTGGTCCGGCACCTTCACCTTCAGGTTTTCGCTCATGAACTGCGTGCCGGCCGCAACGACGAGATCGCCGCTGTCGAGGCCCTCGATCACATGCACGCCGTCGCCGGTGAAATCGGCGACCTTGATGTCGCGGCCATGCACAGTCGACGTATTGCGATCGACGGTCCAGACCATCTTCTTGCCGTCCTTCTCGGCGAGCGCGCTGAGCGGGATCGAGACATAGCTGTTGCCATTGCTGACATCGGCCTCGATCGTCGCCGTCATGCCGAGCAGCACCTGCGGATCGTTCGGCAAGCTCACGCGAACCGCAAAGGTGCGCGATTGCTGGTCGGCGCTACCGGAAACCTCCCGCACCTTGCCGTCGAGCACCAGCCTGTCGTCGGCCCAGAAACTGGCCTTGACTGTCTTGCCCGGCTTGAATTCGGCAATGTCGTTTTCCGGAACCGCGATCTGCACTTCCTTCTCGCCGTCGACGGCAACGGTGACGACGGCGGTGCCGGAGCCGACGACCTGGCCGGTATCGGCATTGATCGCGGTGACGATGCCGTTCTGACCGGCCTTGAGCTCGGTGTAGCTCACCTGGTTTTTCGCCTGGTCGAGCGCCGAAAGGGCGGCATCGCGCTGCGAGATCGCCTGGTCATGGCTGAGTGAGGCCTGTTCAACCTGAGACTTCGGGGCGACACTCTTGTCGAAAAGCTGCTCGGCGCGTTTGTTGACGAGATCGGTGGTTTCGACACCCCTTTCGGCCGCGGCGAGATTGGCTTCGGCCGTCCTGACCGCCAGCTGGTAATCCGTGGCGTCGACGCGGGCAAGAACATCGCCCGGTGTCACCCGGTCGCCGATATCGACGAGGCGTTCTGTGATCTTGCCGGCGACGCGGAAACCGAGGTTCATCTCCGTGCGCGCCTTGACCGAGCCGGAATAATCGAGCTTGCGCGTGTCGCCGGCCTTGGCGATCTCGACGACCTTCACCGGCCGGACGACTTGCTTGACCTCAGCCTTCTCTTCCGAGCACGCGGAAACGCCGATGCCAATCGCGCCGACGAGCGCGAGACTGGTGACGGACGGCATGCGGTAGCTGAGGGTCTTGAGCGAAAACATCTTCCGCACTCCTGGATCGTTTCGGGGGTCTCGACGGCGGCTGCCGTCCATTATTTCTTCAGCGCCCTGATCACGTAGTCGATCAGTTCGTCGACGCTTGCGCGGTTGGTTTTGGCAAGGCATTGGGCCACCATTTGCGGATGGCAGAGATTGATCGTCGCCGCGCCGAAGCAGCGCGAGGCAACGACCGGGTCCTGCTCGACGAACTCGCCGGCGGCAATGCCTTCGGCAATGATTTCGGCAATGAGATCATGGACGCGGTCGATATGTTTTTCGATGACGTGCCAGTCGCGCTCGATCGCGACGATGATCATCTCATGCACCTTCATCTCATCGAGCATCAGATCCAGCGTCAATTGATGCTGGGTCTCGACATAGCGGCGCAACCGCTCGCTGGCGCTGATCGGCTGATGGCGGATGTCGTAGGCGATCTGATAAGCGGTGGCGAGCATGCGCCCGCAGAGCGCCTGGTGGATTTCCACCTTGGAGGCGAAGAAACGATAGATATTGGCGGGCGACATGCCAAGATCGCGGGCAATGTCGGCCACCGTCGTCTTGCTGTAGCCATAATGCCGAAACAGCCGCTCGGCCGCATCAAGAATGCGGGTGACATTCTCCTGCCGAGTGATGTCGAGCGTGTTTTCCGCAATCTCGTCCATGATTTTCGATGCCTCGAATTACGACTGACGAATTTTGAATTTCGTCAGTCGTAAAATATCAGGCGTCACTTGTCAACATCCCTGAGCGCAGTACAGCTCTCGGCAGGACGGCCATTTGGTCGTGTGAGGGATTTTCTGAAGCAGATGGACGATGGCGGTCGGGCGCAATTGAAAAGTGCCGCGACGCGAAACGCGCGCGGCACCTCATCGGCGGCCGGAAATCAGGCGAGCTTGACGTCGAGCGTGATCGGAACGGAGGCGAGCGCCTTGGACACAGGGCAACCGGCCTTGGCCTTGTTGGCAAGCTCGGTGAAGGTCGCCTCATCGGCACCGGGAATACGGCCAGAGAGCGAAAGATGGATGGCGGTGATGGCAAAGCCGCCCTCGACGCTTTCCAGCGTTACCTTGGCGGAGGTTTCCATATGCTCGGCGGTAAAGCCGGCTTCGCCGAGGATCAACGACAGCGCCATGGTGAAGCAACCGGCATGGGCTGCGCCGATCAGTTCTTCCGGGTTGGTGCCAGCAATGCCTTCGAAGCGACTTGCGAAGCCGTAGGGATAGTCCTTCAGGGCGCCGCTCTGCGTCGAGATCAGGCCTTTGCCGTCCTTGAGGCCACCGGTCCAATGGGCCGAAGCCGTACGATTGATCTGCATGCCGTCCTCCTGTTTCGATTGTGCTTTCGAGCAAGCGGCAGGGCGCCGCTCCATGCCCGCGGGAGATCAAATAGCCTTCCCGAAGGGCAATATAATGCTCTATCCGGAGAAGACGACAGGCCTGTAAAAATCAGCGAAAATCGAAGCCCTTTCAGCCGGGATGCTGCAAGACGCTGAGACCACCGTCGATCGTCAGGCAAGTGCCATTCATGAACGGGCATTCGTCCGAAATCATGAACACGGCCGCCATGGCGATCTCCTCCGGTGTCGCGATGCGCCCGCCGGGATGCAGCCTCATCGTTTCGGCCTTTGCCGCTTCCGGATCGGGGAAGCTGTTCCAGTAATCGATCACCTTCTGTGTCGAGACATAGCCCGGCGCCAGTGCGTTGACGCGGATATTGCGGGCCGCATATTCGAGACCCAGGGATTTCGTCATCCCGAGCAGGGCGTGTTTTGCCAGCGGATAGGGAAATGTGTGCGGGATGATGGTGAAAGCGTGCGTCGAGGCAATGTTGAGAATGACGCCGCCGCCCTGTTCGATCAGGCCGGGCAGCACCGCCTTGCAGCAGTTCCAGGCGCCCTTGAGATTGATGTCGAAGCAGCGGTTCCATTCCTCGTCCGTCGTCTCGAGTGGTTCGGCAAAGACATTCACCCCGGCATTGTTGACGAGCGCGTTCAGCTCTCCGATCTCTTCCTTCGCCTGGGCCACCAACGTCGTGATCGTTCCGGCATCGGTAATGTCGGCCGGCAGATAACCAAGCCGGCCGCCACTGCTCTGAAGCGCTTTCGCTGCCTTCGCCAGCCGCGCCGCATCGCGATCGACGAGAAAAACGGCGGCATCCTCCCGCATGAAAGCCTTTGCCATCGCAAGACCGATACCCTGCGCGGCACCCGTGATCAGGATGTTCTTGCCATGCAGGCGGCTGCCCATCTATCTCACCTCCGATTGAACCGGCAGTTCCGACATCAGGATCGTCACCGTGCCGGCAAGAGCCTCCCCCGGCGCAAGCCGCCTGAGCCCACCGAAATCGGGCAGGTGGTGGCCGTTCGGCAAGTGGCTCATCGGCTCGAGGCAGAAGAAGTCGCCGCGGGTGACGGGCATATAGAGCATGAAGCGATCGAGCGCACCATCGGCTTCGAGCGCCGCCTGAATTCCAAGTTCCGGCCAGGTGATAGCAGCCCGTCCGTTCCAACCCTCGAAGGCATTGTTCATCCATTTCTGCGGCAACAGCCTGCCGGACCTGAAATCGAAATCATCGGGCACGGGGCCGGGCATATCGGGAAGATGGTCGGGTCGCTCGCTCCAGTAACGATCGGCCGCAACCATCAGCCTCGTCTTTGGCGTCCGCGCGAAGAAGGGATGCTGACCGAGCCCGAAGGGAAGAGCGGTTTCGCCCCGGTTTTCCACGAAAAGTGTCAGCACCAGCGCATTGCCGGCGAGACGGATCTCCTGCCGGGTGAGATAGGCATAAGGTGAAACACTGTCGGCGCCCCGGGAAAAGCAGAACTGCGCGTGCTCCGGGCTCGAGTCTTCAAGCTGCCAGAGGCTGAGCCAGCCATCGCCATGCCGATAGAGCGGATCGGCAGTATTCGGCTGGAAGGTATAGTCGCGATCGGCAAAGGACATGACATTGCCTTCCACGCGGTTGCCCAACGGCACCATCGCGAAATTTGCCATCGTTTCTTCAGGCCCGCCGGCCGCAACGAGAAAGGGCACGCCCCGATATGTTGCGGCGGTGACGGCGGCACCCCGATGGCTGACCCGGACGACGAGGTCGCCGTGCCGCAATTCGATTTCGTCGCCGGCTCTTCCTTGGTTCATCCGCGTCGCCCCGCAGCTGAAGACCTCAAATTGTCGAGCAGCACCGCGATCAGCAGGATCAGCCCACGTACGACATATTGATAGAATGCCTGGATATTCAAGAGGTTCATGACATTTTCGGCAATGCCCATGATCAGCACGCCGACGATCACACCGCTCATCGCCGCCCTGCCGCCGGCCAGCGAAACACCGCCGAGAACGCAGGCCGAAATCACCGAGAGTTCGAGTCCCGTCGCTGCATTCGGCTGGCCGGAGGTGATGCGCGAGGCAAGCAGGATGCCGGCAACGCCGCAGACGAGACCCTGCAGCGCAAAGATCCAGATGCGCATGTTGACGACGTTGACGCCCGCAAGCCGCGAGGCCTCGGGATTGCCGCCGATCGCCAGGGTGTTCTTGCCGAAGACGGTGCGGTTGAGAACGAAACCGAAGAGGATGAAAAGGATCAGCATGATCCAGATCGGCGTCGGCACGGTCAGGAAACGCGACAGGGCAAGCTGGTAGAAGGCAGGATCGTTGATGCCGACGGCGCGACCATCCGAGGCGATCAGCGCCAGCCCGCGCACGATCTGCATGGTCGCCAGCGTGGTGATCAGCGCATTGATGCGAAAGCGGGCGATGACGATGCCGTTGACGAAGCCGACGAGGGCCCCGCACAACAAGGCGGCGAGCAGCCCGAGGGGAATGGAGCCCGTCGCATTCGAGACCATCACCGCGATCATGCCGGAGAAGGCGACGATCGATCCGACCGAAAGGTCGAAATCGCGAGACGCCAGGCAGAACATCATCGTACAGGCGACGATGCCGATCGTGACGACCGACTGAAGCAGCCCCAGCATGTTTCGCTCGGTCAGAAAGTTCGGCACGAAGAGCGAGACGATCACGAAGGCAGCAGTGAAGATCACCACCAGCCCCTGTTCGCCGAGAAGGATTTTTTTCACCGAATGCATCGTCCGTGTTCCCAGTCTTAAATGGTGCCTGCGGCATTCTTGTCGGGGAGCGCCGCCGTCAGGATGCTGCGCTCGTCGAAATCTTGGCGGGCGACATTGGCCGCCACCCTGCCCTGGCACATCACCATGATGCGATCGGAGATGCCCATGACTTCGGGCAACTCGCTTGAAATCACCACGATCGCCATACCGCCGGCGGCAAGCTCGTAGAGGATTTCGTAGATTTCCGATTTCGCCCCGACGTCGATGCCGCGCGTCGGCTCGTCGATGACGAGAACCTGGATGCCCTGCTCGGACAGCCAGCGGCCGAGAATGACTTTCTGCTGGTTGCCGCCGGAGAGATTGATGATGTCCTGCTTGCGCGACGGCGTTCGCACCCGAAGCTTGGCGATGAACTGGTCGGCGAGCGCCGCCTCTTGTCTCAGGCTCAGAATGCCGAAGGGCGAAAAATGCCGGCGCGACGAGATCGCGATATTCTCTTCGATCGATCGGCCCTGGACGATGCCGTCGAACTTGCGGTCCTCGGGGCACAGCACCATGCCGGCATTGATCGCCGCTTTCGGATTGTTCGGCGAAACGGCGACGCCGTCGATCGTCACTTGGCCCTGATGCCGGGCATCGGCGCCGTAAAGCAGCCGCGCCATCTCGCTGCGGCCGGCGCCGATCAGACCGAAGAAGCCGAGAATCTCGCCCTGGCGGACCGAAAAGCTGATCGGGTGGCGCAGCCTCGGCCCCGACAGGCCCTTGACCTCTAGCCGAACGGCGCCGAGCGGACGTTCGCGCCATCCCCAGACATTGCTGATCTCGCGTCCGACCATTTCCGAGATGATCTGTTCGCGCGTCGTTTCGCCGATTTGAGGATGGTGGGCGGCAAGCTTGCCGTCGCGCAGCACCGTCAGGCTGTCGCAAAGCCTGAAAATTTCGTCGAGACGATGCGAGACATAGAGGATGACAGTTCCCTTCGCCTTCAGTGTCTCGATGAGAGAAAACAGGATCTCGCTTTCGCGTGAGGAAAGCGAGGAGGTCGGCTCGTCGAGCGCGATTACCCGTGCATCGAGCATGACGGCCTTGGCGATCTCGACCATCTGCCGCGCGCCGATCGAAAGTGAGGCAACCTTGGCCGCGGGATCAACTTCGATGCCGATCTCTTCCAGCTTCGTGCGCACCGTCTCGATCAACGTCTTCGAATGGATGACGCCGCCCTTGGCCGGAAAGCGCCCAAGCCAGAGATTTTCGGCGACCGTCAACTCCGGAACGAGCTGTAGTTCCTGATGGATGACGATGACGCCGGCATGGAAGGCGTCGCGGACGGAGCCGTATTTCTGCTCCTCGCCGTCGATGAGGATGGTGCCGCTATCGGCGGCCTGGTCGCCTGACAGCACCCGGATCAGCGTCGATTTACCGGCGCCGTTTTCGCCCATCAGGCCGTGGACGGCGCCCTTCTCGACAGGGAAGGAAACATCCGCCAGCGCCTGCACGCCGGGATAACCCTTGGAAATATTGTTGAATTCGAGGAAAGCCATCGTCGCTCCGTCGAGAAAGACCCGGCGGCGCTGAGCGGCCGCCGGGCATATATCATCCTCAAAGGACGATCACTCGATGCCAAGATCCTTGCGAACCTTGTCGTAATCGCCGCGCAGCGCCAGGGAACCGGCGGTCAGCGTCAGTTTTGCCGGCTCCTTGCCGTTGGCGATCCAGTCATACATGTTGAGCGCCGTCTCATAGCCGTGACGCTTCGGTGAGATGATGACGGTGCCGAAGAAGCCCGTCGCAGCCGGCTTCTTGAATTCGTTGATCGCCGATTCCGCGCCGCCGATGCCGACACCGATGACGTTGGCCGCCGGAATGCCGACCGACTCGGAGGCACGGACGGCGCCGAGAACGGCTTCGTCGTTGAGGCCGAAGGCGACCCAATATTTCACATCGGCATGTTTGTTGAGAACGGTGGTTGCCGCATTGAGCGCCGCTTCCGTGTCGGTCTTTGCCTGCGGCGCGTCATAGATGTTCTCGGCCGGGAAGCCGGCGGACTTCAGCACCGAGATCGCCCCTTCGACGCGGTCGACGGCAGTCGGTAGCTGGTCGTAGGAGACCCGCACCGCACCGACATTTTTCATATCCCAGCCGCGCTTCTTGATTTCGTCGACGATGGCCTGGCCGACGGTCTCGCCGATCTTGGTGGCAGAAATGCCCATATGCGGTACGTCTTCCAACGGCTTGCCATCGGCGCTGACGAGGCGGTCGTCGACCGTCATCAGCTTCAGTTGGTTGGCTTCAGCCTTGGCGACGATGCCGGGGCCGAGTTTGACGTCGGGCGTGCAGATGATGAAGCCCTGCGCACCCTGGGCGCCGAGATTGTCGATCGCCGACTGCACCTTCTCGCCGTCTTCGGCGCCGATCTTGACGACGGTGAAGCCTTTTTCCTTGGCGGCCTGGTCAGCGAATTTCCATTCGTCCTGGAACCACGGCTCCTCGGGCTGCTTGACGATGAACCCAATCTTGACGTCTGCGGAAAATGCCGAGCCGGCCGCCAGAATGGCGAAAGTGCCAGCCAGGATGGCTGCTTTGAACAAGCGCATGTCTCTCTCCCTGAACTCTAAAAACCGAGCAGCTGCCTCCCCGGCAGCGCCCTATGAATTATGATAAATCATCATACCAGTCAATTGCCAATGTATGATGATTGGAATAATAGGATTATTGACGAGAGGCCGGGAGGAAGCGTCGCAAAGCGGATCGAATTCGGATAATGAGGTTCGATTGCTTCGCGCCGGAGATAGAGCGGAGAGGTGAGTTGGAAACAATCGAGCGACAGGACGCGGCCGAAAAGCGCCGACCGCGCGTAGGCCGCAACGTCACGGCGGCGATCGCTCAGGATATCTGCGCGGACCGCTATCCCTCAGGCACGCCGCTGCCGCGCGAGAACGACCTGTGCGAGCTCTACGGCGTCAGCCGCACCGTCATTCGCGAATCGCTGAAGGTGCTGGAATCAAAGGGCCTCGTCCGCGGCAAACCGCGGGTCGGAACCACCGTCTGCGACCGGGACGACTGGAATATACTCGATGCCGACGTGCTCGAGTGGATCGGCCCTTACATCAAGGATTTCGACCTGCTCGGCTGCATTCTCGAAGCCCGCCGCACCATCGAGCCGGCAGCTGCGGAATATGCCGCCGAGCGGGCCAGCGCCCAGGAGATCGCCGATCTCGACAAGGCCTGGCGGCAGATGCGCGACAGTGCCCGCGACCCGGAAAGCTTCACCGAGGCCGATGTCATGTTCCATACGGTGCTGCTCACCGCCAGCCACAACCAGGTCTTCCGCCGCCTGTCGAGCGCCATCCATGCGGCGCTGAAATATGCGCTGCATGCCTCCAACATCGCCGTCGAGAATCGCGAGGATGCGGTCATCGTTCACGGCCAGTTGGTCGAGGCCCTGCGCATGCGCGACAAGGCGGGCGCCCGCGAATGCGCCAACCGCATGCTCGATCTTGCGGTGCGCGACCTTGCCGCCGCCGAAAAGGCGATCGGCAGAACGAAATGATGGATCACCACCTGCGGACATGCCGATCGCAAACCCGGGAAGAGACTGAAAGACAGCGATGAAGATCACCAAACTCACCACTTATATCGTGCCGCCGCGCTGGCTGTTTTTGAAGGTCGAGACCGACGAGGGCATCGTCGGCTGGGGCGAACCGGTCGTCGAGGGCCGGGCGCTGACTGTTCAGGCGGCCGTCCACGAACTGGAAGACTATCTGATCGGCAAGGATCCCTTCCTGATCGAGGACCACTGGACCGTGATGTATCGCGGCGGCTTCTATCGCGGCGGCGCCGTTCATATGAGCGCGATCTCGGGCATCGACCAGGCGCTCTGGGACATCAAGGGCAAGGCGCTCGGCCAGCCGATCCATTCGCTCCTCGGCGGCCAGCTCCGTGATCGTATCAAGGTCTATTCCTGGATCGGCGGCGACCGTCCCTCGGATGTCGCCAACAATGCCAGGGAGGTGGTTGCCCGCGGTTTCAAGGCGATCAAACTCAATGGCTGCGAGGAGATGCAGATCGTCGACACCAACGAGAAGGTGGAGAAGGCAGTCGAAACCATCGCCGCCATCCGCGAAGCGATCGGCCCGCATATCGGCATCGGCGTCGATTTCCACGGCCGTGTGCACAAACCGATGGCGAAGGTTCTCGCCAAGGAGCTCGATCCCTACAAGCTGATGTTTATCGAGGAGCCGGTGCTTTCGGAAAACAAGGAAGCGCTGCGCGATATCGTCAACCATACCTCGACGCCGATCGCGCTCGGCGAACGGCTCTTTTCGCGCTGGGACTTCAAGCAGGTTCTGTCCGACGGCTATGTCGACATCATCCAGCCGGATCTCTCCCATGCCGGCGGCATTACCGAATGCCGCAAGATCGCGGCGATGGCCGAAGCCTATGACGTGGCGCTGGCGCCGCATTGCCCGCTCGGCCCGATCGCGCTCGCCGCCTGCCTGCAGGTCGATGCCGTCAGCTACAACGCCTTCATCCAGGAACAGAGCCTCGGCATCCACTACAACAAGGGCAACGACATCCTCGACTACATCTCCAACAAGGAGGTGTTCCACTATGCCGATGGTTTCGTTTCGATCCCGCAGGGTCCCGGCCTCGGCATCGAGGTCGACGAGGCTTATGTCATCGAACGCGCCAAGGAGGGCCATCGCTGGCGCAACCCGATCTGGCGGCACGCCGACGGCAGCTTCGCCGAGTGGTGAGAGCGCATAACCCCGAAAATCGGAACCGATTTTCGGAAAGGATTATGCGCCACTCAAAGTGATTGGGCCGCTCAAAGCGGCCTTTTTTCGTTCACCGTGTAGGATATCGCGTGTCTCCTCCGTCATAGTGGAAACTCAAAGAGGAGATTTCATGATGGCCAGAGCAATCGCAATCATCGTCGCGCGCATCATCTTCAGTTTTGTGTTCTTCATGGCCGCCGGCTTCAAATTCGCCGATATCGCCGCGACGGCGGGCTATATCACCGCCGCAGGCTTTCCGATGGCGACATTCCTGGCCTGGGTCGCCGCCTTCTTCGAGATCGCGCTGGCGCTTGCCCTCATATCGGGAGCCTTCTTCACCGAGGCCAGCCTGCTCGCAGGCATCTATGTGATCTTCCTCGCCTTCGCCTTCCACGGCCCATCCCATTGGCAGCAGAACCAGGCCGAGTTCGGCTTCTTCATCGATCACTTTACCTTCCTCGCCGGCCTGCTCTTTGCCGCCGTCCATGGGCCGGAGAAATGGGCGTTGAACCACAGCCTCCTCAGATAGCCCGAACGACCGGCGCTCCTTGCGGAACCAAACAACCGCGCCGAACATTGGCTTACCGGCAAAACGGCAAGGAGAGCCCATGGAACTGAAAGGAAAGATCGCATTGGTGACAGGCGCCGGTTCGGGCATCGGCAAAGCCGCCGCCTTGCGGCTTGCCGCCGAGGGAGCAAGGGTCGCAGCATTGAGCCGCACAGCGGAAGAAGTCGAGAAAACCTGCGCCGAGATCGAGGCCGCCGGCGGCCAGTCGATGGCGTTGACGGCAGATACAAGCGACGAAGCTCAAATGCGGGGCGCCGTGAAGCAACTGACCAACACCTTCGACGGCCTCGACATCGTTGTCGCCAATGCCGGGATCAACGGAGTCTGGGCGCCGATCGATGATCTGCAGCCGGATGAATGGGACAAGACCATCGCCGTCAATCTGCGCGGCACCTATCTGACCCTGCATCTGGCGGTTCCGCATCTGAAGCGCCGCGGCGGTTCGATCGTCGTCGTTTCGTCCATCAACGGCACCCGTACCTTCACCACGCCGGGCGCCACCGCCTACACCGCAACCAAGGCCGGCCAGGTCGCCATGGTCCAGCAGCTCGCCCTCGAACTTGGTCGGCACGGCATTCGCGTCAATGCCGTCTGCCCCGGCGAGATCGAGACCAATATCGGCGCCAACACGAACAGCCGCCATCGCGAAGAGACCGAGGTGCCGGTCATCTGGCCGCAGGGGGATATCCCGATCGCCGGCGGCAGGGCAGGCAAGAGCGAGGACGTCGCCGAAACCATCCTCTTCCTCGCCTCCGACCGCGCCCGACACATCACCGGCACGCCGATCTGGATCGACGGCGGTCAGGGTCTGCTGCGATAGTCCTTGCCGATTCTGCCGCGGTCAGCCGTTCAGCCGGGCGCTTTCCAGCGTATAGAGCTGCTGGGCGCGCTGTACGCCGCGCAATGCGTAACGCCCGATGCAGGCGAGTGTCGCGCGCTCCTCCTCCGGGATCGCCGAGGCGAAATCGGAGGACATCAAGAGGTTGAGATCGACCGAGCGGCAGATCGAGGCGATGCGGCTGACCTCGTTGACGGCAGGGCCGATGACGGTAAAGTCCAGCCGGTCCTGGCTGCCGATATTGCCGTAGAAGACGTCGCCGATATGCAGGCCGATATAGACGTCGGTCGCGGCCCGGCCGGCCGCCCGGCGTTCATCATTCAACGTGCCGAGCTTTTCCCGCAGAAGGGATTCGGCGCGTAGGGCCGCGGAACAAGCCTCCGCCGGAACCTCGCCCTTGAAGATCGCCAGCACGCCGTCGCCGATCAGCTTCAGCACGTTGCCGCCGGATGCGTGGATCGCCGTGATCACAGCCTCGCTGTAGTCGTTGAGCAGCGGGATGATCTCCTCCGGCGGCACGCTGTCGGAGATCTTGGTGTAGTTCAGCAGATCGGAAAACCAGAGTGCTGCGGAAATCCGCTCCGATTTGCCGCGGCTGATCTTGCCTTCCATCACCTGGCGCGCGGCGTCTTCGCCGAGATAGACCTCTGCGATGGTGCGGGCGATGCGTCCAAGCGCGATGCATTTGATCGCCAGCCCCAACACCGGCACCAGCTTGCGCAGGATGGCAAGGTCGTGATCGGAAAAGCCCTCAGGATGTTTCGTCGCGAAATGCGAGAAGAAGCAATCCATCTCGCCGATCGTGCCAGCCTCGGAAAAACGATGCATCATCGCCACGAAATCCGTGTGGCCGGCTTCAGCGATCGTATCGAGCAGGCTGAAATCGATCGGATCGCCGAAACCGAGACGCCGGCGGATCTCCCGCTCGTTGCGAGACCAAAGATGATAGAAAGCCGAACGCTGCCAGTTCGACGCCGCTTCCCCCGAGCTCGTCGGACCATATTCGAACTCTGTCTGGATCTCCTCGACGCTGTCCCAGCGGAAAGCACGGCCCTCATGCACCGGATGCAACGTATCCATCAGCGCCAGACCGCGGTCGAGCGGCAGGCCGGCATTACGACAGGCCGCGCAGAAACCGGTCATGAGCTCGGCTTCGGAAACGCCCTTCAGTCCCTGCTCGGTCACCCAGGCTGCAATCGTGCTGACGTCGCTGTAATCCATGGCGCTCACCTTCACTCGTGCTTGGTCTGAGCTGTAGCCCGAATTCGGCATGGAAGGAAAGTCAATTGGCTCAATTGCCCGCGGGCATATTGTAGGGCGTGATGATTTCGACCGTTGAAAGCGAGGGCGAAACCGCCCGCCCCGATGCTTGTGCCCGGCTCATGATCGCCCTGAAGGCCGAGCGCGCATCGGTTCTGAGATCGTGATGCAGCACGAAGCCGATCCGACGCGCGGCAAGCAGGGCGCGATTATCGGCATCGAGATCATGGGCGACGAAGACGCGGACGGGACGTTGGGCCGCATCGAAGGCCGAAAGCACCGCCCGGTTGCCACCGCCGATCGAATAGACGGCGTTGATGGCGGGATCGGCGGCAAGCGCCGCCGCCGCAAGCGTTCCCGTGGCGGCATCGGTGCCGTGCCCCTCGCTGATTTCAGTAATGCCGATGTCGGGATAATGGGCACGGATGCTGCGACGAAAGCCGATTTCGCGCTCTTCCTCGCCGCGGAACCGCCCGCTCGACAACGTCACCAGCACCTTGCCGCCATTGTCCCCGAGGAATTCGCCGATCAGATAGGCGGCGGTCTCTCCCGCCGCCCGGTTGTCGGCGCCGGCATAAGCGATGCGGGCCGAATTCGGCAGGTCGGTCACCAGCGTCACCACGGGAATGCCCGCCGCATCCGCCCGCGCAACTGAAGCAGCCACCTCGGCAACGTCAGGCGCCTTGAGCACAATGCCGTGCGTACCACGCAGCCGGATGCGATCGAGAAGCTGCACCAGTTCGGCCGGCTTCATCACCTCGGCGAAATGGAACCGGCAGCGGAAGACGCCGGGCAGGAAGGCCGCCATCTCCGCTTCGAAGGCATTGCGCACCGCATCGCTGAAACGCTGTGGCGTCTCCATGACGATATCGATCGCCAGCACACGCCCGCTGCCCATCGCCCCCGCCTGCTGCTTCTCCAGCTCAGCGATCGCCGCCTTCACCCGCATCTCCGTCTGCCGACGCACGCCCGGCCTGCCGTTCAGCACCCGGTCGACGGTCGCGGTGCTCAGGCCTGCCTGGAAGGCGATGTCCTTGACGAGAAAGCGATGGACCATGGCCGGGCCTTGATGGTTTTTTGATGGATTTCTGATCTATATCACCTGGCATCGCGGCGTATAGTGCCTCCATCGGAAAGAGGGAGGAGCCCGCCATGAAAACCGACAATCCGCAGAAACTGCGCGCCGACCGCGTCTGGCTGACCGAAGAGGCCTGCGATCTCGACGATTTTCGCGACCTTGCGGAAAAAACGACGGTGCTTGCCGATTACCCCGCAGCGTCTGCGGTCGAAAAAAACGTGCTGATCTATGACAGCCGCAAGGTGATGGCAGCCGCCGCAACGCCGGAAGGCCGGCGCGCCGTGTTGGCGGAAATCTGCGAGGTCTTCGGCGAAGGTCCTGGGGTCGTCGTGTTCAAGCGCGCTTACGAAGACACCGGCATCATCGACCGCGCCAGCACGATCTTCGATGCGATCATCGAGGAGCAGCACCGCACCGCGACCGGCGGCGGCGATCACTTCGCCAAGCCTGGCGCCAACGATCGCATCTGGAATTCGCTGGAAAAACATTGCCTCGCCGATCCGGCAAATTTCGCCGAATATTACGGCAATCCCATCATCGTGCTGGCAAGCGAAGCCTGGCTCGGCCCGAGCTACCAGATGACGGCGCAGGTCAATCGCGTCAATCCGGGCGGCGCGGCGCAGTCGGCGCATCGCGATTACCATCTCGGCTTTCAGTCGTCTGCGGTGATCGAGCAGTTTCCGGCGCATGTGCATCGGCTCTCGCCGGTACTGACACTGCAGGGCGCGGTCGCCCATTGCGACATGCCGCTCGAAAGCGGCCCGACGCTCTTTCTGCCGCACAGCCAAACCTATGTGCCCGGTTATCTCGCGCTGAAACGGCAGGAGTTCCGCGATTATTTCGAAACCCATCATGTCCAGATGCCGCTCGAAAAAGGCGACGTCGTCTTCTTCAATCCCGCCCTTTTCCATGCCGCCGGCACCAACCGCTCGGCCGACATCAAGCGTGTCGCCAACCTCCTGCAAGTCTCCTCCGCCTTCGGCCGGGCGATGGAAACCGTCAACCGCGAGAAGATGAGCGCCAGGCTGTTTCCCGCCTTGAAGAGCTTGCAGGAAAAGCTCTCGCCTGATGAAATCGCCAACGCCGTCGCCGCCTGCGCCGAAGGTTATTCCTTCCCGACCAATCTCGACCGCGACCCGCCGCTCGGCGGACTGGCGCCGAAGACACAGGCGCAACTGATGCACGAGGCGCTGAAGGAAGGCTGGAGCGACGAGGCCTTTACCGCAGCACTTGCGGCGCAGGCGCAGAAGAAGCTGAGCTGATTGGAAGCGTAAGTCTCTTGTATCCGTACTGACACAAGCCTCCCGCATCCGCGGGAGGCCATTCGCACATCATCACAACGGAGGAACCACATGAGCACAGACCACGGCCGTCTCGACGGCAAGATCGCCATCATTACGGGCGGCACGCAAGGCTTGGGCGCCACCATCGCCCGCCTCTTCGCCGAGCGCGGCGCAAAGGGCATCGTCATCTGCGGCCGCAACGAAGCCAAAGGTAATGCGAAGGCCGCGGAGATTTCGGACGTGACCGGCGCCAGGGTCGTTTATGTGAAGGCCGACCTCGGCAAGGTCGAGGAGGCGCAGAATGTCGTGCGCGCCTGCGATGAGGCCTTCGGCCGTGTCGACGCGCTGGTCAATGCCGCCGCCATTACCGATCGCGGCACCATTCTCGATACCAGCCCGGAGCTCTTCGACGCCATGTTCGCCGTCAATGTGCGCGCGCCGTTTTTCCTGATGCAGGAAGCGATAAAGGTGATGCGCCGCGAAAACATCGAAGGCACCATCGTCAACATCGGCTCGATGTCGGCCAAAGCCGGCCAGCCCTTCATCGCCGCCTATTGCGCCTCCAAGGGCGCGCTGGAAACGCTGACGAAGAACACCGCCTACGCGCTGCTGCGCAACCGCATCCGCGTCAATGGTCTGAACATCGGTTGGATGGCCTCCGAAGGCGAGGACCGGATCCAGCGCGAATATCACGAGGCACCGGCCGACTGGCTGGAGAAGGCGGCGGCAAGCCAGCCCTTCGGCCGTCTCGTCGATCCGCACGAGGTGGCGCGCGCCTGCGCTTACCTGTCGTCTTCCGAATCCGGCCTGATGACCGGCTCGGTCATCTGCTTCGATCAGTCGATCTGGGGCGCCTACGACGGCTCGCCGCATCCGGTCGCAGCCCTCTGAGAAAGGCAGAGCCCGGCAATTCCGTCGCTGGGCTCTGGCACCTCCAGGTTTTTGCCGCTAGGAAAAGAACGGCAGCATTCAGGGAGGAAACTGGCATGGGCGACAATCCGATTTATGAGATCCGCGACGAACGCTTCGGTGCAATGATCATCGGCAGCGCCGCCCTCGAGGAGCTTTATTCCGGCTGCCGCTGGACGGAAGGCCCGGTCTGGTTTTCCGACCTGAACTGCCTTCTCTGGAGCGATATCCCGAATGAACGGATGATGCGATGGACACCGGATGGGACGGTCTCCGTCTTCCGTTCACCGTCCAACTACGTCAACGGCAATACCCGCGACCGGCAGGGCCGGCTGGTCTCCTGCGAACATGGCGGCCGCCGCGTCACCCGCACCGAGACGGACGGCACCATCACCGTTCTCGCCGACAGCTATAGGGGCAAGCGGCTGAATTCGCCGAACGACGTCGTCGTGCACTCCGACGGCGGGGCCTGGTTCACCGATCCGACTTACGGCATCCTGTCGGATTACGAGGGCCACAAGGCCGAGCCCGAGCAGCCGACCCGCAACGTCTACCGGATCGATCCGGCAAGCGGATCGATCGACGCCGTCGTCGAAGATTTCATCCAGCCGAACGGCCTTGCCTTCTCGCCCGACGAGACGAAGCTCTATATTGCCGATTCCGGCTCGGCAAAACATGACGTGCCGCGCCATATCCGCGTTTTCGACGTCATCGACGGCAGGAGGCTTGCGAATAGCCGTTACTTCTGCAGCCTCGACGTCGGCAATCCCGACGGCTTCCGCTTCGATGTCCAAGGCAATCTCTGGACGAGCGCCTCCGACGGCGTCCACTGCTTTTCGCCCGAGGGAACGCTGCTCGGCAAGATCAGGGTGCCGCAGACGGTGTCCAACCTCACCTTCGGCGGCCCCAAGAAAAACCGGCTCTTCATCACCGCGACGCGTTCGGTCTATTCGATTTATATCAAGACGACCGGCGCACAATATCCATAGGTCAGGCCTTCAGCTGTCGGGACGCCCATGCAGCGGCTCGGCCCGATGCCAGTTTTCCAGGATGCGGCCATCTGTGTGTTTCTGCTGCGCCCAGCGGATGCCGTTCGAGATCACCTTATGCACGATCTTGTCGTGATAGATCGGGTAGGTTTCGTGGCCGGGGCTGAAGAAGAAAATGCGCCCGCGCCCGCGCTGGAAGGTGCAGCCGCTGCGGAACACCTCGCCACCGGAATACCAGGAGATGAACACAAGCTCGTCCGGCTGCGGAATATCGAAGGGCTCGCCGTACATTTCCGAGGCATTGACCTCGAAATAGGGCGGCAGTCCCTCGGCGATCGGATGCGAGGGATTGACCACCCAGACGCGTTCGAGGTCGCCATCCGGCGTCTCGCGCCAGGAAAGGTTGGCGTTGGTGCCCATCAGCCGGCGGAAGAGCTTGGAATGATGGCCGGAATGCAGGACCAGCAGGCCCATACCCTTCAGCACACGCTGCTGCACGCGGTCGATCAGCCCGTCGCTGACCTCGTCATGCGCCATATGCCCCCACCAGAGCAGCACGTCGGTATCATCGAGCACGCTGTCCGGCAGGCCTTCATCGGGATCATCCAACGTGCCGCGGCGGATTTCGAAATCCGGATGGGCAATACCGGCGGCGATCGCGCCGTCGATACGGTCGGGGTAGATCTCCTGGACCTCCCTGTGGAGCTGTTCGTGGCGTCCTTCGTTCCAGATGGTGACCTTGATTGTCATGGCATTCCTCGATGTTTGGGCGATGGTTCAGGTGTCAGGCAGTTGCCGGACGGATCACTCGGCCGGCGGAATCGAACACATGGCAGGCAGCGGGATCGGCCATCAGCGGCACGCGGTCGCCCGGCCGCACCGCGATATCGCCTTCGGCGCGCACCACGATCGGTTGCTGCGGCGAGCCGACGGTCATGTAGGTCTCGACGCCGAGGCGCTCGACGATGACCACCTCGGCGGTGAAATTTCCCCGCCCCTCCGGCGCGATCTTCAAATGCTCCGGCCGGATGCCGAGCTTGGCCTCGCCCTGCGGCACGACCCCGTTCGCATCGGCAAGATCGAGCGAAAGCCCGATCGGGCTGTCGAGATGCAGCCTGCCCGCTGAGGCCTGCGTCGCGGTGACCGGGATGACATTCATCTTCGGCGAGCCGATGAAGGTCGCGACAAATTCATTCTCCGGCTGATGGTAGAGCGCCATCGGCGCCCCCGCCTGTGCCACCAGGCCCTTGTTCAGCACGACGATGCGGTCGGCCATCGTCATCGCCTCCACCTGGTCGTGGGTGACGTAGACGACAGTTGCCTTCAGCTCGCGGTGCAGACGCTGCAGCTCGGCGCGCATCTGCACGCGTAGCGCCGAATCGAGGTTCGACAGCGGCTCGTCGAACAGGATCAGCGCCGGTTTCTTGATGATGGCCCGGCCGATCGCCACGCGCTGGCGCTGGCCGCCGGAGAGGGCGGCCGGGCGGCGGTCGAGATAGTCGGTGAGCTGCAGGATCTCGGCGACACCTTCCACCTGCCGGCGGATTTCCGCCTCCGGCACTTTTTTGAGACTGAGGGAGAAGCCGATGTTTTCGGCAACGCTCATATGCGGATAGAGGGCATAGGACTGGAACACCATGGCGATGCCGCGCTTGTCCGGCGGCACGTCGTTGATGCGCTTGCCGTTGAGGATGAGGTCGCCTTGGTCGATACCTTCGAGGCCGGCGATCATGCGCAGCAGCGTCGACTTGCCGCAGCCGGAGGGGCCGACGAAGACCGCGAATTCGCCGTCTTCCACGGTGATGTCGACGCCTTTGATGACCTCGAGCGCGCCGTAAAATTTGCGAACGTTTCTGAGATTGATCATCTGTTTCTCTTTCTTGATCTCAGCCCTTCACGCCGCCCGAGAATGTCTGGACGAGGAAGCGCCGCGCAAAACCGAAGGCAACGACGGCAGGCAGCAGGTAGATGAAGGCCAAAGCCGTCAGCAGGCCGTAATCGATCTCGTTGATGCGCAGGAAGGCGCGGAAGAGACCGAGCGGCAGCGTCTGCAGCTCCGGCGACGACAGGAAGATCAGCGGCAGAAGGAAGTCACCCCAGGCCGACATGAAGGCGAACAGCCCGGCAGCCGCCAGCCCCGGCAGCGCCAGCGGGATCAGCACCCGGCGGATGCGCTGGATGAGAGTCGCCCCATCCATCAGCGCCGCCTCTTCGTAATCCCTCGGCAGCCCGTCGAAGAAGGTCTTCATGATCCAGAGCGCCAGCGGCAATTGCATGGTCGCCAGCACCAGGATCAGCCCGAGATAACCGTCGATGAAGCCGGTCCAGCGCATGATGTCGCGGGCATAGCTGCCGAAGATCGGCCTGAGCACTGCCGCTTCCGCATTGTTCAGCGTCAGCAGGAACTTGTAGAGCGGCACGACCAGCGCCGTCGGCGGCAGCACCCGGATGAGCAGGATCGCATAGAGGAAGGGCAGCTTCCACCAGGCCCTGGTGCGTGACAGCGCATAACCGCCGAGCCCGGCAAGCACCATGACCAGCAGCGTCGCACCGCCGACCACGAAGAGCGAGTTGAACAGCCACTTCGCCCCGTCCTCCTTTGTGAAGACCTTGATATAGTTGGCGAAGGTCCACTGCTCCGGCCAGTGCAGGAAAAGCTGCGCATTGCCGTCGAGAGAGGCGAGCAGCACCCAGAAGAAGGGAACCGCGCAGAAGATCGAGATCAGCGACAGCGTCGCATAGGCGATGAGGTCGGAGCGCCCCTTGTTTGCGGTCTCGCTCGGAGAAATGACGGTCATGTCATACCTCCACCTTCATGGCCCGGACATAGGCGATGCCGAGGATTAGCGAGATGACGAGCGCGACGACGGCGACCGCCGCACCATATCCCAGCTGGAATGCCGTAAAGGACTGGTTGTAGATATAGATGCTGACGACCTCGGTCGCCCCGCCCGGCCCGCCGCGCGTCAGCGCATAGACGAGGCCGAAGACGGCGATGGTGGAGACGGCCGAGATCAGCATATAGAGCAGGATTGTCGGCATCATCAGCGGCAGGGTAATGCGGCGGAACATCTGCGACGGTGTGGCGCCGTCCATGCGCGCCGCCTCGTAGATCTCCGCCGGAATGGTGCTGAGGCCCGCGGTCAGGAGAATCATCGCCGTGGCGATGCCGCGCCAGGTGTTGACGACGATGATCATCGACAGCGGGAAGACCTGCAGCCAGTCGGCCGGCGTGACGCCGAAGAAGCTGACGATGCGGCTGAGCGTGGCATTATCGCCGCCGGCCAGCATCGAGATCCACATGAAGCCGGCGACGACTTCGGGAGCGGCATTCGGCAGCAGGATGATCGACGAGAACACCCGCCGGAAACGGATCGGCCGGCGCAGCGCCATTGCCGAGATCAGGCCGAGCACGAACTGGCCGATCACCGCTGAACCGATGACGAAGACGAAGGTGACGAACAGCGCGTTCCAGAATTTCGCGTCGTTCAAGAGCCGCGTGTAGTTCCTGAGACCGACGAAGCGGGGCCGAAGTGCGGCCGCCCCGGTCAGCGCCTCGTTGGTGAAGCTCAGATAGACGGAATAGAGGGCCGGATAGATGACGAAGGCCAGAAGCAGCACCAGCGAGGGCAGCAGGATCAGCAGCCACTGCCGCTCGGCGCGCTTTTCATGAGAGTTTCGGGCCATGCAAGCTCACAACCTTGTCGAATGAAGCCGGCTTATCGAATGAAAGAGAAGACGCGGGCGATGCCGCCGCGTCCCCGTTCGCTGGGAAGGAAAGCGGAGGCTTACTTGACCATGTCGTCGCCGAGGGTTTCCTTGACGTAGTCGACAAGGATCTTCTGGGCGCCGGCAGCGTCGGTCTCCTTGCGCAGCAGCGCTTCGGTGGCCCGCGCCACACCTTCCGAGACCGTGCCGAAGCCGGAGGCCTGCTTCAGGAACACGCCGTTCCCGGCCGCCGCATGGATCGGAACCAGTTCCGTCAGCTTCTGGAACTCGGCATTGTCGGCCGCGTCCTTGCTGGCGGGAATGTTGCCGATGCGGGCGGCGTAGGAAACCTGCGTCTCGATCGAGCCGATCTCCATCAGCGCCTTGATCGCCAATTCGGTGTTGGCCGACTTGGAATTAACCGCCCACGGCGCGGCGAGATTGGCAAGCACATACTGACCGCTGCTCTGGCCCGGGACTGTCCAGGTGCCGACCACCTTCGTCACGTCGGGAATCGGATTTTTGCTCTCGCGGCCCCAGTCGAAAATATAGCACCAGGAGCCGCAGGTGGTGGCGGCAAGCTTGCCTTCCGGGAACATCTGGTACTTCGGCACGACCCAGGGCTCGGGTCCGAGCAGCGGCTGCGTCGGCATCAGATCCTTGTCGATCAGTTCCTTGTAGACGTTGAAGACATCCTTGATGCCTTCGCCATTCAGATCGAGCTTGCCGTCGGCATCGACGAGCTGCGGCGTCTTCGAACCGACGAGCAGGTGCTGGAAGCCTTCGTCGAAGGCACCGCTTCCCCAGGAAACGCCGGCCGGGAACAGCAGGCCATAGGCGCCGGTCTTCTGCTTGATTTCGGCGGCACGATCGAGAAGCTCCTGCCAGGTCTTCGGCTGTTCGGTCGAGATGCCGGCCTTTTCGAGAACGTCCTTGCGATAATAGATTTCCTGGATGCCGAGCATGAACGGCATCACATAAGTCTCTCCGTCCGGGCTGACGGCGAGGTCCTTGGCGACATCATAGAGGTTGGCGTAGCCATCCCAGGCCTTGAACTCCTTGGTCACAGGCGCGAGGTAGCCGGCTTCCACCATGTCGGCGACGGCTGCCGTCGTCGGGATGGAGAACAGGTCGGGGGCGTTGCCGGCGCCGAGCTCCGTCAGGAGTTTCGTCAGGTAATCCTTGTCCGGCGCCGGATATTCGATGACCTCGACGGTGACGCCGTATTTCTTTTCGATCCGCTCGACCGTCGACTTCATCGCGTCGATGCCGGCCTGACCGTGATTTGCAATTCGGATTGTTTCAGCCTGCGCCAGCGTCGAAACCGCGCTCAGCAGAACGGCGCACAGGCCGCCAAGAACCATCTTCTTCAACGGAAGTCCTCCCTTTTTTAGAGACACGGCGCCCTCCAGCACCGACCGCGAAAATGTACACGCATTCCCAATGCTGACAAGACGGTTTTTAAAAAGATTCGTTATTGGGTTTTAATATACTGATATTACTTATCTAATTAAATATTGCCATCACTGTAACGTTTGTGTAATCGTGTGCACAAATGCAATCAGGGAGGAAATTTCATGACTGGGAAATTGCGCCTCGGCGTCATCGGTGCCGGCCTGAAGGCGGCGGAATATGCCGCGAGCTGGGTCAAGATGCCGGAGATCGAATTTGCTGCACTCGCCGACACCACGGCGGCTTCGCGCCAGCGCCTGCTCGACGTCTGCCTCGCCGCCGGCGCCCCCGAACCGAAGAGCTTCGAGGACTATCGTGAGATGCTCGGCCAGTGCCGGGACGAACTCGACATCGTCTACATCTCCACCCCGCATGCCTTCCATGCCGAGCAGGCAACTGCCGTTGCCGAGGCCGGCCTCGACCTCTTCCTCGAAAAGCCGATGGTGACGACCGTCACCGAGGCCGAGAGGCTGATCGCCGCGCAGAAGAAGAGCGGCGTCACCATCGTCACTGCCTTCCAGGGCGGCCTCTCGCCGCTGGTGCTCGACACGCGCCGGCGGGCGCTCGCCGGCGAATTCGGCGAACTGATCGCCATATCGGGCATGATCTGGGAAAGCTGGTCGTCGAACTATCATGGTCATTGGAAACAGCAGCCTGAAATTTCAGGCGGCGGCTTCATGTTCGATACCGGCGCCCATATGATGAACACCGTCTGCCTGCTCGCCAATTCCGATTTCGACAGCGTTTCGGCCTACATGAACAACCACGGCAGGCAGGTCGACATCGCCACCGCCGTCTCCGCCCGGCTGAAAAACGGCGCGCTGACGACATTGACAGCCGCCGGCGAAGGCCCTCCGGGCTGCGCTTCCTACATCACCTTCTTCTATTCGAAGGCGATCGTGCGCATCGATGCCTGGGGCGGCTGGCGCGAGATCAGCCTCGGGCGGAGCGCCGAGCCGCGCGAGGAGGCCGAGATTCTCGGCAATCCGATGAAAAATTTCCTCGCCATTCGCGCGGGAAAGATGGAAAACTCCGGCTCCGTTGAAATGGGCCTCAGATTCGCTAGGCTATGGGATGCAATCAAGGAATCGGCAGCGGCCGACGGCGCTTCCGTCAGGATCGTCGCCCGATAGGCGCTGAAGATGGGCGGAATGAACAGACGGCGGATCACTTCGAAGGAACTGGCGAAACTCGCCGGCGTCTCCTCCGCCACCATTTCCCGCGCCTTCTCCCCGGATTCACGCATCGGCAGCGCCACCCGCGATCGCATCCTCGCCGTCGCCCGTGAACATGGCTACCAGCCGAATGCGATCGCCCGCTCGCTGAACAACCAGCGCTCGCGCCTCGTCGCCCTGGTCGTCAATGCGATCGGCAACCCCTGCGAGGCCGAGGAACAGCAGCTTCTCGTCCACCGCCTGCAGGCAAGACAATTGCTGCCGATCATCCTCTGCTGCGCCGATCATTCCGACCGGCTGCAGCTGATGCGCCTTGCCTCCACCTATCAGGTCGATCACGTCGTCGTCTTCTCCGACATGGTGTCGATGCAGGATGCCGTCGACATCTTTCACACGACGAAGCCTATCATCGTCTCCTTCGAGCCGCTCGACAACGAAAACGTCTCCAGCATCCGCATCGACGGCTCTGGGGCCGCCGACGAGATCATCGACAAGATCGTCCGCGACGGCAAGAAGCGTTTCGCCTACCTCTCCGGCACCAATTCAAGCTGGATCGACAAGCTCAGGCGCAAATGGTTCGCCGATGCGCTCGCCAAGCGCGGCCTCTCTTTCGAGGCGCAGGCCTTCGGCGACTATTCCTATGATTCCGGCTTCAAGGAAGCCGTGCTGCTGCTGCACCGGAACAAAGTCGATGCCATCATCTGCGGCAACGACGTCATGGCGATCGGCGCACGCGATGCCGCCCGCCGGGTGATCGGCAAGAACACGCCTGACGATATCGCCATCGTCGGCCAGGACGGCATCGCCATGGCCGCCTGGGATTGCAACGACCTCACCACGCTGAGCCTCGACCACGTCGCCTTCATCGATGCCGTCGTCGAACTGATCGAACGCCATGACGCCGAGATCGAAGGCCCGCACAGCATCACACTCACCTGCACCGCCCGCTGGGGCTCGACCGCATAGCGGCACACATCCATTGCATCGAGGAGGAATACCGATGACCAGATTTTCACGCGCCGAAGGGCGCCGCAATGTCCCTGATGCCGTAAGCTGGAGAGCCTGAAATGCGTTCCGTCGTCTCCTTCAATGAAGGCTGGAGTTTCCATGAGGGCTTCGGTCAGCGTTTGCTCGAATCTTTCGATGCCGCCAAATCAGTCAGCCTGCCGCATACCGCCGTCGAACTGCCCTTCAACTATTTCGACGAAACCAGCTATCAGCGCGCCTTCACCTATCAGAAGGTGCTGCGCTGGCTGCCGGAGTTCGAGGGGCGCGAGGTCTCGCTCGTCTTCGACGCCGCCATGGCCGACAGCGTCGTCTATCTGAACGGCGAGGAAATCGTCGCCCATAAGGACGGCTACACGCCCTTCGAGGCCCGCCTCACCGGCAGGCTCGTCAGGGGAGAGAACCTCGTCACCGTCAAGATCGACGGCAGCGAGAACCCGGCCATTCCGCCTTTCGGCGGCCGCATCGATTATCTCACCTATGCCGGCATCTACCGCGACGTCTGGCTGAAGGTCACCGACCCGGTATCGATCCGCAATCTCAAGATCGAAACCATGGACGTTCTTCGCCCGGAGAAATCGGCAACCGTCCGCGTCGATATAGCCAATCCCGAGAGCCGCAGCTTCTCGGCGACCGTCACCGCCACGCTGAAGCAGGCAGACGGCACGGTGGTCGCCACCGCCGCCACCGAAACGATCGGCAGCCGCACCACGCTCTCTTTCGGCGGCCTCACCGGCATCACCCTCTGGGACATCACCGATCCCACACTCTATGACGTCACCGTCGAACTCAGGACCGAGCACGGCTCCGACCGTGTCTCGACCCGGTTCGGCTTCCGCACCGCCGAATTCACGCCGGAAGGTTTCCTCTTGAACGGCAAGCCGCTGAAGCTGCGCGGCCTCAACCGTCACCAGGCCTTCCCCTATGTCGGTTATGCCGCCGGTCGCTCCGCCCAGGAGCGCGATGCCGACATCATGAAGACGGTGCTGAAGTGCAATATCGTCCGCACCTCGCATTATCCGCAGTCGAAGTGGTTCCTCGACCGCTGCGACACGATCGGCCTGCTGGTTTTCGAGGAAATCCCCGGCTGGCAGCATATCGGCGATGCCGATTGGCAGCAGGAATCGATCGAGAACGTCCGCCGCATGATCGAGCGCGACTGGAACCACCCCTCGATCATCATCTGGGGCGTGCGCATCAATGAATCGCAGGACAATCACCATTTCTACGCCGAGACCAACAGGCTCGCCCGCGAGCTCGACAGCACCCGCCAGACCGGCGGCGTGCGTTATATCACCGAGAGCGAACTGCTCGAGGACGTCTACACGATGAACGACTTCATCCTCGGCAACGAGGAACTGCCGGGCGCCAACCGCCCGCGCACGACGCTGCGCGGCCAGCAGGAAAATACCGGACTGTCCCACAAGGTGCCGTACCTCATCACCGAGTTCAACGGCCACATGCACCCGACGAAGATTTACGATCAGGAGCAGCGCCAGGCCGAGCATGTACGCCGGCACCTGGACGTGCTGAACGCCGCCTACGGCGATGCCGATATATCCGGCGCCATCGGCTGGTGCATGTTCGACTACAACACGCACAAGGATTTCGGCTCCGGCGACCGCATCTGCTATCACGGCGTCATGGACATGTTCCGCGAGCCGAAATTCGCGGCCTATGCCTATATCAGCCAGTGCGATCCATCAGACGAGATCGTCATGAAGCCGGTGACCTTCTGGGCGCGCGGCGAACGCAATATCGGTGGCGTGCTGCCGCTGATCATCCTGACCAACTGCGACGAGGTGGAGCTGCAATATGGCGCGCTTTCCAAACGCATCGGCCCGGACCGCGAAAACTACCCGCATCTGCCGCATCCGCCCGTCGTGCTCGACCATCGCCACTTCACCGCCGATGAGCTCGGCACCTGGGGCCTCGAATGGATCGACGGCACCTTCACCGGCTATATCGACGGCCAACCGGTGGCCAGCCTGACGCTGGCGGCCGATCCGTTGCCGACGACGCTTGAGGTCGTTGCCGACAGGTCGACGCTCAGAGCCCGCGAACGCGACAGCACACGCGTCATCATCCGCGCCCTCGACCAGAGCGGCCAGCGCCTGCCCTTCATGAATGACAGCATTTCGCTGAAGGTGCACGGCCCGGCAAGGATCGTCGGCCCGACCACTGTGCCATTGCAGGGCGGCACATCAGGCTTCTGGCTGGAGGCGACGGGCTTCACCGGCGAGATCACCGTCGAAGTCGTTTCTACACGTTTCGCACCGGTGACAACAAGCGTGACGGCCGCCTGACGGCCATCACCCGATCCTGGCCTGTGTTTGCGGATCGAAGAAGACAGCCTTATCGAGATTGAAGGCCAGTCGGGTTGTCTGGCCAGGTGCAATGCCGGCATCGGCGCGCAGCCGGGCGACGACGGATTTGCCGCCGAGCTTGGTGACGGCGAAGGTGTCGGAGCCGGCCGGTTCGACGACTTCGATCAGGCAGTCGCCCTCGCTCAG